>JBAZNU010000002.1 GCA_041649015.1 Ignavibacteria bacterium
CGGCAGATTCAATACAGACGAGGCATAAGGGCTGGGCGTGGTCAAATCAGGGAAATCAGTTTCTTACGGGGAGCAAGTATATAAAAGATCTAACAAGACCGTGGCAGTCAATTTCTCAGTCAATTTCATATCCGATGGCGGGTACGTTTTCGAATTTGAGGTCTGCACTAACAGCAGATAAACTGAGGAAAGTAACTATACAATGGACTGCACAGGGTGAAGGACAGTATGCGTATTGGTATCAGGATTCTTCAAAAATCAATGACAATTATTACATATACAGGGGAATGAAACAAGTACCGTTCAAAGTATTTGCTGATACACTTGTAATTGATAATCCATCAATACCAACATACAGGTATGAGAAAAGACAAGTGAACTGTGCGTTTGTTGAGTCATCGGATATATATCCTTTTACGAACAGCTGGAATCCGACAACAGACTCGCTCGGTGGAAAACTTCTGCTATATACGTTTGGTTCGAGTTATGATACGAGCATTACTACACCATATAAGAACAGGAATTTAGTTATACAACAACCGCAATATGATATTATGTTCATTTGGGCACCGAGGCTTGTGAACACTGGCGGAGCAGGACAGCCGGGAGAGGAATTTTATATTTATCCTTACAATGCAACAAGACCGTATTATAACGGCACAGCCCCTTTGATTTATGAATTCTCAACAACGGCACCTGTAGTACCCGTTATAAATATCTCGACGGAATTACCTGAGAAGTATGATTTAATGCAGAACTACCCGAATCCGTTTAATCCTGTTACAAACATACGGTTCATGCTGCCTGAAAAATCATACGTGACGATAAAGGTTTACAACATGCTTGGTCAGAAAGTTAAAACTCTGATAAACAATGAGAAGCTGGATGCGGGTACACATCAGACAAGGTTCAGCGGCGAGGGACTTGCGAGCGGAATATACTTTTACGCTATACAGACAGAGAAGTTTGTTCAGACAAAGCGGATGGTGCTATTGAAATAGTTATTAATTAAGGAAATAACACACAGAAAATGACCAGTTGTTAATGATAAGAACTGATTTAAGATAATAACAAAAGAGTACTTTACAGGAAATAAATATTATTGTAAGAGTTTATTCGGAAAGAGGAAAATAATAGATTACTGATTTTTACGGTCTTAGCAGGGCAGAAGGGATAACTCATATAAATAATTATTTAAGAAATTAGAAAAGATGCATACTATTATTACAGTATGCATTTTATTTCCTCATAAAATAGATTATTATTATTTAATCACATCAAACAATTTAAAAGGAGTTAGAGATGGAAACACCATCAGATTTTGGATTAGTCATAATAATAGCAATTATTTTCTTTTTGTTCCTTTCGGGTATAAGGATAATTAGACCTACACACAGAGGGTTAATAGAGCGTCTCGGAAAGTACAAAAAGTTTGCGAATCCGGGGTTTCACTGGATAATACCCGTGATTGATAAAATGTACCCGGTAAATATTACGGAGCAAATGATAGACGCCCAGCCTCAGGAGATAATCACAAACGATAATCTGAACGCAACAGTTGACGCACAGGTTTATTTTAAAGTACTTGACTCAGAGGAATACGTGAAAAATTCTCAGTATAATGTAAATAATTATCAATGGCAGATTGTGAACCTTGCAAGAACAACACTAAGGAATATAATCGGAACTCTTACGTTGAAATCTGCTAACAGCGAGAGAGGAAAGATTAATTCAGAATTACACAAAACTTTAGCCGAGGAGACTAAAAACTGGGGAATTGAAATTGTTAGGACAGAGTTGAAACAAATTGACCCACCGCATGATGTTCAGGAGACGATGAATAAAGTGGTTAAAGCGGAGAATGAAAAAATATCTGCGATTGACTATGCAACGGCTGCTGAAACAGTGGCTGACGGGCAAAAGCGTGCAAAGATAAAAGAGGCAGAGGGATTTAAGCAGTCAAAAATACTTCAAGCAGAAGGCGAAGCGGAGGCTATCAAACTTGTTAATGAAGCAGCGGATAAGTTTTTTACAGGAAATGCACAGCTATTGAAAAAGCTGGAAACGTTAGAAGCATCATTGAAGTCAAACGCTAAGATAATAGTACCCGCAGGTTCAGAGCTTGTGAATGTAATAGGAGATATGGCGGGTGTACTTCCTATGAAGAGGAAAGACGAGAAGAAGGAAGAGCAAAAGTAAAGAATCTATTTATTGAATAAGAAAGCCCGTGCAAGCACGGGCTTAATATATATCAATCTATTTATTGTAAAGATTCCAGAGTTTTGAAATAACTTCATCGAGTGCGGGACCAAGTATTGCGGGATCATCCGTTTTTGACGGCATATTCTCAAATATAACATAAGGAACTGTCACTCCATTAATATCAAGATAGTCTGTAGTTCCGGAAATAACATCATGAAAGTCAACTTCTTTATACATTTTAGTGAGTTTAGCATCCGGCAGCCCATGTTCAAGAATTGAATCGGGTTTATTAGGATTGAAACGTTTGCGGTTCTTGCGAAGTGATTCCTCGAACGGAACATTTATGTATAGTAAAGCTGCATTTTCAAGTAACTCTTTTGAAAGATGCTTGAATGCAGTCTTATACCCGCCGTGCTCCGTACCCCTTGAGAATTCAATTAAATGAGTTACATCCTTAGCTCTATCCTCAAGGTCTCGTACGCTTTTTGCATAGTCAAAAGAAATCCTCTCAATTAATAAATGCCATAAGTATTCTTCTTTAAAATATCCTTCTGAATCCGAATGGAGTCTTGGTTTCCGGAATTTCTTTTCAAGAATATCGTCTTCTTCAAACCATGTCCAGAGCATCGGGAAATCGTCAATTTCAACGAGTTTTCCTATGTGAAATCTTTCTCTTCTTTCAGTTTCGCTTGTATTTTTAATATAATTAATTACTTCTGATTTTCCTGAAGCCGGTCTTCCAAGTAATATGATTTTTTCAAATAATTGTTTCATAGTCGTAGTATTTAAAGTTTAGATAAAGTCCTGCAAAATAGGTAATTTAAAAGAATTTTTATAGGTTATTTTTGTTTTATTTTCTATGTGAAAAAGAGAGGAGATGTGACGTTTCTATGCATAAAATGGGACAAAAGAGATTTCTCTTAAAATAAAAATTCAATAAATAAATAAGTAATAAAGAATAAATTTTATTATACAAATAATAAGGATTATAGAAATTGAACATTGATGATTTAAATCAGAAACAAAGAGAAAAGATTTCAGAGTTCGGCGTTAATACATGGTATGTGATGGAAATGCTGAATCAGTTTGAAAAGACCCCTGAGGCAGTAAGCGATTATTGGAGAGAGTTTTTTAGGTCAATTGATATTGATTTAAGAAAAACCGGAGAGTACATTAAAGAAAAGAGAAATACAGAAGTCAATAAAACAGATGCTTCCGGAGTAAAGCAAAGCAATGCAAAACTTCCGACTCCTGTTGCAGGCGAGGATGTAATACCGATACGCGGTGCAGGAGTAAAGATTATTGAAAACATGGACAGCAGCCTTACGATTCCGGTTGCGACTTCGCTCCGCACTATCCCTGTCAAAGTTCTTGAAGAAAACAGAAAGTTTATTAATAATCATTTCAGAAAAACCAAGCAGGGAAAAATATCATTCACGCACATTATCGGCTGGGCAATTGTAAAGGCGCTTAAGACTATACCTGTTCTGAATAATGCTTATACGATAATTGACGGAAGTCCGATGGTAATTAAGCGAAACGATGTAAACATAGGGCTTGCTATTGACCTTATAAAAAAGGATGGATCACGTTCTTTGATAGTACCTAATATTAAAAAGGCAAATCTTATGAACTTCAGACAATTTTTCGATTCATACAATGATATTATAAACAGGGCAAGAAGCAACAAGATAGAAGTATCCGATTTTATGGGTACAACTATTTCACTCACAAATCCTGGAACAATAGGAACTTCTTCATCTAATCCCAGATTAATGGTTGGTCAGGGTGCAATTATTGCGACCGGTAGTATTGACTATCCGCCGGGGTTTGAAGCAGCAAGCGGACAGATATTTTCAACTCTCGGAATAAGTAAAGTAATGAACATCACGAGTACTTATGATCACAGAATAATTCAGGGAGCAGAGTCAGGATTATTCCTTAAAAAGATAAGCGAACTCATTTCAGGTGAAGATAATTTTTATGAAGAGATATTTGAAGACCTTGGGTTGCTCGTGAAGCCACTTATTTGGAAGCCTGACAACAACCCGGAGGATTTTGATTCTTCTTTTAATATAAAAGAGATTGAGAAATATACCCGTGTTACACAACTTATGAACATGTATAGAGTCAGAGGTCATCTACTTTCAAACCTTGACCCACTGCATCCAAAGGCACAGTATCATGCTGAACTAGATCCCCTAAACTATGGATTTACCGTATGGGATTTTGACAGGAAATTTTTCTGCGACGGACTCGGAGGATATAAGACAGCATCTCTTCGTGCTATTCTTGATATGCTTCATCAGACTTATTGCGAAAACATCGGCGTGGAATACAGGCACATACAAGACCCTGATGAAAAGCAGTGGCTTCAGAACAATATGGAAACTGTAAGGAATACACCTATATATAATAATGATTTTAAAAAGAATATTCTTTACAAGTTGATACAAGCCGAAGATTTCGAAAAATACATTGATAAAAAATATTTAGGACATAAGAGATTTTCCCTTGAAGGGTCTGAGACAATTATACCAATACTTGACTACCTGATTAATGACGCTGCTAATGATGATGCAAAAGAAATTGTTTTAGGAATGGCTCACAGAGGAAGACTGAATATACTTGCTAATATTATAGGTAAACCTCTTCATGCAATCTTTTCGGAGTTTGAAGATATTATTGATTTGAAATCGACGCAGGGATCCGGAGATGTAAAATACCATCTCGGAGCATCCGGGACATATGAAACTGTTGAAGGCAAAAAGGTTAAGATATCTATTGCATCGAATCCTTCACATCTTGAATTTGTGAATCCTGTCGTTGAAGGAATTGTTCGAGCTAAGCAAACAAAATTAAATGACTCTGATAAGAATAAAATTATACCTGTGCTCTTGCATGGAGACGCTGCGTTTGCAGGGGAGGGGATTGTGTCAGAAACACTTAATCTTTCGCAGCTGCATGGATACAGGACTGGTGGTACTATACATATAATTATCAATAATCAGATTGGATTTACAACAACTCCTTCCGACGCACGCTCATCAGTCTATGCGTCAGACGTAGCGAAGATGATTCAAGTACCGATATTTCACGTAAACGGCGACGATCCTGAGGCATGTATGTGGGTTACAAAACTATCTTATGAGTACAGAATGAAATACAAAAAGGATGTTGTAATCGATGTATTTTCTTACAGAAGATTGGGACACAATGAAACAGATGAACCAGGTTTCACACAACCATTACTTTACAACACTATAAAGCAGCATCCTTCCGTTCGGAATATATATCAGACAAAACTAATCGAAGATAGAGTAATAACAGACGATGATATTAAAGAAATGGAAAAGCAGATATTCGAAAAGATGGATGCTAATTACGAACACATAAAAATAGGGAAGGATACGTACATAAAACCATTCACGGATATTCCGCTTTCTGCAAGTCAGGAAGAAATTGATAAGTTCAGGAATGACGGTGAGACTTCAATATCGAAAGAAGCAATTGAGACGATAGTCAATGGATTAACAGAACTACCCGTTACGTTTAATCTTCATCCGAAACTGAAAAAATTTATCGAAGGAAGAAAAGAATTTATTACAAAGAATACAGGTGCAGATTGGGCATTGGGTGAAGCACTTGCATTAGGGTCGCTGCTTCTTGATGGAATACCTGTGCGATTCAGCGGACAGGATGTTTCTCGGGGCACGTTTTCACATAGGCACACATTGCTGACGGATATACTTGACGATTCTGAATATATTCCGCTTAATCACATTAGTATTAACCAGGCAAAGGTAGAAACATACGATAGCTTATTATCCGAAGCAGCGGTACTTGGTTTTGAATATGGATATACAACTTCCGACCCGATTTCACTCGTAATCTGGGAAGCGCAATTTGGTGATTTCGCAAATGCGGCTCAGGTTTTACTCGATAATTTTATAGTTGCTTCTTATACCAAATGGAAACTCCCAAACCATCTTGTTATGCTGCTTCCACACGGACAGGAAGGACAGGGTTCTGAACATTCAAGCGCAAGGATTGAGAGATTTCTGACATTATGCGCTGAAGAGAATATGCGTGTATGCAACCTGACAACATCTGCTCAGTATTTTCATCTGCTTCGGAATCAAGCAAAATCTAAAATACGAAAACCTCTTGTGATTTTTACTCCAAAAAGTTTATTGCGTCATCCTGACGTGAAATCTCATATTGAAGAATTTACGTCGGGCAGATTTATGGAAGTCCTCGATGATACAGTAACCGATAAAAGCAAGGCACGTAAGGTAATAGTCACAAGCGGAAAAGTTTATTATGACTTATTGAAACATAGAACTGAAAATAAGATAAAAGACACGGCAATCGTCAGACTTGAGCAGTACTATCCCTTGCCGGAAAGCAATTTGTATGAAGTTGTCAACAGCTTCAAGAATGCAAAATCTGTTGTTTGGGTTCAGGAAGAACCAGAAAATATGGGTGCACAAAATTTCCTCAAGGTGAGACTAAACGGAAGGAACTTTAATCGTAAATCGCTGGAATTTGTATCGAGGAAAGAAAGTGCAAGCCCTGCACCGGGCTCTTTTAAAGTTTACAATGAAACGCAAAGGATGTTAATTGAAAAAGCTTTCACCTAATGAAAGTCCGTTATTATAAACGATAAATGATTTTTTCGTTTCCTTATTTATATATACAAATTGATAATATTTACTTTACAGAATATTAAACTTTCAAATACTATTATTATGAAAAGAGTATTTCTTATAATATTTCTTCTTGCTTTTACGACCGGTTTGTTCGCACAAAGGTTAAGCTATCCCGAGGCAAGAAAAGAAAGACACGCTGATGAATATTTTGGTGTAACTGTCCCGGATCCTTATAGATGGATGGAAGATATGAATTCTGAGGAAGTTAAAGAATGGGTAATGAAGGAAAATGAACTAACCTTTTCTTATCTTGATAAAATACCATTTCGAGAAAAAATTAGAGCCCGACTAAACGAAATTTGGAATTATCCAAAATACGGAGCACCTTTCAAATCGGGTGATAATTTCTACTTTTACAAAAATGATGGTATGCAGAATCAAAGTGTTCTTTACATTCAAAAAGGAATAGATGGAGCTCCTGAAGTATTTATTGATCCTAATACTTTCTCTACAGACGGTACTGTCTCAATATCAATGATTTCGCCGTCTAAAGATGGTAAGTATTTTGCTTATGGTATTTCAAAAGCAGGTTCTGACTGGAATGAGTTTTTTGTTATCGACGTTGCAACGAAAACAATGCAAAACGATAATCTTAAATGGATTAAATTTTCCGGGGCTGCATGGCACGGAGACGGCTTCTATTACAATAGATACGATGCGCCTGAAGAGGGGAAAGAACTCTCATCCAAAAATCAAAGCCAGAAAATATATTTTCATAAGATAGGTACTGACCAGAGCCAGGATGTGTTGATTTGGGAAGATAAAGAACATCCGGAATACACTGCTTCTATATATTTGTCTGAAGACCAGAGGTTTTTATATATGTCTAAAGGTAAAAGAGGAGTCAGGGGAAATGAACTATACTTTAAGGATTTAATCAGGGGCGATACTGAATTCAAACCCATCGCCACTGGTTTCGGAGATTCATATTCAATTATAAACAATCTTGATGATATTATTTACATTAACACAAACAAAGATGCACCGAAGAATAAGATTGTAAAATATGATACAAAGGATTTCACTTTTTATGAAGTTATTGGAGAAAACAGCGATGTTCTAAACGGTGCCTCTATCTCGAACGGGAAATTTCTGATTCAATACATGAAAGACGCATCGGACAGAATTTATATTTATGACTTGAATGGCAATATGATAGAGGAGCTCAAACTCCCGACTTTCGGAACAGTAACAGGGTTCAAAGCCGAAAAGAAAGATAATGAAGTCTATTTTACCTTTGCTTCTTTCTTATACCCTGCCGTAATTATGAAATATGATATATTGCACAACAAACTTACAACATTCAGAAAGTCTGAAATTAAATTTGATGCAGAAAAGTATGAGACTAATCAGATATTTTATGAAAGTAAAGACGGTACAAAAGTCCCGATGTTTATTGTTCATAAAAAAGGACTAAAACTCGACGGGAATAATCCAACTCTACTTTATGGATATGGCGGCTTTAATGCTAGTATGAAACCTTCTTTCAGTACTGCTAACATAATTCTTATGGAAAACGGCGGTGTATATGCACTTGCAAACATAAGAGGCGGCGGTGAATACGGTAAAGAGTGGCACATGGCAGGAACGATACTTAATAAACAAAATGTATTTGATGATTTTATCTCTGCGGCCGAGTATCTTATTAAGAATGGTTATACTTCTTCAAATTTCCTTGCTGTTGAAGGTGGTTCAAACGGTGGTTTGCTTGTGGGAGCAGTCATAAATCAAAGACCCGAATTGTTTAAGGTCGCATTTCCCGCAGTAGGCGTTATGGATATGCTTAAGTATCAAAAGTTTACTATTGGCTGGGCATGGGTAACGGATTATGGCTCAAGTGACGATTCAACACAATTCAAATATCTTCTCGGATATTCACCTTACCATAATCTGAAAGAAGGACTAAATTATCCCGCCACGATGGTAACAACATCGGACCACGATGACAGAGTCGTGCCGGCTCATTCTTTTAAATATGCTGCAAGATTGCAGGAGGTTTATAAAGGTGACAATCCCGTTATTATAAGAGTTGAAGTCAACGCGGGACATGGCTCAGGAAGACCGACTAAGATGATAATCGAGGCTGTTACTGATAAGTGGGCGTTCATGTTTTATAATATGAATGTAACACCGCTCTATTAGTTGCTTGTAGTTATCAACACATAATTACAGTATATTGAAGCATATTGATTATTATTCTCAGCAATTTGAGAATATTATCAAATCGTTATGTATTCTAAAGTTATGAAGGATGAGAAATCTGATAATACGCTATGAGCGTTTTTTGTTAAGCGTGAAATAAAATTTACTTCCTTTACCCACTTCGCTTTCAGCCCATATTTTGCCGTTGTGTTTTTCCACAAATTCCTTGCAAATCATCAATCCTAATCCTGTACTTTTCTCATTTGCAGTCCCCTCTCTTTTAACGTTAGCGTCAAGTTTGAAAAGATTATTGAGGATATTATCACTCATACCGATTCCATTATCACAAACACATATCTCAACAGAATTATCATTTAGTTCTTTTCCTCTAATTTGGACACTGCTTTTTTCATTCGAGAATTTTACAGAATTCGTAATTAAATTTCGTATTATTATTCTAAGCATATCTTCATCAGCAAATACGAATGTGTTCTTTGGTATATGATTATGAAAATCAATCTTCTTGTTTTTGAATAAATCAACATCCTCTTGAGCGATAGAATCCACTAATTCCCAAAGATCAATATTTTTCGGTTCAAAATTTACCATGCCTCCTTTCACCATCGACCATTCAAGTAAATTAGACAAAAGAGACATCAGGTTTTTTGCAGATTGGTTCATCTTGTCAGCAATAGATTCAAGCTCTATTATCGTAAACTGCCCGACATCTGCTTTCATTAATTCCGTAAGTCCAATAAAAGAACTGATTGGACTTCTTAGGTCGTGAGCCAGTATTGAAAAATATTTCTCCTTTTCGGTATTTGATATTAATAATTCTTGTTCGCTTTTTCTCAATGCATTCTCCATTTTCTTCCGCTTTGTGATATCGACTATGCAGCTAACAATTGAATATTCCTCCGGAAAAACAACTAATGAAACGAGTATTGTTACAACTCTTCCATTTTTGAAAACAATTTCTGCTTCATGATCTGTTACCACTCCTTTTTCACTTAAAATGGCCGTTATTTCGTTTCTTTTCTCAGGATGTGCCCAAACATATGCTGCTGGTTTACCAATTAAATCTTCTTTGGAATAACCCGTAAAATCACAGTATTTTTCATTCACATCCAATATTGCAGAACCATCAATTGTTGTACGAGCCATTGCAACCTGAGACCTATTAAAAAGATTCCTGTACTTCTCTTCGCTCTCTTTCAGTCTATTTAGAACATCTTTATATTTAGTCATATCCTTTATCAACATACTGGTTCTTTCTTCACCGCTTTTTGTCCTGAATATTTTTGAAGATAAAAAGCCTTGAAATTTTGTCCCGTCTTTCCTGATAAAAGTAAGATCTCCATTAACGAAACCTTCGCGTTTTCTTTTCTCAATTAAAGGTAGCAATCTTGGGTCAGTGTAGTCAACTATTTTCTCTCTGCCCCCTTCGATAATCTCTTCTTCAGACATACCGAACATCATGCAGGCAGCATGATTAACAGAGAAAATCCTCCCGTCAGGTGCAGTGAATAGTATCGCTTCAGAGCTGTTGTCAAAAATATCTTTATAAAATGAATCGTCAATCATAATAAAATAATAATCTTAATTGTATTAATTTAACGAACTATTGTATTTATTTCAACTAATTTCTTTTTCACACGTTAAATATGACTTTAATCCAAATAGAATGTAAATCAGATAATTTTAAACATCTGTTTTCTAATTTGTTGTTAAATGACTTATATCAGAATAGGTTTTATGATGTCGTAACAAAAACATTGCACGCTTCAACATTGCCAAAGCATTACCTAAGGGTCGCCTTAGCTTGAAATTATGTCATTAGTGAGAGGTTAATGCGCAATTTTATGAATTATTATTATGCAAGGTAGTTGAATATTAGATATGTAGAAATCACAGTAGCAATATATTATAAATGTTATACATAGCATCACCAATAAACATTTCTATAAATATATTACCAAAGGTCAAGTATTATTAAAAAAGATAACTTAAAATAATTATTGAATTCATAATGTTAATCAATTAAACTAAGAAAATATTACTGCAAAAGCCTTTTTATTGAAGAAAGGCGTTTTGTTATATCTTCTTTGTATATTTAAGTACAAGGTTGTTTAAGCCGTCAAGAAAAAATCCGATAACGTTGTTCCTTAGAAGGTAGTGTTTCTGATTATAGTACAAATAAATCCATGCAGCATCCTCTACAACTATCCTTTCCATTTCGTTGTATATCTTTTTACGTTCTTCGAAATCGGTTATTCTGATTGATTTCTCATACAATCTGTCAATTTCAGGATTAGAATAACCGGTTTTATTCGGTCCAAACGGAACTACGTTTTTTGAATAGAAAAGTGACATGAAATTTTCAGGGTCAAAATAATCAGCACCCCAGTTACCGCGAGTAAAAGCGAGTTCACCCTGTTGCTGCTGCGTGTTTAAAGTTGCCTGAAGCATCTGTTCAAGCTTAAAATCAATTCCGATATCTTTCATTTGTTCCTGAATAGAAATTGCAATATTCTTCTGTAATTCGTCATTGGAAATGTATAAAGTCAGTGTCAGTCCTTTACCGTTCGGATATCCTGCTTCGGCAAGTAATTCCTTTGCTTTGTTTAGATTATACTTATATCCGATTATTGAAGAATCGTAACCCGGCATTCCTACTGGTAGAGGTCCGTTATACGCAGCATGTCCCCGGTTCTTAAGTACAAATCTCACAATTCGTTCCTTATCGATTGCGTAGTTTAACGCCTGTCTGAGTTTCTTATTGTTTAAAAAAGGAGAAGATATACCCGCAGGTAAATTATCGTTCTGTATCATTATTAAATAAACGGTATTAAGCCACGGCTGTTTTACAAGCACATAATCATTTTTGTTTTTATCAATCATATTACCATTTTCGTCCGTTATAGCATCAATAATCTCTGATGATGGTTCATGGTAGTCGTACTTTCCGTTCAGAAAGTCCAGAAATTCTGTCTCCTGAGATTTTGTAAATGTTATTTCAACATCGTTTAAATACGGTAGATTATTCCCGGCTGAATCCTTTTCATGATATTCCGGGTTTTTTGTTAATGTAAGCTGCTTATCGAGCTGCCATTCTTTAAACATAAAAGGTCCGGTTCCGACAGGATGAACCGAAAAATTATCTTCGTAAAATTCAACTGCTTCTTTCGGATAAACAAGAGCATAAGACATTGTTAGCAAAGAAAGAAATGGTGCAAAGGGATCAATCAGCTCAATTGTCAGCGTCGAATCATTAGGTGCCTTTATTCCTGAAATTTCATCCATATCTACATTTGACTTTTTTGCTTTGTATTCATAGTACTCCTTTGCTCCTTTTATTTTATCTCTGAATACCCAGAGTCCGCGTGTTTTTGTCGCGGGGTCATTTACTCGTTCCAGACAGTATTTAAAATCCATTGAAGTAACCTTTCTTCCCTTACTGTCCGGAAAGCAGGGATCGTTATGAAACCTTACATCAGTATTAAGTACAAATGTGTACAATAGTCCGTCATCTGATACTTTCCATTCTTTGGCTATCTGAGGAACAATCTGATTTTGTTGGTTGTATGATACAAGTCCTTCCATGACATTCATAAGTACCCAGATAGTCTGGGGGGAGTTAGACATAACAGGTTCAAGCGTTTCGAGCCCGAGAGGGAAATTAAGCCTGAATAATGTCGGAGAATTAATCTCAGCTTTTCTGCAACTTGTAAACTGAAAAGAAAGAATAGCTAAAGCGATAAGCAGTATTTTATTTGCAATTGTATTCAAAGAAATTATTTCTGATTTTTATATGTTAAAATATTATTAATACCTGATTTATTCTATACAATTAACTGTGATTGTTAAAATGATATTTTCAAAGTAATTATATGTACTTCGTAAGAATCACAGTAAAAAATTAATAAAGTCGCATGAAGTTAAACGTTAAAACATAATTTGTTATGGCAAAAAAGCAGAACAGGAAATTTATGAAAGATAAAGATAATTTCTTTGGTCTTTCTGAAACGCAGATGGTCGATGCATATAAATTAATTCTTATGACCAGGCTGATGGATGACAGGACTGAAAATCTGATTAAACAGGGTAAAGCTGCATTCCTTATTTCGGGATCGGGTCATGAAGCAGTACAGGTAGCTGCTGCTATGGCTATGAAACCCGGTAAAGACTGGTTTTATACGTACTACAGGGATGATGCACTAGGTTTGACTTTGGGGCTTACTGTTGAAGAGATCCTTCAGCACAGACTTGGAAGGGCAACTGACTCATTTACGGGCGGCAGACAAATGCCAACTCATTTGGGCAGTAAAAAACTCCGAATGCCTACGGCATCGTCACCGACAGGTTCTCAATATCTTCAGGCTGTAGGTACGGCACTTAGTTCATTTCTCAGAAATTCCGATGAAGTGGTTTATGTATCTGGTGGTGAAGGATCAACTTCGCAGGGTGAATACTTTGAAGCAGTGAACTGGGCGACAAGAAAGAAGCTGCCCGTTATATTTCTTATACAAAACAATAAATTTGCAATTTCTGTCCCCGTAGAAGATCAGGCTGCCGGAGGTTCAATCTTTAAAGCTTGTTCTGGTTTTGAAGGTCTGAATAAATTTCATATTGACGGAACGGATTTCCTTGAAAGCTACGGCACTGCTAAAGAAGCTGTGAGACTCGCAAGAGAAGGATATGGTCCTTCATTGATATATGCTGATGTAGTAAGGTTACGCTCCCATTCTGCCTCAGATGCTCAGGAAAAATACAGAAGTAAAGAATCCCTTGCAGAGGATATTAAACAGGATCCATTATTGAAACTTGAAAAACTTCTTCTTGAAAAGAGCATACTTAATAAGGAGAAGATAGTAGAAATGAAAAAGCAGATACATGATGATGTTATGGCTATTGCCGATGATGTAATAAAGCAGCCTATTCCTGAAGCAAATACTGTTATGGATTATCTATACTGTCCGCCAGAAGAGCAGGCAGTTATTGAATACGGGAAAAATGTAAATCCTGGTGAGCCTGTCGTCATGGTGGACGCGGTGAATCATGCACTTCATGAAGAGATGGAAAGGAATCCGAATATGGTAATCTACGGTGAGGATGTTGCAGACGGTAAAGGAGGTGTTTTTACAGCTACTAAAGGATTGTCAACAAAGTTCGGTGATGATAGAGTATTTAATTCTCCTCTTGCTGAAGCATCGATAATCGGTACTGCTATCGGTGCCTCTATTACAGGAATTAAACCGGTTGTAGAAATCCAGTTTGCTGATTACATTTTTCCTGCTATGATGCAAATCAGGGAAGAACTCGTGATGTACAGATACAGGTCAAACAATTCTTTCTCTTGTCCTTTAGTGATTCGTGCAGCTTGCGGAGGATATATCGGAGGTGGGCACTACCATTCCCAGAATATTGAAGCTCTGTTTGCAAAATCCCACGGGATGTATATTGCTTATCCATCAAATTCGGAAGATGCAAAAGGACTTCTTAAAACTGCTTGCCGCCTTAATGACCCGGTACTTTTTCTTGAACACAAATATTTATACCGGCAGGGATTTGCTAAATCACCTGAGCCTGACGCAGAGTTTTGTTTACCCTTTGGGAAAGCATCCATTAAAAGGGAAGGGAATGACATTTCCATTATAACCTACGGTGCTATGGTTGAGAAAGCAATACGTGCATCAAAAGAAATGGAAAAGAAATATGTAAGTGTTGAGGTTATTGATTTAAGGACAATCGTCCCGCTCGACACGGAAACAATTATAAACTCAGTGAAAAAGACAGGTAAAGTTATTGTATTTCATGAAGATTCTAAGTTTATGGGTTTTGGAGCCGAAATTGTATCTTTGATTTCTGAAAATTGTTTTGAGTTTCTTGATGCTCCTGTTAAAAGGGTAGCCGGACTTGACGTTCATGTACCATTTCACCCGGTTCTTGAAAAAGAAGCTTTACCCCAGGATATCTGGATTCTTAAGGCTTGCGAAGAGATGGCAGCTTATTAAACAGTAATTTCAGTTCGGATATGAGTTTTCGCATCTCAGATATGTGTTTACTGTCGTCCAGTGCAATAAGTTTTGTATTTTTATTTAATCTTGTTTCGGGAAGAGGATTTATTACAATTTGATAAATTATTATTATTGTGTTATCAGGTAAAAAATAAGTAAGGTATCATAGGAAATATTTTGGATATAATTTTCTAACATCATTGTAACAATGAGGTATATGATGCGTAATCTAATAAAAGGGAGAATTTACAAATTTAAATAATTTGGTAATGAAACAGAAAGACAGAATTGTATCATCAGTAATTATTGCACTTGTAGCAGGGTTTATCTACTATGCATTTGGGGAATCAGAAGTAATAAGAAGAATACCACAACTTGCCTATGAAACGGTTAAGAGTGTAATATCACCGGAAAAAGCCAATTCCGACTTAACTTTAGATAATAATAAGAACTTGACTATGGTTGTGAAAGAAGAAAATGAGAATACTTATAATAATGAACAATTTTCTGCAATATTTGAAGAGGCTGAATATGCACAACTACCCGATTTATCTCTGCTAATGAGATTGAGAAGCGAGGGAGATGTAGCATTTCTTTCGAACAAACACTTAACAGACCTTGAAAAACTTGATGAATTAGGGAATATTGATGTATTACCAACGGATTTCATGCAATATGTTAATTATTTGCCTGATATGGTACCTTTAGATTCCGGAAGAATTAAAATAAAAGTAAAGATTGAGAATATGGATTCGCTAAATGTTTTCATTGATAAATCAATGATGAAGTTGAATGAATCATTGACTAAACTAAATGAACAGCTAAAAAGCGAGAATTTTATGAAAAATATACCGGAAATTGATGAAGATGATATTGATGTTGATATCGATGTTGATGTTGATGATATTAAAGAATCTGTAAAAGAATCCATGAAAGAGTTTGAAGAAAACATGAAAGAATTTGATTTTGATATGAAGGAATTCAAAGATTCGATGAAAAAATTCAATGAAAGCATGGAAGAACTTAAGAAAAACATGAAAGACATGGATTCAAACTATATGAAGAGAATGGATAAAAAAATTGAAATTATAGAGAGTTAAGGAGAACAATATAATAAAAATAACAGAAGCCCTTATTTGAGGGCTTTTTCTTTTTATGGTTTTGATTTAATAATAATTGAGCATTTGAAACATCAGATTTTATGGTTTGATTTATGTCCAAGACATTCGAAATTGGATTAAGCGAAAATTGATCTTATACTGTTCCGTTAATAATTGTATTAAATTTTTGAATCAATATTTGATTGGAATATTTCGTAGTAGCAATCTAAATCGCATCTACACAAATCCGCAAAAACCACCAAATTTAAAATCTTAAAGACTAAATGGAGCTGGCAGATGGACTTGAACCCCTCCCGACGTGTCGGGACTGTTACATTTCTTTAAATAAAAAGCCTCAGAATAAATAATCCTGAGGCTTAAATGGAGCTGGCAGATGGACTTGAACCCCTCCCGACGTGTCGGGACTGTTACATTTCTTTAAATAAAAAGCCTCAGAATTAATAATCCTGAGGCTTAAATGGAGCTGGCAGAGGGACTTGAACCCCCGACCTGCTGATTACAAATCAGCTGCTCTACCAGCTGAGCTATGCCAGCGTTTTCAATTAATATGCAATCTAATAATTTTAATAATTTCTTTCAATATGAATATAATTCCCTAATTGTTTTTCTTCTTTCTTATTTTGTTTTTCTTTGTTGTTGTGTTATCTTTTGTTTTGCTGTCATTTGATTGACCATTACCGGTAAGTTTTAATTCCTGACCTACGTATATCGTTCCATCACTGTTTAAGTCGTTCCATTTTTTCAAGTTTACAATTGATACATTGAATTCCTCAGAGATTGAAGCGAGAGTATCACCTTTTTTAACTTTGTATATTTTGGACTTGGTAGTTTCCTTATTGCTCTTTTCTGATGGTTTTGATAATTTAAGTTCTTGTCCGGGGATTATTATATCATCCTCAATATCGTTCCAGTCCTTTATATTTTTTACGCTTACGTTATACTTCTCGGCTATTCCGGATAAGTTTTCTCCTTCTTTTACTATATGAGTTTTTGTTCTTCCTGATGTTTTCTTATCAGTAGATTTTGGTTCAGATACGATAATCTTTTGCCCTACCAGTATTTTATCGTCTTCAAGGTCATTCCATTCTTTTAATTCACTGACAGTCACACCATATTCATTCGCGATTTCAGATAGATATTCTCCATCTGCAACGATGTGATATGTGCTTTTTGAAGATGTGTTCTCAGATTTCGTTTTAACAACCTTATCGGAATAAATCTTTAATTTTTGTCCTACAAGAATTTTATCACCTTGCAGGTCGTTCCATTCACGTATATCTGATACTTTAACACCGTATTTCTCTGCAATTTCTCCCAAATACTCTCCTTCTTTAACGGTATATGTCTGAAGTTTCTCTGTTGGGACTTTCTTCTCTTTCTTCTCGGAAACGTTTTCCTTTTTATCCGAAATACCGGTATTTCCGTTATTATTCGTGTTTATTTTCTTTCCGTAGTTTACATTATTATTGTTTTGTGAATATGTATTCTCATTATTATTTTCTTTATTCTCGATACTTCCAGTTTCAAGTTCATCCTCGATTTTATACAAAGTGTTGTATTGTTTTTTTGTTAGATATATTGAAAGAGTCTGATTCGGTTTTGGCATTAAAGGATAAGACAGATAATTCCATCGTCTGATATCCGATTCCCTTACCTTAAATGAGTCTGCTACGAATTTTAATCCCTCATTACCTTTATAAATGTAAATTAATCGGGTTTTATCCGTTATGCTTCCGAGATTTATTTGATCACCCGGATTATAATTTTCTACATCGTATGTAACTATTGAAATCTCAGATGAATAGTATGATGATTGTTCATTCCCTGCAAATTCGGGCTCGGGTTGACTGCTGTTGTAGTCAGATGATTTCTTATAGTTTGTCACGAATGTTTTATACGAATCATGAGGAATCCTTAATTGATATGGAATCTCATAATCGGGAACTACGTCGCTTGTAAGTTCTGAATTAAGCTCCCTTATCGTCTCTATGTCTGTTCCTGAGTATTCTGCAATCTTATCCAGAGTAATACTTCCGTCAAAGTTTATTCTGTCAAAAGAAATCGGTTTGCCGTATTCAAGGTCTTTAAATCCATATTCTTCAGGATTCCTGTAAATAAATGAAAGTGCAAGAATAGATGGAACATAATTCTTTGTTTCACCCGGAAGATAGCTCCTTAAAGTCCAGTAATCCCTTGATCCGCTTTTATTAATAGCACTGTTAACTCTTCCTGGTCCTGCATTGTAAGCCGCCCAGGCAAGATACCAGTCATCGAATGTTCTGTATAAATCTTTTAAATGTCTGGCTGCAGCATCGGTTGATTTTTCAAAATCTCGTCTGTCATCTCTGTAACCGTCCTGATACAGTCCGTAAGCCCTGCCGGTTGCCGGCATAAACTGCCAGAGACCTACTGCTCCTGCTTTTGACACTATTGTTGGATTAAGTCCGGATTCCTGAATTGATAGATAAATCATTTCCTCCGGTGTATTATGGTATCTTAGTATTTTTCTTATTAATGGAAAAAATTTCCCGGATCGGTATGTTGTCTTATCAATAAAATTTTTACCCCTGTCCGTTTTTGAAAAGAAATCGATATACTCGTCGACCGCACTGTTACTAACAAGCGGAACATCGCTTCCGTCAGGTAATGGCTCTATATCGCCGCTTAATTCTGATTGAAATGAAATCTTATCGTATTTAACCCCGTATTTCTTTGCTAGTTTAAACACCAAACTTTTATCTGGTATATCTTTTTGTGTGTACAAATAGTCCTGAATAATACTGACCATTAGATTGTTATAATCGCTTTTCCATTCTGTTCGTGTTGAGTCTTCAATCAATTTAGAGTTTATTTCCTGAAGTGTACTTAAAGCTTCTTCAAACGACTCTTTTGCTTTTTTACTATTTTCTTCCTTATTGTAATCCAGTGAGGTTTTATAGTCTGTAAATGCTAAAGCAATATGGGAATAAACATTTACAGAATCCCTTGCCCTTAAAACCGCTGCGTCTTCCACATCAGAACCCGTACAGCCGGAGATATACAAAAACCCCGTAAAATATATAGCAAAAGACAAATAATAAAAAAACTTCTTGCCCGTCTTATTAAAAAAAGTTTTTTCCATATTCAATAATTTATTTGTATGAAATATAGAACAAAATTATAATAAATTCAAGTTAAAATTTAACTAAACGTCATAACTATGTTAGAAATAAGTAAGATAAAGAGAAAGCGAGGTGGGTTCAATTATATGAATTAAGTTAAATATTACAAATAAATCTATAAAAAACACCGGCCAAACTTATTTTTGCCGGTGTTTCTCTTATTCGAAGGGAATTAATGGAAAATTAAACACTATTTAGAAACAACTTTAAAACTGAAGTTGTTGTCGGCAAAATTTGTTGCTGTCCAAAGGTTTAATGAGTTGAATTTATGTGAAACCATGTTGTTTAAAACCTGATTCTCACCTTCAATTGATTTCAGCATGATTTTACCCGTACGGCATACACAAATTGTAACTTCTGTTTCGCCTTTAAGATTTTTATCTTGAAAATTCAGCCATACTGGCGATTTGAGAATGTCAACTAATTCCTTGTAAATATGAATTCTCAAATCGGATGTGTTTGCGGCACTGATTATTTCAGCTTTCAGTAAATTTGCTGAAAAGAATAAAGCAATTATTGTTGATACGAATAGATATTTTTTTAGTGTTCTCATTGTTTTTCTCCTTGTTTTGTTGTTTTCAAATTGAACTACTTGATTAATATTCGTATTTTCTATCACAAAAGTTTCAAACTATTTTCGTTTGACTTAGTATTTTACAATTTATTAACATACATTGGAAAAAAACTACAAATTATCCGTCCCTAACATTAAAGAAAAGCAAAGATTAGATAAATATATAACTGTTTTTGTTGAGAATGCAACCCGTACAAAGGTTCAAAAAGCTATCAATCGGGGGAATGTTTTAGTTAATGGGAATTTTGTTAAATCTAATTATATACTCAAACCATTTGACGAAATCGAAATTGAGCTTCCTGTACCCGAAAAACAGGATATTCTTCCGGAATATATACCGCTCGATATCGTTTTTGAAGACCAGTATCTAATGATAGTTAATAAACCCGCAGGTATGGTCACTCACCCGGCATACAAAAATTATTCTGGAACACTGGTAAACGCAATAATGTATTATGCTGACAGCAAAAAAGAAAATCTTTCAAGTATGAATGGATTTGAGAGAGCAGGGATTGTTCATCGTCTTGATAAAGATACCTCAGGACTTCTCGTTATTGCTAAAGATGAAGTGACTCATAGCAAGCTTTCAGACTTATTTATGAAGCATGATATTGAAAGGGAATATCAGGCTATTATCTGGGGTAACCTTAAGAAAAAGAGAGGGATTATTGAATCAAGACTTGCCAGAGACAAACGCGACAGAAAAAAAGTAACTGTACTTAAAGATGATGAGGAAGGAGGCAAAGTTGCTATTACAATGTATGAAGTATTAAAAGAATATGAATTCCTTTCACTTCTAAAACTGAATTTAAAAACGGGGAGAACTCATCAGATAAGAGTGCATCTGGCAAACCATGGTCATCCTGTGTTTGGAGATGAAACATACGGCGGGAGAGTACCTCATTCCGTTAACCTGACTGCAAATATTAGAGCACAAATAAAAAATCTGCTCGATGAAATGCCAAGACAGGCTTTACATGCAAGAGTGCTAGGGTTTAAACATCCAAGAACGAAGGAAATACTGCATTTTGAATCAGAACTTCCCGATGATATGATGAATATTCTGAATCAGCTGAACATCAGAAGTTAGTCATTATGTGACTATGTGATATTTTTCCTCCGAGATGCCCTGTGTAAATCATCATAAAGTTTACTGTAATAAGAAATACAAGTAATACTATTCCGTACCAAATCTGTACAGGTTTACTCCTGAAAAAAATCAATCCTAATAATGACACTACCGCCGTAATTTGCATTGCAATCATACTTATTTTCGCAAACTCCTCATGAGGTTCTATGTTTTCTTCAATAACTCCATCATTCCCTTTTATGAAACCTTCAGCTTTGTTTCCTGAAGTATATACAAATATTGTTATCAGTCCGATCATAACAATTAGAGCCATTCCAAGTCGTTTTATTTTGTCATTATTTATCACTATTCCATAACCAAGAACCAGTACAACAATAGCTGCACCAATTATTGGGAAATGATTTAGTATTAAATGTAAATGAGCTGCGTTTGGCATATTCAATTATTATTTAGTTAATTTTAAAACAGAATAAAATTAATGAAAATTCCTGTACATTAAGATTTAATCAATAAATAAACGGTATGAGCCGTTTTGTGGTATTAACATAATCTGAGTATTCAGGAAATTTAGCATGAAGCATTTTCTCCTCATATTCAAGTTTCATAATAAAATTGATTAGCAAAATAACATATACTGCAGTTTTGAAAAGTGAAAAATCATCGATTATAAAACATATTGTAATTCCAAGTACTGATGTGTACATTGGATGTCTCACGTGTTTATACGGACCTGTTATAATAAGATTTGAATTCGGTGGAATATCCGGAGCGATGTTAATGTTGAACTTCATCGTGAATATAGCCCATATACCGATAAACAGAAAAAATAAAATTCCTATACCAATGAATATATTACGCGGATATAAATGTATGTCATAATATATTGCAATTAGGCAAGCAAACTGAACGAAAACAAATACAGCTGATTTGAATGAAGCAGGAACAAACTTCATCAATTCAATCTGATAACATCCTCTACATCTCGTCTCGGAGTCGACTGCACTTCTTTCCCGTACCCCATCCTCAATAGCAACTGCGGGTAATTGGGTGTATTAACTGTTTCTTTCAGTTTGACAAAAAGCTCTGGTACCTCAAGAGGCTGATTTAAATATGATGCCGCTATTCCAATAGAAGCTGCTTTAAGAAGGATTCTTTCAAGAGCCATTCCTGCTCTAAGCCAATCGAATGGCTTATCATTTTTTGTTTCCAAAAATCCAAGAACCGGCGAACCTTTAACGAGATTTCTGTCACGGCCTGCCTGTATATCTCCCCAGTTCAAGTTCCCTATAAAGAATGGGCTTCCGTATGATATCAGGTCTCCCATGCCGAATGCATACCCGGGTATCCCGTCTTTGCTGTTTGAACGGTTTGGATGAACCCACTGAGCAAGTTCTCTGCAGAAACTTTTATTCTGAGATTGAATCCTATCGCCTTGTTCTATTAATTTAATTATTTCTTCTCGCTGATTATTTTCTTCAACTATTGAAAACCTTACGTCGGGATCTTCTTTTGTAATTGTCATTAATCTTTGCCTTGTTATACCGTCAATAACATCATCCGCAAAAGGTAGTCTGTTTGTTCTTCTCTTTCTGATTGATTTAAATAGAGTTTTTTCGTCATCAGTCGGTTCATAATCTCTGGTTTTTATTGTTATCGATGCAAGCAGGTCATTGTCATGTTCAACCGGAAAAAGTTTTATTTCTGGCTCAAAGCCGAAATACTTCATTGCATAAATAAGATTTGTTAAAGCAGCGCCGCAACTTATTATTAATTCCTTATCGTCAGGATCGATAACAGGTAATGCTCTCGTTCTGTCAGCGTATAGATTCAGCGATTCCTCATGAACTTCAAATAACCAGGGTTGTGTGTTATGTCCTGAAGGTGCAAGTATTGCATACCTTATAAAGAATTTGAATTTTTCCTTGATACTTCCAAATGATGGAAAATGATCTTCCGAAACTGTCCATGCAACTAAATTATTGCGCATCTTTTAAATCTCCTGATTAGTGTTTATAATTAAAACAATATAATTAATTCTTATAATAAATTTAATAGTTAAAATCGGTTCTGTTTTTGATTTGTTGTTTTGATTTTCATTCATCAGTCTTTGCTATTACTCCACTTTTATACTATAACCGTCAGTAAATAAAATTATTGCACCTTGCTCATCTGTTCTGTACACCTCTGATTTATATCTTTTTAATCGCTTTAGTACTTCATAAGCTGGCAGGTTTCTGCCTTCAGTACCCGATGTAGAAATTACTGAAACGGAAGGTAGTACTGATTGTAAAAACTCTTCAGAAGTAGATTTTATGCTTCCGTATTTTGCGACTTTTAAAACATCTGATTTGAGTTCGCTGCCTGACACTTTAACAGCGTTTAATTCATCAAGCTTTTCAGCTTTTCCCGGAAACAAAAAGCTCTTTTTCCCGAAGTATATTTTTATCATTGTGTTGCCGGAAATCGTATCAATCTTTAGACATTTAATCTTTAACCCGCCATAACCGTTTATTTCGTCAATACTCTTAAGCTCATCGACCTGTATCTTGTTATCAATTATAAGTTTTTCCGTATTACCGCTTATTTCATTTTTATCTGTCAACAGTATTTTGTTAACATTAAAGTTTTCAATTATTTTGTTCAATGATTTGTAATTTCTTCCTAAACGTGATGTTAATATTACAAGATCTAAATAATGTACAGATTTTCTCTTCAAGTAAGGAATTATTCTTCCCGTCGTGGAGGCATTATATTGATTCTCTATACCTATATCAATTAATATATTACTGCCGTCAGGTGTTTCAAGATGCGTGCAGTCGGAATTTCCTAATGCTAAATAAGTTATTTCGAGTCCGTTTTCTTTCATCCCTGATATAATAAAAAAAGCAGTAATAACAAAAACTATCGATACGACGATATATTTAAAATTTGATTTATTCATTAATAGAATGAGTAGAAATATCATATAAAACGTGACAAGCATGGAAAGTGTTATTCCGTAGAAATCATAGCTTGAAAAGGGGAGGTTAGCTGCCCATTTTATAAATGCAATCTCGTAGTGCAAAAGCAAATAATTAACTTCAGCTATAAGTCCGCCGAGGAAATTCGAAAACACACTGAAAATTATTTGTAAGAATCCTAAAGCAAGAGATAGGTTTGATAATGGAATCGCAATTAGATTAGTAAAAATACCCGCAATAGAAATTTTCCCGAAATACTTCAGGGTTATTGGTAATACCCCTATCTGAGCGGCTATTGTTGTTAAGAAAGTAATGTAAACATAATAGAATACTTTGCGCCAGTCTCTGTTCCAATGATTAATCCTCTTGCCAACAACCAGATTAATTCTATCAAATATAATAACTATTGAAAGAACTGCGCTGTAGGATAATATGAAACCCGAATCAAATAGCTGCTTTGAATCAAACAGAAGAATTATTAACGCTGAGATACCTATTACATTATAAAAATTTATTTTCCGTTGCACTTTTAAATTAATCAACATCACTGAACCCATTATAACCGCACGTACTATTGACGCAGCGGCTCCCGTAAAAAACATATAAAAAACCAAAGCTGCTATCATTAAATAAATCTTTATGTTGAATGGCACCCTCAATAGTGAAAAAACAACTGTTAGAAAAATAATTATATAAGCAACGTTTAGCCCCGAGACCGCTATCAAATGCATTACACCTGCTTTTACGAAATCCTCTTTCAGTTCTTTTGAAAAATCCGATCTGTAACCCGTTACGAGTCCGTTCAGAAATGCAGCTTCCTCACCACCGATACTTTTGTTAATGTTTTCAATAGCATATTTTCTCGAAGGATAAATAATATTTTGTTCAAAGAAGTTTAAGTTGTTTTTCGAAAGAACTTCTGAATCGCTCCAGTAACTTACCTTGAAGGTCTTTTGAATGTCGTTGAGTGCAAGATATTCCCTATAATTAAACTCACCGGGATTAATCTCATCAGGTGCATCCCGTAATGAACCGAACAGTATTACTCTATCGCCCGCAGCAACAACCGGTATTGTATCCGTGTGACTTAATATCTTTGTTTGTCTAATTAGTACCAGGACTCTGCCTTCAACTTTCAGTGTATCATTTCCTGAGATTAATTCTGATGCATCAATCGTAAACCTCACCCTCTTTTCCGAATATTCAGGCAAATTATCTATCGTACCTACCAGATAAATTCCTGAAATACTATTCCTGAAGTAATTTATTGATTTATCCGACGAAATTTTAAAATCGATATTCGATTTTATTAATCCGGAAAGTATTATTATTGATGAAAGAACACAAATTTTTATTATCGGGTATTTATTATTTAAGTATAAATAAGCAGTTATAAAAATCAGAAGTATAGGAATCGTGATAAAATAACCCGGCGAGAAGTATTTTCCTGCGAGTATTCCAACCGAAAATACTACTGCCAGTTTAAATGCAGGCGCTGTATTTATTTTCTTCATCAGATGAGTGAAATGTGTAAAGATTATGTTTTTTTAAAGTGGTTTCAAGTCAGTTTGAAATATAAATTCTATTCCAATTTTAAATCGTAGATTCAAAAAAATATGAAAACAATGTGAATATACACAATTTTTTCGTTTCATATTGAATAGATTATTTATAAGTTATATCTGTTATTCTTATGACATATTTGTGTAAAAAAAGGTTTTTATGAAGGGCTTTATGAAAAGCAAACAAGCCGTAACTTACTATAATAACAATACTTTATTTTAACATCCCATTAACTTTCCATAAACATCCCATTCTCTTTGGTTACAAGCCGGTAGTTAACAGGTAACAAAAGGGGTATTAAATACTATTTATTGGCATATAATCAAAAGCGTTGCTTCCGGTTAGTATGATTTTACAAAAATTTTCATATGTATCAACTCGTTTTTTGTAATTCTGTTATATAAAATATTTTATAAGAAGATATTTAATTATAACTTTAATTTTATGTTTATTTTGAATAGTTTTGTAGTACTATATCTTTTCCCTAAATACAATAAATTTAAATAACTTGATATGACTGAGAATACGAAAACACAAGCGAAAAAACCCCGCAAAGTTAAAGGCAAGACTATAGTTGACATCCAGAAATGTAAAGGTTGTGAACTATGTACTGTGGCCTGTAATGAAGGCGGTATTGAAATGTCAAAGAATATTAACAATTTCGGTTACAGGTACGCCGTTATCGTTGATGACCTTTGTACCGGTTGTACAAACTGTGCTGTCGTCTGTCCGGATGGTGCTATCACCATTTACAGAACTTCAGGAAAGAAAAAGGAAAAAGTTGCTACTTTAACAAACATTAAAGAAGATACCAGAATTGTTTTGGATAATCCTTCAATGGATGACCTTAAAAAGATGGATTATCTTTAATTGAATAATTTTCTAAATTGATTTTTAACAGAGGAATAAAATAATTCTATGGAACAAAAAGAAGATATTAGATTAATGAAGGGAAACGAAGCTATGGCTGAAGCTGCTATTCAAGCAAGGATGGATGCGTACTTCGGTTATCCTATTACACCACAGTCTGAAGTTCTTGAGTACCTTACCCGTGAACTACCTAACAGGGAACATGGTATTGCACTTCAGGCTGAAAGTGAAGTTGCTGCTATTAATATGGTCTACGGTGCTGCAGGCGCTGGTAAAAGAGTCTGGACTTCATCGTCCTCACCCGGCTGGTCGCTCATGCAGGAAGGTGTTTCCTACATCGCTTCGGCTCAGCTTCCGTGCCTTCTCGTAAACGTCAACCGGGGTGGTCCGGGTCTCGGAACTATTCAGCCGTCACAGGGGGATTATTTCCAGGCAACCAAAGGCGGGGGACATGGTGATTATCACCTAATAGTCCTAGCTCCGAATTCAGTTCAGGAAATGGCGGACTTTGTGTTTCTCGGTTTTGAACTTGCTGATAAATACCGTAATCCTGTACTAATGCTCTCAGACGGCGCTATTGGACAGATGATGGAAAGAGTAGTGTTTAAAAAACGTGAATTAAAACAAATTGATAAACCCTGGGCTGCAACAGGTAAAACAAAAGACAGGGAAAGAAATATTATTACATCTCTTTTTATTCAGCCGGAAAAAATGGAACAGGTGAATCTTACTCTCATGGCAAAATATGCTGAAGTGGAGAAGAATGAAGTCCGTTATGAAGAAATTATGACTGATGATGCCGAATACCTTATCGTTGCCTACGGTCTATCTGCAAGAATAAGTCATAAAGTCGTTATTCTCGCAAGGGAAAAAGGTCTGAAACTCGGTCTTTTAAGGCCCATTACCCTTTGGCCGTTCCCGGCTCTGCCGATTGCAAAACTCGCCGATCAGGTTAAAGGTATGATGACACTCGAACTCAATGCCGGACAGATGGTTGATGATGTACGCCTCGCTGTAAATGGTAAAGTAAAGGTTAGTCACTACGGCAGAATGGGCGGTATTATTCCAAGCCCGGAAGAAGTTCTGGAAAAATTTGAGGAATTTATTAAAACTCTTTAAGAATTTAAAAGAAAATTAAGGTTTATAATATGGAAAATTACGAAATCATTCATCCGCAGTGCATAGTTGATGGAGACGATGTTTACGACCTCATCTATGATAAAACGGTAGTTATGACAGATACCCGTCTTCACTACTGCCCTGGTTGCGGTCACAGTACAACGCATAAGATCCTTGCAGAAGTTATCGAAGAGCTCGGAATTACAGAAAACGTTATCGGTGTTGCACCTGTAGGATGCTCGGTCTTCGCTTACAACTACGTGGATATAGATTGGCAGGAAGCTGCTCACGGTAGAGCTTCAGCTGCCGCTACAGGCATTAAAAGATGCCATCCGGATAAATATGTTTTCACTTACCAGGGCGATGGAGATCTCGCAGCTATTGGTACTGGTGAAACTATTCATTCAATAAACCGCGGCGAAAACATAATGATTATATTCATTAACAATGGCGTTTACGGAATGACCAGCGGGCAAATGGCGCCTACTTCTCTTGAAGGTATGAAAACAACCACATCACCATACGGCAGAGATGTGCGTACAATGGGTTCTCCTATTAAAATGTCAGAACTCATCGCTCCGCTTCCCGGTGCTTTCTACGTCACAAGACAAGCTGTTAATCATCCGGGTGCTGTTAGGAAAGCAAAAAAAGCTATCATGAACGGATTCAAATACCAGAAACTGAATAAAGGTGTCAGTTTTATTGAAATAGTCTCTAACTGTCCGTCAAACTGGAAATTGACTCCGCTTCAGTCGAACGAGTATGTTGATACTCACATGCTAAAATACTATCCTCTTGGCGATATTAAATTACCGTCTAAAGAAGATCTTGCTAACTTAAAAGACTAAGAAGGAATAAAATTATATGTTAAACGAAGAAATTATAATCGCAGGTTTTGGAGGGCAGGGAGTTCTCTCTATGGGTCAAACTCTCTGTTATGCTGCCATGGTCGAAGGGAAAAATGTTTCTTGGATGCCTTCATACGGTCCAGAAATGAGAGGCGGTACCGCTAATTGTATCACAATCGTTTCCGATACAACTATCAGCTCGCCAATAGTCTCAAGATTCGATACGGGTATTCTTTTGAACCAACCCTCAATGGATAAATTCGAAAGCAAAATTAAACCGAATGGTATTATTGTCTATGAATCTACTAATATTCTCCATGCATCCGAACGTAAAGATATCGGTGTCTATGCTATTGCAGCAGCTGACGAGGCTAATAAACTCAATAACGTTAGAATAGCTAACATGATTCTTCTCGGAGCTTTTCTGCAGAAGAAACCAATTGTGTCTATCGATGGTATTATGGAAGCTCTCAAAAAAGTATTACCGGAAAGGTATCATAACCTGCTTCCGGTTAATAGAAAAGCTCTTGAAGTAGGAGCAGAAATAATGAGCAAAATGTAATCTTCAAAATAAACTTAAAGGAGATACGGATGAATTTTAAAGTTAAAAAGAATCCGGAAACACGGATTAAAAATATTGACTGGAATAATCTGAGATTTGGAGTATATTTCTCAGACCACGTTTTTATTTCTGTTTATAAAAACGGGAAGTGGGACGATGGAGCTATTGAGCCATATGGACTGTTGCCTTTTGAACCCGGGCTTTGCACTCTGCATTACGGACAGACAATATTTGAAGGTTTAAAAGCATTCAAATCTGTTAAAGACGGTGCTAATATCTTCAGACCTGATATGAATGTTAAAAGATTGAATCGTTCTGCTGGGATAGTTTGTATTCCTCCTTATGACGAAGAAAAGCTATTGGCAGGTATTCAAGAATTGGTTAAGATTGATTCTAAGTTTATTCCAAAAGAAAAAGGTCAATCTTTGTACATCAGGCCTGTTGTCTTTGGAAGCGGACATTTCCTCGGAGTAACTGCATCGGGAGAATATCATTTAATCGTAATGACCTCGCCCGTTGCTTCTTATTATGCCGCAGGATTAAATCCCGTTAAAATAATGGTTAGTACTGACTATGTTAGAGCGGTTCAGGGTGGTGTCGGTGCGGCTAAGACTGCTGCGAATTACGCCGCTTCATTGTATGCAGGCATGGATGCGCATAGAAAAGGTTATTCTCAGGTGCTTTGGCTCGACGGTGTCAACAGAAAAGATATAGATGAAGTCGGGGCAATGAACATTATGTTTGTTATTGATGACGAACTTATTACACCATCGTTGCAAAAAAATACTGTTCTCGCTGGAGTAACACGAGACTCCGTTCTAACCCTTGCAAGGGAATGGGGTATGAAGGTAAGTGAAAGAAACATTTCTATTGACGAAGTTTCAGACGCTCATGCAAAAGGTAAAGTTCAGGAAGTCTTCGGAACAGGTACCGCAGCTGTTATTTCACCTGTTGGTTTATTGCATTACAAAGGAAAAGACATGGTATTTAATGACATGAAGATTGGACCCGTTGCTCAAAAATTCTATGATACAATTACCGGTATTCAGTACGGTGAGATTGAAGATACGCGCAACTGGATTAAACACGTTGATTTTTAAGTAGAAGTATAAATATATTATGTTTATTTTTAACCCGTGGCATATCCACGGGTTTTTTATTTATCATTCATCATGAAAAAACTATTATTATTATTACTTTTATTCTCATTCGCTGGCTGCAGTAAGGATATTAGTGAAGTTGAAAAGAAATCAGGTACGGTTATAGACACTTCAATAAAGAAAGAGAACATTGATGTTTCTACATCAGACGGAATAATGATTTCTGCTAATTATTTATACAAATCAGACAAAATTAAGCAGCCTCTGGTAATCCTTATTCATCAATACCGCTCCGATAAAAAGCAATGGTCGCAAAACTTTCTTGATTCCCTTTTAAATAAAGGTTACAAAGTACTGGCTTATGACATCAGAAGTCATGGCGAGTCAGGAAAAGCCGACGTTGATATTTCAGATCTGCTCTCGAATCCTGAACAGGCTCCCAAAGATATTGATGCAGTTATAAAGTGGGCAAAGTTTCAGATGTCAATTGATTCAAACAGAATAGCGGTTGTTGGTACCTCAATCGGCGGTTCACTCGGTATTTATGCATGTATAAACAGCGGTGTTAAATCCGTTGTTTCTGTTTCAAGCGGGAAAAGTACCTTTGAAGCATTTACGGGATACGATGAAAGAAGAATGTCAATGGCTCGTCCGATACCAAGAATCAAAAATGTGATGTTCATCTGTGGAAACAAAGACAATAACGTTGCAGATGAGGAAAGGAGTATTTATGAGAATTATCTGGATGAACCTAAAGAACTTCAGGTTTTTGAATCCGAAAAGCACGGCAAATTTTTGATTGAAGAATTCCCGCAAATAAATGAACTTATTATTAACTGGTTAAGTAAAACACTTTAGCCATGGATGACTCTGGAATCTGGACAATGGTTATAATAATGTCAGTGGTTGTTTTATTCATAACTTTTCTTACATCAGTTACCGTATTTCATAAGAAATTTGTTGAAAAACCAATCGAGAGAATGGAAGACGAAAAAGATGAAGAAAAGAAAGATAAAACATAATATTGATAAACAGTTATATTATTATATCTGAAAATTAATATCCTTTTAATATGAACTCAACTATCAAAAGACTTTTCTTGTTTTTAGTTACTAACTTAATAGTTGTAATTACTATTGGTTTCATACTTAGCCTACTTGGGATAAGTGGTGAAGGAACAATCGGTCTAATGTTATTGTCATTCTTATGGGGAATGGGGGGTTCCTTTATATCATTGTTTATGAGTAAATGGCTCGCAAAAAGAGCTTATGGTATAAAGATTATTGACCCTCGGAATGTTTCAGGTACTGAGATTAGAATCTATGAAATGGTACGCAGGCTCGCTGAAAGAGAAAGCATTAATGTTCCTGAAGTTGGAATTTATGATTCATCCGAGCCAAACGCATTTGCAACGGGAGCAACTAAAAAATCTTCGATGGTGGCTTTCTCAACCGGGCTCATCAAAATGATGAATGAAAGCGAGTTAGAAGCAGTTGCTGGACACGAAATTGCTCATATCAGCAACGGTGATATGGTCACTCTGACATTACTCACGGGTATTGCTAACGCTTTTGTTATTTTTATGGCAAGAATTATTGCAAGTGCTATCGATCAGGCTCTGAGAGATGAAGACGGTGGAGGACTTGGTTTCTTAGCTTATTTTCTGATTGTATCTGTTCTTGAAACAGTATTAATGCTTCTTGCCTACATTCCAATATCCGCATTTTCAAGGCATAGAGAATATAAAGCAGACGAAGGTTCGGCAAAAATCACTTCAGCTTTAGCTATGGCAAATGCTCTAACGGTTCTTGGAAGTTATTCAGGGCAGCTTGATAAAAAGAATTCATACTCGATAGCAAAAATAGAATCAAGAAAACGTATTTCAATATTCAGTACTCATCCTTCTATCGAACAAAGAATAGAACGTCTAAAAGCAATGAGATAAAATCACTTGATATTCTTCTGCCTGAATATCTCATACATGAAAATGGCTGTAGAAACTGACGCATTAAGAGAGTTAAACCCTCCTGCCATGGGTATCCTTATTTGAACGTCGCAGTTGTTTTTTAAAGATACACGTATTCCCTTGCCTTCGCTTCCGACTATCAGGCACACAGCCTTGTTCAGCTTCGCCTCAAAAGTCGTCATTTCGGCATGTATGTCAGTTCCTACAATTGTAAATGCATTCTGCTTCAGTATTTTTATCACGTTGTTCAGGTTTGTTTCCATTGCAATCGGTATGTAATTCACCGCACCTGATGAAGTTTTTATAACTGTGTGGTTTACTTCTGCTGAATTGTGGCGCGGTATAATTATTCCGTCCGCTCCCAGACAAACTGCTGAACGTATGATCGCTCCGAAATTATGCGGATCGGTAATCTCATCAAGAATTATTAATAGGGGATTTACAACTTTTTCTATCCTACGAAGAAGCTCTTTCAATGGTGTGTATTCATAATCCTTCATGAACCCAATCATACCCTGTGAAATACCTTCCTTTTTGTCCTTCCGTTGAAAGTATTTCTCAAAGTCAAACTTGTGCAGCGATACTATGCTTACTCCGTTATCCTTCGCCAGCATCAGTATTTCCTTCATCCTGGGCTCTGGTTTCATGTTCTTCATGAAAATTATCTTAGTCAAATCCTTTGGATTCGACCTCAGCATTTCGAGTATCGGATTTTTACCAATTATTATCATATCATTGTTTGATTAATATTGATACCAGAGTGTAACTCTTCCTACTATATCATTAGGCCTTGAAATGTTTACACTGCTTTTATCTTTGTAAGTGTTTATCCATACATTAGGCATCACATGAAATGAATTGAATGGCAGGAAGTCTAATCCCGCTATGAAAAAGTTTTCTTTAAACCCAAGTGTGCCGTTGTTACTGTCAGGATCGAAATAATCGTATCTTGCAAATATATTGAGAGCTTCGGTTTTTTCAACATTATTCTTCTTCAATAAGTTGACTTTGGCACTGAGTGTGAATCCGATAGGATTCTGTGGTGCTGATAAATTTACCGATTTATTTCTGTTCTGAAAAAATGGTTCAAAAACAAAAGTGTAGTCTTTATTCTTAAAAGCCAATACACTCTTTGCAGTAATCCTGTATTGTTCACTGTAATTATTCTGATAATCAAAATACACCTCGGCAACAAAATCTCCTAAGAATTTTGCAAATATGGAGCCGTAAAACTTAGGGAATTTTGAGACTTCAGCACTCGAACCTTTTCCATTACCAAACATTACAGTATATCCATACTTTCCTTCTTTGTCAAATTTTCCTTTAAGCATAGCACCTATTTCAAGGGCAGTTCCTATACGGTTCTTATCGGCTATTGTCTTATCAAGACTCCTGTATCCGTACATGTTTTCAGACATACCCCATACAAATGTCGGTGCAGGCATTAATCCGAAAATAATACTCGAATTTGGTACTACATCCTTCCACTCAAATTGTGCATCATATACCATGAAGCTGACTTTGTTATCTATCTTTGTTACATCATTTAATTCAATACCAAAGTTGCCCGTAAAGTTTTCATTAAACGAATGCTCATAGTGAAGTCTTGCTCTGCGTACGGTTACTCCTGTAGTTTTAGAATTATATGATGAATATTGGTTTGAAGAGCCTGAAGAATCTCCTTCAATCTTATAAAAATAATCCCCAAAAAGTACTCCGTTAAATTTTCCTTTTGGCTTATCTTGAGCGTATACACTTACTCCTATGACGAGAAAAACTATTAGAAAAAATCTTTTCAATTATTACTCCTTATTAATAAAAATCCCCTCTCGTTTGAAAGGGGATTACAAGTTTAATTATTTGTTTTTAATACCAGGCAATTTTATTGCCTTTTTCAATGGCTATCTTGTCCCATTGGGGAATTGTTTCATTTAAAAATATAGATTTCGCTTTATTTAAACTGTCCAAATTTAAACCGATGTATGTTTGTGCTTTTAGCTTCGTTGATATGTCGGGATATGCTATTGGTAATCCCACATTAAGCTTTGTTAGCAATATCGCTATTTGTGTTCTGGCTTCCTGTCCTTTTGATATTGAATTTCCAAGTACCCTTGCTGATTCAAGCGGAGCGTGGAATCCTGCTCCATGCGATGCTGCAATGTAATCCCATCTCCATTGTGCTTGTCTGATTAACTTCAATATCGGTTTCATTTGCTCTTCAGTCGCTCCTGCATCCCATGCATACTTTGCCTCAATGTGAGCTTTTGCAATTATATTCGTTGCTGTTTCTCCAAGTTCAAGAACCTTATCCTGCCTTTCATATACGTTATTCATTAGGGTCGTTTCGCTCTCCCTGTGACACACTTGACATGAGTTGGCAATGTTATTTAAAGGACTCTGTATATGATGATCTGTAAACTTTACTCCACCTTCACTTTTATAAGGCATGTGGCAGTCAGCACAAGAAAGCCCTCTTTGTGAATGAATACCCATTTTAAAGACTTCAAAATCAGGATGCTGCGCTTTTAACATCGGGGTTTTGCTAATCTGGTGTACCCAGTCAACATGCTCAACATTATCATAATATTTTTCCATGTCCTCTACTGTAAAACCATTATCCCAAGGGAATGTTAAATACTTTTCTTCTTTTCCTTTAAAATAATATTCAACGTGGCATTGTGCACAAACTAATGATCGCATTTCCTGATGAGTTGCATTGTTTATATCTTTGCCTTGTCTTTGAAATGCTTCAACCAGAGCCGGTCTTGAAATTTTTAAGTTCAATGTCTTATTATCATGACAGTCCTGACAGCCAATTGCATTAACAACCTCAGAACCAAGCTCTTTCCATGGTTTCTTGTAGTACTCTGATATTCCAAGCTGATTCATTAAACGAGGTACATCCGTGCTTTTACAAGTCCAGCATGTTGCAGGTTGAGGTACATCTGTCCGCAATGTATTTCTTATATCCTTAACTGCAAGATAGTGTCCTCGGCCTTGATTATAATCTCTTGAAAATGCATATCCTGCCCAAAGTATTACTAAATCAGGATATCTTTCGAGCATGTCAACTTTTGCAGAACCCCCGTGTTTGCTCGCAAAGGAAGTATCTAATGTTTGTACGTACGTCTCGTATTCACGAGGATAGTTCTCACCCCAGATTTCGTTCCTCGGTTCCCAATCTTTTATTGGTTTTACGTTTTGAATAATCAGGTTCGATTCTGTTCTTCTCTCTATAATTGAGCTCCCCAGTAACCCTACAAGAAACACAACCAATATAGTGGCTCCGTATAATATCCATCCGAGCCATGGCTTTTCTTTTATTTTTTCTGCAAGTTTCATAATCTTATATGTATTTTTATTATTTTGAATTATCTGTTTCGTTTATTAATGCTTTACTAAGCCATTCAGGAACTATAGGTGATAATCCCGGTACGCGTGCATACGGGAATGAAGACAAACTGCTTACTGTCCCATGCGGTACTTCCTGATGGCAGCTCCAGCAGACATCTTTATCTTCCGCAACTATATAAGTCTTGTTTCTTTGAGCGGAATGCATATACCCGAGTAATCCTTGATGACAACGTTCACAATTTTCTTGAACAACATCTCTTCCTGCGTCCTTTATCTTTATTACCTGAGGTTCAAGCCTGAATGTAAACATCGTCGTGTGGCGTAATCCGTCCTTTGCTTTAAACATGTATTTTCGAATGAAATTATCCTGAGGTACGTGGCAATCGTTGCAAGTTGCAACTCTTGAATGTGAACTGTGCCGCCACGAGGAATACTGAGGATACATTACATGGCAGTTTATACATGTTTCGGGTTTATCAGACAAATAAGATGTCCCGTTTGCTATGTGGAATGTAAGAAATCCAAGCCCTGTTAATAAACCGAGTGCTATTATTACCGGAACTTTCCAGTTATCAGGGGGTGATATTCTATTTATTGTGGTTTTTAATTTACTCATAAATATAAAAGACTAAAGAGTCCGATACAAATATAAAGCTATTATTAACAAAATAAAATCTATATAATGACGACAAAAATATACGCTCTCTAAATACATTTTTAATAAATTGAAGTATGCTTAAATTATAAAATGGAAACAATCGAAGATACTGACTGTTCTTTTAGAAATTATTTCCCTGATTATAAGATTGATAAAAATACTTTGTACGTAGTATCAACACCAATCGGAAATCTGGACGATATTTCATTGAGAGCTGTTTATGTTCTCAATAATGTTGATTTTATCGCATGCGAGGATACTCGGGTTGTTTCTGTTTTACTCAAAAAATATAATATATCAAACAGATTACTTAGTTATTACTCACAGGTAGAGGATAAGAAAACGGATTATCTAATGAATGAACTAAAATCCGGTAAATCTGTTGCTCTTGTCAGCGATTCGGGAACACCCGCTATTTCAGACCCGGGTAGTTCTATTATTTCTAAATGTATTGCTGCTGACATTAATGTTATTTCAATACCCGGAGCATCTGCATTTATTCATGCACTTGTATTATCAGGATTTGATAACAGGAAATTCTATTTTCAAGGATTCCTTCCGGTAAAAGGTAGGGAAAATATTTTGAAATCTCTCGCAGAGATTAAAATGCCGGTTATTATATACGAGTCAAAGTACAGAATAAAAAAAACTCTTTCTGAACTTAAAAATTATTTTCAGGGAAAGAACGTTTCGATCTCAAGAGAAATGACTAAAATTCATGAAACAACTTATAGGAATCGCCTTGACTTGATGGTAAAGGATTTATCACGCATCAAGGAAAAAGGTGAGTTTGTAATAGTAATTGATAATTCATAAATGTTAATAGTATATGATTAGTAAAGAAGTAAGAGTAAGGTATGCTCCGTCGCCAACAGGATATATACACATCGGCAACCTTAGGACAGCGTTGTATAACTACCTGTTTGCAAGGAATACCGGCGGTAAGTTCATTCTTAGAATTGAAGATACGGATCAGTCTCGTAAAGTCGAAGGTGCAGTCGACAATCTTATTAGTACTATTAAATGGGCAGGCTTGGATTATGATGAAGGTCCGTTTAAAGAGGGTGGACATGGTCCTTATTATCAATCGCAAAGACTTAGTATTTACAATGAACACATTAAGCAGCTTCTTGAAAAGAAAAAAGCATACTACTGCTTCTGCTCGGCGGAAAGATTAACAGCTCTTCGAGAAGAACAACAAAAGCAAAAACTAAATCAAACGAAGTATGATAAACACTGTCTGAGTTTGTCAGATAATGAAATCAGTAGCAAGTTGGCGAAAGGTATTCCTTATGTGATAAGGTTGAATGTTGAACCGGGCACAACAATAAAATTCTATGATTACATTCGTGAAAATGTGGAGTTTGTAAGTGATATTATTGATGACCAGATTTTGCTTAAATCTGATGGTTTTCCTACTTATCATCTCGCTAACGTTATTGACGATCATTTAATGAAGGTTACTCATGTAATACGCGGTGAAGAGTGGCTGCCTTCAACCCCAAAACATGTTCTTTTATACGAAGCATTCGGCTGGGAGACTCCTGTTTTTGCTCATTTGCCCTTGCTGTTAAATCCGGATAGGTCAAAACTAAGCAAACGTCAGGGTGATGTTGCAGTTGAAGATTATAGGCAGAAGGGATATCTCAAAGACGCTTTAATAAATTTTATTGCACTTCTTGGATGGACTGCCGGCGATGATAAGGAGTTCTACTATATTGATGAATTAATAAAAAGTTTTTCACTTGATAGGGTAAACAAATCGGGAGCTGTTTTTGATATTGAAAAACTAAACTGGCTCAACGCAGAGCATCTGAGAAAAAAATCTGATGAGGAACTTATTGCGATGCTAAGAGAAGATTTGAAAACATCAAAGTATTCAGATATGGATTATTTAGACGAGTATCTTGTTAAGGTAATCCATGCTATGAAGGAAAGGGTGTCGTTCATAAAGGAATTCTATGAAAAAGGATATTATTTCTTTGAAGAACCTTCCGAATATGAAGAAGCTGCTTTGAAGAAAAGATGGAAACCCGAATCGCCTGATATTTTGAGAAAATATTCTGAAAAGATTAGTCTGTACGAAAACCCCGTTAAAGAAAATTACGAGATTGCATTAAAGGAAACAGCAGCAGAAATGAATACCGGTAATGGGAATGTAATTCATCCTCTGAGGCTTGCAGTTTCGGGAACAGGCGGTGGTCCCGGAATATTTGATATACTCGATATTATTGGGAAGGAAAAAACTTTAAAACGAATTGAAAGGATTCTGGATACAATTAATTAATTTTTATTGTTAAGTTGTAAAACTTAATTTTATAGTATTTTTTAATCAATAAAATAATAATGGAAGAAAACACAAATACTCCTTCAAATTTTATTCGTGAGATTATTAACGAAGACCTAAAGGAAAATAAAAATAACGGTAAAGTACATACACGATTTCCGCCGGAACCCAACGGTTATCTGCACATCGGTCATGCGAAATCAATCTGCCTTAACTTTGGTATTGCACGCGATTACACAGGGCTTTGTAACCTGCGTTTTGACGATACAAACCCGGTAAAAGAAGATATAGAGTATGTTGATTCCATAATAGAGGATGTTAAGTGGCTTGGTTTTGATTGGGATGACAGAATGTACTATGCCTCGGATTATTTTAATAAGATGTATGAATTTGCCGTGCAAATGATAAATGACGGCAATGCTTATGTTGATTCCTCCACTCCCGGCGAGATTAAAAATCAGAAAGGTACACCAACCGAACCCGGAATTAATTCTCCTTTCAGAAACCGTTCCGTTGAGGAAAACCTTAGAATGTTTGAAGATATGAAAGCAGGGAAATATGAGGACGGTGAACATATTCTCAGAGCTAAAATCGATATGGCTTCTCCTAACATGCACATGCGCGACCCGGTTATATACAGAATTAAAAAAGCAACTCATCATAATACTGGTGATAAGTGGTGCATTTATCCTATGTACGATTATGCACATCCTATTTCCGATTGGATTGAAGGTATTACTCACTCACTATGTACCCTTGAGTTTGAAGTGCATCGACCTTTATATGATTGGTTCTTGCAGGTTCTTAAACTTGAGAATCTTCCGCGTCAGATTGAATTTGCAAGATTAAACCTCTCTTACACTGTAATGAGCAAACGCAAACTTCTTGAACTCGTTCAGGAAAATCGTGTATCGGGCTGGGACGACCCAAGAATGCCGACTATATGCGGCTTACGAAGAAGAGGATATACACCTGTATCAATCAGGAATTTTGCGGATAAAATCGGAGTTGCGAAGCGTGACGCTTTAACAGATGTTGCACTCCTTGAACACAGTGTACGGGAAGACCTTAACAAACATGCTCCGCGTGTCATGGCAGTACTGAATCCTTTAAAAGTTGTAATTACTAACTATCCGGATGGACAAACAGAAGAGATGACTACAATAAATAATCCTGAAGATGAATCAATGGGCACAAGGATTATTCCGTTCTCAAAAGAAATCTATATTGAGCAGGAAGACTTTCAGGAGTTCCCTCATAAGAAATTTCACAGGCTTTATCCGGGTAATGAAGTAAGATTGAAATCAGCTTACATTATAAAATGCAATAATGTAATTAAGAATGATAAAGGAGATATTATCGAACTGCATTGCACTTATGACCCGGAAACGAAAAGCGGTTCAGGCAGCCCAAGAAGCGTTAAAGGTACTATTCACTGGGTGTCTATTAAGCACGCAATTAACGCAGAAGTCAGACTATATGACAGGTTGTTTACTGTTGAAGACCCCGCAGGCGATGAAGAAAAGGATTTCAGAGAATTCCTTAATCCTCATTCTTTGGATGTTATAAGTAATTGTTATATTGAACCTGAACTCGCAAAAGCTAAAGCAGGGGATAAGTATCAGTTTACTCGATTGGGATATTTTTGTGTTGATCCTTTGTCTACAATTGAAAGACTCGTTTTCAATAGAACTGTTCCATTAAAAGATTCCTGGTCAAAGGTAGGTAAGTAATTATTTAATTTTAAATACTCAAACCCTGAGCCGGTTGACTCAGGGTTTTATATTTAATTTAGATTAAAATACTAATTTATCTTATTCTCTTTTTGTGTCTGTTCTTTCTTAATCTTTTCTTCCTCTTATGAGTAGACATTTTTGCCCTTTTCCTCTTTTTACCGCAAGGCATTAAATTTTGCTCCTTTCATTTTATTATTTTGTTAAACTTTCTTGTACGATTGTTTTAAACTCTTTAGATACCTTAAACTTTGGTATAAACCTTTTTCCAAGTTGAATCGTTTCACCGGTCTTAGGATTCCTTGCCTTCATTGGTTCGCGAACAACATTTTTAAAAGTACCAAATCCGCGGATCTCAACGCTCTCATTCTTACTAAGACTGTCAATCACAACACTAATGAATCCTTCAATAACTATTTCTGCTTCTTTCTTGCTGATACCGGTTGCATCCGAAATCTTTGAAGCTATCTGAGCTCTTGTCATATTCGGTTACCTTTCGAATTTATATTGCAAAACAGGTTTATTAAGGAATTCGTTATAAACTTCTTCCTTTAATATTTTAATCTGATTGTTTGTAGTGTTTTCAATTATATAATCGAAAATATTCATGCGGCGCTTTTCTTTCACTATTGCCGGCTCTCCTTCTATCTTTGCAATCTCTCCGGCTATTCTGATGGCATCTTCATACGTACCAATCGAATCTACAAGCCTTAAATCTTTTGCCTGTCTTCCCGTATAGACTCTTCCGCTTGCTATACTGCGAAGTTCTTCTTTATCAATCTTTCTTTCTTTTGAGACTACATCAAGAAATTGTTCATAGCTGTCGTCAACTATTTCCTGAAAATACTCTCTGTCTTTTTCATTTACATCTCTTAATGGATTGCCGGAATCTTTCAAATCGCCGCTCTTATACGTAACATCCTTAATACCAATCTTATCCGCAAGTTCTTTAAAGTTAGCAATAGAGATAATTACTCCTATGCTGCCGGTTAAAGACCCGGGATTTGAAACAATTAAGCTCCCGCCGCATGCGACATAATATCCGCCGCTTGCTGCTATTGATCCGAATGAAACAATAACCGGCTTTCCCGATTCTCTTGTCTTCTTTACTTCTTCGTACATTTCCTGTGAGGCAGCTACTCCGCCTCCGGGTGAATTTACGTGAAGTACAATCGCCTTAATGCTCTTATCTTCGCGGTATTTCTTGAACTGCCGGACAATAGGCGCTGAGTCAATTATCGTAAAGTCAAGCTCAACGACAGCAATCTTTTCTCTTCCTGAACGGATTTCTTCGTATTCAAAATTCTTGTCGCTTGTCTTTACGAGTGCCATCGAAAATATTATTATCGATGTTCCCGTGAATATCAAAGCAATTACTAAAATGCTTATGAATATTCCCCAGAACCAACGCGCTCCGCTTTTACTGTTGCCGTTACTCATTATGGATTATTGCAGTGCGTTTTTCTTTTGTTGAGCCTCATCCGATTTAGCCTCGTCACCTAATGCATCGTATGCATTCACTAATATCTCGTAAGTGTCCTTGAGTAAATCTTTGTTCTTTGACGTTGCGGTCACCTGTTCCATATACTTAACACATTCTTTAAGCTGCGGCTCATATTCTGATTTAGGTTTGTTATCTGTAGCTTTTTTTACTGCCATCTGATAGTTGGCAAACCCACAGTTGAATAGTGAACTTTCGTAATATACGTTGTCCTTTGGAAGATAAGGTATGGTGATAACTTTCTGAAATACTGACAAAGCTTTCTCGTAATCTTCCGCTTGTCTCAGCTTTAAGCCGTTCTGATACATAAGTTTTCCAATCTGTATCGCATCTTCTTTACTTTTTGATTTGTCAAGTATGCTTTGATATATATTGAGTGCTTTATCGGTTTCACCCATGTAATTATATGAATCTGCCATTAACTGGAATGCAGATATACTGTCAGGAATAATACCGGTTGCTGCAGTTAATGATTTAATCGCTTCCTTGAAATGATTATTTGCTATCTCAGTATTTTTCTTGCCGAGTTCCTTAGTACCGCTGTTAAAAGAATTAATACCCGCATTATACTTGTCAATCCAGTAATTTTTAATCAGGTTGTTGTAATCCGCAGATAGCGAAGTTGCTTGCTTGAAAGCATCCGCTCCTTCTTTAAAATTACCAAGTTCTGTTTGTGCATAACCAAGCATATACCATGCTTCGGCATCTGTTTTATCAATTGCAAGACCCTTTGTTAATTCAGCTGCTGCTTTTTCCCAGTTCTTTTGCTGGTAAGCAAGCTTGCCCGTTGTTGTTTCAGCCGGAGAACATCCTCCTAAATAAAATGACATTGCTCCAAGTAGTATAAAAGATACTATTAAAACTTTTAATGATTTCATAAAAATTTTGCTCCGAATAAATTTTTTGTTTTATTTAATGTCTATAAATATAAGCAAATTATGACACTTATTCAATTTAGAAAATATCTCTTTTTTGCTGTCCTGTGAAAGTGCGGATATTATCCATTATATTTTTGGGTTGCTATATATTAGTATTAGCAAGCACCCTGAGAGCTATACGATTTCTATACACTTTTAATATGAACTCTATATGATTTCTATATGATTTCTATATGAACTCTATATGATTTCTATATGAACTCTATATGATTTTAATATGAACTCTATATAATTTCTATATGAACTTTATATATTCTTTCTAAAACTCATTTTAACATCAAAAGTTGCCGATTACTCAACTGAGAAAGCATTCAATGATAGAATTTCAGGCTGCCGGAAATCAATTATCAAAATATGTAGATTCTTAAAACGCAAAAAGATTAAATAGTGCATTGAATTATTTAACGCCTTAATACTATGTTATAGGATGATAAGAACAATAGCTAAAAGAAAGAGAAGGGAAGCTTAAAAGTTCAAATGAACTTTGATATGTGCGGTACATGTTAGTTAAATATCACACTACATTTTTTAAATAGTCAAATTTTCTTTGAACCAATGCAATGATAATGACACCTGCATTCTTTAAAAATACGGGGGATTTCAGGAAGTGGCTGAAAGCAAACCATAAGAAAGAAACGGAACTGATTGTCGGCTTTTATAAAAAGGACAGCGGCAAGTATAATATGTCTTGGTCGGATGCTGTGGATGAAGCTCTTTGTTTCGGCTGGATTGATAGTACTCGCAGGTCTGTTGATTCCATTTCTTATTCTACCCGCTTCACACCGAGAAAGAAGACGAGTAATTGGAGTGCGATTAATATTGCTAAGGTGGAAGCATTGACGAAAGCTGGAAAGATGATGCCGGCAGGAATTGAAGCTTTTAAGAATCGTAAAGTAGAAAAGTCGAAAGTATATAGTTTTGAGAATAATACAAATCTTCTCAGCCCTGAACTTGAAAAGAGGTTTAAAACAAGGAAATCTTCTTATGAGTTCTTCCTTAAACAAGCACCTTCTTACAGGAAAATAGTTGTGCACTGGATTATGTCTGCTAAGAAAGAGGAAACAAGAATGGCAAGACTTGAAAAAGCGATTAAGCATAGCAAAGAGGGTAAGAGAGTGAGCTTTATGTAGATGGTTTTCGGCTAATTACAAAATTATCTCATACTATGCGAAATAAGTTTTACTGTAAGTTTGCTAAGTCAGTCAAGAAATATTCAATCCATTCAAATATGCAGATTACAAACCTTTGGCATTTTAAAAACAGGGGAAAGTTTTGCGTTGTTTAAAATTTTCATTGTAAACATTTTTGTATTATAAATATGAAATAAGTTAAAAAATTATTTTGAAAAATTTGGGATTAGAGGATTTGGGATTTAATGAGAATCTTAAAAGAATCAGAGCTGAAGAAAATGTTTCAGGCTTTGAAATCGGGAGAGTAATAGCAGAGCATAAGGAGAGGTATGTGGTTATGAATGATAAGGGTGTGGTTGACGCTGAGATTACGGGCAACATGCGTTTTAATGCTAACGACAGAGAAGATTATCCCGCCGTTGGTGATTGGGTCGCCGTGACAACTTATGATTCGGATTTTGCTGTTATTCATAAAATCCTTCCGAGATTTTCTATAATTAAAAGAAAGGCAGTTGGGCAGTTTGGGGGAATTCAGATTATTGCAGCGAATATTGATTTTGCATTCTTGGTTCTGGCAGTTGATAGGGATTTTAACCTTAACAGACTGGAAAGATACCTGACAATCTGCAACACATCAAATGTAAAGCCGGTTATAATTCTAAGCAAAATTGATTTAACTGATGAAAAAGGCTTGAATGAAATTCTGGAAAGTGTAAACGCACGCATTAAAGATGTTCCCTTGATTGCATTAAGCAATGAAACGAAAAGTGGATATGATGCATTAAATAAATTTATTGAAAAGGGGAAAACTTATTGTCTGCTTGGTTCTTCTGGAGTAGGTAAATCTACTTTGCTGAATAACCTTGCGGGAAAATCTGTTATGAAAACCGATGCGATCAGCGAGAGCACAAACAGAGGTAAGCACGTTACATCGCATAGGGAATTAATTATTCTTGAGAATGGTGGAATACTGATTGATAATCCCGGTATGAGGGAGGTGGGGATCGCAGACGCTGAATGCGGGCTGGAAATAACATTCGATAAAATCTATAAGCTCTCGGAAAACTGCAGGTTCAAAGATTGTACTCATAAGCAGGAGAAGGGCTGCGCTGTTCTTGAAGCTGTTGAAAATGGAGAACTGGATATAGATTCATACCAAAACTATCTGAAAATGGTTAAGGAAAAAGAATATTTTGAATCTACAGTTTCAGAAAGACGAATCAAAGAAAAACGTTTCGGGAAGATGTTGAAGAACTATTGGAAAACTAAAAAGAAGAATAACTTCTGAATTTACCGGTGATTTTATAAATATTCATATTTATTATTCAACAAATATCTGATTGACATGGTAACAGAGTAATATAAAAGGTCATTTTACAACACTTGCCAATTCTAATACTTGATTTTCTGACCTTAATGAAGGTAATCATATCTGGAAATGTACGAGGGTCTTTCCTGGACTAATCAAATAATACAAACGTCGAGTGGAATAAACTCAATTTTCTTTTCCAATCATACAACAGGATATTTGACAGTAGCAAATGAGATTTATAAAACGACAAACGGAGGAGTTGGAATAATCAACATTTCAACGGAAATACCAAATGAGTATAAACTTTTTCAAAACTACCCCAACCCATTCAATCCGAAAACAGTTATCCGTTTTCAGCTGCCCGTTGCAAGCGATGTATCTCTTAAGGTCTATGATGTGCAGGGACGCGAAGTGCAGACGCTTGTGAACGAAAGGATGCAGGCGGGAACATACGAAACAGCGTTTGACGGAAGCAATCTTTCAAGCGGTGTTTATTTTTGCAGAATTCAAGCAGGCGATTTTACAAGTGTAAAGCGTATGGTGCTAATCAAATAATTAGACGTTCACTGTTATTGACTACACATCTACAAAACAAGAATCCGCGAAATCATCCTCAGATTCTTGTTGTATTTAAATCGATTTATAGTTGCAAATCCACACTCCTGAATCATTAATTGTGTCCTCAATTCACACTTCTTTTTCGAAGTATCTATTTCAATCTTCTAACAAAAGAAAATTTCCTATAAACAACGACCATATTGTTTCATAACTCGTGTTCAATTTATTAAGGTGTAAAAAAAATTAATGAAAATTATACATTTTTCTCTTGACATTGTAATTTAAAAATACTAATTTATATTCAATATATATGCAAAATTAACAGGTTTGCAAAAGTTGCTAATAAATATAAAATCCTGTCTTTTCAGATAATAATCCTTCTTCAATACAATCTCAATACAATCTCAATACAACCTCAATCCATCTTGAATGCAATTCTAGAGTGCTTTTCTCCCGCTTCTTTCAAGCTTTTTTCACGCTTCCTGCATGAATCCGGCTAATCTCACAGCCTTTAATTCTATCAATTCATAAATTAGGTAAATATGCAAAAAATATGCAAATATTAATAAGTTTATCGTAAAATTTACTGTTTCTTTGTCAATTTTTGCTTATTTTTAATAAAATTCAGAATTTTTAATTATGGCAATTTTAAAAAGACCTAAATTAGGCAGGGTTTACGGAAAAGCAGGTGATATTGTAACTCAACGTAGGTTTAACAAAGATGTTGTATCTATCCGCCCGGAACATTATGTCACGGTTTCTGAAGACTTAATAAAAACAAGAAAGGAATTTAATCTTAAAGTCCAGTTTGCTCGAGCTATTCGTGAAAGTGATTTGCTCACAAAATGCTGGAAAAAATGCAATTTGAAATCAATCAGCGGTTATCATAAAGCACTAAGTTATAATTCAACACGTATAAAAAATGATATAACAACCCCCAATAATATTATAACCCCCGCTTTTCAAGGCTTAAGGAATTCAGATTTGGTTTTTACCGAATCCTTCAACCATGATTTTCAGAAGGATTCAATATATTTCGATTACGAATTTTCCGATAATAAAGACTTAATGTTAGTTCCTTATACATGTGTTGCTGTTTTCTTCGTCTTTTTCTCTGACGGAAAAGCTGAACGATTCGAGTGGTTCACCGTAGAAGTACAGGTTTTAGTCGATAACGAAAATTCCAACGGAATTAATACGGTAAAGTTTGAATTTACGGATAAACAGAAAGAATTGATTAAATTGTACAGAGTAATGCGTGGTTATTTTGCTGCCGTAAAAGTAAATCCGGAAAATGATAATATAATTTATTACTCTAATACAAATTATTTCGAAATCAATCTCGTCGATTATTTTAAACGAGAGTATTAATTGTGTGCATTTAAGTTTTATTTTTCAATAGATATACGTAAATTTTATAATGTTTAAAAAACTCGGTATAATACTCATTATTATCGTCGGATTTGGACTGTTTTTCAACAGTTTACTCATGCCGTGGTACGTTAAGCATGCTGAACTTACTAAGGTTCCAAACGTTACCGGTCTGAATTTTCTCGACGCTAAAAAAGTTCTCGAAGAATCAGGGCTTGACGTAAAGCAGGGTGATATTCGCTATGATGAAAATAAACCTATCGGACTTGTTCTCGATCAGGCTCCCGGTGTCGATGAAACAGTAAAAAAGGGAAGACGCGTTTATTTAACTGTATGCGGTGGCGAACAGCTTATTGATGTTCCTCGCCTTATTGGTAAATCAGAACGCGACGCTCGTTTCACTCTTGTACAAAGAAATCTTACACCGGGTGAGATTGTAAGAAAGTTTACCGCAGAGCAACCTGAGGATTTCGTTATTTCACAGATTATTCAACCCGGCAGTAAAGTTAAAAAGGGAACTAAGGTTGACCTGATAATAAGCAATGGTCCTGTTATTGGTGATATTATTATTCCTGACCTTATCGGAAAAAAACTCGCAGATGCACAGAAGATTTTACTCGAGAAGAAATTAAAAGTAGGTAAAGTTACTTATCAGTCAAGCGACCTGCCGGTCGGTCAAATTATGGACCAGTATCCCAAGAAGGATAAATCTGCGAAGGAAAATACATCTGTTGACCTTTTTGTTGCTAAAAAGAAATCCGAAGTTATTAAAGAACCTGATGAAGTGGGAGATAACGGGAATATGGAGCCGCTGGATAATAATACAAATAAGATTGAACCTAAGAAAAATAAGACTGTACCCGCAGAAGATAAGGTAAAAGAAAAGCAGGATAACGGCATGGATAAATCTAAAGAGAAATCTCCGACTGAGAAATTGAACGGTAAACCTACGAACACAGATAAATCTAAAGAAAAATCAACTACAACGGATAAATCCAAAGAAAAGAAGGAGAATAACTGATGAAAATGATTTGCCCTTCAATATTGTCTGCAGATTTTGCTAAACTGGCTGAGGAAATAAAAGAAGTTGAGCTGGGCGGTGCTGATGTTATTCATTGCGATATTATGGATGGACATTTTGTTCCGAATATTACATTCGGTCCGGACGTTGTTGCAAAAGTGAATTCAATAACAGGTCTCCCCCTCGATGTTCATCTTATGATTGAAAACGCTGATAAATATGTACCGGCTTTTGCAGAAGCCGGAGCTGATTTTATTTCTGTTCATTTTGAAAACAACTATCATTTGAACAGACTTCTGAACAAAATTAAGTCACTCGGTGTTAAAGCAGGTGTGGTGCTCAATCCCGCTACCCCGGTTGATATGCTTAAGAATATTCTCGAGTACTCTGATTTCGTCCTTTTGATGAGTGTTAATCCGGGTTTCGGCGGGCAAAAGTTTATCCCGAATTCCATAGATAAAATTATTGAACTGAAACAAATGGTGAATAAGTACAATCCCGAATGTCTTATTGAAATTGACGGTGGTATTGGTCTGGATAACATTAAGCTCGTTTCCGACGCAGGTGTCAATATGTTCGTCTGCGGAGCTTCTGTTTTTAAGGCAATTGACAGGTTTGGTGTTATTAAAGAAATGAAAAGGCTTGTTTCTTAAATGAAAAATGTTTTTTACAATGCAGATGTTCTTGAAGCTGAGAAGAAACTCATGGAAAAGTACAATATCCCTTCGGTTCTTCTTATGGAAAATGCAGGTGTTAATTCTGCAAAGATAATTTGGGAAATTCTTTTACGCGAGAAATGTAACCGTATTGTTATACTCGCCGGAAAGGGTAATAATGCAGGCGATGGATTCGTTTTAGCACGTTCCCTTTATAATTATTGTCTCAGCCAGGAAGTATTCGTACCCATTAACCTGTTTCTTTGCTATCCGCCCGAATCCTTAAAAGGTGATGCTTTAACTAATTTCAATATTGTAAAAGAACTTTTTAAAAGCGACTATTACGAAGTTACCTCCGATATAGAAAGACTAAATGACATTCTTGATGCTGAGAACGAAAAGATACTGTTTGTAGACGCAATTTTTGGTATCGGTTTTATTGGTGAACTCGACGAATACATAAAGAATATATTCTCCGATATTACTCAATATTCAAACGAAAAATTCGTAGTTGCTCTCGATACTCCGTCCGGTTTAAACAATTGGTCTGATTCAAATGATTGCCTTAAAGCCGATGTAACTATATCAATGGGAGTCAGGAAAATGAACACTATGTTCTATGAAGGAAGAAATGTCTCGGGCGAATTGAAAGTAGTCGATATCGGTCTCCCTTGCGAAAAATTCGATGAGTTTAATCTTAAAAATATTCATCTTTTTGAAAAGGAAGATACTTGTTTTGAGGAAGCAATTAGAGACAGGAATTCTCATAAATATAACAACGGAAAACTCTTTATTCTTGCGGGTTCAGAGGGTTTCAGCGGTGCTGCCTATCTTTCAGCTCAGTCCGCTCTCAGAACTGGAAATGGTGCTGTCGTTCTTGGTATCCCCGAATCTCTTAATCCTTCTATGGAAGCTAAAACTACTGAAGTTATAACTCTTCCTTTGAAATCTGAAAAATACTTTACAAACGATTCAATCGACATCGTAACAAAAAAGATAGAATGGAGCGACGCTGTATTGCTCGGTCCCGGTATCGGAAGGGAAAGTGCTACAATGTCTTTTGTAAGAAGTGTTGTGAAGAGATTCAGCAAAAACTTTGTTATTGATGCAGACGGTATTTTTGCTTTTAAAGACAATCTTGATTTTTTGAAAAAGGGAAAGTGTTCAATCGTGCTGACTCCCCATTTCGGTGAGTTCGCAAATTTACTCGGTATTACTGTAGATGAGCTTAAACCCGATTTTATAAATATTGCTAAAAAGTTTGCTTCCGATTATAATGTTGTTTTAGTTCTGAAGAATTCTCCGACTATTATAACTGACGGCAATATCGTATTTATTAATTCAACAGGGCGCGAAAATCTTGCAACCATCGGAAGCGGAGACGTTTTATCGGGAATAATATCCTCACTCGTTTCTCAGATGAAAGATGTTCCTTTGATTAATGTTGCCTCTTCGGGAGTATATCTTCACGGATATTGCGGAGATAAGCTTTACAAGTCGTACGGCTGCAGCGGAACAATTGCCGGCGACCTGATTGATACTATACCTGCTGCTAAAAATGAAATTTTAAAAAGTTATAATATTTAAACTATATAGATGATTAATCTTAACGACCTGAAAGAAATTATACCGATTTTAATCGTTGCAGCTTCTGCACTCATTTCTTTAATGATTGCTGTATTCTCTGGTAAATCTAAATATCCGGTTTACGTATTTTCTTTAATTGCTGTCCTTTCTGCAATGATTTTTGCAGGTTTAAATATCGGTAAGGATGTGTTTATTATTTCCGAAATGATGAGAATTAATTCCGTAGCAAATGCTTTTCACTTTATTGCACTCCTTTCGGTTTTACTTACAATTTCTGCATCAAAAGAATATCTTGAGAAATTTAATGTTAATTACGGCGAGTATTATTCTCTGCTGCTTATTGCTCTGTTTGGAATGCAGATAATGATTTATGCCAATGATATAATACTTATCTTTATAGGTCTTGAAACCATGTCAGTCTGTTTCTATATACTTGCAGGTTTGATGAGGCAGAGACCTAAATCAAACGAAAGCGCAATGAAGTATCTGCTGCTTGGCGCATTCATTACAGGTTTTCTTCTGTACGGTATGTCTTTAATTTACGGGGCTACCGGATACACGAGTATCTCAAAAATAATTACTACATATACAGCTTTTAAGTCTCCCATGTTCCTGATTGGTGTCGCATTATTCATGATCGGCTTTATGTTTAAGATAGGTATATTTCCATTCCAGATGTGGATTCCTGATGTTTACGAAGGTGCACCTACAATCGTATCCGGTATGATGTCAACCGCCGGAAAGATTGCAGCAGTCGGAACCCTTGCACCCATTATTCTGTCCCTTGACCTTGCTCATTATAAAATATTATTCTCAATTCTCGCTACACTTACTATGCTGTATGGAAACATTGTGGCACTAACACAGAATAACTTAAAAAGACTTCTTGCTTATTCTTCAATAGCAAGTGCAGGTTACATTCTTGTTGGCATTACTGCTATGGATGACGTTGCGAACAAGGGAATAGCATTCTACATGCTTGCTTATGTTTTTATGCAGCTCGGTGCTTTCATCGTCGTTTCTGTATTCGAAAATTCAGCTTCAGATGGTAAGGATTTTGGTAACGTTACATTCGATGATTACAAAGGGCTCGCTAAAAGAAGTCCGTTTCTTGCATTAGTACTGACAGCTTTTCTATTCTCCTTAGCGGGTATTCCGCCGTTCGCAGGATTCTGGGGTAAGTACTATATATTCTATGCAGCAATAAAAGCTAATCTTGTCTGGCTTTCTGTAATAGCAATTTTATTAAGTGTTGTATCAGTTTACTACTATTTGAAAGTAATAATATATATGTGGTTTAAGGAACCGGAAGGTGCGCTGTCAGAGGACAGGAATAAAGGTAACACAATGTCAAAGCTTGCAATTGGAATCTCAGTCACAGGTACTCTTTTATTTGGCATTTATCCGGAATTATTCTTTAATTTCTTTAAGTTGATTATTAAATAATGTTTCTGCTTTTAATATTAAATATTCTTCTGTTTAATGGGGATAGTATCCTCGTAAAGTCGAACGAATTGAGCGGATTTCTTAATGCTGTTTCTATAACATCTGACGGGAAAGGGAAAATATACATCCTTGATGCTATGAGCAATGAAATTGTTAAGTTTGATGAATCGTTGAAAGAAATAAAACGTTCAGGGAAAAAGGGGTGGGCAAACGGCGAATTCGATTCTCCGACTTGTATTGAAGGTTCTTCAGGTCTTGAAATTCATGTATCGGACCCTATGAACTTTAGGATTCAAAAACTCGATCTGAATCTTAGTTACATAAATTCAATCTACACTAATTATGAATCCTTTCCTGAAAACCTGAAATTTCAGACTCCCGTATCAACTGTTTTCATTAATCCTTACATTTATTCAATTGACGGAGAGAATAATCGTATTGTTACTTATCAATACCAGAACCAAAGCATGTATCAGCCCGCTTTTTCTTTTGGTGGTTTTCAGTCAGCTCAGAAACCTATGTCAAAACCTGTCAAGATTGTAAAAGATGGTCTCAATAATATTTATATATTCGATTCTATACTTAATACGGTTTTTAAATATGATAATTTTGGAAATTATCTGAATTCATTGGAGTCTAAATACATAAAATCAATATCCGCTTTTAATTATCAGCTTTACATTCTTACTGATTCCGAAATTCTTGTTTACGATGCTAAAAAAAATGCATATTCAGGCCGATACTTATTCGCAGAACCAATACTAAGCGAGAAATTAAAAGATTTTATTGTTTTTTCTTCAGCAAAATTCTTTTTGCTCGAAAAGACTAAAGTGATAGAATTCAACCTTAAATAATTAAATTTATTACTTATGTCAAAATCATTAAATAAAGTAATGCTTATCGGTCGTCTTGGAAAAGACCCGGAAGTAAAATACACTGCCGATGGAACAGCATATACTAAGTTCAGTATTGCTACTTCAGATACATACAAAAGTAAGGATGGAAGTGATGTTGAAAAGACAGAATGGCACTATATAACAGTATGGAGAAAACTTGCTGAGATTTGTGGTCAATATCTGAAGAAAGGAAGTAAAATTTATCTTGAGGGAAGCATTAGAAGCTATGTTGACCCAAAGGATGAAACTAAGAAATATACCGGTATAGATATGACTGAGATGATAATGCTTGATAATAAGAAATCAACGGGAGATGGAGAACAAGTAAAAAGTTCTCAGTCTGAAGAAAATAAAGACGACTTACCGTTTTAATTGGCATTATCCGGATGAGAAATGTACCGAATATACTTTCTGTTATAAGAATACTTCTTTCTCCGGTTTTTCTGATTATGTTCCTGAGCGGCAATGTTTCTTTACAGCGTCTTTCGCTCGTTGTATTCTTCGCAGCAGTCCTGACTGACTGGTATGACGGTTGGCATGCAAGAAAATATGATTCCATTACGAACTTTGGAATTTTTATTGATCCGCTTGCTGATAAAGTACTGACCTCATTTGCATTCTATCTTTTTTTCTTGCTTGGTTTTATGCCTTTATGGATGCTTATCATCATTGCATTAAGAGATATAGTGGTTACTTTAATCCGTTCTTATGATGAATACAAAGGCATTACTTTAAAAACATCTTTCATCGCTAAAGCAAAAACTTTCTTCCAGATGTCGTATATCTTTTTCATCTTGTTTCTTTTAATATTTATGACAACTGATATAAATGGTAAACTAAAAGAGGATATACGTTACTTTGTTTATGAATCGGATCTTAATTACTTCCTTATGCTTTTCGTGACACTTCTTACGTTTTATACAGGTCTGGATTATATTATCAGAGCACAACATATCAAACGAAATGAGATTGATTAAAAAGAAGATTATTGAAAATGAAGATGTCAGGATTGATTTCTTTACGATGTTTATTGCATCAGCATTATTCACGGGCTATTTCCCGTTCGCAAGCGGTACGGTTGGAAGTTTGTTCGCTGTTTTGTTAATTTTCATTCCCGGTTTCTATAATCCTGTTGTTTTAATGACATTATCTCTTATCTTTTTCTTTGTCGGGATTATTGTCTCGGACAGAATGATGCAAAGGTACGGAAAGGATCCGTCTGTTGTTGTTATAGATGAAGTCGTGGGTATGTGGTTGAGTTTGTTCATCATTTCGGTCTTTGGATTGAATAATATTTGGATTGTAGCTGTAACTTCATTCCTTACATTTCGAGTCTTTGATATACTAAAAGTATTTCCGGGAAATTATTTTGATAAAATGGACAGCGGAAGAGGAGTAATGCTGGATGATGTTGTTGCAGGTATCTACAGTGGATTTTTAAGTGTTATATTAATTAAAGCATTATCTTATTTATGATAAATACTAAAGTAATTTCAATAGGAGATGAAATCTTAATCGGACAGATTGTAAACACGAATTCCGCATTCATTAACGAAAAGCTTAACTGTTTGGGAATTAAGGTAAAAAAAGTTGTTACAATTGGTGATAACCGGCAAGACCTTCTCGATGAACTTCAGGATTCTGTTATGAACGATTATAAGATTAATTTAATAACAGGAGGTCTTGGTCCTACTCATGATGATATAACTAAACCAATACTTCTTGAGTTTTTTGATGATGAGCTGATTCTCGATGAAAAGGTTCTTGAGAAAGTGGAAAGTATATTTACAAAACGAAATGTAAAAATGCCTGAAACAAATATCGGACAGGCAATGATTCCATCAAAGTCAAAAGTAATATGGAATGAGTTTGGAACAGCTCCGGGAATATTGATGGAAAAGGACGATAAGATCTTCATTGCGATGCCCGGTGTTCCTTTTGAAATGAAAGCGATGATTGAAAATTCAGTGCTGCCATTGATTAAAGAAAAGTATCTTAGAAATCCTGAGTATTTTCATAGAAGTAAAACGCTCTTAACTGCAGGTATTGGTGAGTCACTTCTGTCTGAACAAATTGGAAATATAGAAAAGCTGTTGCAGGGTCATAAGATGGCTTTCCTGCCGTCTCCTCTTGGAGTTAGATTGCGAATTGAAGTAAAATGTAAGACTGAATCAGATGCTGATTTGGAGCTTAAAAGAATTGAAAATTCGCTCTTTGAAAAAATAGGGGATTACATCTACGGACAGAATGACGACTTGCTTGAAGAACTTGTTGGTAATCTTCTTGTTGAAAAGAATCTTACCATTGCTGTCGCTGAATCATGCACAGGTGGAATAATATCGGGAAGAATTACTAATGTTTCCGGAAGCTCGAAGTATTTCAAAGGTAGTATTATTTCTTATGCCAATGAAGTAAAAGAAAACATTCTTAAAATAAACCCGGATTTGATAAATAAAAATGGTGCTGTAAGTAGTGAAGTCGCAGTTGAGATGGCAGTAGGAGTAAGGAAACTCCTTAAGACAGATATCGGTATTTCTGCGACAGGAATTGCAGGACCAACAGGTGGAACTGAGTCTAAGCCGGTTGGACTTGTTTACATAGCAATCTCTATAGGTGATAAAACATATTCTAAAGAATTATTTCTCGGTGACAATCGTCACCGGAACAGGATTAGAGCAGCTCAGGCAGCTCTCGAAATGTTGAGGAAAGAATTACTAATTCTCAAATAATCTTTTAAACTCGTTTATTACAATTCCGACTGTTACCGAAACATTTAGCGATTCGCAGCCTGTGAAAGATTTTATCTTTATCTCTTTGTATTCTTTATTCTCAATCAATTCCTTTGATATACCATTTGCTTCATTTCCGAAAACAATCACAGCTTTTCCTTTGGAAATTGTTTTGTCCGATATCACATTACCGGTTAATGTCGTCAGATAGATGTTGTATCCGTTGTTCTTAAGACTTTTAAATTCAAGGTTTAAATCTGCCTCTGTATTGAAATTAACGTAGAATAATGCACCCTGAGATGCACGAATGGTTTTGGTATTGTAAACGTCAGCTGAATTCTTTCCTATTATTATAGATTCTATTCCATACCAATAGCAAGTTCTTAGAATAGTACCCAGGTTCCCCGGATCGTTAATACTATCAAGTGCTACTACTATTTTTCCACATAAAAGCTTCTTTTCCTCTGACTTTTTTACAACAGCTAATATGCCTTGTGGTGATTTTGTGTCCGATAGCTTATCGAACTGTACATTGTTAACTTTATAAGTATAGATGGCAGGAAGTTTATTAATTATGAATTCATTATCAAAATCATGTCTCCTAATTACATACTTCAATCCCTTTTTTCCTGACTTGATGAATTCTGATAGCAAATGCTCTCCCTCGATTAAATACATCCCATGCAAATCCCTGTATTTTTTAAACTTTAAACTAGCTATAAACTTGAGTTCGTTATTTGTGAGTACTCTATTCATTCCCTTTGTAGATTACCGAATTCTTCTCAGTTTCAAAAAGTTTTACCGAATAAAGTTCATACAAATCACCTCTCAATATGTCCTTTAACTCGTTCCAAAAGATTACTGCCATGTTCTCTGTAGTCGGAATAACATTTTTAAATAAATCCACTTCGTTAAGATATTTATGATCAACCTTCTCAATAATCTTCTCATTAAGTATTACCTTCAGTTTTTTCAGGTCCATAACATATCCGCTTACAGGATCTGCTTCTCCTTTTATCGTTATTTCAAGGTAATAATTGTGTCCGTGAAATGAATTGCATTTTCCGAATAAATTCTCATTCTCGCTTTCTGTAAGGGAATCGTTTTTTAGTGTATGAGATGCTGAAAAATGTTCTCTGCGTGTTATGTATAGCATATTAAATTTAAATCAATTAATTTTTATAATTTAGCATAAATGAATCGTAAAAATAAGGATAATAAATATCAAATAATCCAGCATTTTGAAACATTTTTCAATCTTATCCGTTTTATAAGTATAAATTATTAGACAATGAGAAAAATATTAGCACTTACTCTGTTTTCACTTTTTACTTTCAATCTCGCAAGTGCTCAGGAAATCTTCGACCTTAGAAAATCGGTCAATACTGCTTTTGCAAACAGTCTTGTGATATCACAGCTTCAGAACAACATTAACATACAGGAGTTTAATGTTAAATCTTCCTGGGGTGATTTGATTCCAACACTCAACTTAAACGGTCAGTTTAGCAGGAACAACACTTATTCTACCGGTGGCACAGTTTATCAGAATGGTTTACCAATCAACCTCGGTGATACAAAGCAGGCAATAAACAATTGGCAGCTCGGTATGAATTCATCTGTTACTATTTTTAACGGATTGGCAAATTACGAAAACATTGACCTTCAGAAGAAGAATTTATCAAATCTTTATTTGAATCTGGAAAATGAAAAGTACGGTATTGTTATGCAGGTCTATCAGAAGTTCTTTGATGTTATTAAAAAGGACAGGATTGTTGACGTAAACATGGAAAATCTTCAGGTATCTATTAATCAACTTAATCAAATAAAGGAATACGTAGAAGTCGGAAAGAAAACCGTATCTGATATCTATAAGCAGGATGTACAGGTTGCTCAGAACGAATTAAGTGTTCTATCTTCAGAAAATGATTTTGAGAAGTCAAAAGTCGAATTTCTTAACACTCTTAATGATGACGTTAATAAATCTATTAGTCTTGAATACGATGAAATTTACATCCCATCAACTCTTACTGAACTTCAATCTGTGATGGACAAATACTCTGATTTTGATGCTTTAGTAAAAAGTGCTGTTAACAGTAGATATGATTACAAATATGCTGAGGAAGACATTAAACTTAATGAAATAAAACTGAGTATTGCAAAAAAGAATCTATATTTTCCAACTCTTTCAGCATTCGCTAATGCAAGCATTAGCGGAAATGAAGTCTATAATATAGATAATAACAAAGTTTTTACTTACGGATTAACTCTAAGTTATCCCATATTTCAGGGATTCAAAACAGATATTAACAGGCAGATATCTGAAGTTAATATAAAACAGAAACAGGAAGACCTTATAAAACTCGAAAAGAATATTAGGGCTGAAATAAAGAAATCGATGTTTGACCTCGAAACTGCTTATAAGCAAATAGAAATTCTCGAAAAGAATATTGTCGCATCAGAACAGGACAAACTGCTATCCGAGGAAAATTTCAGGATAGGTTATGGTACTTTACTTGACGTACAAGTAGCAACAACTAACTTAAATAATCTGCTTATAAACAGAATTAACTACATTTATAATTTTGTCCTTACACAAAAATATTTAGAGTATTTATCGGGTATTTTAAAATATTAAAGAATATTATTCAAATAACAATGGAAGAAAATAAAATTACCGCAACAAATAATTCAAAGAAGAAAAGCAAGAAAAGAAAGAAAAGAATCATTTGGATTGGGGTTATTCTGCTTTTACTGCTTATTGTGGTCGCTGTCGTATTGTCTGGTAAGAAGGAGAGACTTGTCGAAGTACAGACTGAAAAGGTAACTAAACATGATATTACACAGATTGTTACCGCAACAGGTAAGATTCAAGCCGAAACTAAAGTTAATATCAGTGCAGAAGTCAGCGGTGAAATAGTATCCTTACCCTTTCAGGAAGGGGATGTAGTTAATAAAGGTGATTTAGTGGTAAAAATCAGACCTGATGCCTACTATCCTAAAGTTAAGCAAGAAAATGCAGGTATAAAGGTTGCAGAGAGTAATCTTGAGGCACAGGAAGTTAACCTTCGAAAGTATAAACTTGAACTTGATAGGATTAAAACACTATTTGACAAAGGTCTAGCTTCTCAGCAGGATTATGATAATGCCTTAACTAATTATGACGCTACTAATGCACAAATGAATACTATCAGAGCTCAGATACAGCAGCAAAGGGCTTCCTTATCCTCCGTGGAGTATGACATCTCCAAAACAACTATTAACGCCCCAATGTCAGGGACAGTCACACAACTCAATAATGAAGAGGGTGAAAAAGTACTTGGTACATCATTTAATATCGGCTCACAGATCATGACGATATCCGACCTTAACTCTATGGAAGCACAGGTCGAAGTCGGAGAGACAGACGTTACCCTTGTTAAGCTTGGTGATACTGCAAGAATCGAAATTGATGCTTTCCCCGGTAAAACTTTTACCGGTTATGTTTATGAAATTGCTAATACTGCAAAGGCAAAGAATACCGGGACTCAGGAAGAAGTTGTAAACTTTATCGTTAAGATTAGAGTAAATAAGGAAGATTATGATTTAAGACCAGGAATGAGTTGTACCGTTGATATAGAAGTTGACCGAAAGGAAAATGTGATAGCAGTACCGATTCAGTCTGTGACAACAAGGGATGATGAATTACAAGGACAAATGACATTAGGTGGTGAAAAAGATAAGTCGGTACCAGAGAACTTATCCAGCCAGAGAGATGAAAAACTAATGAAAAAGGCAAAACCTAAAGAAGTGGTTTTTGTGGTGGAGAATGGTGCATCAATAAAGAAGGAAGTTAAGACGGGTATTAGCGATGATGCTTATATTGAAATAATAGAAGGTATATCCGATGGTGTCGAAGTAATTAAGGGAAGTTTTAAGGCAATTAATAAAGAATTAGATAATAACGTAAAGGTAAAAGTTAATAATGATAAGAAACTCCCTAAGAAAGATGGTGAATAATAATGAGTATTATAATCGATATAAGTAATATAAAAAAGGTTTATGAAATGGGTGAAGAAAAGCTCTTTGCTCTAGACGGTGTCGATGTGGTTATTGAAAGAAATGAGTATGTTGCTATTATGGGTCCATCAGGTTCGGGAAAATCAACTTTGATGAATATAATCGGTTGTCTTGATACGCCGACGTCTGGCAAGTATATTTTAAATGGTAAAGATGTCCATGAAATGGATGATGATGAACTTGCAGAAATACGTAACAAAGAAATTGGATTTGTGTTTCAAACGTTTAATCTATTGCCGAGAAACAATGCTCTTCACAATGTAGAATTACCCTTAATATATTCAGGTTTGTCAAAAGCGGATAGAATAAAACAAGCACAGGATTCGCTTGCAAACGTCGGGCTTGCTGACAGAATGATGCATAAACCAAATGAATTGTCGGGAGGCCAGAGACAGCGCGTTGCTGTCGCCAGAGCATTAGTTAACAATCCATCCATTATACTTGCTGATGAACCAACAGGTAATCTTGATACAAAAACCGGTGAAGAAATTATGTCTTTGTTCACTGACCTTAATAAAAAGGGAAATACAATCATTCTTGTTACACACGAAGAGGAAATTGCAAGACATGCTAATCGGATAATCAAAATCCGTGACGGGCTCATAGAATCAGATAATATTAAAGAATCGAGCGCATAATTATAAACGATGAACATTTTTGTTGAAATTAAAGAAAGTCTAATTATTGCGATAAATGCTATCAGGGGCAATAAAATGCGTTCGTTTCTCGCTGCTCTTGGAATAGTAATCGGGATAACCGCTGTTACTCTAATGCAGACCGCAATAGAGGGTATTAACAGGGCTTTTGAATCAAGTATTGCTTCGGTTGGTGCAGATGTTCTGTATGTACAGAAATTCGAATGGTTTGGAAATGAAGATTACGAAGTATACCGAAATAGAAAAGACCTTACACTTAAGCATTATGAATTCTTAAAAAGATTTTCACAGACATCATCATCTATCAGCCCATCAGCAGGTACAGGAAGAATGGTTCAGTATGGCAGCCTTAACCTTGAAGGTGTATTTGTAATCGGTACAACTGATGAGTATCAAAAAACTGTAAGTCTGAACATTGACGACGGTAGGTTTATGACAGCAAAAGAAGTTGAAAATGCATACCCTGTTTGTATGATTGGTATGGATGTTAAGAATGGACTTTTCTCAAACATTAATCCTATTGGAAAAATTATTAAAGTAGGAAGTTATTCTTTTCGCATAATCGGAATAATAGAGAAGCAGGGAAGTATGCTTGGGTTATTTAGCCTTGATAGCAGAGTAATAATACCAATTACTACTTTTTATAAATATTTCGGTACTCGAAGAAGTTTATCTATCAACATTAAAGCTGCAGATTTAAATAATTTAGAGGAAACGAAAGAAGAAGTTAGATCAATAATGCGAAAAGCAAGAAAAGTTCCTCCCGGTGCAAGAGATGATTTTGGTATTAATGAGCAAGCTGCATTTAAAGACACATATAATCAACTTACAGCATTAATTAAAGTTATTGGTTTGTTAATTACTGGATTATCACTAATTGTAGGTTCTGTTGGTATTGCTAATATTATGTTTGTTTCAGTTAAGGAAAGAACGAGAGAAATTGGCATTAGAAAGGCTATAGGAGCCAGACGAAGGACAATCCTAATTCAGTTTTTAATCGAATCGAGCGTTATATGTCTTGGAGGCGGAATGGTAGGCATGATGATTTCCTTCCCAATTAGTCTCATTATAGATGCTTTTGTACTGCCGACTGCTATGCCATTGTGGGTGGTCGTTTTAGGTCTTTTAATATCATTGTTTTTTGGAGTATTGTCAGGTTTCTTCCCCGCATACAATGCAGCTAAACTTGATCCAGTTGATTCATTAAGGTATGAATAATTATGATAGTAGGTGAAATAGTTAGATTATCAGTTGATACAATAAGAAGTAATAAACTAAGAACTTCTTTGACTCTTGCAGGAATTGCAATCGGCGTATTCTCAATTATTGCAATTATGACGCTTCTTGATGCATTGCAAACGGGAATTGATTCAGGTTTAAGCCAGTTGGGAACAAATACATTTCAAATACAAAAATTTCCTGTAGTAATGGGAGGACCTCCAAGCAGAAAAATGAGAAACAGACCCGATATTGTTTACGATCAGGGTGAACGATTAATTGAAAAAGCCACTTTATATAAATATATCTCGCTTGAATACTGGAAAGGTTCTAAAACTTTTAAGTATGGACAGAATTCTACTAATCCTAATATGTACCTTGGGGGAGTAAATATGGATTTCCTTCCATGCAATGATTACGCTATTAAAGAGGGAAGGTTTTTTACTCAACCTGAATTAAACAGTGCCAGTTCAGTCGTTGTGATCGGAATGGAAGTAGTAGATAAATTATTTCCCAAAGAAACACCTATAGGGAAGAAGATTATTCTTGATAAGAATGAATTTATGGTTATTGGGATTCTTGAACCAAAGGGTGAAAGTTTTGGACAGAGCCGTGATAACATTGCCCTTGTACCGATTACAAGAGCATTACAGATATACAGAGGAGACCAAAATCAATCTATTAATATTGCTGTACAGGCTCCAAGCAGAGAGCAATATGATGAAACCGTTGAGCATATATCAGGAATAATGAGAATAATTAGAAAAGTAAAGCCCGGTGAAGATAATAATTTTGAAATATATTCAAATGAGTCTCTAATTGCACAGGTTAGTGCATTTACCAATTACTTCAAGTATGGTGCAGGATTTATTTCTTTCATTGCTTTGCTCGCTGCCGGTATTGGTATAATGAATATAATGCTTGTTTCTGTTACAGAAAGAACGAAAGAAATTGGAATAAGGAAGTCAATTGGTGCAAAACATAAGAACATACTGTATCAGTTTCTTTTCGAAGCAGTTATACTTTCCTTAATGGGTGGTGTTGCCGGAATAATCCTCGGGATTCTTTCAGGAAACCTTCTTGCAATATATCTCAGTTCACCTGTTGTAATACCGGTTGACTGGATTATTATCGGATTGGTAATCTGTACGCTTGTGGGTCTTATATTCGGTGTTTATCCTGCTTATAAGGCTGCTAAATTGAATCCGATTGATGCTTTGAGGTATGAGTAGTATACATTTCAGCAATTTGTACTCTTAATTTATCAAGATTATTATCCAGATTTAAAGTTTGTAAGTTATTAATAGCCACCGGAATTTTCTCTAAAACGTTTATATTCTTTTTCTCAAAATATGAATGTGAGTAACTTCCAAGGATCTGTATAATTCTTAATAATGCAAAGTAATCAAGAGAATTAAAGAATACATCCTTATCCATTTTTTCAAACCTGTTAAATTCATTAAAATAATGCTTTTTAAGTTTAATCCTTTCTTCATTAGTAATATCAATACTGCCGGAATAAAGAAATGAAATTAAATCATACTGAGGTGGACCTAGCCTTCCAGACTGATAATCAACAAAGTAAGGTTCATTGTTATTAATTATAATATTTCTCGGCTGGAAATCTCTATACATAAAATAATTCTTAGTTGAATTAACAGTTAATTCAAGAATAATATTAAGAATCTTATTGTTTAATACTTCAGTATTATTATCTAAGTATCTAATTAAGAAATACTTATTGAACTTAACTGTATCAAGATAAATTTGATCTTGGTCAAAATGTCTCGTCTCATAGCAAAGATCAAAATTTATCGCTCTAGCTCCAAAAACCTGAAACTTAACGAGATGTTCTATAACTTTTTTGTAAACCTGAAACAACTCTTCTCTTATTGAATATTGCTTTATGATATCGAACAATGTATGTTTACCAAGATCTGTAACATAATAAATTTTCCTATCTTCAGAAACATGTAATACTCTTGATGTGTTTAGTTTTAGATTATTAAACACCTGTGTAAAACCAATAAAAGCTTCATTCTCTTTTATGCATTCGTTATAAATCCCAATAATACTGATGTTATTTGTACTAATTCTGATTATTAGCTTATCAGATACCCCGCCTCTAAGTTTACTGTAACTTGTCACTTCATACGGGAATACAGTCTTGAAGAGTTTTAATATTTTCTCTAAATGATCCAAAACTTACCCTATAAGGTTATTAATTGCTGATTCAATATCATTATATTTAAAGTAAAAGCCACTTCTTAGCAGCTTTTGCGGAACAGCTCTCTGGCTCCCAGTTAAAAACTCTGCAAATTCACCGACAATAATTTTAAGCATAAATTCCGGTACCATAAACAGATTAGGACGTTTTAACGCTTTTGCCACCACAGAACTAAATTCGATGTTTGTAACAGGTTTAGGAGCTGTACCGTTTAAGATACCTGTAATATTTGTGTTTTTTATTGCTTCTTCATAAATCTTTATAATATCGTCAACATGAACCCAAGGAAGAAACTGATTACCGTTCCCAAGTCTGCCTCCTACAAAATACTTAAACAGCTGTATCATTCTCGGAAATCCACCTTCCGTTTTATCAAGTACAACACCTACCCTAATGCACACAGTTCTAACGTTAAATTTTTCGGTTTTTTGTGCTGATTTCTCCCAGTCGATACACAAATTAGCTAAATAATCATTACCGAGTGATGAAAGCTCATTTAATGCTTCATTACCTCTGTTTCCGTAAATACCTGTTGCGGAAGTGCTTACGAATGTATGCGGTTTTTCCGAACATAATGATATTGCATCGGATATCATGCGTGTTGTTTCAATCCTGCTGTCGTACATAATCTTTTTATATTTCTCGTTCCATCTTTGTCCGGCTATAGGAGCTCCTGAAAAGTTGACAACAATACTAGCTCCATTGATTATATTTTTTAATGATTCAGTATCATAATTAAAAGCCGTATATTCGACCTCATTATTCTTACTGATTTTGTCAGGATTTCTTGAAGCAACAACAATTCTATAATGACCCTTAAGGTTTTTTATCAATCTTTTTCCAAGAAAGCCTGAACCCCCGAATATGACTACTCTATCTACCATAAATTATTTTTTCATAGTTCAGTTTTATACATAGACAATTTAATATTTATTTATGATATTAAAACATCTATTTTTCTAACATAATTTTTGACATTATTAGCTTTACAGAGGCAGCATATTATTATTGTGAAAATTTAACTAAGAACAACTACGAGAATTTCCCGGTTGCATCAATCTTTATTCCCAAAAGTAAACGTAATTCCATATACAGCATATATGCATTTGCACGTACAGCTGATAATATAGCTGATTCCAAATATTTACCTCCGGATGATAAAATGGAAAAATTAAATATGATGCAGAATCTGCTTTATAGTGACCCTCAATATGATAAACTGGATGTACATTTTAAAAGCATCTTTACTGCTTTGCATGATACGCTCGAAAAAACAAAAATTGATAAAGAAGACCTTAAATCACTTCTACTTGCTTTCAAACAGGATGTAAATAAAAACAGATATTATAACTTTGAGGATCTACTTGAGTATTCTAAGTTTTCTGCGGATCCGGTCGGAAGTCTTATCCTACAGTTATTTGGATTTGACAAGAAAACTGATAGCGAACTTTTCAACTATTCAAATAAGATATGTTCTGCACTTCAATTTACGAATTTCTGGCAGGATGTTTCCATTGATCTTCTTATAAACAGAATTTATGTTCCTTCAAAGAATATGCAGGAACATAATTATTCAGAGGATGACTTGTTTGCCAAAGTTGAGAATGATAAATTTAAAAGAATAATGAAAGAACTTGTAGATGAAACTGAAAATATGTTTTATGAGGGTAAAGAGTTACCTAAGCATCTTACTAGAACTCTTAAGTATGAAATAAATGCAACAATAAAAGGGGGAATGAAAATTCTTGAGCTTATAAGGAAAAACAATTATAAAGTATTATCACATAGAGTAAAACTAAGTAAAGGAAATAAACTAATACTTTTGCTTAAATCTATACTCTGAAATTGTTTATTTCATTTGTGAAAGAAAATACATCACATACCGATGTTCAGACCATAATGAAGAAGAGTAAGACAAACTTCTTTTATTCTTCTTTTTTTCTGAATAAGACTAAGCAGGAAGGACTGAGAGTAATTTATGCATTTTGCCGAATGACGGATGATATTGTTGATAATGAAAGTATGACACGCGAAGAAAAATCAGCAAGTATTAAAAAATGGAAAGATCGGCTTAATAATTCACTGAATAACAATTCAAATGATGAATTCTTTAACCATCTCAGGAAGCAAATTAATACCTTTATGATTCCTCATAAGCCCTTCTTTGATCTTATTGAAGGAATGGAAATGGATATTAAAAAGAACAGATATGAATCGTTCGATGAATTGTACAAATACTGCTATTGTGTAGCTTCAAGTGTAGGTTTGATGAGTATTGAGATTTTTGGATACAAGAATCAGGATATTAAAAAGTATGCCGAATATCTCGGTGTTGCATTACAGCTAACTAATATTATCAGAGATATAAAAAAGGATGCTGTTAATAACAGGATTTATCTTCCTTTGGAAGATATGAGGAAATATGATTATACTGATCAAGAATTATTGAATTATGTTTATAATGAGAAATTTATTAAACTGATGGAATTTCAACACAATAGAGCAAATGAGTGTTATTTAAAAGCTGATACATTTTTAAAAAGGGCAGATAAATCGAATATGATTGCCGCGATAATAATGAAGAACATTTATTATAAACTACACAAAAAGATAAAATCTGTAAATTATAATATATTCGACAACGATATCAGGATATCAAAAATTAATAAATTTGTATCAGCGTTTATGATTTTTATAAAATACAAATTGTTATATAAAATAGGGCTACAATAAAATATAGATGTCAAAAAGTGTAACAATATTAGGAGGCGGTTTAGCGGGTATTTCATCAGCTGTTTTTCTTCACGATGCAGGTTATGAAGTAAGTCTTTACGAATCAAAATCAAAGCTTGGAGGAAGAACCTTCAGCTTCGATGATGCAGAGACCGGAATGAGATTCGATAATGGTCAGCATATACTTGCAGGATGGTATAAGAATACATTCAACTTATTTGATAAGTTAAATCATATTCCCGACCTATCACTTCATCAGAATCTTCATGTTTATTTCAGGGATAGAGAAGGAAATGATTTTGAGTTTATAGCGAAAGGTGATAATCCATTCGTTGCAGCGGCTAAAGGATTTATGAATTATCAACCCTTAAACTTTAAGGATAAGCTGAGTCTTCTGCGGTTGCGTGAACTGATTGAAATAGATTTCCCGAAAAAAATAAAAGATAAGAAACTTGGCTGGCTTCTTGATTATCTTAAACAAACTGACAATCTAATTAAGTACTTTTGGGAACCATTCGTTTTTGCAGTTTTTAATACTTCGCCTGAATACGTTGATGCAGAATTATTTTATAATGTGCTTGCAACTGCTTTTGATGATCCTGCTGCAAATACATTAATTATTCCAAATGATTATCTTGACAACATGATAGCAAATCCGTTTATAGAATATTCAAAGAATAAAATTAATATAAGCTACAATTCAACAGTAAAAGAGATTAGGGTAATAGATGGCAGAATTACTGAATGTATTCTTGATAACGGCGAGATTATTAAATCAGATCTGTATGTATCGGCAGTACCTTTTCATAGTTTCAGACAAATATTCAGTAAGGGTGTATTTGATGAATACTTTAACAGTTATGTAGTAATGAAACCTGCGTCGATATTATCAATATTTTTAGTTCCTGATAAAATGCCTGTAAATATAAAACATAAATACTATTTCGGTATGGTTGGTATCCTTGGTGGATTGATGCACTGGGTATTCTTCAAGGAGAATTACATCTCAGTAACAATAAGTGCACCTGAGTATACAGTAAGGGGTTTTGGGCAATTAAGCAAAGATGATGTTTGTATTAGGGTTGAACGAGAAATCAGAGATTATTTCCCTGAATTCAGAGATATCCATTTTAAGAGAATAAAATATTACAGAGAGAAAAGAGCTACTTTTCTTCCAGAAACAAATTCTATGAAAAGCAGATTAAATACTGTCTGTAATATAAAAAATTTATTTATTTCAGGGGACTGGACTAACACAGGTTTGCCATCGACTATTGAGAGTGCTGTATTAAGTGGCAAGAAATGCATGGAGGCAATTATAAAATTATAAATGAAAATTGAAAAGGAAATATTGTCATTAGGGATTTGCATTGGTGCATCAACAATATCTTTCGTTAAAATGGCAAGAGATATCTGCGGAAAGATTATATCCCTAAAACAATATTCACACGAAGGAAATCCAAAAGCATTATTGAAGAAGTTCTTTGAAGAAAATAATTATGACAGGTACTCTGTTGTTGTTACAGGAAGGAAATTTAAAAATCTTATAAATGCCTATGTAATACCTGAACCTAAAGCAATAGAGAATTCTTTGAAGTATTTAGGCCATACAGGCGAAAAGATGGCGATTGCAAGTCTTGGTGCAGAGAATTTTATGGTATATTGCGTCAATGAAAGAGGTACGTTGGAGAATGTGATGACAGGCAATAAATGTGCATCAGGGACAGGCGAATTCTTTCTTCAGCAGATAAGCCGAATGAATATATCAGTAGATGAAGCGGTCAGTATATCCGACAACAAGAATCCATACAGCGTTTCCGGACGATGCAGTGTATTCTGTAAGAGTGACTGCACACATGCTCTAAATAAAGGTGTCCCGATGCCTAATGTTGTTTCAGGACTCGGTAAAATGATTGCAGACAAGACAGTTGAGCTTTTAGCGAAGCAAAAGTACAAAAAAGTTTTGCTAATAGGAGGGGTTTCAAAAAATAAATCTGTATATGATTTTATTAAGAAAGAGTATCCAGATACATTCATCATAGAGCAGTCCTCTTACATTGAGGCTCTCGGTGCTGCTATTGAAGGACTTGAAGTACATCGACCTTTTGATTCGAGTAAAGTATTCAAAGATTATCAACACCAATTCTCTTTCCATAAGCCACTGAAAAGTCCAGAAGCTTCAGTGGAATTCAAATCTCTTGAGAGGTCAACCGCAAAGGACGGTGATGAGTGTATTCTTGGTCTTGATGTTGGTTCGACAACGACGAAAGCTGTATTAATAAACAGAAATAGCAATGCTTTACTCGCTTCAATATATCTTAGGACTAACGGTAATCCAGTGAAAGCATCAATAGAATGTTACAAGGAAATCTGTAAACAGTATGATGCAAAAGTTAAGATTATTGGATTGGGTGTTACCGGTTCAGGTAGGCATATTGCTGCGTTGCATGCAACTACAGACGGAGACGTAAATGAGATTATTGCTCATGCTGTAGCCGCTGCACACTTTGACAAAGAAGTGGATACAATTTTTGAGATAGGTGGACAGGATGCAAAATACACACATTTGACTAACGGAGTAGCGAGTGATTATGCTATGAACGAAGCATGCTCTGCCGGAACCGGTTCGTTCCTCGAAGAAGCAGCAAAAGAATCTCTGAATATTAACTATACTGAAATTGCTGATATAGCATTCAAAGCAAAGAATCCATTGAATTTCAACGATCAATGCGCTGCATTTATATCGAGTGATATTAAAAATGCTGGACATGAAGGTGCTAACAGTGAAGATATTGTAGCAGGGCTTGTCTACTCAATTTGTCTAAATTATGTTAACAGGGTAAAAGGCAACAGACCAGTTGGTAATAAAGTGTTTATGCAGGGTGGGGTGTGTTATAACAAAGCAGTTCCTTATGCAATGTCTCTTTTAACCGGTAAGGAAATAATTGTGCCTCCTGAGCCCGGACTCATGGGAGCCTTTGGAGTCGCTCTTGAAATAAAGAGCCGAATAAAACTAGGACTTTATAATGAACAGAATTTCAAGTTAGACGAATTAATCAATAGAGAGTTCAATTATTCAAACAGATTTACATGTGCAGGAGGTAAGGAAAAGTGTGATTTAAAATGTTCGATTAATATTGTAGAAATAAACGGCAGAAAATATCCGTTTGGGGGTGCATGCAGTAAATATTATAATGAGAGAAGGAATATTACATCTGATACCGAAAAGAATAACGTAGTAAAAAGTAGGCAGGATGCTGTTTTTAGCAAATATCTTGTTGAAGAAAATTATACCGGTAAAAGAATAGGTATTTCAAAAAGTCTACTTACAAATACATTGTTTCCTTTTTACTATAATTTATTTACTATGCTTGGGTATAATGTGGTTTTATCGGATAATGTAGATAAAGACGGTTCGGATAAGATTAGAAGTTCTTATTGTTTTCCTGTTGAGTTATCCCATGGATTTTTTCAGAATCTTATTTCTAAGAATGTTGATTATATATTCCTGCCGCACATCAGTCAAATGGAGGGACGTGATAAGTTTGAATACAACAGAATGTGTGTGTTTGTACAGGGGGAGGCTTATTTCCTAAAATCCACATTCAGGGATGAGATTGAGAGAGATAACGGTGCAGTTATACTGTCACCTGTACTTGATTTCTCGAAAGGAATTGAAAAGACCAGGGGAACGTTCGCAAGTATGTTTATTGATCTTGGTGCAGATATGAAAAGTTTTGATGTTAGTTTCGATTTTGCCGCGGAGAGTTTTGAAAGCATGAAAAGGGATTTCAAGTCGATTGGAAAAGAAGTATTAAAGGAAATTGAAAGCAATCCTGAAGAAATAGCCCTGGTACTGTTTGGAAGACCATATAATGCATTTGCGAAGGAAGTGAATCTAAACATACCCCATAAGATAGCGTCGCACGGCTACAAGATTATTCCTTATGATTTCCTGCCTTATGAGGAGAAGTCATCATATGAGAACATGTACTGGTTTAGCGGTAATGAAATTCTCTCTGCTGCAAGATTTGTAAAAGATCATAAACAACTCTTCGGTGTTTTTATAACAAATTTCTCTTGCGGACCTGATTCATTTATTATTCCTTATTTCAGAAAAATAATGGGGTCGAAACCATCACTTACACTCGAGCTTGATAGTCATACTGCGGATGTAGGTGTTGAAACAAGAATTGAAGCGGCACTAGATATTATAAGGAATTACATTATTCTGAATAAAGATACAAAATCAGATGAAGAATATGGTTATGAATCACTAAAAGTTATAAGCAAGAGTAAAGAGATTTTTGTAGAAGATTTTAAGGGAAATAAGTTCCCTATACAATCTGATGACGTGGAGGTATTAATCCCATCGATGGGGAGGTACAGTACAGAAGCTTTTGCAGCTGTTTTCCGTTCTATGGGTATAAAAAGCAAGCCCCTTCCAGTACCGACTTTTGAGACACTAAAACACGGTAGGGGTGTTGCGACATGCAAGGAATGTCTTCCATTTTTACTTACAACAGGTTCTTTGCTGGAATATTTAAATAATAAGAAAGATTCAAACTTAAAGACATTATTCTTTATGCCACACGGATATGGTCCCTGCCGGCAAGGACAGTATCATACACGATTAAAAGATATACTTCAGACTTCAGATATAAAAAATTCGGGTGTAATTTCGATGGACGACGAATCATCATTCAGCGATTTTGGAAATGATTTCTTTATAAGACAGTGGACCGGTCTTATGATTGCAGATATAGTTCATGATATTGAAAATGCAATAAATGTTATTGCTGTTAATAAAGAAGAAGGATTGAGAATAATTAAAGAAAATTGGAAACTGGTTCTTAATGCACTGGAATCTGGTAAAAATGGGGTAATTTATAATCGTTTAGAGGAGTTGGCGGTCACATTATCAGAGCTTAAACTAAAGACAAATTACAATGATACTAAAATCGTCTCCCTTGTAGGCGAAATCTATGTGAGGAGAGAAGAATATTCAAGACTTGATTTGATAAAAGTACTTAATGAGAACGGTTTCCTTGTAAGAACTGCACCAATAACCGAATATGTATATTACACCAACTATCTTCAAAGAAATAACATAGTTAAAGCCTTTACTCCAAAGGAAAAAATAGCACTATTCATAAAGGAAAAAATACAGAAAAGGATAGAAAAAAGGGTAAAGAAGATACTATCAAAATCAAATCTAAGTTCACCAGAAATGATAGATGTCGAGAGAACAATCGATTACGGAAACGAACTTATTTCAGAGAGACTTATTGGAGAAACAATTCTAACTGTGGGATTGTCATTAAGGGAAATATTAGATCAATCATGCGGTATAATCACCATAGGTCCATTCAATTGTATCCCAAGTAGACTTGCAGAAGGAATACTTAGTAAAGAAATGACTTTAGAGGGTAAATACAGGTTTGGGAAGCTGCAAAGAAATGGCTATCCAGAATCTGTTCAGAATTTACCATATCTTCACATTGAGACTGACGGGAGTGCTTTTCCTCAGATAACTCAGTCGAAAATTGAGATATTTATGATGCAGGCAAATAATCTTCACGAAGAAATGAAGTTAGTGAAACATAAGTTTCACTGATTATTTTTAATGTCGTTAAAGTAGTCTTTACATACAGACAAATCTTCAATCAGTAGATTCAAATTCAGAAGACAATCAGGTGTTAAGTCGAAAAACTTACTCTTAAAAGAATTTATAATAATTGGATTGGAATTGTTTAATCCATTGAGAATTAGTTCTGTAAGGTTTTTAAGTTCGGACGAATATTCAGAAATTAATCTATCGTAATTTTCTTTTTGCTCAATGCTCACAGACATAACCTTTGAAAGACCTTTAAGAAATTTTGCTTTAAATATTATATCGTGAAATGATTTATCACCATGTTTAGAGAATGTTTGTTCAATCAGAGCGGAAAGTTCAAATTCGTTTTTAAGTATTCCGCCTGAATACTCCTTAATATCAAGAATAAGATCTATAGTTGTTTCAGAGAATTTCATCATGCCTTACCATGGCAGTTCTTGTATTTCTTACCACTTCCGCAAGGACAAGGATCATTTCTGCCTATTTTTTCACCTACATGAACAGGTTGATGTTTACCTGTTCTGGCTGCTTCATTTTCTACGGGGTCAAGATTTGCAGAGTATCCCATTCCGTCTGATGTATCATGACGTGTCTGAAGTCTTGAAGTATTAACTGATTTTGGTCCCGGTATTTGTGATTCTTCCTGAGTCTGAATAGTAAACTTAAATATGAAGTTAATCGTATCAATAGCAATAGAGTTTAGCATTTCCTCAAACAGTTTGAATCCATCCATCTTATATTCAACGAGTGGGTCTTTCTGACCATAAGCACGGAAATTAATACCTTCTTTAAGGTCGTCCATTTCGCGAAGGTGTTCTTTCCATTTATCATCGATAATCGTGAGCATGGCAAATCTTTCGATTTTACCCATAAGTTCAGTACCGTATCTATCTTCTTTTCTCTTATAGAATGCTTTAGATTCGCTAATTATTAAATCATGGACTCCTTTCTCACCGAGCTGCTGGAATTTTTCCGGAGTAAGGTCAAGTCTTACAAGGAAAGTTCTTTGCACTTCATCAACAAGACCTTGAAGATCTGATTCAGGGAAATAAGATGCGACAATCTTGTCAACATTTTTTTCAACCATTTCAAAAAGCTCGTCTTTAAGTCTTTCTCCCATAAGAGCCTGTCTTCTGCGTTCGTAGATAACTTCTCTCTGTTGGTTCATTACGTTATCGTATTCGAGTAGTCTCTTTCTAATGGCAAAGTTGTTTTCCTCTACTTTCTTCTGAGCTCGTTCAACTGAATTAGTTATCATTTTATGTTCGATTGCCTGTCCGTCTTCAATACCGAGTCTCTGCATCACGTTAGCAATTCTTTCACTTCCAAAGAGTCTCATTAGGTCATCTTCAAGGGAAAGGAAAAACTTGGATGAACCGGGGTCACCTTGACGTCCAGCACGTCCTCTCAATTGTCTATCAATACGTCGAGATTCATGGCGTTCAGTACCCATAATATGTAGTCCCCCAGCTTCAGCGACACCAGGACCAAGTTTAATATCCGTACCTCTACCTGCCATGTTAGTGGCTATAGTAACAGCTCCCGGTAAGCCAGCATTTGCAACAATTTGTGCTTCACGTTGGTGCTGTTTTGCATTAAGTACTTCATGGGGAATACTTCTTCTTTTTAAAAGTCTTGAAATTGTTTCAGAAACTTCTACGCTAGTAGTACCAACGAGCACAGGTCTTTTATTCTTTCTCATTTCATCAATCTCATCAATGACAGCGTTATATTTTTCACGTTTTGTTCTATAAATATAATCATTTTGGTCGTCTCTGATACATTCAACATTAGTCGGGACGACAACAACGTCAAGCTTATATATTTCAAAGAACTCAGTAGCTTCTGTTTCAGCAGTACCCGTCATACCAGCAAGTTTTTTGTAAAGTCTGAAATAGTTTTGCAGGGTAACAGTAGCGAGAGTTTGCGTATCCTTTTCAACTTTAACGCCTTCTTTAGCCTCAATAGCCTGATGCAATCCTTCTGAATATCTTCTACCGGATAGAATACGACCTGTAAACTCATCAACAATCATTATCTTTCCGTCCTGAATAACGTATTCAACATCTTTTTCATAAAGACCGTAGGCTTTTAAAAGCTGCTGAACCGTATGCAGCCTGTCACTTCTTTCGGCATAAACTTTATAAAGTAATTCACGCTTTGCTTCTCTATCTTCTAAGGATAACGATTCATCATTTTCAAGTAGAGCAATCTCAGAGCCGAGGTCAGGAAGAGTAAAGAAGTCTTTCTCCTGAGTTGACGGGGCAAGATACTCACGACCTTTTTCTGTTAAGTCTGTAACATGGGATTTTTCCTCAATAACAAAGAAGAGTTCATCGTCAACAAGGTGCATATCCCGCGCTTTATCCCTGTTATAGAAGTTATCTGTTTCAATCATCAACTTTTTATTGCTCGGGTCTGATAGGAGTTTTTGCAGTTTCTTGTGTTTTGGGAAACCATGGTTAGACCTTAAAAGTAAAAGTCCAACACGTTCAAGTTGTTCCGGGGTAGGATTACCTTCAGATAGAATTCTTTCACACTCACCGGTCAGTGAGGTAACTAGGTTCTTCTGTGCATCGACGAGACGTTTGATTCGAACATTCATCTCATCAAACTTATGTGTAGGAGCATCAACTGGTCCAGAAATAATCAGTGGAGTTCTTGCTTCATCAATAAGCACTGAGTCAACTTCGTCAACAATTGCATAGAAATGCTCACGCTGAACGAGATGGTTTACATCCACAACCATATTATCTCTCAGGTAGTCGAATCCAAACTCATTATTTGTTCCATACGTGATATCGCAATTGTACATTTTTCTTCTCGTTTCGGAACTAAGGTCGTTAAGAATAACACCTACTGTCAATCCATGAAACTTGAAAATCTCACCCATCCACTCGCTATCTCGTTTTGCAAGGTAATCGTTAACAGTAACGAGGTGAACACCTTTGCCTGCGAGTGCGTTAAGAAAAAGAGGCAGAGTAGCCACTAGTGTTTTACCTTCGCCAGTTGCCATTTCCGAAATTTTTCCCTGATGAAGTACAATACCGCCAATAAGCTGTACATCGAATGGAATCATGTTCCATTTCACTTTAGTGCCAGCAGCTTCCCATTCTTTGTCAACAAGTCTGCGGCATGTATCTTTAACTACGGCGAACGCTTCGGGGAGTATTTCGTCAAGCGTTGCCTTAATTGTTTCATAATAATCTTTATTCAGTTGATCGAGTTCATCGTAAATCCCATATCTTTCTTCATGCTCGAGGTCTGTCTTAAGTTTTTCCTTTAATTCATTAATTCTTTCTTCAAGTTCTTTAACTTCGGCTTTAATTCTATCTTTAAGTTCCTGAGTTTTTGCCCGGAGTTCATCATCAGAGAGGGAATTATATTCAGCGTAATACCTATTAATTTCATCAACCAACGGCATCACTAATTTAATATCTTTTTCGTGTTTACTTGGAAAAAATTTTGATAATATCTTTAACATAATACGTTTATTTTTAATGTAATCAATAATTTAACATATTCTATGAACAAATAATATTCATAAAGCGATTCAATTCCTTTGATTTTGTGCTGATTTAAGTGGTTTTAACGAAATATGGTAAAATCGGACAAAAATGTTCTTTATTTTATTAATGGAATATGAACTAAAAATACTGTAATTTACAATTGCAGATTTAATGTGAAAATTAAAATTAATTTAAATAATTAAGGAGATTTAAAATGGCAATAGTAATAACATCAGAATGCATAAATTGCGGAGCTTGCGAGCCGGAATGCCCTAATACTGCGATTTACGAAGGAGGTGCGAGCTGGGCTTTAGCAGGAAAAGAATTCGGAGACGGACATGATGCACCATCGGGAGCAAAAGGATTTTTCTCTACTGATTTCTTCTACATAGTACCAGATAAATGTACAGAATGCAAAGGATTTCATGATGAACCGCAGTGTGCTGCAGTATGTCCGGTTGATTGCTGCGTACCTGACCCGAATCATATTGAGACTGAAGAAGAATTACTTAAGAAGAAGGAATATCTTGACGGTTTAGGAAGATAGTTATTCTTTTGAAATTTAAATCATCATGAGTAAAGACAGAGATGTTTATAAAAGAATCAGTTTATTTGCTTCTCACTATTGTGTGCGGATTCGATAGTAAGCTGATTCACTGATGATGAATCGATTTGATTATCTGTATTAATAACAGGATTATCTTCAGAACTTAGAGTGCCGGTAGATTCATCGGCACTTTTTTTATCGAAAATTTTAGAATATCCAAAAAGGACCATCAAGAATCCGATTGTAACAGAAATATCTGCTACATTAAATATTGGCCATGAATAGAAAGTTTTACCAAGGAGATTAAAATCAGGGATATTAAAATGGAAAAAATCAACTACCTTACCGTAAAATATAGGTGCATAACCGAAAATTACTCCGTAGAAGAGTCTGTCTATAAGGTTACCGACAGCTCCACCGAGAATGAAAGCCAATGAAGCTCTGAAGTAGAAACCTTCATTCTTATTCTTATAAATAAAATAAATTATCAAAAATGTGGCAATAAGAGTAAAAATTGACAGAGTCAGCTTACCTCCGAATTCTATCCCGAAAGCCATACCGGGGTTTTCAATGAAAGTCAATTTAAAGAAATCTCCAATAAGATTGATGCTTGAACCGAGTGTCATACCTTCAACATTAATACCGAGTGAGGGTATTTTAATACCTTTAACTTTCAGTTTTGAAAGCTGGTCAATAATAACGACAATCAGAGAAATGTAAAGGACTCTCAATTAAAAATCAGCTCCTATAATTTTTACATTCGATACAGTGTTGAGTAATCGGGACAATCTCAAGCCTTTCCTTTGGTATCAAGGGACAGGTCTTGCACAAGTTTTTTGGCTCATCTATACAATCAGCACAAACACCGTAAGTACCTTGATCAATTCTTGTAAGAGCCTCTTCTATGTGACCGAGATATTTTTCGTCTCTCTGAACAAACATATAGTTCTTTTCTCTTTCCATTTCGTCTGTACCCTGTTCTGCCATGTGTGATGCATAGGATAAATCGTCGCCGACGTATTCACCCGATTCACTATCAACAAGAGTTTTCATGTTAGCGCGAGCACTGGCTATAATTTTAGCTTTTTCTTCAAGAAGAATGTTTTTAAAGTGTAAAAGGTCTCTTCCCGAGTATCTCTTCTTGTTGTTTTTATTATTAAAAACTTTAATTCTTTTGGTTTTAATAACATCTACTTTACCGGATACTTTTTTAGAAACAACCTTTTTAGTCTTTGTTTTTGCAGCAGGTACTTTTGATACTACTTTCTTTACAATTTTCTTTGCAACAGGTTTTTTAGCTGCAATTATCTTTTTAGCCGCAGGTTTTTTAACTACAACTTTCTTCTTTGCCGCAGGTTTTTTAGCTACAGCCTTCTTCTTTGCTGCAGGTTTTTTGGCTGATATTTTCTTAGTTTTCTTTGCCATATTAATACCCCTTTATGTAAATAAATTATAATTATACTTTTTCGATGTAAAAGTCGCAATATACATCATTTATATCTGTTTTGATATACTCTTTTTCAGACATAATTTTATCTGTAATATCAATACAACCGACTTCTTTGGAGATAAATTCAATGTTCTTTTTAAATAATGAAGAAAAGTTATCGTCTGCTTTAATAAAAATCCTAATTTTATCGTTAACGTCAAAATTATTATTCTTTCTATAGTTCTGAACCCGGCTTATAAATTCTCTAACGAGACCTTCTTCGCGTAGCGCTGAGTCGAGCTTTGTATCAAGGGCGATTGTTATACCACCGCTGGATTCAACAATCCAACCTTCAATATTTTGGGTGAACAGGTCAATATCTTCATTAGTGAAAGTAAAACCTTCCTTTGAAACCTGACCTGTTTTTTCAAGTTCAGAGATTTCCGACTTATTAAGCGATAAAATTAATTGCTGAACTTTTTTAACGTCTTTTCCGAATTTAGGTCCGATAGACTTAAAGTTCGGTTTTGCCTTCTTGACTATAATATCAGAATCGCCTTCGAGAATAACAAGTTCCTTAACGTTAATTTCCTCGAGGATAATATCTTTAACGTTATTGAGTCTTTTCTTTTCATCAGTGCTGAGAACAGGAACGAGAAGCTGCTTTAACGGCTGACGCACTTTGAGATTATTCTTCACTCTTACAGCTCTAACGAGATATACTATGTTCTGAGCGAGAGACATCTGCTGTTCAAGTTCTGTATTTATAGCTTTGGCATCAAAGTCAGTAAATTCGCTTAGATGTACAGAGCCTGCTTCAGGCATTAGATTTGTGTAAAGCTTCTCAGAAATAAACGGAGAAATTGGAGCTATCATTTTAATGATTTCAACAAGACATTCAAACAAAGTCTGATAAGCTGAGTTCTTATCGTTTTCATTTTCAGGGTATCTAAACCTTTTGCGGTTTCTTCTTACGTACCAATTCGAAAGCTCATCAATGGTGAAATCATAAATATATCTTGCGGCTTTAGTAATTTCATAACCTTCGAGATTCTCGAAATATTTCTTTTTGAGAGAATTGAGTTTCGATATAATCCATTTGTCAATTTCCTGACGATTGTTTATTTCTACCTTTTCGGATTTTGCATAATCAAAACCACTCATGTTTGAATAAAGAACAAAAAACTTATAAGTGTTTGTTAGAGTATCAAAGAACTTATTCTTCGTATCAGTCATTTCATCTTCGTTGAAGTTCTTTGATTTCCAGATTGGAGTATTCCCGACAAGATACCAACGAAGAACGTCAGCACCGTGCTTTTCCATCATGTCAAACGGGTTAACAGCATTGCCAAGAGACTTACTCATTTTCTTACCGAACTTATCGAGAATGAGACCGTTAACTATCAGGTTCTTGTAAGCGGGTTTATCGAAAAGGAATGTGCCAATTGCATGCAGTGAGTAAAACCAACCGCGAGTCTGGTCAACACCTTCCGCGATAAAATCAGCAGGATAGTTTTGTTCGAACCATTCTTTGTTTTCAAAAGGATAATGGATCTGAGCAAAAGGCATAGAGCCGCTATCGAACCAGCAGTCTATTACTTCCGTTACGCGTTTCATTTCCTTGCCAGTATCTGAAATAAGTTTTATACTGTCAATGTATGGTTTATGGAGGTCGAAGGGAATATCTTTATAGACCTCATCAAAATTCGATGCTTTCTTTTTGAGTTCTTTAATGCTGCCTATACATTCATAAACTTCTTTGCCATTATCATCTATGTAATACCAGACGGGCAGGGGAGTTCCCCAGAATCTATTTCGTGATATTGCCCAATCTTTGTTTTCTTCAAGCCAGTTACCGAAACGTCCGGTGCCAAACTCAGTCGGATTCCAGTTTATCTGCTTGTTTAACTCAATCATTTTATCTTTATAAGTAGTAGTGCGAATAAACCAAGAATCCGTAGCATAATACATAAGCGGCACTTTGTGTCTCCAGCAGTGAGGGTATGAGTGAGTGAACATTTCCTTCTTGTAAAGTCTTCCATCGGCTTTCAGGTCGAGTATTAAGTCAGGGTCGGACTCTTTGAAGTTTCTGCCTGCATATTTACCTGCTTCTTTCCTAAATAGACCGTCGCGATGAACTGCCTGAAGGACAGGAAGGTCATACTTCTGACCTATAGTATAATCGTCCTCACCATAAGCCGGAGCGATATGAACTATACCGGTACCATCATCGAGTGTTACGAAGTCACCGAGAGTAACATAATAAGCTTTCTTTTCAAGCTTAAAGAAGTTGAACAAGGGTTCGTATTCGATGTGTTCGAGTTCTTTGCCTTTAAGTTTTTTAATTATTTCATATTCGTCTTTTACAGCTGATAAACGCGATTCGGAAAGAATGAGATTCTCATCCTTAACAGTTTTTATTAATACATAATCTGATTCAGGGTTAACGCAAAGAGCAACGTTAGACGGCAGAGTCCATGGAGTAGTCGTCCAGACGAGGAACTCGGCATCTTTATATTCTTCAGATTTAATTTTAAACTTAATATAAACGGACGGGTCTTTCAGGTCAACATAACCCTGTGCGACTTCATGCGAAGAAAGAGGTGATTCGCAAATAGGGCAGAATGGGAGGATCTTAAAACCCTTAACCATAAGACCTGCATCGAAGAATTTTTTAAGAGCCCACCAGACGGATTCAATATATTCGTTGTGAAACGTTACGTAAGCATCGTCGAGGTTAATCCAGTAAGCCATTTGCTTTGTTAGGATTTCCCATTGGGAGAGATATTTGAATATAGACTTTTTACATTCCGCATTAAAATTAATAGCACCGAATTCATAAATATCGTGACGAGACTTAAGACCAAGTTCCTTTTCAACCTCAACTTCGACGGGCAGACCGTGAGTATCCCAGCCAGCTTTACGATTTACTCGATAACCCTGCATGGTTTTATATCTGCAGATAATGTCTTTTACAGTTCTGGCAATAACATGGTGAATACCAGGTAGTCCGTTTGCTGTTGGAGGACCCTCGTAAAAAGTAAAATGCTTTTCCGGATTTTTAGAGCTGACACTTTTTTCAAAAGTCTTATCTTCAGCCCAGAAATTAAGCATTTCATCAGCTAAATCAGGCAACGAAAAATTATCGGGCAAATTCTTATACATTATACCATTAAAAATTAATAAACATTAAAAATACTCAAAAAATGAGGTAAATTCAATGATGATATGGAGATTTTGGAGAACCAAAATTTACGTTTGGACAAAAAGGGCTTTCTATGTAAAAATGAGCAATATACAAACAAGCGGAGAGTCTTCGACTCAGATTATGTAATACGTCAGTACTGAGGATATTTCATAATAGGATAAGAACTCATTCAAAATGAATAATGTCATTGATTGGCTGAAGTTACATAATGAACAATGTCATTGATTGGCTGAAGTTACATATTGGTTATGTGGAATATGTTTGGTATAAACTAATACGGCTGAAATTCGAGCTTAATACGAGACTAATACGGAAAGTATAAGTACTATAATTGTACTATTATCGGACTTTAATCGTACTTTTATTGGAGATTTATTAGGAATGCTGTATTAACATATATTTAAGTCTATTGATATAAGGATTAGGGCTAATTACTGTACCAAATATAGACCATATTATTAATATATGTTACATTTTTAATATAGTGATATTTTTTATAAATGTCAAGATAAATTTTTCAATTCTTGTAAATAAAATATTTGTTAAAAGAATTTTGGATAAGATAAAAGGAGGTAAAAGAGATTTGCTATAAGAAGGTTGAAGAGAAGAATTTCAGATTTTGAATTTAGATTCCGGATTACTGGTGCAGCAGGGAAGACAGAAAATAAAATCAGAGCATTGCGGAGGGCAGCAATGCTCTGATTTTTTATTAAATTATGCTGAGATTTTAACGATTATCGTATTTACGATTTTCTTTGTCTTTTTTAGATTTCTTTGTTTTCTTGATTTCTTTCTTCATGAACTTTTTGACTTCTTTTTGGAATGCCATAGTTTCAGCGATTTGAGTAGGTGTAAGCAGAGCTTTCATTTTAGTTTGCATATCCTGACGGCTCTTATGAACTTTATCCTGAAGAGCTGAGAGTTCATCGAGTTTGGAACTTACGTCAGAGCTTTCAGGATTATCAGAGATTTCCTTTTTAAGGGTTTTAATCTGCTTTTTCAAATCTTTTATTTCTTTACGATGTTCAGCGGATATTTCCATTACCTTATCTGCTGTTGATTCTGAAAGACCGACTTTTTCGATTAGTTTTTCTTTAAGAACTTTGTTGAGTTTTTCTCTCGCACCTGTTGTATCTTTTTGAGCGAATAAACTTGAACCTACAAAAAGAGTCAGGACGATTGTGAGAATTAAGATTTTTGTTTTTTCCATGATTATTTTAAGTTTTTAGAATTTAGTTTCCGAAAGTGTATTTATTAATTCAATTTGTTCAATGTGTGAAAGTGTTTCAAAATCCGAATAGTAAAACAACTCCTCATCCGAATCACCATTCTCATCGTATAATTCCAAGATGTTAGCATTTTCGATAGCAATTAATTCAGAAGCGTCTCCGGATTCTGAAAACTCATCGTCTTCGGCTGATTCCAGAGCGATATCGTTTTCATCATCAATAGATTCATATGATGATTCAGAATCAAATTTCATGATATCGCTAATAGTATCGCCGTACCTCGAAAACATGGATTCATCTTTATTGTTTTTGTTTGAGAACGTAATGATTACAATCAAGAGAATGACCGAGACTGCCGGAAGAGCGTATTTGTAAAGGTATGACAGCTTAAAGAAACCTGAGATGCCCATGCTTTCCTTTTGGTTTGCAATCTTTTCATTTATCTTCGGAACCATGTTAGTAAAGTAATGATCAGGAGGACTACTGAATTTCAAATCTTTTATTGTTGAGTATGTTTCGGTGAATGATTCATACTCCTTTTTGAATTCAGGATTAGAGTTTATTTCAGACTGAATTCTGAGCAAAAGATTATCGTCAGTAATTTTACCTGTAACATAGTCGGGAAGATGAAACAAAAGCTCTTCATTATTTGAAATACCATTACTCATTGTTAGTCAATTTCTCCTTTCACTTTTTTATTATTAAGAAACGACTGAATCTTTTTAAAAGCATGAAAATAATTTGCTTTAAGACCACCGACAGATTTATTTAGAATCTTGCTAATTTCTTCATAGGAAAGTTCATCGTAGAATCTCATGTTAAACACGGCTCTTTGCCTGTCAGGGAGAACCGCAACGGCTTCAGCAATAAGTTTCGACCTGCTTTCTGAGTCGAAATCAGTTGGATTATTTCCGTCATCGGAGATGTTATTAATCATATCGTTATTTATCACTGTTTCTTTCAAATGTTTGTTTTTAACTTTTTTAATATGATTCAGGGAAAAATTAACAGCCATTTTGTACAAGTACGTGAACAAAGCCGATTCACCCCGAAAGTCTTTCAAAGCAGAATGCAGTTTAATAAAAACATTCTGCGTTATGTCGTCTGCATCGTCATGATCAATGACCATTCTCCGAACCGTCCAGTAAATACGTTTCTGATATTTAAGAACGATTAGATTGAATGCGTTCGAATTACCGTTTAAAAATTCTTCGATAATTAACTTATCGCTACTTTGAATATTTAGTTCACTTTTATCCAGATTGTCATCTATTAATTATCCAAGATTAAACAGAATAAATTTAATAATCAACTGTTTTAAATCGTTCATGAGTAAGACAATATGAACGGCGGAATAGTTTAAACTATGAATAGTTTTTATACTGATAATGAAGAGGGAAATAATTAATTTAATTTTAAGGAGAAGTATAAGTACATATAATATCAACAAGGTAAATCAATATATAAAGAGAAATTATATAGTTTGGTTAGGAATAATTCTATTACTGACGATTCTTGGAATTGCATTAATGAATGTATTTGAGCCGAAGAAGCAGAAGGTTACAACAGAGAGCAATGATGCATTTTTCCCATCGACGCAGGACACATCACAGAAGAAAAGCAGTTCACTAAATTCTGGTTATATATTAGTAAAGCTAGAAAATTATTTGATTAACTGGTCATATATACTTGATATAGTTGCATACAACAAATCGTTTATCATGAATGATACGGCATGGAATCTTGATCAGTATGAGAAGATAATAAAATCGATAGATAAGAAGAACATGTATTTTTCGCCGGGGAACGTGGCGTCGCTTGTTGAACAATACGGTGATTTGATAAAGCAGCACTGCAATCATTATAAACTTGACTGGAGATTGATATTAGCGATGATAAGGCAGGAGTCGTACTTCAATCCTGAGGCGGTTTCGCGGGCGGGTGCATACGGATTTATGCAAATAATGCCGAGGACTGGTCAGGGATTACAGAACGAGTTGAACCTTGAGGATACAAAAACTCCGACTAATAATCTTACTGCGGGAATGTATTACTACGCAACGCTTGTCGGGTCGTTTGAATTTACGGGAGAAGACAAGTATAAGTTTGCTCTTGCGGCTTATAATGCGGGGCTCAGTAGGGTAGTTGATGCGATGACTATTGCAAATTATTTTGGGAAGGATTACACTAAATGGTCTGATGTAAAAGATTTTTATCCATATCTTGCATCTAATCAGGATTCAATACACAGACTTGTATGGCCAAAAACAGGCAGGCCTCCGGGAGGAACGCTAAACAACTGGCAGGAGCCGTACAAGTATGTTGAGTATATAATATTTTATTATGAGAACTACAAAAATTATTATCCGAGCAATTTAGAAGAACCAAAGGTTAAGAAAGGGAAGAGGAAAAAGAAATGATTGTAAACAGTTTTGAAGAAGCGAGAGAATTATTCCCGATGGCGAAAAGCTGTGTATATCTTGATTCGGCGCATTATGCACCGTATTCGACAGAGACACGAAGAAGGCTTCTTGATTTTATAAATAAGTTTACGGAGACGAACTACAATCTAAGCATTTTCCACAATGAAATATCAATAAGATTAAAAGAGAAGATATCGAGATTGATTAATTCAGGTCCTGAAGATATAATATTAACATCTTCAACGACGCATGGTCTTAATATATTTGCGAACGGAATCAATACAGAAGACTGCAAAAATACTGCGTATGCTGATTCCGAGTTCCCTGCGGTTGTATATGCGTGGATGAACCAAGAAAAGTTAAGGGGAATAAAGAACTTTTTAATACCATCGAAAAACGGAAAGATAAAACTTAGCGATGTTGAAAAAGTTTTATCGGAAAATAAGATTGATGTACTTACAATAAGTACGGTAGAGTTTCTGGGATTTAAGAATGACCTTGATGCATTGAGAGAAATAACGAATAAATACAATACAATGTTTGTTGTTGATGCAATACAGAGTATCGGTGCAGTGCCTATGGACGTGAAGAAGCATGACATAGACTTTCTTGCAGCGGGGTCGCAGAAGTGGATGATGTCGCCGGCGGGAACAGGGTTTGCATACATAAAGAAAACAATTAAGAAACATGTAAGCCCGACATACGTAAGCACAATGAGTATTGATTTCGATTTCACAAACTTTCTGGATTACAAATTCAAATTGAAAGAGGATGGAATCGCTTATGAAAACTCAACTCCGAATACGCTTGGAATGATAGGTCTGGAGTCGTCTATGGATTTATTCCTGAGTCTTGGTACGGAGAATATTTTCAAGCAAATAACAAAAATACTTGACAGGTTCATTGATGGAATTGGCAGTTGCAAGAATTTTTATGTAGAGTCTGACATGAGAGAACAGCACAGGTCGAATATACTTATCTTTTCGCATAAAGACAGAAGCAGGAATGCAGAGATACAAAAAGAGCTTGAAGAAAAGAAAGTCTATATTGCACTAAGAGAGGGATATCTCAGAGTTTCACCGCATTTATTTAATAATGAAGATGATATTGATAGACTGTTGGAGAGTTTGGAGAAGTATTAAATTGGATTTTATAGAGTTTTTCAAAATGTATTAATGCGATAGAAATAGAGATTATTTAGCTAAACCTATAGAAACTGCACCGACTGATACAGATGTTTCTTGTTTCAGGAGGCGGATTACTTCTTTTATTGTTGAGCCGGTTGTTATGACATCATCGACGACGAGGATTCCGTTATTGAGTTCAGAGTTTTTTAGTTTTGGGTTTAAGGCGAATGCATCCTTAACATTTTCAATTCTTTCCTCGAATGAGAGTCCTGTCTGGGATTTTGTATTTTTTACGCGGATAATATTTTCATTCAGAATTTCCATCGGGAGAACTTCAACGATTCCCTTGCAGATGAACATGCTTTGATTGAAACCTCGTTCACGGAGTTTGCCGGAATATAAAGGTACGGGCAGAAGGTAAGTGTATTCTTTAAGTTTTTCAGTGTAGTGAAGCTTCAATTCCGTACCGATAATATTTCCGAGAAATGTGCCAATTTTGGTGAATCCTCTGTATTTAAGGTAATGGATTAATGACTGGATACCGCTTTCATGTCTGAATGCATATTTTGAGAAGAAAAAATCAGCATTTATTTTGGAACGCATAAATGAGAATTCATCTTCATTTATTAATTCAAAAGATTGAAGAATGCTGTCAATTACGAAATCGTTAGAGTTATCATCAGGTATTCTTGAATCCGAAACGATGCAGATTTTCGGATATAAAAAATCCACAACATCATTAAATAGTGTTGTGGATTTATTAAAAAGAATATCTTTAATGCTATTCGACAAGTTTTTTATATTTAAATTTCTTAGGAGTAACTTCACCGAGTCTTTTCTTTTTGTTTTCTTCATATTCAGAATAACTGCCTTCAAAGAAATACACCTGCGAATCACCCTCGAATGCGAGTATATGAGTAGAAATCCTATCGAGGAACCATCTATCGTGCGAGATAACAACTGCACATCCAGCGAAGTCTTCAAGACCTTCTTCGAGAGCACGGAGGGTATTGACATCTATATCGTTAGAGGGCTCGTCAAGAAGGAGAACATTAGCTTGCGATTTAAGAGTAAGAGCAAGATGAAGTCTGTTTCGTTCGCCACCTGAAAGGTTTTTAACAAGCTTTTCCTGATCAGCACCGTTGAAATTAAATCTTCCGACATAAGCCCGTGAGTTATACTGTTTACCTCCAAGTTCAATTGTTTCCGCACCTTCGGAAATGGCTTTCCAGACAGTATCTTCGGGGTTGAGGTTAACGTGGCTTTGGTCAACATAACCCACAGTAACAGTATCGCCGACTTCAAAATTACCTGCATCAGGTTTTTCGGTACCGAGAATCATCCTAAACAGAGTGGTTTTACCAGCACCGTTAGGACCGATAACGCCGACAATACCAGCCGGGGGCAGAGAAAAATTCAGGTTTTCGTAAAGGAGTTTATCGCCATAAGCTTTTTTTACGTTAACTGCGTCAATTACTTTATTACTCAGACGCGGACCGTTTGGAATGTATATTTCAAGTTTTTCCTCTTTTTGTTTAGTATCTTCATTCAGGAGTTTATCGTAAGACTGCAAACGAGCTTTTGACTTTGCATGCCGCGCTTTAGGGGACATACGCACCCATTCAAGTTCGCGTTCAAGAGTTTTACGTCTTTTACTTTCGGACTTTTGTTCCATCTCGAGCCGTTTTGCTTTCTGGTCGAGCCAGGAAGAGTAATTCCCTTCCCACGGAATACCCTCACCGCGGTCGAGTTCAAGAATCCAGCCGGCAACATTATCGAGGAAATACCTATCGTGAGTAACGGCAATAACGGTACCTTTATATTTCTGGAGATGAAGTTCGAGCCACTGCACTGACTCAGCGTCAAGGTGGTTAGTCGGCTCATCAAGCAGAAGAATATCGGGTTCCATAAGAAGAAGTCTGCACAGGGCAACCCGTCTTCTTTCGCCTCCGCTGAGATTTTCAACGAGAGCATCTTCATCAGGGCATTGAAGAGCATCCATTGCACGTGCAAGTTTTACATCAAGTTCCCATCCGTTTTTATGTTCGATAAGTTCCGTTAGTTCACCCTGCCGTTCAATGAGTTTTGTCATCTCATCATCTGACATTGGTTCGGCAAATTTATTATTCACCTCTTCGTATTCTTTCAGAATATCAACTATTTCCTGAACACCTTCCTGAACGATTTCCTTGACTGTTTTTGTATTATCGAGTTCGGGCTCCTGAGGAAGAAGACCGACAGAGTATTCTTTTGTGAAATGTACCTCACCTTCGAAGCTTTGTTCGATACCAGCGATGATTTTAAGGAGGGTTGATTTACCAGAGCCGTTAAGACCAATGACGCCAATTTTGGCACCGTAGAAAAAAGAAAGATAGATATTCTTAAGGACAGTTTTATGAGGCGGGAAAGTTTTTGAAACTCCCACCATTGAGAAAATTATTTTATTATCGGACATATATTGTATTAAGTTTGAATAAGACTTAATGATTACAAAGAAGAGAAATATAAATAATATTAACTAAAGAAATAAGGCGGACTGAAAAAGAACTTAATCTAAATCGTCTAAAAGTCCTTTCAAGAAGTTTCTAAGTTCGTATAGGTCTTTTTTAAGTGCTTTACCTGAAATGGAATCAAAATCATCGTTATCAACGGATTCATTACTGAACAGACTCAACTCTCTGGACTGATTATTCACGAAGGGTTGAGGTTTACTTTTCGGATGAGAATCAGAGAGTTTAGGAGAACCCTTTGCAAGGGCTGATTCTTCCTTAAAGTTATAGTTCTTTAACAGTTTCTTCGCACCTTCTATAGTATATTTTTCTTCTTTTAAGAGTCTTTTAATGTAAAGAATGAGCTTAATATCTTTATTAGTATAAATTCGATTCCCCGCAAGATTCTTTGCCGGTTTTAAAAGCTCAAATTCGGTTTCCCAATACCTCAAAACGTACTGTTCCAGGTCAGTAATTTTTCCAACTTCACTGATGGAATAGTAAAGTTTTTTCATAGTGAACTTATCTTTCATTGACAGATTACTTTGCTTCATATATGTAAGATATTAACAAATTATAAATAAAGCAATACCACTTTAAGTATTACTTCCGAAATAAGGGCTATTTACCATATAAACAGTAAAATATAGAAAAGATTTAAATTGCATTTTAAAAGAAAGCAGTATTTATTATGTTAATAGGATAAACAAAGAATGTAAATAAATCAAATTATTATGAGATACATAAAATCTATATTAATATTATTAGCAGTAGTATTGTTTACTTCCTGTTCACAATCACCAACAACTGTCTATTATAACGGGAAAATATACTCACTTGATGACAATAATTCCCAGTTTGAAGCAATGGCAGTAAGAGAGGGAAAGATAGTTGAAACGGGAACGAGTGCTAATATTAAAGACAAGTATAAATCTGACGAAGCTATTGACCTTGCTGGTAAGACGGTTTTACCGGGTTTTATTGATATGGAGGGTTCAATAGTCGAGTTTGCGAAGAATCTCGGATTCATAAACTTTTCTAATGCAAAATCTATAGCAGAAGTACAAAAGATAGTAGAAGAAAATGCGAAGAAAAGAAACGACGGAAGCTGGATAGTAGGATATGGTTTGAACGAATTAAATTTTTCTGAAGAGGATTTAGTATCTATTAATAAAAGCATACTTGACAAAGCCGCACCTAATCATCATGTTTACATAGTTAATATAACGGGTGATATGGTATGGGCGAACAGCAAACTTTTGCAATTTCTACAGATAACAAATTTAACACCAAATCCGAGGGACGGTGAGATAGAGAAGAATGAAAAGGGCGAGATTACAGGATTACTTTTTGATTCTGCGGTAAATATAGTTAAGGAAAAATCTCCGGAAATATCAAAAGATGACCTGAGCAATTTACTTCAGACTGCGACGAAGGAAGTCACAAAATACGGGATAACAGAAATACACGACAGGACAATAAACAGCAGTTCGATAGACATATTCAGACAGCTAATTGACAGCAACAAATTTTATGTAAAAGTTTATGGTGTATTAAGTGTAGGAGATGATACATTTGAGGAATATTTAAAGAGGGGAATACTCGTTGATTATAAGGATATGTTAACTGTACGTTCTGTTTCTATTGATTATGACGGTGCTCTAAACCTACAGGCAGCGTCAATGAAAGATTCTTACAAAGAGCAAATCAGAAGCACTTTCCAATATGCCACAGACGAAGAAGTTGAGAGCAATTTCCGTAAAGCAATTGAGAAGGAGTTTCAGTTTTGTATCAAGACTGTCGGAGATAAGGCAGTTCACAATAACCTTAATATTATTGAAAAAGTCCTGAATGAGAAAAAGCCAAAAGGTACGAGGACTATACTTGAATATACGGAATTTGTACAGCCGTCAGATATAAGCAGGTTTGGTACGCTTGATGTAATACCATCAATAAGACCGGAAGTAACTATTGATAACCTTGTAACGATAGGAGAATACCTGCCAGAATCTAATGGATACAATCTCGGGATGTGGAATTCGTTACTGCAAAGTTCTAAATACATAACAGCGGGCACGAATTTCCCTTACAGCGCTTATATAAGCCCGATTGCGCTTATACACTTACTTGTGAACAGGCAACCACTTGATACTACATTAAGCAGCATTCCAAATATGAATCAGAAACTTTCCGTACTTGAAGCTATAAAGTCTTTCACTGTTTATGCGGCGTATGCAGGTTTTGAAGAAAAGACAAAAGGCTCATTACAGAAGGAAAAATACGCGGATTTTGTAGTGCTTTCAGAAGATATATTTACGATAGACCCGAAGAAGATAAAAGACATACAAGTACTAAGAACTGTTATTAACGGAAAAACAGTTTTCAACAAATAAAATGTCCGAGCCAAAGCTAAAATCTTTGCTTGAGATACTTAATTATTCAACAAGTTATTTAAAGGAAAAGAATATAGAAAATCCGAGGCTGAATGTGGAACTGATGATTGCAGATATAATGAAATGCAAAAGGCTGCAACTATATCTTGATTATGAGAAACCATTAACGACGGACGAAAAGGAAAAACTTAAAGGATATTTAAGACGTAGAGTGAGCAGAGAACCGCTACAATATATATTAGGAAGAACAAATTTCTTTGGGTATGAAATACTATTAAATGAACACGTACTTATTCCGAGGCAGGAGACAGAAGTGCTTGTTGAAAAAATACTTAATGATGTATATGCATCGGGCAAGAAAAATGTGAAAATATTCGAATTGGGGGTTGGATCGGGCTGCATAGCAGTTGCAATAATCTCGGAACTTGGAAAGCGAGGAATAGAGTGCATTTACCATGGAATAGACATTTCAGAAGAGGGAATATCTATGGCTAAGAAGAATCTTGATATAAATAATTGTAAGAATAACAGATTAGAGATAGAAGATTTTTTAGATGAGGGTTATGAAATTAAAGAGGAATACGATTATGTTGTGTCAAATCCACCTTATGTACCGATTGATGATTATAAGAAACTAATGTCCGAAGTGAACAAGTATGAGCCTGCTTATGCGGTGACAGATTTTGGAGACGGGACAAAATTCTACCGAAAGCTTTTCAAAATGTATAAGGTAAGAAGGTTAAATTACTTTCTGGAAATTGCTTTTGATGCAACGGATAAACTTGAAAAAATATTATCAGAGGAAGGAATTAGTTATTACAATTTTGAAAAGGATTACAGTAATAATAACAGAGTTTTAATAATACGGGAATGATTGCAGTAGTACAAAGATGCATAGAGTCTTCAGTCGAAATAGAAGGCAAAGAGTATAACAGAATAGGAAAAGGTCTGATGGTCCTGCTTGGAATCAAAAAAGGTGATACGGATGTAAATATACAAAAGCTTTCACAGAAAATACTTGATTTAAGGATATTTGATGATGAGAAAGGTGTAATGAATTTAAGCATTAAGGATACCGGTGGTGAACTTCTTATAATATCACAATTTACACTTTGTGCAGACAATAATAAAAGCGGAAACAGACCGAGTTATACAATGGCGGAGGATCCTGAAAAGTCAAAACCGATGTACGATAAATTCTTAAAATATATAAGCGGGCAATATTATTCAGAAAGGGTTAAGGGTGGTATATTCGGTGCTGATATGAAAGTAAGATTAACGAATGACGGTCCTGTAACAATAATTCTGGAAAGATGAAAATAACAATAATAGGTGCGGGGAGAGTCGGGTCTGCATTCGCGATTGAGTTATTTAATAGAGGTTACAAAATACAAGCGGTAATAGATAAGTCAAAAGCAAAAGCGAGCAGGTTAGCAAAATTTGTTTATTGCAAGACATCTACAGATGAGTTAACACAGGAAATAGCGGAGAATTCGGATATAATACTACTCGCTATTAAGGATGACGATTTATTGACGTACTACAGAGAAGTAAAGCATATTGATTTCAGGAAAAGAGTTTTAGTACATTCAAGCGGAGTGTTAACATCTGAGTTATTTAAAAAATACAATGCTTACAAAAGAGATTGCGCATCGTTACATCCTGCTCAAACATTTCCAAAAGTATCCATCAAGAATAATCATTATCTTAAAGGAATATATTTTGGGATAGAAGGAGGTGATAGAGCATTAAGTATATTAAAAAATTTAACAAAGAAGCTCGGCTCGAATAATATCATATTGAAGAAAAACAATAAATCCATGTACCATCTTGGATGCGTAATCTCATCAAATTTTTTGATAGCTAATTTTTATATACTAAAAGAATTTTCGAGTGCATTAGGGATTAGCGAGAAAAGATTTTTTAATGTATTGAAACCGTTATATTTACGAACAGCGCAAAACCTTCATGAGCAGGGGGTATTAGGAAGTTTGACCGGACCTATAGTAAGGGAAGACGTCATTACGATTAAGGCGCATTTAAAATTATTGCATAGAAAATATCCGAAATTTGTGGAATATTACAGGACAGCGAGCAAAATATTAGCTGAAGTGTCAACGAGGCAAAACAAAAATTTCAATAAGAAGTTGTTATCAGAAATACTTAATGAATGAAAAAGTTAATTTTAATATATATAATATTTTTTATGAGTTCTGCTCTTTATTCACAGGATGAACGAGGAGAGCAGCAGATAGACACAACAAATAAGAAAAAAGTTTATGTATCGTCAAATGCAAAACCGTCGGGTATTTTTATAGCTCCTACATTGGGATTTGATTTTCCACTTGATGAATTTGCTAGCAATTCAAAGTATTCGATCTCATACGGGGCGAAACTTGAATTCGCATCACTGTCAATTTATCCTATTGTTGTATTCGGGCAATTCCAGTTTCAGAACCATCCTGGCAGTGATGCATTTAAGACGGAGAATCTATTAAACTCCTCAGAAACAAAGATAACATCATTTGGAGGGGGAGTTTATGTGCTTCTTAATAAGTACCTTAAATCAAATTTTACAATGCCATTTCTTGTAGCTGACGTAAAACTTTATAACGTTAAAAGAATAATTTCACCTGAAAAAGAAATTGAAGGTATAAAGTGGACTGATTCAAAAGTGGTATTTTCGGCAGGATTAGGTTTTACACTTTATATTTTCGATATAATAACAGCGTATAACTTTGCCCAAGAATACTCTTCATTGTCAGTGAAAACACAATTCAGAATACCAGTGATAAAATTTTAATGTTTCCTCTCCTTCCAGATAATTTTATATCCGAACAGAAAAGTAAAAGGAAGCAGCAGTCCATAAATTGCAAAGTAAATTTGAAATAATGGAAAATATAAAATTAAGTTTTCATAATTAAATTTTCTGTAAACAGGAATCATAATTAACAATTCAGATATCATCTTTATCACTATAAACACAAGATAGGTCAGAGGGGAGATAAACAGAAGACCAAAAACAAGAACAATATTTGAAGCATAAAGCATAAATCCGAGCAAATAACCGAGTGAGTTAATACCAATCCCACCTCTAAACCATCTTTTTTTCTGTCTATAAAGTTCTTTAAAATCAGCGCAGGGCAATGTATTGACCAAACAGTTGGGATTAATCGGGTAAAAAACCTTAAATCTTTTATCTGATATAATCTTTCTTAGCAAGGCAAGGTCTTCAGTAACAGAGAATTTAAGTTTTTCGTAACCACCGATAGAATTATACGCCTCAGCGGATACAGAAAGATTATTTCCGATGCAGCTTAATTCCGCACTAATACCAGAACTTGCAGAAGCGAGGGATTGAAGGTAAATCCAATCGAGTGACTGAAGCTTGGAGAACAAACCTTTTGAGTAATCAATCTTAGTAAATCCGCAGAGCAAACCTATATTATCGTGATAATATCTTGCAGATTCTATGAGCCAGTTTTTATTTACTGTACAGTCAGCATCGGTCATCATTAAAATTTCGCCTTTGGATTTCGAAATACCGTATGACAATGCTTTTACTTTACCTGTGAGTATCGAATCGGGTGCATCGATAGTATCAAGTATAATAAATTCTTTACGATATTCGGTACATTGATGCATAATATTTTTTGTGGAATCCGATGATTTATCATTGACGAGTATTACTTCATATTTATCTTCAGGATAGACGATATTTTTCAAGGAATTAATACAGACTTCAATATTATTTTCTTCGTTTCGTGCAGCAACAATTACTGAAATAAAAGGAAAACGGTCTGAGGAATTTTGTTTAATTCCATCAGACCGCTTTAAACCGAAATATAATAATAAGTGTAATGAGAAATATACAGCAATAATTATGAGTACTGCAATATCCATCCGGTACTATTTTACGACAGCAATCTTAATGACTTTTGTCTCTTTACTACCATCAATAACTGCTTCTACAACGCCGTAATAGATACCGCTTTGTACTTTTGAAACATCCCAAATTACTTCATTATCGTTATTCGAAAAAGTAGTTCCTGTCAGAGTTGTGACAAGCTCACCAGCAAGGTCCAGAATCTTAATGTTAACAGAAGAAGCATTTCCATTTATATAATATCTTACAAACGTTTTAGATACATAAACCGGATTAGGCCAGTTATAAACTCTATCCGAAGGAAGTTTATCGGAATAGGTAACTGCTGATTGAACTCCCTTGAAATTATTGTTTGAGAAATGATTATCTCTCAGGTAATTTTTCCAAAGTACATTTTCCGCTTTATATCTCTTATCAGTCCGGAATAAATACACGTAACCATCTCCTGCTACGAGTCCGATTGCAAGAGTATCATTATAATTAAAGATTGCAGGAGTAGAGTAGTTATTAGGACCAGCTTTTACAGGAAAACCACTAACTGATTTTCCATTAATTCCGATACAGTTTAAATCACCAGACTGTGTTGAAAGCAGAACATCAAAAATACCGTCATCATTCACATCAGCAACGGATATTCCGGAAAGTATTGCAGATTCAACTTTCAGTGGAAAATTATCAAGGAGAACACCGTTTGAGTTTACTGCATAAAGCAAATTATTACTTGTAAATAAAATTTCCTGTTTGCCGTCCTTATTAACATCAGCACTTATGATATTCTTTATAACAGAACTGTATTCCAAATTTATTTTATTACCATTTATCCAGAGTTCATTGTTACTGTAGAGCGTAATATAATCCGAGGAGTTTGATGAAATGAAATTGCCCGATATAGTGTTCAGTTGGGGATTTATACTAGTTCTGTAGTTAATAGAATTATCGCGCGAAAATTTATTAACCTGTTCTCTAATAACTGTATCCTTCGGAATAAGCTGATTAATGTTAAGAAGCTTTTCATAAACGAAACCATTGTTGAAGCCGAGAACAACTTTAGATGAATCTAAGACAAGGGGAGGTGCAGAAACTATGTAGTTTAAGCTGATGATAGAAGTATCAGTAATACCTGAAGAGTTGACTTTAAAAAATCCAATTCCGGAATTAGTAGTATTACTTTGAAGAGCAATTAACCTATAATCATTAGTATAACCAAAAAAGCCTGATGTTACGGGGAAAGATCCAAAACCATTGAACAGGAGACCACTTGAATTAGCAAGTCCATCACCGTTATTTTTATACGCGTAAATATTTATTCCATTATTAACGAACAATTCCTCTTTACCATCATTGTTTATGTCAATAGGAATGACCTGTGAAAACTCATTATTAATGCTGCCACCGATATATTTTGGAAATCCGGGAACCGGTGAAAGCTGAGTACTACCTACTTTCACTTTGAATTTCATAACGTTAGAAATCGTGTCAAAATCAGTAATATAAATGTTATTATTAGCAAGTGTGTAACTTAGTGAATTTGGTATAGAAGTTGGAGTAAATTCATTTTTGTATATTGTTGAAGGAACGTAGTGTTTACCATTATACCAGAAATCAACAAACGAGCCATCTCCTGTTACAGCACCAAAAGGTGTATTGAAAGTAACACCGATATCCTGCGATCCTTTAGCTTCTTCGAGGTCTACACCTTTATGCTCAATATTGTTATTTATAGTGTTTGATGCAAAATTCGATTCAATGACACTCTCGTCAATTTGCCAGATAAGAATACCGCCACTAAAATTGGAAGTATCAGAAATATCCCCAGGAAGACTCCAGTCAAGGTAAGATACATCAGTCAGGTTTCCATTGATTTTATAAATATCATAATTGATGAAACCATCAACATCTTTAATGAAAAGTAATGAGTCTTTAAACGCTCTATTTCTTGTGTAAACTGTTTGTCCTGTGTTGTACGGATTTCTATTCCGATTTTCAAGGAGAAAATATTCCTTACTGTTAATTAAAATTTTAAAAATTGTAGAGTCCTGCTGCACAGGGATTGAGGATGTTTTTAGATTATAAAAATTATCACCAGAAGATATTACTACTGGTTGTATCCAACCAAGGTATATTTTTTCCCATGCTGACGGTTCGGGAGGGAAAATACCGTTGAAACTAAAAAGTGACTGACCGTCCATTAGACCAAAACGGCCGATACCAGTCTTTCCAGTTTTCGTATTGAAAAGGTCCGGAAGCCCGAGATAGCTACCGACACTACCGACGAGAATGCCGTTTATACCGAGTTGAAGAAGGAAATCGCCGCTTGTTAAATTCAACATTCTCAGCTCCGTAGAAGGAATAATCATTGAATTATTTATGACAAATCCTTCCTGAGTTACAAAACCGTTATAACTCTGACCGTAAATATCTTTCAATGTTTTAAGTCCCAGATAAACTGAAGGGATGTCGTAAGGTGTGGGATCGAAACCGAAAATTGATGATAAATCAATATCTCTCCCCACGCCTGCATGAAAGAGTACGAATGCAGTTTTATTCGGGTCATAAACAGAAAAGTCTATATAATTATCAGCAATTATCCATGCATCCTTGAATAATTCACCGAGTTTCAGATTTGATTCATTCTTTTGAGGTGAATATTCTTTCATAACTTTAGGCAAAGTAATTACGTTACCATAAATTTCATATGTAATATTCAATTTTCCTTTTGAAGATTTTGCAAAGTAATTCTTAACAAAAAGGAGATGATCGGCAAAATATGCGCTATCGTAAGGAGGTGAATCAATAACAGTATCTCTTTGAAATGAAGGATCATAATATTTATTAGATAAATCAAATTTGCCATTTCCTGTTGATAAAGGGTCGGAATCAGTTTGAAAATCAACAAGAATAGCAACAATCTTTAGCGAATCAGAGAATTTAATATAGGGTTTGGGAGAATATCCATTATTATTGGTTAATGTATGAGCCAGTCTTAAATTGCTTTTAGGAATGTTTTTCTGTGCATATAATGAGCATGTAAAAATTATAGTAAATACTAATGCGAAAGAGATTTTTTTCATTTGAATTATAAAATATTAATAAATTTAAAAGGCATATATCTTTTAAATATATGCCTTTCATAAGCTTTTAAAAAGGGATTAAGCATTATTAAAATGCTACAATCAATCCGAATCTAAGGGTGTTTGCAAGCGGATGATTATCTTCAGTACCTGTAATATAACTGAAGTCAAATCCATATAGAGAGTATCTTAGTCCTGCACCGAGGGTCATAAACCTTCTGTTACCGTTTGAAGGATCTTCGTAGAAATAACCAGCTCTAAGAGCGATGAGTTTTGGGTTTCCATACCAGTACTCAGCTCCTACAGATGTCTGGAATGAAGAAGCAATCCCTTCTATTCCACCTTTCCATGAAGTAAAAAAAGCTTTATAGAATGGATCAACTGTCCCATCAGCATTTCTGTTAACAAGAAGTTTGGCAAAATCGGCAGTAATATACAGCTCGTTACCTTCATTTTTAAGAAGTGTGTAAGCCACACCAAACCTCAACTGAGTAGGTAACGGGTCTGCCTGAGAAGCATCAACGTAAGATATTTTCGGTCCCATGTTAGAAAGATTAACACCGAATGAAAACTTATCTTTGAGGAATTTTGGACCTCTATCCATTTTGTAAAGCATAGAAAGGTCAAAACTCGTTGTGAAAGCAGTACCTGTACCCTTTTCATTTCCGACAGTAACATCGTTTGGTGACAATCTACTATAAATAAGTCTTGCAACTACGCCAAGTCCAATAGGTTTGCTAATTTTAGTAGCATAACCGAGTGCGAATGCAAATTCGTAGGCTTTATAATCTTTACCTGTGAGATTTCCGAATTCATCAGTCGTAATAACATCACCGATATTAAGGTACGTCAAACTAGCGCCTACAGTACCATTGATTGATTTTACATACTGGCGTGCAGCAAGGTAGTCATAGAACAAGTCAGAAAGTCCTAATCCGGGCAGCCATGGTGAATGTGTGAAGTTGATTTCGGTACCTGTTTGCTGAAAAGCCAGGCCAGAAGCATTCCAGTGCATAGCGGTAGCATCATCGGCAAAAGCCGTACCTGTTTCACCCATACCCGACATTCTTGAGTTTGGTCCGATTAATAGAAAAGGGACACCAGTTGAAATAGTGTTTTGTGCATAAGTCGTATCAAAATAGAAAAAAGCAACAATTGCTAATACTAATCCGATCAATGACTTAACTTTCAAATTACTTAACATTTTACCTCCGTTAAATATTATATTTATATTATTTTAATTTTACCAGCTTACCTGTTTGAACGTTAGAGTACGAACCATCGTCCGATTTGACAATAAGTTTGTATATGTAAGTACCATTAGCTATATAATCACCGTCGGCATCCTTACCGTCCCACTCTATTGAAACATTCTTATCACTTATATTAGTTCTTTTAATATTCTGAATCTTCCTTCCTGCAACTGTGTATATGTACAAGTCAGCATTAAGCGGTACATCAAAATTGTGCTGGAATGTGAATTGCGTATTATCTTTCATTGGATTCGGGAAATTATATACATTAGAAACAACAAGATTCGAAGTACTCTTGACTACAAAATTAGCGAATGTTTCTTTAAAGTTATTATAAGTATCCCAACCAATTATTTTAATAGTATAATTTCCATCAGGAAGGTTATCAAACTTATATTCAACAGTGCCATATTGATATCCATTAGTTGTATTATAAAATTGTGTAAGGTCAATTTTATTATTTTCGTCATCATTCAAGGTTGCTTCAATTTTATGACCTATTGTACCGGTTAAGTTCATACCGCTCTCATCGAAGAAATCAGCAATGAGTTTTGGATTTTGGTTTACAATATCGCCGTTCCTAAAGCTTTTGCTTTCCATAAACAGACTAATATCGGGGCTGATTGTGTCTTTCACTCCTGAAGTATCTATACCGTTTAATACAAAATTTCCAGAATATCCGGAACCTTCGAAGGAAGAATTACTAAAGTAACCCAAAATCTGACCATTTCCATTATTGTAGGAAATATCTTTTGGCACAATAAACTCTATATTCCATCTACCATTAATAACTTTAGCTTTACCTTTAAAAATTGTTCCTCCATCCAAACGAAAATTGAAGTATCTGCCAAAATCAATGAATGAAACATTTTTATTAACATCAAGCACTTTAAGTTCAATATCACCATTAAAATTATCCCAGAAAGTTGAGTCAGATTTTAGAATACTTCCTGAAATTTTCATTTTCTGAAGTGCTTGAACGATAACAGTATCAAAAGTAACAGATTTTCCGTTAATGCTATCAATTCTTGTAAAATATTGCGGAATCCCCAACCTTAATGATGGGTCTCCAATAAGGCAAAACTTCATGTCATTTTCAAGTATTGTTGGAAGCTGATTCTTAACATTGAACATTGCCTTACCTACTCTGATGGGTAAATTTAAAGTATCTTTAACAAACATCAAATTATCCCATAATGCATTATTAAAGGTCTCATTATATGTCGCATAAACAGGTCGGGTAGCTGCAATAACTCCAATTGCACCTGCATTGCTCAAATAAACAAGTTGCTCGCCAGCACTTATTAAGAACGGGTCATCCCAGCGAGCAAGGTCGCAGCTTGCAATAGTAACCAAAGGATATTTATTTTTATTATCTAATTGAGGAACGGATTCTTCTCTCACGAAAACATGTTCATGAGCCCAAAGGTCTGTGCTTCCGTGTCCAGTATAATTTATCAACAACCGACCTTCGTTCCAACCTTTAATTATATCAACATTTGCACCAGGTTTTCTTCTACCTTGTGGAGTAATAATTGCAGGATAAGTGACGATATAAATTTTTTCCTTCTCAAAATCTTTGGGTGTATGTGATTCAGCAAGCCTTTCACACTGATCTGTGTGTAACGATCCTTCTTGCCCCTGATTATTTTCAGTAGTCCATCCATCATCTGCGACGTACATAATTTCTTTCTTCCAGCTTCCAATATTTGAGTTTGATTCATATTCGATTACTTTATCTACGACCGTATTCGCTTCAGCAAGAGAATTTACACAGAAACGTCCGGTGGAAAAATCAGTCCGAACAGCTTCAGGAGATGTAAAATTCTCATTTATATCACAAATAAAATCATCGCTATTGTAGCTGGATATTTCATTCATAGTAGGATCTGATCTTTCGATTGGAGGAACATAATTCTTGAAGTTAAGGTTATATATATTCTTATAATCGAAACTGCCATCTCCTAAGAAAAGGACATATACAGGTCTTTTAGTCCAGTTATTGTATGCATACTTAAGCAGGTTTCTCATTGCAACAGGATCAAGTAAACCGCCTGAAAACTCATTATAAACTTGATTTAATTCCAGGACGAGTGTTTTAAGATAATTCGGGTGGCCTTCGCCGGGTGCTTCCCGCTGAGCTTTGAGCCTGTTTGCGGCAGAAAGAAACTCGCTTGCGGTAAATATGATAAAATCAGCACCATCAGAAATACCTCTAATATTCTGATTGGGGATTTTTGAAGAAATAGAACTCGGAGTTTTGTAACCATTATCTCCGACAACATAGTAATCTTTGATCGAACCATAATTTGTATTATCCTGAAATCTTACTACCCTGTTTGAGTATGAAATTGGAATAATAATAGAAATTTCATTAAATGCGGAGACTTTAAATACCTTTACGGAAGAAGAGTTAAATGGTGATGCCTGATATTCAATCGTTCCGATTGTGTCGGGTGATGTTATTTTTAATAAATTATTTGATGCAGAGCCTGTTGATCTATTGTAAAAGACTTCAAGATAATCATAATATCCCGAAACGGAGGGATAATTCAACTGGTTTGGCAATGAAGCGATTAAATTCATATTTGAATTACCGCTATTTAATATGTATTCAAATGATGTTGTTGACAAAGTAATATGAGAAAAAACACCATTAACACCATATATAGACTGGTAAGTTGAAAATCCAGAATTATCATCTTTGATTAAGTATGTTGCGTCTTGTGAACCACCGTTACCAAGAACAAGTTTACATTTAATTAAGGAACCCGGGACATAACCGGGTAAAGGTTTGTTAAAGGCAAAAAATTCATTGTAACCTATTCTCTGACTAACCCAGAGGTTACCTGTTGTACCAAGATTATTAACTTCAGGTTCTTCGAAAAATTTATCCCTGAAAAAATGTAATGGTTCTAGATTTGGGATATTTTGTGACGAAGTTTCAGACATCCTTAATCCGTTAACGCCTCCAAAGGTTATAAAATAAAAATTAGAATTTGAATATGTGTTTAATTTATGGAAAAATGACTGGCCTTGGAGAAACCATTGGTGCGGTGACTGACCGTAAAAAAGAATAAAGTCATTATCATCAAATACACCGTCTTGTTCTCCGGAGACATAAACGGGATTCTGTACCAGATCTTCAGGTACTGCAGCGGAATTTAAATAGGGAAGTTCAGCACCGCCATTCCCATAGATCTTAATCGTTCTTGGGTCTATTCCTGAAATATTTATACCGGCCTGGCTAAGAAAATTCTTGTCTAGCTTATACATCCCTGTTTCTTTAACTTCAATTTTGTAGTAATCACCTGAAGCGAGAACACTTGGAACAATAGATTTTTTTATTGTGTTATATTCTTGAGTAACCCACATTTTTGAATTTGACCAATTTACAGCAATATCTTTCATGAAATCATCCTCAGCTCTTGTGTTGGGTTTTGAAGAGAATATCGGATTAGCTGAGAAGACAATTCTAAATCGCAAACTAGTAATTCTACGAATACTTTTTGAGAGGGGATTAAACTGAACAGGATTAATCTGAGCAATTCCAAAATATTTATTTCTGAAAATTCCATCCTGAATAAATTCAGCGTTTAATATTGGGTATGGGGAATTCAAAGAATATAATGAATCGTTATATTTATAATCAAAAATAACTTCCAATTTATCTTTAGAGCGTTTCTGTTCAGGAACAGGTTTTACTTCAATATTATTTATTTCTTCATATTTAACATCCAAAATTTCAATTCTATTGTTAGAATATCCAGGCGTAATAACGGGAAAAAATCTACTGCCGATATCAGGGTGACCGACCCGATTTGTATTATGAACTGAATTTATAAATTCAGTATTAGAAGTATATTTTGGAGTGAATTCAATTTCAACATATGAGTTTCCAGAGTAGATGACAGTAAAATCCACCGGTGAGGAATAATGTTTAATTACCTCATTTCTTGTATCCGGTTGTGAAAACAACGGAGATACAATAAGAAAGAAAAATATTAAATATAAGAATTTAGTAAAATTCATAAACTTGATTTTAGTAACATATTAAATATATAGTATAAAAAAACCATTCATTAAAGATTATCCTAATGCCGAATTGTTAGTCTTTAATAAATGGTACGTTATTTTAATAATTGAATTTTTAATTTAAAAATAGTATCGAAATACTTGTATATTGTCTCCTTTTATTTTTACAAAGATATACTTGATTTCAAAAATTGTCAAGCCCTTAACATAAAATTTTACTTTTTTCTCTTTATACCCATTTTATCAATAGAATCCAGGTTCTGTAACGCATTCTTCGCAGCTTCTTGTTCAGCCTGTTTCTTTGATTTTCCCTTACCGATACCGAGACAGTGATTTGCAAGATGAACTTCAACAGTAAAAAGTTTATGATGTTCAGGGCCTTCCTCTTTAATAATTCTGTAATCCGGAATAAAATCTGTATGCGCCTGAGCATATTCAAGGAAACGACTTTTAAAGTTCTCATCAAACTGATTTAGCCATTTAACGTCAAGTTTAGAGAATATTTCTATGTTCAGGAATTTCTTTGCATTTTCATAACCTGAGTCTAGAAAAATTGCTCCTATCAAAGCTTCATAAGCATCTGCCAGTATAGCATCGTAACCCTGGTCTATTGATTTCAAAGCCGTATTAGAAGCGAGGAGGAATTCCTGAATCTTTATATTTTTTGCCCTTTCTGCAAGAAATCTTTTATTAACCAGAATTGAACGAAACTTAGTAAGGTCACCTTCCTCGTTTAAAGGAAAATTCCTGTAAAGAAATTCTGCTACGATTAAATCAAGAACAGCATCACCAAGAAACTCAAGCCGCTCGTTTGAAATAAGATTAACTTTTGAAGAATCTTTTTTGATTTTCAGGAAGGAACGGTGGGTAAGCGCGTTTATAAAATAATTTTTATCAATTATCTTATAGTGTATAGCTGATTGAAATTTTTCAAAGTCTATTTTTTTTGTTGCTTTAGAAAAAGAATCTCCAGACGGAGATTCCTTTTTTAAAAACGGTATAAATATTTTAAGTTTATTTAATAATTTGAACATAAAAAACGAAAATCAACGCGTATATTAATTTTCAAATTTTCTGAATACAATAGCAGTATTATGTCCACCAAATCCTGAATTATCTGATAGTACTGCATTAATATTACGCTTAACAGCTACATTTGGAGTGTAATTCAAGTCACAATCCGGATCTTTTTCATTATAATTTATTGTTGGGGGGACTATACCGTATTTAATAGTTAACAAAGCAGCAATAGATTCGATTGCTCCTGCAGCACCTAATAAATGTCCAACCATAGATTTAATCGAATGTATATTCAAATTGTATGCATGATCGCCAAATACGGTTTTAATTGCAGCAGTTTCATTCCTATCATTAGGAGGTGTCGAAGTGCCATGAGCATTAACGACATCGATTTCTTCAGGTTTCATACCTGAATCGACAATAGCTATTTTCATCGCTCTTGCAACACCCTCGCCATTTGGTGCTGGGTCAGTTATGTGATGTGCATCGGCAGTTAAACCAACACCGGCAATTTCACCGTAAATATTAGCACTTCTTGAAAGAGCATGTTCAAGACTTTCAATAACTATTGTAGCTCCACCCTCTCCCATAACAAATCCATCGCGAGTTTTGTCAAATGGACGTGATGCGGTTTCGGGTGTATCGTTCCTGGTTGAAAGTGCTTTCATTGCGTTGAAGCCGCCAATACCCATCGGACAGATAACAGCTTCAGACCCACCTGTAATCATCACATCAGCATCACCTCTTTGAATAAGCATGAATGAATCAATGATAGCATTAGATGATGTAGCGCAGGCTGATGTAGTTGCATAATTTGGTCCTTTCAGTGCATATTTCATAGATATTCTTCCCGCTGCAATATCAGCAATTAACATAGGAATGAAGAATGGACTAATTCTGTCAGGATTCCCACCACGATCGTAAAGAATATTTTGTTGTTTATGGTAAGTCCACATACCTCCAATACCTGAACCGTAAACGACTCCAATTCTTTCTTTATTTACTGTATCGAGATTTAATCCACTGTCAGTAATTGCCATATCAGAAGCAACCATGGCATATTGGGTAAATGGATCAATTCTCTGTGAGAGTTTTCTATCCATGTAATTCAATGGATCGAAACCTTTTAACTCTGCAGCGAATTTTGTAACGAATTCTGTAGTATCGAAATAAGTAATCGGACCAATACCACTTTTGCCTTCGACAAGTGAATTCCAAAAATCAACTACTGTTAACCCAATAGGTGTAATGGCACCCACGCCTGTAACTACTACTCTTTTTTTCATTTATTGTATATTAACCTTTTTTTGCAAGAATATAATTAACGGCATCATCAACTTTTGCGATTTTTTCTGCATCTTCATCGGGGATTTTAATATCGAATTCTTCCTCAAATTTCATGATTAATTCAACTGTATCAAGAGAATCTGCACCTAAGTCGTTTATAAAATGTGCTTCGGAGGTGATTTTAGATTCTTCAACACCAAGTTTATCAATGATTGCTTGCTTTACTTTTGCTTCGACTTCTGCTTTTGTCATTTTAAATTACTCCTTTAATTTATTAAATAATTGATTAATATAGTTATATATTACATATTTTTAAAGTATAAAATGTTTCGAAAAGTATAATTTTTTAAATGCAAAAATATTTTATACCGTTATTTTCAATTGGGAAGATACGCAAATTCATCATATATCTTTCTGCGGCCTTCGTACTTTAAAATCACCTTTTAGGGGATATTTGCTGTAATTTACGTTATTTATTACTGTTTTTCCATTATCTTTCTGAGATGTACCAGCCCAGATACCAAATGCATAGGGTTTATTTTTCACATAGACGAGTGATTCGAATATAATCACATGTGTTTTCCAAATGACGAGATCGCCAGTAATAATATCATTTAAACCTGTAATAGTAACTAATGGAATAATGTCCTGAAAAAGATCGTCATTAAACAGGTCCCGGGAAAGAGCGTTTTCTTTTGGTGTTTTATACCCCGCTTTATGAAGAGTATTAAGAGCAAAAATATTGCATTTAGAAGTATTTTTAATAATAAGTTGATAATTATTTAGCCAATACAAATACGTTGTATCTTCAAATGGTGAGTACATTTTGTTTTCTCTTTCGTTTAATGCAGTTGAAATTATATCATATTTTTCGACAACGTTTGCTTTTTTTAAAATAGATACAGTATCGGAATTATCAATATCAGAATCTTTATTAGAAGAAGTACATCCGGTAACAATAACAGTTATAATTACGATTGAAAGACCAATAAAATAATTCGATAGAGCTCTCAAGTTTACTCCATTAATTTGTGAATACTATTGAAATATGAATCTTTTATCTTTTCAAGTTCCAATTCAATAAAATCATTAATTTTAAGAACAGAACCACCTGTTTTTCCAATTAATTCAATATACACACTGTTCTTCTCCGCAAGGTCAAAAATTTTATTCTTGTTTTCTTTCTCGGCAGATATAATAATTCTTGATTGAGATTCACTAAATAGAACAAAATCTTTTCTTGAAACGGTTGGAATAAAAATCTCACAACCGAAGGATTGATGATAACCCATGATACAGCATTCAGCTAAAGCTACAGCAAGGCCTCCATCAGATACATCGTGCGCTGATTTGATGAGTCCTTTATTTATAGCCTTAAGAACAAATTCGTGAAGGTTTTTTTCGTTTATCAACGATAATTGCGGAGCGTCACCTTTGACAATTTTGTGAATTCTGCTAAGATATTCAGTACCTCCTATTTCGTATAAATCTCTTCCAATTACGTAAATATCGTCATTTTCGTTCTTAAAGTAACTTGTCATCATTTTGTTATTATCATCTATTAATCCCACCATACCAATAGTTGGAGTAGGAAAGACCGCATAATCTTTTGAAAGATTATAAAAACTCACGTTACCACCTGTTACAGGAGTTCCAAGAAATCTGCATGCATCCCCTATACCCTTAACACATTCAGCAAACTGGTAGTACATTTCAGGATTATAAGGATCACCGAAATTCAGGCAGTTCGTAATTGCTAGAGGAACCGCACCGGTACATACGACATTTCTTGCACTTTCGCATACGGCAATCATACCTCCTAAATATGGATTGAGATATGAGTATCTTCCGTTGCAGTCGGTTTTCATTGCAAGACTTTTTTTAGTACCTTTTATTCTAATCACAGATGCATCACCACCGGGCATTAAAGAAGTATTTGTACGTACCTGAGAATCATACTGTTCGTAAACCCATTGTTTATTCGTTATATTAGGGGATGATAAAAGTTTCAGTAAAACATCATTACAGTCATCAGGTTCATATATTTTGCTCTGATCAAATGAAGAAGTTTCTTCTAAATATTCGGGTCTCTTAGTTTCTCGATTGTATACAGGCGCACCACCACCCAGTACCAAAACATTTGCTGGAATGTCAGCTTCAAGTTTATCTTTGTAAAAAATTTTAATTCGATCATCTGAAATAACTTTCCCGATTTCGACGCAATTTAAATCCCATTTATTAAAAACATCTTTAACAATTTCCTCTTTTCCTTTGTGTGCAACGAGAAGCATTCTTTCCTGTGATTCAGAAAGCATAATTTCGTAAGCGGACATATTTTCATCACGGAGTGGAACTTTATCAAGAATAATTTCCATCCCGCAACAACCTTTTGCACTCATTTCACTTGATGAACAGGTTAAACCTGCAGCACCCATATCCTGAATACCAACAACTGCACCTGAACGAATCACTTCAAGAGTGGCCTCAAGAAGCAGTTTCTCGGTGAATGGATCTCCGACCTGAACACTTGGTCTTTTTGATTCCGATTCTTCAGAAATTTCTACTGATGCAAATGTTGCACCGTGAATTCCATCTTTTCCTGTTGAAGAGCCTACTATGAATACAGGATTTCCAATACCCGCAGCAGTTGCTGAAGCTGTTTGATTATGCTTAACTATTCCAACTGCCATTGCATTTACAAGAGGATTATCCTGATAGCATTCTTCAAAATAAATTTCTCCGCTTACAGTTGGAACACCGAAACAATTACCATAATCTCCAATACCTTTAACAACATTCTTGAAGAGGAATTTGCTTCGAGTTGTAATTGAATCATCTGTTTCATCTTCAATTTTACCGAATCTTAATGAATTAAGAGCAGCCACCGGACGAGCCCCCATAGTGAATATATCTCTGAGAATTCCTCCAACTCCTGTTGCGGCACCCTGATAAGGTTCCACAGCTGAGGGATGATTATGTGATTCAATTTTGAAAGCAACTGCGAGCCCATCACCGATATCAACTAGTCCTGCATTTTCCTCACCTGCAGAGACAAGCAGATTTCCACCGCTTCTAGGCAGAGTTTTTATCTGTAATATAGAATTTTTATATGAACAATGTTCACTCCACATAACAGAGAATATTCCAAGTTCAGTGTAAGTAGGAACTCTCTTTAATATCTCGAGTATTCTTTTATACTCATCATTTGTAAGTCCAAGTTCAAGGGCAAGGGTAAGATCGACAATTGGTTCAGATATCATTATTTCAATTTATGTTTAATTATATTGTAAGTTGCTGTATTGTTTTTCAAAATAAAAAGCTGTTCCGCTTATAACACAAAGCGGTTTTAATATTACGTTAACAACGGGCAAAAAATTAATCAGGAATGCAGCACATCCAAATCCCATTGAATAAAAAGGTTTTGAAGATGTAATTCTTATTTTCTTTCTAAGTGAATAGTAGCGCCTTGTCATAGGATAATCAAAAAAGTCTAATGCATTAAAGAAAAATGAAAATAAAGAACTTAAAACTACGGAAATAATACTACCGATTAAAGGGATAAATCCGATTAAAAAGAAAATAAAAATAAAAATGAGATAAAATGATAGTTTTTTGATTTCCGAGAGTATATTTAGCCATGTATCTTTCCAAAATCCAGGATTGTAATTAGTTTTCACCCCAGTTAGATTCTCTTCTATTATTAATGATATATTCTCATTAAAAGGAGCGGAGATAATTCCTCCAATAATCAGAAGAATAAAATAGCAAATTACAAGTACAAGAATGAATGATATAACAAGTATTAACACATTAATGAATTCTGACCAGAAACCCGCATTGCTCGTATCTGCACCTGTAAGTTTAGCACTTTTATCCATAATCCAAGTGTAGATTAGCAAAAAGGTTGAAACGTATAAAAACATATTTATTGTTACAGGGATTATTGAGTGAATTATTGTTTTTGGATATTTAAAGAAAAGTCCTATGCTCTTAAACGGATAAATAAAACCTTCAAAAAAATTCTTCATGGAATTACTTTATAGATTATATCCAATAGAAAAATAGAAAGTATAGGGACCAAATACAAGACTTTCACTTGTAAATCCTTTATTAATTATGAACATTCTTCCAACAGAAAAACTCGCTTTTCCAATTGGAGTATCAAACTGCGTTGAAAATCCTAATCCATGCTGCAGGTCTTTAAATCTGATGTCTTCAGTGTTTTCCCATGTTTTACCAAGATCATAGCGAACAGATAAATAAGTATCAAAAAATAATTGAATTGGAAGTTTATATCTGTACTCCAAGGATGCAACAAGTATCTGCCTTCCCCTCATTTCATCTTCACGCATTCCGTAAAATGAGTCTTCGCCTCCCAGTGAGAAAAAATCATAATTCGGAGTCGTTTTATCTGTTATCCCAAAAACAAATTTCGGTCTTAGAATACTCAACTTACCGAGTGAAATAATGTGGGAAATATCCATTGAAAGTTTTGTAAAGGTAATTCCATCGTTTAGTTGATTTGTAGATGTTTCATAAATATAATTAAAATTTGTTCCTTTAGTTGCAAACGGATATTTATCTTCTGTGTCAATTCGTCCCCCAATTCGAAGTCTAAAAAGATTCAATTCATTTTCGGATGGGGTTACACCCTGAATAATATCTCTGTTAAGTTTTTCGTAAATAAGCTGACCAAACACAGTCCCAAATTTCTCCACCTGTGTGCCGAGCAGAAAAGCTGTACCAAAACGAATATCTCTGTATTCCCCATTATTTGTTATTATCAGCTCATCATTAGATTTAGTCTGAGTGTAATCAAAGATGTCTCTGTATCTGTAGTAAAAGGACCAATTATAAGTAAAAATCGTACCAAAGAACCTGTAAGATTTTAATTCAAGCTGGTAATTTCTGTCACGAAGCCCTCCTTGGGCAATAATTCCTAGTTCATTACCTGTATCAAAAAGATTCAGATTCCTGAAATCAAAATACAATTGCAGTTTTCTTTCATTATCTGCCCTAAATGAAAAACGAATATTTCTAGTACTTTTTTCAACAACATTTAATATTAGGTTTGGTGACTCAAGTTTATTTTCGTAATTAAAATACATGCTTACCTGTTGAAAAAGATTTGTCCCAGCAACACCACCGAGGGATTCTAGAAGATCTTTGCCCATTACAGGTCTGTCATTAGGTATATATGTTTCACTTAATATTAAGCTATTACTTGTCTTCTTATTTCCATTTATTCCAATATCTCTAACAATCCCATCAGTAAAATTTATTTCAAGGATTCCAGTTTCAAAGTTAAGATAAAACTTATCAATATCTATTAAAGAATAATCACGACTCCTAATAATACCGGTCAATTTTTCGAACAGAGTGTACATATCATTTCTGCTTATAATTTTCCCTTTATTACTATTTCCGTAATCAAATAAGATATCATTTATTGATGAAATAATCGCAGTATCAGCAGTTAGATCCATTTTTATACTATCAGAACTGTTAATATTGAATGATGAAATAATTTTATTAAGCACAGGATTACTTATAGAAACATATTCAATTTCAGTTTTTAATCCTGATTTATAAATATTTGCATAGACATCTCTAAATAATCCTGTTTTGTAAATATCTCTAATTCTCTTCTCTATTGTTACGTATCTTACAAAAGAATTCTCCTGTTCGAGGATAATAATATTCTTGAGTGAGTCAGGTATTAATTCGGAATTAAACTCAACACCTCCATTAAAAACAAAGTTATTGTAATTTAAAGATGCCTTCTCTTCTAAGGAATCCAATTTAAGCAATATACCGTTAATCATCTTTTCAGCAGCATGCTTTCCTTTTTCAACAACATAATTAATCCGATCGAAATCTGTAGCTTTCATATTTCCGAGATCAGGTTGAATGACAATGTCTGATTTCTGAATTTGTTCATCGTTTAGCTGAGCCAAAGTGATTGACAGAATCTGATCTGCAGTATTGATTGGATCTTTTAGTTCCTCCGTGCTTTTCAAAGGACTTGTAGAATTGACTGTAATTGTAAGATCGGCTCCCTTTTCTTTAGCAACATCGACCGGAATATTTGCCGTAAGTCCTCCATCAACAAGATTTCTTCCGTTAACCCGAGTAGGTGAATATAAAAGAGGATAAGTAAAAGAAGCTTTTATAGATTCACTGATGTTTCCGTCATCCAGAACAACTCTTTGACCTTTATCTAAGTCTGTTGCTACTGCATAAAACGGGACTTTTAGATCAGCAAAATTTTTCTTAGGTTTAAATCTTGCATTAAGAAAAGTAATATTAATAAGTTCAGATAGTTGTTGACCACTCGACAATGAATTCGGAAGCATCGGTTCAAATCCGTCAAGTGAAATTGTAATAAAGCCCTTATCTTGTGATTTCTTCTGGTCAACAAAAAGGAATTCTCTTTCGTATTTATTAGTTAAAGCAAGTTTAGATTTCCAGTCAACGCTTTTCGTAAATTCAACAATTTCATCAGGTGAATACCCGGAAGAGTAAAGTCCTCCCGTAATTGCACCTACACTCGTACCAACTATCATATCGAACTTTACACCATATTTTTCGAGTACATCAATAACTCCAATTTGAGCGAGACCTCTTGCTCCTCCACCGCTTAAAACGAGCGCAATTTTCTTCTTGGTTGTTTTTATCGGAAATATGTTAAACTTTGATGAATCAAATCGTTTTTCGGGATTTTTGTAAAGTTCAAGTCTGCTTACTAAAGTATCAGAATACTCCTGTGCTAATAATGGAGTATTAGTGTTTGCACAGAACAAACTAACAATAAGAAACAGAAATATTTTATTATAATTTTGCAAATATTTAATCTTTAAAAATTCTTCCGATTGAGTAAACCAATAATCCGAGAACAAGTCCGGGATACATTGGTTCAATATATCCAATATTAAAGATTATCCAAATAAATGAAAATAGAAATGAAACAATCATTGCACTAAAAATCCAGTATCTATTTATTTGTAATTTTTCGAAATAAGAAGAAACAATTCCGATTATTAAAGCAGGTATTGTCAGACTTCCGATAAGGTACCAAATCTGAACGACTGAAGGTACTAAAAGAGCAATTAGAACCGATAAAGCAGATGATATAAGAATCCCAATTTTAGAGTATAAGTTACTTTTGTCTTTGCTTCCTGTTAGTTTTACAATTATATCTCTTCCAAGTGTTGTCGCAGATATAAAAAGGTTAGAGTGTAGTGTTGACATAATTGTTGCTATCAACCCAATAAAAAAGAAACCTTTAGCAAAGTCAGGAAGAATATTCTGTGCAAGAAGAGGATAAGCCATAACAGGGTCTTTAATATTTCTTATGCTTGCAAAAGCATACAGTCCTGTTAAAGTTGTCATTGCATCAAAAACAAACCAAAAGAATAGTGATATAAAAACACCTCTGATTGCTGTTCTTTCAGAGTTAGCTGAATAACATCTTTGATGAAAAGCAGGATCAACTACAGCCCAGGCACCAATAAAAAACCAAACTAAAATATATGAAACTGAGTTACCACCTGTTAAATTAAGATGATTTGATGGAAGATTAGAAGTTAAATAATCAAAGTTACCGAGTTGTGTAAAGCAAAATGGTATAATTATTCCAAATCCAACAAACATAATGATAAATTCAAAAGTATTTACACGAACGTCTGCGTTTAATCCGCCTCTGATTAGGAAAACAATAGAAAAGCAAAGTGTAGCTAACATAGAAATCCAAAGAGGAAAACCAAATATCATTGACGTGATAATACCCAGCATAAATACATAAGGTGCAGGGGTTACTAGAAGAAAAACCAAAATAGCACCAAGTATGCTTACATTTTTCCCGTAAACGGAGTCCAATTTATCTGCAATTGTAAATAAATTTGTACGTCTGATTTTTTTTGCCAAAAAGACTGCAAAGAGAGTAATAAAAATATAGTACGGAAATGCATTCAGAAACCAGCTAGAAATTCCGTACCTGTATGTGAATTCGCCGACCCCGAGTATACCACCATAAAAAGAAGAAACGAGAGTTGCAACAAAAGCAGGAAGGGTCAATTTTCTTCCCATAACCAGATAATCCACTTCCGATTTATCGTTTCTGCCTGAGCGAAAACCTATCCATACAGCAACAATGAAGTACAGAACTATAAGAAGATAATCTCCAAGACCAAACTTAAGCAATTGCTAAATATTATTATACTAATTTACCTTTTTGCATTATTAACCTGCCATCGACGAAAACATCAGGAGAAATCACCAATCCATCAATATGACTTTTCACGTTAATATTTCCACCCATAGAAACATTGTTACCGAAAGCTATATGAATTGTTCCGTAAACTTTTTCATCCTCAAGAATCAATCCGCAAAGTTTGGCTTTATAATTCGTACCAATACCAAATTCTGCTATTGCTCTTGCTTCTCGTCCAACTTTATCTATCATTTCTTTAAATTTTGCAGCCTGATGACCCCCAGTAATTTCTTCGGCATATCCATTCTTTACAGTTACTGTTACAGGTTCGTCAAGCATACCGATACCTGCCAGAGAACCGTCAATAACTACAACGCCGAAAGATTTATCTTCCCAGGGTGCAAGATATACTTCACCAGACGGTAGATTACCACTGCTGCCTTTATTAACGATAACACCTGTACTTTCAATTACTTTTCTTCCTTTCATAGGCATAGTTATGTCTGTCCCTTTATCCGTAACAACCCTTATTTCTGAAGCAGGTTCGAGGAGGGCTTTGACTTTCAAAGAAAGTTCAACAACTTTCCGGGCATCAGCACTAAGACATCTTACCATTGTTTCCAGTCCGATACCAGGCATAGTAGCAATTCTGACACCTTCTTTTACTGCATTTCTGCGTGCATCAGTGTGTGTTAAAGACTTTGCTGTAGGGCAAACAACAACATCTACCATTTTCATTAATTCTGAAATCTGAGCAGGCGGTTCTTCGCCATTTATTTCGCGTTGTTTCATCTCAACAAGAAAGGCTTCTCTGCTTAACTGCTTTCCAGCCTCGAGTAGTGTCTGTCCGATTTCTCTTTTCGTTTCGTCCGTTATAATTAGTAAAGTTTCATTTTTCTTAAGATCCAGATAATCTTTTAGAGCAATAAGAGATGAATCAAATAGTTCTGTGTTTAACATGTTATACTTTTTATATTTTCAGTTTTACGAAAATAGTGATTATTATTACTATAATGAAGTTCAAAAATCAAGGAAAACAGAATTATAAAAGGTGATGAAATAAAAAAAGCCGAAACATTTCTGTTTCAGCTTTTAAATTCATCAACTTAGTATTTTTATGAGTTTAGCTTCCGAATTCATTTCTCTTATATCCTTCAAATCAATACTTGCATCATCAATAGTTTCGTAATATCCTAAATATACTTTAAAGCTGATTGTACCCTCATTAACAAGTTCAACTAATATAACATCCTTGTATTTTAAGGTTTCTAGATTTTCAATTAAAGCGTTAGCTTCATTTTCAGCACTAAACTGACTCACTTCTATTGAGTACCCCGTAAAAGTTGAAACTTTATCAGTTAAATCAATGAAATTCATCAAGTTAATACCGTAATCAGTTTGAGCTAAATTATCGAGTAAACTGTTATCTTTGTCAATTAATACCTTAACCTTTTTGAAAGTGCTGAGGATTCTCCTCAGTTCATCTTTAGAATCTTCATTCGTGATGTTAAGTTTTTTATCCTTTAGTTCAACAAAAACTTTTGAGTTTTTGCTGATAGCATCTTCGAAGAGGTTTAAAGGGACAGCATCTATTTCTTCATTTTCGACTAAATCAGTAGAATTAACTGGTTCATAGGTTTCAATCCTAACTTTAGCCAGTCCACCCATACCGATTTCATTCTTGGCCGCGTTTGAGAGGTCTATTATTCTACCTCTTATATACGGGCCCCTGTCATTAACCCTGACAATGGTATAACGTCCATTTTCCAGATTCGTAACCTTCAATATTGTATTGAAAGGCAGTGATTTATGAGCGCAAGTCAGCTCTTGAGTGTCGAATCTTTCTCCATTTGCGGTTTTTCTGCCGTGAAAACCGGGACCATACCAGGAAGCTGTACCTTCTTCCATGAATTCAGAGTAACTGCCAGAGGTCTGTGCATAGACAACAGATTCTCGTCCGCTAAAAAGAAAAACTAGATTTAATGCGATTAACAACATCGCACTAACGGATTTAAACAAAATATTTTCTCCTGTTTATGTTTGTAAAAAAACTTTCCGCTTTAATCTTTTTTTATCTGATTAGTGAGCGATTCCTTATGTTAAAGAACGAGTAATAATATATAAATAATTACCTTATATCGTTTTATGAGCAGTCAAGATATAAAAATTAACTTGTACTGTCAAGTATATTTGAAATAAATATTTTTATTGATTTCAATTTCAAAAATGATAAGTGATAAAAATATATAATAACATATAGTTAATAATGATAGTTAATGAGCTATTTATCGGATTTCTTGTTAGTATTGCTACTACATCATGAAAAATAAAAGAAAATCCACAAAAAAACCAATTTTATATTAATAATATATTACTGTTATATCATATAATTAGTAGAGAAAAACACAATTTAATAAATTTAAATGCACTTTTTAAGATAGACTATACTTAAAAAAAGACCTTAATAAGATAGGGTTGGACAGGATTTGTACTTAGATATTTAGATCAAAAAGACGAAAACAATGTTTATTTTTTGATCAATATCGTGTTTTTTTTGTATAAATAATTGCGTCGTGTTTGGAAAAGTAGATGTCTTCTCCCGTCTTATGATTTATGATATGTGAATAAAGTCGTACCATTTAGAATGAAATTATTTTTCACGATCTGAAAAGAATTTATATTGAAAAAGAGGAATCAGAAGAGTATTTTGTTGTATGAAATCTTTGAAATCTGTCTGTTTATTGCTTTTTTTCATAATTTCTGTAAAAACAAATGCTCAAAATATTTTTCAGATACAAAACCCTACATATTCTCCCGAATCATTTAATTCAATAAATTTCGTTTCAGTAACAGGATGGGTATTTGGGAACAACGGAATTGTTCTAAAAAGCACCAATGGCGGTACAAATTTTATTCAGCAGGTTTTACCAATAAATTCTGATATAAAAGGGCAAAGCCAGGTTAGTGCAGAGATATGTTATGTATATGATGATTCAGGAAGGGTATTCAGAACTTTAAATGGAGGTTTAAATTGGATATTCAATGTCGATTTTCCCTCAGAGATAAGCAGTCTCTGTTTTATAAGTTCTGAAAAGGGTTTCGCTTCAATAAACAATAGTATAGGACTTACTACTAATAGTGGTCTTAATTGGATTTTCATGTATCCAGATACAACGACTATTTATGATTTCAATGATATATACTTTATTAATTCATATACGGGATATATAGGGGCGATTAATGGCTCTACTAATTACGCTTTTGTGTTTAAAACCACAGATTCCGGCTTAAACTGGAATAAGTTCAATACTGGTGTGGACGCACTTGAGATGAACAATTTGTATTTTGCTGAAAATAATGGTTGGTGTGCAGGTGTTAGGTTTGGTAAACTATATACAATGAAAACATCAAATGGAGGAACAAACTGGTTCGAATCACATATACCAAATAATACATCAACACCAAATAATATCTATTTTTCTAATTCCGTTACAGGATATGTAACAACGAATACAGGGGTTCTTAAATCTACAAATAGCGGTCTGGACTGGTTTTTAATACGAGAAGTAAACGGAGTTAATGCTTCTTCATTCATCAATGAATCGGAATTTTTCTTAGCAGATTATAACTGCAGTGTAATGAAAACAAGTGATGGAGGACAGAATTTTGATACTTTACTTGGGAAACATAGCAGCTCATTAAGCAGGGTGCAATCCATTTCATCAAATGCAATATGGTGTAATGGAACGAGCTACTCAAACTGGAAATCGTCTGATGGCGGTGCAAACTGGATTTTTGATAATTATTCTAAATCTTTAAAAATTAAATTCACGGAGTTTTCGGATAACAACACGGGATATTCAATAGCAGACAGAGGGAACATTTTAAGAACATATAATTTTGGGAGTAACTGGAATCTTTTGTATGAATACTCAGGAGAGATATTCTCACTAACTTTTATCGACAACTATACTGGCTGGGCTTTTTCAAATGATAGCATATTAATGACAACGAATGGAGGGGCTCATTTTATAAATATTGCAAACACAAATTCGATAATTAGAGCTGTGTTCTTTGATGGTCAGAACGGATATGGGTTTAACGGAACAAAACTTTACAAGAGTACAAATTCAGGTGTTACCTGGAATCAGGTTTTGAATAATTTAATAAGGGATTTTTATTTTATTAATCATTTGACCGGCTGGGTGGTGTCTGAAGGGGACTCAGTTTCTTCTATACTAAGAACAAGTGATGGTGGTATGAACTGGATTCAAACCTCAACGTTACCAGTGAATGTTCAAAATATAAAGTTTCTAAACTATAATATAGGTTACTTGTTGTCGTATGATAAAATTTACCGTTCAACTAATGGGGGAGAATCATGGAAGTACATACGTTTTCCAACATCATTAAAAATCTTTGGTTTTGATTTTATAGATACCAATTCAGGATGGATGTGCGGAGAAAATTCACTTATTATGAAATTAATTGACGGGAGTGTAATTTATATTAATAATGATTCTGAAAATATTGAAAGTATAAGACTTTCTCAGAATTACCCAAATCCGTTTAATTCAGAAACAAATATTAGTTTTACACTTTCCAATGATTTATATACAACTCTAAAGGTTTATGACGTAAAGGGAATGGAAATAGCAGTAATAGTCGACAAATTACTTAATAAAGGAAGACATAACGTAAGATTTAAAGCGAATGGACTTTCAAGCGGGATCTATTTCTACGTTTTAAAATCAGGGGTTTCAATAATAACGAAAAAGTTTGTTCTTATTAAATAGAAAACCCGGGGAAAGATATCAGGGAAAAGTCAACTCAATTTTTAAATGTTGTTTCTTTAGAAAACAGCAGTTTCGTGATAGACTCCAAAGACTTCTTTGAGTTCGCTAATCATTTCACCAAGAGTAACATATTTACAGGCACAATCGAGAATAACGGGCATAAGGTTTCTGCCATCCTGAGCAGCTTTACCGAGTTCATCAAGAGCATTTTTGACATCTTTCTGATTTCGAGACATTTTAAGTTCTTTTAATCGCTTTACCTGCATTTCTTCAACAGATTTAGAAATCTGGAGAATCGGAATATCAATCTTTTCGTTTTCTTCAACAAAGTCGTTTACACCCACGACAATTTTCTCTTTATTATCGAGTTCTTTCTGGTATCTGTATGCAGCATTAGCAATTTCTTTCTGGAAGAAACCGTTCTCAATACATGCAATAACACCTCCCTGAGCGTCAATCATATCAAAATATTTTTCTGCTTCGGCTTCGATTTCATCAGTTAGTTTTTCGACATAATAGCTTCCTCCGAGCGGATCGGCAACATTTATAACACCGTGCTCATATGCAATAATCTGCTGAGTTCTGAGAGCAATCTTTACAGCTTTATCTGACGGCAAGGCAAGAGTTTCATCCATGGAATTAGTATGCAGACTTTGAGTACCTCCGAGAACAGCAGCAAGGGCTTCGATTGCAGTTCTGACAATATTATTTTCAGGCTGCTGCGCAGTTAATGAACAACCCGCTGTCTGAGTATGGAATCTGAGTATCCAGCTTTTAGGATTCTTAGCGCCATAATTATCTTTCATTCTTTTGGCATAAATTCTTCTTGCTGCTCTGAACTTAGAAATTTCTTCAAAGAAGTCGAGATGTGAATTAAAGAAATGAGATATTCTGGGAGCAAAAGCATCGACGTCCATACCTCTTTCGAGGCATGCTTCAACGTAAGCAAAGCCATCAGCAAGAGTGAAAGCGAGTTCCTGAGCTGCGGTAGAACCAGCTTCGCGAATATGATAACCGCTAACAGATACAGGATTAAACTGAGGTACTTCATTCGTACAATATTCAATCATATCGGTTATAATTCTCATAGATTCTTTCGGCGGATAAATAAATTCTTTTTGTGCAATGTACTCTTTTAGAATGTCGTTTTGCATTGTACCGCGAAGTTTAGAAAATGGAACATCTTGTTTTTCAGCAACAGCAAGATAAAAAGCAAATACCATAGCGGCTGGAGAGTTTATAGTCATTGACGTAGAAACCTTATCGAGCGGGATTCCGTTGAAAAGAATTTCCATATCTTTCAAAGAAGAAATTGAAACGCCGCAGATACCGACTTCGCCTTCAGAAAGGGGGGCGTCTGCATCCCAGCCCATAAGAGTAGGCATATCGAAAGCGGTAGAAAGACCTGTTTGGCCATGTTCGAGAAGATACTTAAATCTTTCATTGGTATCTTCGGGTGTACCAAACCCAGCGAACTGTCTCATAGTCCAAATCTTACCGCGATACATATTAGGATGAATGCCGCGTGTATAAGGGAACTCGCCTGGATACCCAAGTTTAGTATCATAATCATTATTTGAAACGTCTTCGGGAGAATAAACTACATCAAGTTCCTTACCGCTGAGTGAAGTGAACTTCATCCCAGTGGTTTTTAATGCTTTATTTTTTTCGAGCCACTCTTTCTTGTTTTTACTTATATTCATTTTCAAAAATTAGATTCAAATAATAAAAGAGGTGAAGGGTAAACCGAAGTTTATTGTTCCCTACACCTCTTTGCTTAGGAGGAATAAAACTTTGAAATATAAAACATAACTGATTTATAAAAGTTCAAATATTTATTCAAAAAAATTCATTTATTTTTGATTTTGTAAAATTAGTTTTTGTAGTTTAAAATAACAATATAATATCATAACTTTGAGCAAATAATTAACTATTCATGAAAATATTTTTAATATTGATCCTTTTCTCATTCGGCTTCAACACAGGGTTTACACAGATGAAGATTGTGTACGGAATAAGGAATAACGGGAAAGAGGAACTGAACGATTCTATTGTTGTTTATACGACAAAAGAAACAGTTCAGATAACAAAGCCGTCGTTCAGGAAGGAGAGGCAGTATATTGATTTCAAATCCGGACAGACGGTTCAAATGCTTGAGAATGGAGAAAAGGGGTATTATGCATTCAGGAAAAAATATGAAACCAAGTTTCATGAAATTGCACATGATTACAGCGAAATATTAGGTTATCCCTGTCTGAAAACAACATTGAATATCCGGTCGAACAAGGTAGAAGTATATTATACAGATATGGCAGAGAATTACGGGACACCATTATTATACATTGCAGAAATACCCGGGCTTGTATTAAAAGTAATCAGAAATGACAATTATGAGATTTATGCGAAGAATATTAATACTTCTGATGATTTTATAAAAGAGTCAATGATTCCAACGAATAATATTACCGAACTAAGCGAAGGAGAATTCCAGCAAAGATTAATTGATAGCAAATACAAAACATACGAGATATTCAGGAATGAAAACCTGAATTTTATTAGTGAGCATATAAATGATTTTACCAAGGATGTAATTAAAACAGCGAAGGGTTCGGTAGTTTTGAAGAAAGTTAATCTACCGATAATGAGCGAAAGCACAATAGCAATTGCAGAAGTGACGGTTCGTTCGAACGGCGATGCATACGACAGGACGGGATCTTTATTTGTAATACCTCTAACGGATAAGAGAAATTTCGCAGAAGCATTTCAAAATGGAATTGATGTACTTCCGAAGTATAAAAACGATTATGAAGGAATAGTAATAACAGAAGAATATGAACCTCCGCTTGAATTAATGAGATTTATAACATCATTCGGGTCGGGTTATTACGGAAAGGATAACAAAATCGGGGGGCTCGATTGGGAGGACTCAATAGTATACAGACTTGAAGTAACAGATCAACTAAAAGGATTAAAACAGAGCAGTGATGCTTATATAGGTGTGTTTGTAGGGAACTGGGATAAAGGAGGACATATAATAAGTTTACGAATAAAATATTTCGAGGAAACAGGATATCAAAATAAAGTTAAGTGGGTGGTGCCATTATTCAATACAGTAAGTTATATGGAAATGGAAGGGCAGGGATATATGGATTTATTCAGGACGGACACATTAAAAGTAAGAGCAGTAATACCCGACGGGCTCAAGAATATAAAATTAAAATTTGTGACAACGGGACACGGCAATGATGAATTTACTCCTAAAGTACATAAGATTTTTGTTGACGGTAAAGAAGTATTTAATTTAATTCCATGGAGGACGGATTGTGCAAGTTACAGAGAAAACAATCCTGCATCAGGAAACTTTCAAAATGGAATGTCATCTTCTGATTACAGCAGATCCAACTGGTGTCCCGGGATTGTAGTAACACCCTTTGAGATAATGCTTGATGATGTACATTCAGGTGAGCATGAATTTAAGTTGATAATACCTTCCGGAGAGAACAGTTACTGGAATGTATCCGGTTGTTTGACGGGTGAATAGTTATAAATTTGAAAGATTTATCGATTGTCATCAATTTGAGAAACCTAATAATGATTTGTACTTTAGGTTGATTTTAAAAGAGAAAACATACAGAGAATACTATGGTTATCGTGGTGTGATTATGTATTCATTGAGGATAAATCGGTCATTCATTGAGGTTAAGTGGCATGTTAAAGGCATAATAATGGCATGTTAAAGGCAATTTGAAGGCATGTTGTTAATAAGATACTGATATTACAGTAGAATAAGCAGTGTTTATTTTTTGTAAAAGTTTATATTTGCTATATTTTTTCACTTTTCCTCTTAACTGAATCTTTACTTAAGATACAAAAAATATATTTGGAAGTCAAGTCAGAAAACTATAAAAAATTCGGTAAGAATTTATTATTTAAAACAAAATAGCGGATTTAAACCCGCCATTTTTATCGGACAACTTGAATGAATTTATTCAATTGGCTCGGCTGCTTTTTCTTTAACAGGAACAGTGAAAAACACATAATCCCATAACGGATTACTAACTCCGTAGGCAGTATCGGGTGCGACGTAATGATGTTTTAAATGATATTCTTTTAAAAATTTGCCAAGCGGACTTGTCATTTTCCAATGGTGGGTCGCAAAATGAATAGTATCATAAAGAACATAACCAATTATGTATCCAGAGAGTACGGCAAGGAAATAATTATATCCGAATATAAGTGAGAATGCAAAATAATGAATAACTGCTAAAGGAATGCTTACGAGCAGAGGCATAACGAGTCTGGTTCTATCTCTGGGATAATCGTGATGAACGCCATGAGCAAGAAAATGAACCTTCTTACCTACTTCTGATTTTGGCTGATAATGAAAAACAAATCTATGCATAACGTATTCAAACAAAGTCCATAGAGCCAAGCCGGCAATAAAGAGAAGGGCATACGACCCGATGGAAGTTCTCTGCAAACCGAAATAGGAAATTATAATAACAAGGGGCACATAGACCACGACAGGTGTTGCAGGATGTATATGTGAAAAATATTCAAGAAAATTATTCTTGAATAATCTGACTGATTCATTCCTGTTAGATACAAAAAGCCTTTTTGACATAGTATAAAATATGAATTATATTATTTTTTAGTAAGAACAAATTATTAAAAAGGTAACAATATTAAAAAACAAATTTTAAAAAGTTTAAGTTCTAGAAAATCTCTTATCAAGTTCTTCAGTTGAAAGTCTAATGACAGTTGGTCTTCCGTGCGGGCATACATAGGGCAGTTCTGCGGCAAAAAGAGAATCAATAAGGTTAATCATTTCTTGAGTCTGCAATCTTTCACCTGATTTAACGGCATTTCTACAAGAGAAAGATTTTGCAAGATTATCACGTTTTTCGAGATGCAAACTGACTTCGTATTCTTTATACTGGTCTATTAATTCCTGAAATATTTTGTTCTCATTTCCGGGTTTCACATCAGAGGGAATACCTTTAATTTCAACAACATCATTAACGGTAAATTTTAAGGCGAAGCCAAGATTATGAATTTCATCCTGCAGTGATTTAGCCAGCTGGTAATCAACTTTTGTAAGTTGAATTTTTATAGGTATTAACAACTGCTGGGAAAAAGATGAATTTGAGTTAAGCCTCATCAGTGCCTTTTCATAGAGTATCCTTTCGTGAGCCGCGTGCTGGTCAATAATCATGAGGCCGGCATCAGTTTCACACATTATGTACTTATTCTGGTACTGCCATACGTTAAATTTTTCGTCAGTATCTTTCTTTGTATGCTCAAAAACATCTTTTCGATTATCAACCTCTGTTTCATCAGGAATTAAATTCACATTTTCGTTTCCGAAATCGGCATCATCTTTCTTTGAAGCCTCGAATATGCTGTGTATAGCAGTTGTTCCTCTTGTAGAAGGGGAGGAAGAGAAACTTTTATTATCGGGAATGTTAAGATTATAATTCTTATGTTCAAGAGTATCGGGAACTTTACCAAGAGATTTATCATTTCCGAAACCAATATCAAAAGTAATATTACTTGCCCGAAGATTATCTTTAACAACTTTTCTCAAGAAACCGAAAATAGCGCTTTCATCTTCAAACTTAACTTCAAGCTTAGACGGATGAACGTTAACATCAACCTTTGTCGGGTCTATATCAATGAACAGAAAGAAAGAAGGGTAATTTCCTTTCTCGATTAAATCATCGTAACCGGAATAAACAGCAAAATTAAGATTTTTGCTGGTGAAGAATCTATTATTAAGATAAAAGAACTGGTCTTGCTTTGATTTTCTTGTAAATCCCGGTTTAGAGATGAATCCGTTTACTTTAATAAATGCTCCTTCAGCATTAACTTGAATAAGGGATTTGCTGAAATCATCTGTAAAAATATCTTTAAGGCGTCCGAATAAATCAGCAGTCTTTAAGTTAAATACAAGTTCATCGTTGTTAAAAAGTTTAAACTCGATTTCAGGGTTTGACACAACCTGTCTGACAAAGGTTTCGTAAATATGCCTGTATTCCGTCTGGTTTGATTTCAGAAAATTCCTTCTGCCCGGGGTGTTATAGAATAAATTCTTCACTGATATAGAAGTACCTATATCGGTATTAACTTTTGAAACTTCTATAATTTCATTTCCGTCAATCCTTACGAGAGAGCCCACTTCATCGTTTGATGTACGCGTTTTAAGTTCAACTTGTGATATAGCGGCAATAGAAGCAAGCGCTTCGCCTCTGAAACCGAGAGTCTGTATATTTTCAAGGTCTTCGTATGTTTCGATTTTACTGGTTGAATGTCTTTGGAAAGCTACCACTGCATCATCTTCAGACATACCCGAACCGTTATCAATTACCTGAATTAAGCCTTTGCCTGCATCTTTTATGATTACAATAATTTCAGATGCTCCAGCGTCTATAGAATTTTCCACAAGTTCTTTCACAACAGCTTCGGGTCTGCCGACTACTTCACCTGCTGCAATTTTATTGTACAGCACCTGCGGGAGTATTTTTATTTTATTGCTCAAGGTAAAATTTATTTCTCAAAAATGGCTTTTACAAAATCATCGCTATCAAAAACCTGAAGGTCATCAATCTGTTCGCCCACACCGATAAATCTAACGGGGATTTTTAGCTCGTTATTTATTTTAATGACAATACCGCCCTTTGCAGTGCCATCGAGCTTGGTGAGTATAATACCTGTAACTTCACCAAGCGCATTAGCAAATTCTTTGACTTGATTGAGACCGTTTTGACCTGTTGTCGCATCGATTACGATAAACGTTTCATTCGGTGTATCCGGAATAACTTTTTGCATAACTCGTTTAACTTTTTTAAGTTCTTCCATCAAATGAGATTTGTTATGAAGTCTTCCTGCAGTATCGATAATTACCACATCAACATTTCTTGAAACCGCTGCAGAGATAGTATCGTAAGCTACAGATGCAGGGTCTTTTGTAGAAGGATTCTGAATAATGTCGACACCCGCACGCTTTGCCCATATTTCAAGCTGTTCGTTTGCAGCCGCTCTGAAAGTATCTGCAGAGCCGATAAGTACAGATTTGCCGGTTTTCTTGAAGTTATGAGCGAGTTTTCCGATTGAAGTAGTTTTCCCAACACCGTTTACACCGACAACCATAATGACAAACGGTTTTTGGGCTATCGAGAAATCGAATGTTTTAAATTGAGATGTTGAATTTGCAAAAATCTTTTTTACTTCTTCGCTAATTAAGTTATTAAGCTCATCATCATTCTCATACTTATCGGTTTTAGCTCGTTCTTTAATGCTGTTAAGAATAGTTTCAACTGTATCGTAACCAACGTCTGATGATAAGAGGATTTCTTCGAGTTCGATCAAAAAATCATCGTCAATCTTCTTCTTAGCGTAAACAAGTCTGTTAATTTTTCCGAACAGGTCATCTTTTGTTTTTGTTAATCCGTCCTTTAGCTTATTGAATCCAATCTTGTCTAAAAAAGACATTATTCCTCCGTTGTCTTATTATTCTTTTGTTAAGTTCTTTGCAATAATCATTCTTTGAACTTCAGAAGTACCTTCACCAATAGTTAGAAGTTTAACATCGCGGTAAAGTTTTTCCACTGGGAATTCTTTTATGAAGCCATATCCGCCGTGAATTTGTACTGCTTCGTTTGAGGCTCTAACGGCAACCTCACTCGCGAAGAGTTTTGCCATTGAGGCAGCCATGTTTATGTTTTCTCCTGCGTCTTTCATAGCAGCTGCTTTGTATGTAAGAAGTCTTGAGGCTTCAATTTCTGTCTGCATTTCTGCGAGTTTAAACTGAGTTGCCTGGAACTCACTAAGAGTTTTACCGAACTGTTTTCTTTGTTTAGAATATTTTATACTTGCATCAAGTGCACCTTGCGCAAGACCGAGTGAAAGAGCGGCGATAGCAATCCTTCCTCCGTCGAGAATCTTCATCACCTGCTTAAAACCTTCATGCTCAACGCCGATAAGGTTCTCTGCAGGGATTTCAACATTTTCAAAAATCAGTTCAGCCGTATCAGAGGCTCTCATACCGAGCTTGTTTTCTTTCTTTCCGACTCTAAATCCTTTAGTTCTCGGTTCAAGAATGAAAGCAGAAATCTTGTTTTTACCTTCTATTTTTGCTGTAATGGCAGTAATAACGTACGTTCCGGCAACAGTACCTTGAGTAATGAACATCTTGCTGCCGTTTAAAATATATTTATCGCCCTTTTTCTCTGCAAAACTTGCCATAGATACAGCGTCGCTCCCTGAGACGTTCTCAGTAAGACCCCACGCTCCGTATTTCTTACCAGTAACAAGGTCGGGAAGGTATTTCTTTTTCTGTTCATCATTTCCAAAAGAACAAATATGGTTAGTACAGAGACCATTATGAGAGGCAACAATCAGACCAACAGAGGGATCCACTCTTGATATCTCTTCAATAATCAAAGCGTACTCGAGTGTGCTTAAATTTGCACCTCCGTATTCTTCGGGAAAGGTTATTCCGAGAAATCCCATCTCGCCGAGTTTCTTTGCTATTTCGTGAGGGAATTCCTGCGGTTCATCGTATTTCATAACAACAGGGGCGATTTCTTTTTGAGCAAAGTCTCTAGCAAGTTTTTGCGTTTCTAACTGATTCTCCGATAGTCTAAAGTCCATATTCACTTTAAATTTTTAATAACAAATAATTTATATTATCTTATCAATTTAAACAATTGAAACCGAATAAAATTCTAAACGATAAAATTGTGTCAATCAGATAAGCCGCAATAAGGATTATTATATATTTTTCTTATAATAATCAGTATATAGAAAATCCTTGTAAATTGAAAGCAAAAAAATTAAATTTAAGAGTGTTTTTTTGCAAATAATTCCCATAATAATCTACAAAGGTGATTTTTAATGCGCAATAGATTTTTACTTATTATTATATTCACATTTCTTTCTCTGAATGTTTTTTCTCAGGAATACTTCATAAAATCTTATAATACACAGGACGGTCTGGCAACTAGATTAGTTTATGATATTTGCCAGGATAGCAGCGGTATAATATGGGCGGCAACACATGATGGAATAAGTTCATACGATGGGTTTAATTTTAAGAATTATGACAGAACCGACGGATTACCAGAGCAGCATTATAAGCGAGTAAAACTTGATGAAAAGGGCATAATATGGTGTTTCCCATTTTACAATAATGATACTATAATTTACTTTGATAAGAATAGTTTAAATAGATTTAAAATATTAAACATTCCAGATAACACTTTTATGATAACAGATTTTGCTGTGATGTACATTGATGAAAAACCATTATTATGCGTAGGCGGCAACAATGGAATTTATATGTATAAAGATGAATTATGGCAAAGATTTTATTATACAGATAACTCAAGAGATAATTATGTAAATCGTGTAATAGCTAAAGGGGGAAAATTTTATTTCGCAACAAAGTCGGGAATATATATTATTGAAAATGAGAAAATCGACCGAAGCTTAAATGAGAAATTAACTTTTACGCAGGACGAACTTCTAACGATAGAATTTGAAAATACAGGGAAGCAGAATGAGAAATTATGGGTATTAAGTTACGATCGACTGGGATATTTTGAAGATGATAATTTCAGAGTATATAAAAGTGATTTACAACTTCCAACATTTTACACGAACGAATCCGGATTTATAGGTTTTCACGAAAGAGGAAGAATAATATTCGGTAATAATAATTCTAAATATTTTATAAGCAGAGATTCGGACAAAATGATGCCTTTAATGACATCAAACGGATTTTCATCAAACGGTGCTGCATCGTTGTTTATTGACAGAGAGAAGAATGTTTGGTTTGCAGATACGAGGGGTGTGGATAAAATCAATAAATTATCTTTAGTAAATTATTTTGTCAGCAGCGGGCTTCTTGACAATGATGTAACCGCAATAACGGAAGTAACGGAGAGTAAGTTTGTTTTTGGACATATTAATGGTTTGACAGTACTTGAAAAGGATAACAATTTCAAGAGATATAAATTCGAGTATGATAGAACCAACTCTGCAAGAGTACTGGATATGATCAAAGATAATGACGGGAATGTGTGGTTTTCAGCCTCTGGGAACGGCGTGGGGAAAATGTACCCTGACGGAAAGATAAAATGGTATAAAAGTGAAAACGTAAAACAATTTAATAGTATAAATAAGGATATAAAAGGAAGAATATGGGTGGGCACTATTTCTGAAAAAAATGATATATTTATAATTAAAGATAACAAACTGGTTAAATATGAATACAGCGATAATATAATTAATACAAATAGAAAGCTGTATGCATCAGATAGAGGCGGAATGTACGTATTGGGAAACAATGGAGTTTGGTATGCAGATGATAAAGGAGCAAAACAGATACCGTCAAAAATCGGAAATAAAATAAATGCTTATTCATATTATAAAAATAAATCAGGAACAGAATTTGTTGGTACATCCACAGGTTTGTACTTTATTGACAATAGACTACTTGTGAAGTATAATAATAATGGGATTGAGATATCAAAACCAATTTATTTTATTATACAGGATAAAGAGGGTAATTATTGGTTAGGTTCAAATGATGGTGTGATAAAATGGAATGGAGAACAGAATATTGAATTAATAAACACTCAAAATGGACTTGCCGGTATAGAAACAAACCGTTCTGCGGGAATAATAGACTCAGAGGGACGTATATGGGTAGGAACAGATTTGGGATTATCCTGTTTTTTGCCTGAATACAATAAAATACCTGTTTCTGTACCTGAGTTAAAAATACTGGATTTCGAGGACAGTAAAGGATTTAAGTACAATCTTTATGATGAAAATTCTATTTCGCATAACGATAATACTCTTAAATTCAACTTCAGGGGTATTTCTTATGTGAATGAAGAATCGATGTTATACAAATATAAATTAGATGGATACGATAAACACTGGCAGGAAATAAGTCAATCGATGCTTGATAAGGTAAAGTATGTAAACCTAAATTCCGGTGAATATCAGTTTAGTGTTATGGTGAAAAATTTCTCCGGCGAATGGAGTGAAGTAAAAACATCGGGTATAATAAAAATAAATTCTCCATTTTATAAGTCATGGTGGTTCCTTTTTTTGATGTTAATTATCTTTGGCGGCATGGTAGCGTCTTTTGTAAAAATACGGGATCAAAAATCACAGAATGTCAAACTCGAAAAGGAGATTCAAATCCGTAAAAAAACCGAACAAGAATTAATTGACAGCAAAAGAAAATATCAGGATTTAATTGAACTATTACCGGAAACAGTTTATGAGATTGACATACAAGGTAATATTATATTTGTGAATAGTTATGGATTAAAAATGCTTAACATAACATCTGAAGAATTGGAAAAGGGCATTAATATTTCAGAAATCATAATACCTGCGGAGCATGCTTACCTGAAAGAAAACCTTAATAATATACTAAGGAATGAAACATTGTATAACATCAACTATACATGTATTACAAAGACAGGGAAGAGAATACCCATTAGTGTTAATGCTGCTCCAAAAATAGAGAACGGTGAAACGGTTGGAATAAGGGGCGTTGCAATGGATATGACAGAACATATTCAGATACAGGAAGCATTAATAAAACATGCAAAAGAATTAAAGGATTTGAATGCAAGTAAAGACAAATTTTTCTCGATTGTAGCACATGACTTAAAAAGTCCGTTTCAGGGACTTTTGGGTTTTTCAGAATTCCTTTACACCGATTTTGATGTACTGACAGAAATAGAAAGGAAAGAATACATAGGACATGTCAGAACGTCTGCGAGAAATGCACATAATTTACTTGACCATCTCTTACAATGGTCGAGACTTCAAACGAACAGAATAGAAGTTATACCTCAGAAACTGAATTTATATTCAGAAGTGAATTCCGTAATTGAACTACTGATTTCGAATGCTATCAGAAAAAGAATATCCCTAATCAATAATGTTAATAAGGATATTTACATAATAGCTGATGTTAATATGCTGAATTCCATACTACAAAATTTAATATCAAATGCATTAAAGTTTACCCGCCAAGACGGAGAAGTCAAAATTGAAAGTGAAACAATAAATGGTGTGGTAAAAGTTAAAATCATTGATAATGGAGTAGGAATGGATGATGTAGATATCAAGAAATTATTTGAAATTGACCAGCAATATACACGGTTAGGTACGATGAATGAGAAAGGAACCGGCTTAGGTCTTTTATTATGCAAAGAAATGATAGAACTTAACGGAGGCAATATAAGTGTAGAAAGCGAATTAGGAAAAGGGAGCAAGTTTATTATTGAACTACCGAGAGTATAATATTATTACTGCCTGATTATTATTTCACATTTCTTTAGATTAAAATAAAGAATCTCAACGATAAAAAATATTAAAAAAGATTCTATCAAAACAAATTTTTAATCACAGACAGATATCTGACGGTTTAAAGAAAGATTATTGTTTTTATCCGTTATCAGCGATGCTTTCGCTTCCGCTAAGAAGGCTTTGCAGATTGATAGTCGAAGCTTTCGTTTGTGTTGCGAGAGCGACGTAATTTCTAGCAAGGTTATCTTTGCCCGCGCCGAGAATAGAGCTAACAAGACCGAGCGATTCGGCAAGCTTATCGGGTTTTATATTTTTGAAAATAATCTGCCAGATGTTTTCTTCGAGGGCGTTAATAGCAGTTTGAACTTCATGCAGGTCGTAGCCGCTGGCGAACCTTTCTTTAGCAATCTTCTCTGTATAATTTAGCATCGGAATAAGTTCTTTCTTATTTGCGCATTCAATTACCTTTTTGTAGAGGTTTGTGAGCTTTTGTTTTGTAATTGAGGAGCCTTCTTTTGTGTAACCTTTCAGTTTTACTTCGTTAATCTGTCTGCATGAATCTTCAATAACTTTTTCTTTATTCTTTTCAAGAAGGGAAATTATATTCATAACATTTATATTGAAATTTTATTAAATTATTGTATAAAATACAAATGCTTTAAAAAGCGTTCAAGTCAAATTAAATACATAGAATATGGATACAATATTTTTAGTATTAAGTCTTTTTCTGCCGAGGATAGCACTACTTATTTATTATTTTATTCATCAGATACCATATAATCAGGTACCATTTGTTGGAGATGTACTGCTCACAATATTCCTGCCCAGAGTTCTGATATTAATATTTGTTGCGGAAAACCTCGGGACTTCGAGTCCGTGGTTTTGGATACATTTGATTGCAGCAGTAATGGTATGGTCGGGATTTGGGAAATACGGCAAGGGCAAGATGAAGAAAAAGGATTAAAATTTAATGTAGTCCAGGCGTGGTCTTGCTTTTACAGAGAGAGATTCTTTTATAAAATAATCTTGATTATTTGATATAATGTATTTGAAATATGCCGTGATACCTATCATTGCAGCGTTATCGGTGGAATACACAATGTCAGGAATGTAAACCTTTACGTTGCATTTTTGAAGTTCGTAAAACATTTTCTTTAAGTAAGAGTTTGCGGATACGCCTCCGGAGACAGTAAGAAAATCAACATGAAATTCTTTTATAGCTTTCTTCACTTTAAGATAGAGTGTCTCAACGGCTATATGCTGGAATGAGGCAGCAATATTGCTAATAAGCTCATCTGACCTGTTCGAATCATATTCAATTTCTTTCAGGAAATACAAGACAGAAGTTTTCAGACCGGAGAATGAGAAATTGTATTTAGTATTTTTAAGCTGTGCGATAGGAAATTTATGAAAGTTGATATCGCCATATTTTGCGTATTTATCGATAAGCGGACCTCCCGGATATCCGAGTCCCATCATTTTAGCGACTTTATCGAAAGCTTCACCTACTGCGTCGTCAATAGTTGTACCAAGAATTTTATGCTTGAAGAAATCTTCCACAAGAACTAGTAATGTATGTCCGCCTGAGACAATAAGCGCAAGGAAGGGGAAATGCGGTTTATTATTACTGAGGAAAGGGGAATATAAATGTGCATGAATATGATTCACGGGAATGAAGGGGACGGATAACGAAGCGGCGAGAGATTTTGCAAAATTAAGACCGATAAGAATTGCCCCGATTAAACCCGGTTCGGAAGCGGCTGCGATAAGATTAATGTCTTTCAGATTGAGGCCTGATTTAGCAAGTGCTTTTTCAGTCATTTCTGTGATTTTCCTGAGATGTTCGCGGGAAGCTATCTCTGGTACTACGCCTCCGAAAGTCTTATGGTATTCCTGCGAAAGAATAATGTTTGAAAGCACTTTATCATTTTGCAGAACAGCCACAGAAGTCTCATCGCACGACGATTCAAAAGCTAAAATATTTAAACTATATGTATTCAAAGATTGTTACAATTTGTAATAGGGTGTCTTGTATGCAAATTAATTCGATTAAATGAATTTTAAAACATTAAAATTAATATTTATACTGTTTTTATGTAATGGCTTTGTTTTTTCCCAATCAAAGCTTTTGGTACCAATGGAAACATCAGGTCAGGCAAATCACCTTAAAGCATACGGCATTGCATATAGGTTTCTTCTTGAAGGAGGGGAGCTTGACTGGCTTCTGAATTACAAAAGTGGTGCGTTTATGTTTAATTATTCATCGAGAATTGAAGATGAATGCAAATTGAAGGGTGTGAGTTATGAACTTCTGGACGGTACCGCTGCTGCACAGGTTTACGCAAGTGTAAAAGATGACAACAATAACATGGATGTAATACGGCTCGAAAAGGTTGCCAAGATAGCAGTATATGTACCTCCAAATGCTTTGCCCTGGGATGATGCAGTTCAGCTTGTTCTGGACTATGCAGAAATCCCATATCAAAAACTCTGGGATGAGGAAGTTTTATCTGACAAGCTAAAGGGTGTTGACTGGGTACATCTTCATCATGAGGATTTCACGGGGCAGTACGGAAAGTTTTTTGCGAATTACGGAGCATCGCCCTGGTACATGACACAGAAAGCCGTAAACGAAGAAATGTCAATAAAGCTCGGGTTTAACAAAGTATCGAAGCTAAAATTAGCCGTAGTGAAAAAACTGAAAGAATATGTTTCGAACGGGGGATTCCTTTTTACGATGTGCAGTGCTACGGACACTTACGATATAGCGCTTGCGAGCCAGTACACTGATATCTGCGATGTGATGTACGACGGCGACCCTTTCGACCCGGATGCAAATTCAAAACTGGATTTTTCGGAATGCATGGCGCTTGAAAATTTTCAGGTGGAGCTGAACCCTTACGTTTACAGGTATTCAAACATCGATATCACGCAGGATTTGCTTAACATAGGACAGTTTAATGATTACTTCAAGCTTGTAGAATTTTCGGCAAAGTTAGATCCTGTACCTTCGATGCTGACTCAATGTCATACGGCGCTGGTTGCGGGTTTTCTTGGACAGACGAGCGGATTCAGAAAAGAATTTCTTAAGAAGAATGTAATAGTGATGGGAATGAATGAGGGATTAAATCTTGTGAAGTATATACACGGTAATTACGGAAAGGGGACATTTACGTTCTTCGGAGGTCATGACCCGGAGGACTATGCACACCTTGTGGGTGCACCACCGACGGAATTGAATTTACATCCGAATTCCCCCGGATACAGACTAATCTTAAACAATGTACTTTTTCCGGCAGCAAAAAAGAAGAAGCTAAAGACTTGAAACGATATTCGTTAATATTTCTTTTACTACTTTTTTTCATTTCATGCAAAACAGAAATGGATAAAGAACGAATTTCAGTAATTGACGACCTTGGGAATGAATTTGATTTCAATGAAAAACCTGTAAGAGTAATTTCACTCGCTCCGAGTATTACGGAATCTATCTTTTTTCTTGGACTCGATTCAAATCTAATCGGGGTCACACAATACTGTGATTTTCCGGAACAAGCAAAACTGAAGACTAACATTGGCGGTATGCTTGATCCTAATCTGGAGATAATAACAAATCTGAACCCAGATTTAATTTTCCTTACAACGGAAGGTAATTCACAGATTACATATAAATCATTGAAAGACCTTGGTTTAAGGGTTTTTGTCCTTAATCCTAAAAATGTTGATGGTATCGTGTCCTCACTTGAAAAATTGAATTTAATATTTAAAAATCCTGTTAGCGATAGTGTACTTAAAGATTTTAAAATGGAATTGAAATCATTATCCGATGATTCACAAACAAGAATGTATGCAGGATTTCTTGCACTGAAACCACTCATCACTTTTAATAAAAAAACATTCCTCAACGATGTTTTTAAAATGAGCGGTTTTTCTAATGTATACGAAAATGAAAATCTTGATTATCCTTCAATTGCAGAGGAGGACCTTTTCTCAAGAAATCCTGATTATCTTTTCATATTCGCTGATAAATCAAAAGAATTAAGTATCATAAAAGAACTTGAGCAAAGATTTGATCGACTTAAATCCGTGAGGGAAAAATCTTATTTTGTACTGGACGAAAATGTATTCACAAGACCGGGTCCAAGGGTGTTAAATTCTATTAAAATGTTAAAAACCATACCTTGAAAATTGTTATGATTGAATATTATATGTAAATTATTCATGAAGTATAATAGTATACATACTATATTATTAAACGTATATACTATGATATTAAATATAAATTCTGCATTTATCCTCTATATTATATATAAAAAGTACATAAACTACTGATAATACGTGCTTTATTTTATTTTTCTAAATTGTTATTTTGGCACACTAATTGCTACACAAACTATATGTATTTATGAAATTAAAAAATTGAATTAAAATAAACATTTTGATAAAGAAAATTTTAAATATAGCAGTTGTTTTACTTTTAAGTTCAGTCGGATTTTCAGCAGCACAAGATTTTATATCCTTGAATGATAATGAAAACGGTACAAAATTGACTTTATCTAACATTGTTTCAGAAGAATTCTTACCTCAAGACACAATACCAAACGCATCAGAAATTGAATTGTTGAACAGAGGATACGATTATACTAACAAAAGAATGTATAATAGAAGCAATTAATTCATTTAATCAATATTTAAAAACAAAACCTGAAGATTCAAAGATACACTTGCAGCTTGGATATCTTTATGATGCAAGCAGAAAATATGAGAGCGCCTACAATAGTTTTGGAAAGGTTATGGAATTTTCTTACAACGATAATGAAATTGACAAGGCTGCAATTTCCAGATATTACATTAGAGAAAAAATGATACAGAATTCTGTTGTGTCATTTGACCTGTACTTCCATAATTTTTATGATAGTTATTACCAAAACTATGTTGGAAATCTACTCACCCATTTAAACGTGAAACTTACAAAAGGTATTCATGTCGGACCATATTTTGATACATACTTTGATTCAAAATCAAAACCAGGTAATATTTTAAATGACAGATATGTTGAATTTGGGGCATTTACTAAATTTACTATTACAGACTGGATGAGTTTTGAAGTCAGAATGGGTTATGTCAGAGAAATTGATTTTAAGAAAAACAGTTTTAGTTTTAAACCAATTCTTTCAATGGGTAAAAGAATTGGAACGGCTCACTTCTATAAACCCTCAAGATCGCAAAATACCGAGAGCTTCTATTACGATATTTACACTTCTGCTTTGTATGATTACAAGTTTAGAAATGTATTCGTCAATTTGCAGAATAAAGAAGCCCTTAGGTTCATGCTTGGCGGATATTCTTACTTTGAGTTTTATCTGAAACAGGAAGTTGCAGCTGATACAGAACAATTTGATTATAACAACTATTTAGATTTTGGTGCGGGAGTTACTTTTAAACCAAACATCCAGAGTTTTCCGGTGTTTTTTGTTGAGGGCGTGTACAGAAACTTCTTTGTTAGTATAGACCCGAAAACAAATAAATCTGTGTATTTTGCCGGAGATATGAGGAGCTTTTTTACTGTGAGAGCAGGATTTTTACTATATTATAATACAAAACTATGATTTATGACATTTTCCAAATATTACTGTGGATTACCGCAATCATGCTGTTTATTAGCGGGGTTGATGATCTTTATTTGGACCTTTTGTATTGGTTCGAAAAAGGTAATTACAAGAGAAAATTGCCGGATTTTTCGGAGATGTTTGAAAAACCCGAAAAGCCAATTGCAGTTTTTATCGGCGCATGGAAAGAATCAGGCGTTATTGGTAGAACATTGAGTTATGCGGTGACAAATTTAAAATATGAAAATTATAGATTTTTTATTGGTGTGTATCCTAACGACCCTGAAACATTAAAGGTTGTTCAGGAAGTTTCGCAAAAAGACTCTCGAGTTATACCTTGCGTAAATAACGTTAACGGTCCGACAACAAAAGCTGATAATCTTAATTTGTTGTATGCAGGTCTTATTGAATATGAAAAACAATACGGAAAGTTTGAAATCATTCTCGTACATGATGCTGAAGATTTTATTCATCCGTTTTCTTTAAAGCTTTATAACCTTTTGCTTGGTTACAAGGGATATCATGCAATTCAAATTCCCGTTATTCCAATCAAAAGCAAGCTTGGTAAACTCTTCCATCGCACTTATTGCGATGCTTTTGCAGAAGTCCATACTAAAGACATGATAGTTCGCCAGGCTATGGGTACGTTTATTCCTTTTGCGGGAACTGGTATGGGATTTCATAGAAAAACATTTAACTTTCTTGAAAAGCATTACCATGAGAATTTAAACGGTAAAAATAAGGAAAATAATTATGTTGACCCGTTCAACACGAATTATCAGCCCGATTTCTCTGTAAGTGAAAAAGATGTTTCCTTCACGGAGGAAGACTTGGTTTTTCAAAATGACGAAACGCACAAAGAAGCTATTCATGTCAATAGGACAAGATACCAGGATGATCCGTTTAAAACCTTAAATCCTAAGAACGGTAAGTCAAACAGGTCAATAAAGGATTATCTCAGGAGTTATACGTTTTTGTTTATGGCAATTATAATCGGGTGGATTTCATTCCTTGTTTACACTGGAAATACTGAATCAAATGATTCTATGTTTGCTTCAAGTGATTTAATGAATAATCTGAATTTTTCTCCCGGTGACGCTATAGCTAAAAGTAATATGTCGGGTGAATTATCAGGCAAATATGACTTATCCGAATCAGGTATTCCTATCGAGGAAATTGTTAGTGTGAGCAATGGTTTCTCGGATATTAAATACAATGTTCTCTATACAGAATCCGGAATTAATAAATTCAGCATCATTGAATCCACTTGGAGTAATGAACTTTCAGCAGGAAAGAGGGTTAATGAACTAAATTATTCAGGTATTTTATCGGGTAAATCTGTTTCAGTAAAACTGTCAATTCTTGATGGTAAGAATATTTACAGAGTTATCATTTCAGATTACGATAAACTAATAGACGCAAGACGGGATATTTCAAAATTGAAAGAACCGGTTAAACAAATTACAAAAAATTACTAAAATGGGGAAAAAATCAGGGCACAACAGTTATTTCGAGAGTCTGGGATTGAAAGACGAAGATTTCATCTTCAATAACAACGAAGAAGAAACAATTAGCACGGATTCTTCTAAATTGAATTCTCTAAATTTTAATTCGACGAACTTTAACGACGATCCCTTTAAAATTCTAAGAGGTAATCAGAAAGAGACTTCTAAAAAGTCAACATCAGCATTTATAAAGGTATTTACGATTCTTTTTATGCTTATTCTGGCCGGATGGGTTATCTTCGTTATTTACTCCGGTAGTGATGCTGATACGCTGCGTGGTAACAGATTGAAAAATAAAATTAGTATTTCGCCTGATGACTTACAAGCGAAGCAAAATAATAATAACGAAAATAAAATTAACAAATAATTACAACAATAAGATCATGACTTCCAGTGAACAGAATATATTTAAGAATCTCGGCGATCACCTGAACGACGATAGTAAAAATAAACAGTCTATTGATGATAAAATTAAAGAAATTGAAGAAAGAATTCGTGGACTGTACGAAAATAAATCGTCGCAGAATAGCAATATAAGCCGTAAACAGATAGAAAACGATCTGTACCTTAAACAGAAACTTGATTCTTTCAGGGAGAACCTTCAAGATTCATCACCCGAGATGAAATCAACTATCAAAGACCCGGTTCTTAATGTTGATGGTACACACAGCCTATTTTCTCAGGCAGCTGGTAAATATTCTGATTATTCAGAGAAGGAAGAAGATCTGTCCGGAACTATCAGTGATATACAGGATAGAATTTCAAAACTCAATATGTTAACAGATAGTCAATCATTAAGTAACAAATCTGAAGAAGTCACAGCTGATAAATTATCCGATAAAGAACGAGCATTATTCACAAAAATGTTTAATGCTTTTTATGAAGAATCAAAAAAGATAGATAAAAAGTCAAACGAAGATTTACTGAAAGACAAACTTGAACACTTTGACGAGAAAATTAGTAGTATGAAAGAGGGATTATCATCTCTTTCTTCTGATGAACAGGAGTTAAAACATGATTCAAATGTTAAATTAGACGAAACAACAAAGGTTGAAGAGAAAGTTGTTTTAAAATCAGATCGCACTCAAAAGAAAGTCGAATCTAAGCAAGTCGCACCTCACGGTCCGATAACAATAAGACCGAAACAAAAGAAAGAAGGTCTCTTTAACGATATAAACCTGACTGAAGACTATGAACTCGGTTTTAGATTCCACGAGCTTGGTTTTAAAACAGGCTTCTTTAATGTAAAACTTGATGAAGATGATGATGCTTCCCGTATTGCAACAGCAGAATTTTTCCCAAATACTTTCTGGTCTGCCGTAAAACAGCGCTCCAGATGGGTTGCAGGGATAGTATTTCAAAATTGGAAATCTCATAAATGGTCAGGTAATTTAGTAACAAAATACTTTCTGTTCAGAGATAGAAAATCCGTCTTCAGCTTCTTCAGCGCATTTCTTTCAAATGTGGTGCTTCTGTACCTCTTGTTTGCGGTGCTTAGTAAGATATTTCAGTGGACGCACGTTAACTCACTTGTTGGTCACAGTTCAGTCCTCTGGCTGCTTATGATTTCAAACCTGATATTTATGATTTCCAGGTTATCACATAGATTTATTTTTACATACAACTGGTATGGCTTCAGTTATGCTTTCTTCAGTTTATTCAGATTACCAGTAGATACAATCGTTAATTTCTTTGCAATTGCCCGATCCTTCAGCGTTTACAAAAACACAAAATCGAAAGCAAAAGTCGTCTGGGATTCAACGACGCACTATTAATCTGAATCCCAAAATATTATTGTAATTTAATTTTTACATTATATTCAGCGGATTTCTACGTCTAATAAACAGCATAAAAAAACTATATGACAAATAAAAAGAATATACTATTTATTCTCGGAACAAGACCCGAAATTATTAAACTATTCGTTCTGTACAGAGAACTGAAAAATTCATGTGAATTTAATCCAATACTTTTTAACTCTGCACAGCAGACTATTTCTGAGGATATTCTTTCGTATTTAGATTTGAAGTTCGATATGTCAGCGGAAGAAATACCAAACCGAAGTGCTGACCTGGAACTGTTTGTTGCACATCTTATGCAGGACCTTAACAGACAGTTTGTTAAAGGAGAATCAGGTCTAAGCATAAATGACGTACACGGCGTTGTCGTTCAGGGCGATACTGCGTCTGCTTATGCAGGTGCTGTTTGGAGTTTCTTGAATCAGATTCCTGTATTTCACGTGGAAGCTGGGCTTAGAACTTTCGATCATCTGAATCCATTCCCCGAAGAGTTCTTCAGAGAATCAATAGGTAGAGTCTCTGCCCTTAATTTCTGTCCTACTAAAATAAGCTATGGAAATCTGATTAGAGAAGGTATTAGTGAAGATAAATGCTTTATAGTTGGTAATACTATAAATGACGCAATCGTAACTCTTTTAAATGAGAAAAAAATTATTGAATATCCTGAAAAGGATTATATTCTAAGTACTTTGCACAGACGAGAAAACTGGGATAAAGTAAAAGATTATTCTTCGATTATTAATAAACTTTTGAAAAAAGATAAAACCCGGAGAAAAATTGTTCATCTTCTGCATCCAAATCCTGCAATTAGAAAAAGCTTTTCTGAAGGTCTCGTTGATGGTACTCATGAGCTGTTCGAGATTAAAGATCCGGTAAACGATTATTTTGCAATGCTTGGTATGGTTAGAAATGCGCATACTGTTATATCAGATTCAGGTGGCTTGCAGGAAGAAACACTTTTCTTCAACATTCCTTGTGGTATTATGAGAAGAGTCACAGAACGTCCTGAGGTTCTTGATAAAAATGCAAAACTGCTGAATTTCGATTATGATGAGGTGGCTAACTTTATCGACTATGCAGAATATTTCAAAAGCAACGTGAATAATGAATATGATTACACTTTCGGGAATGGTGATACAAGTAAAAAGATCTTTGAATTACTTAAAAAGTATTATTATAAATAATTATCGAATGAAAAAAGTATTAATAGTACATACATTGAAAACAGAGTTAAACAACTATAAAAGATTCTTCAATAACATGTTTTTTTGAATATTTTAGGATGTATCATGGCATGGTATTTGAATGATGATAAATATTATAAATTAAAATAAAAACTATGAAAAAGAGATTTTCGCTTTGCTTATCAGTTTTTTTATTGATGAGTTTTCTCTCAGTCGCTGGATTTTCTGACGACAGGGGAATAACCGAAGTGCATTACACTTCCTTAGGAAATGGGACTAATAATGTTTCATTCTTAAATCCTTATACAAACACTACTCAAAATACTTGGGCTGGTGTGATTCTTGGAAAAATTGATGATGGAGACATATCAGGTTTCTATTGCATTGATATCAGGAATTATATAGGTGGAACTACTGAGATATATAATGATTCAAGTTATTCTAAAGTCTCGATTAATTACATTCTGCTAAACTACATGCCGTATAAACAACACCCGTATTCCGGTGCGCATAGTGATGTAAATATCGAAGCTGCAGCCGTACAGTGCGCAATATGGCATTTTAGCGATAATGTAGATGCAAACACAATTAATAATTCCTCTGTTAAAACAAGAACATTACAGATAATTGCGGATGCAGCAGCTCATCCTGATTTTGGGACTCCTATAAAAAACATTCAGATTGTACCTGTTAACGTCATACCGGATCCGCTGGTTCCAGCAGTCTTAAAAGTTAAAGTGGTCAACGAACTTGGAGTGGGTATTCCTAACGTTACTGTCTCTCTTTCTGCAACTACAGGTACTTTAAGTACTTCTTCTCTCGTTACTGGTCCGGATGGTTTCACTCCAACCTTTACAGTCACGAAAAATACATCTTTTAACACAAAGATTTCCGCAAGTTCGAATTATATAGTACTTTCTCCCGGAACAATTTTTATTCATAGTTTAAATCCAGATGTAAAACAAAAAATTACTCTTGCTCAGGCTAAGAGCGGTAATAAGATTGATTTTTGTGAAATTACATGGGATTCAACCAGCGGTGGTAACGGCGGAGGTCTTGAATCTTCTTACGATCTGGGTGAATTATTGCTTCAAAGATACATGAAAATAAGAAGCGGACAAACAGAGAGAATGCTTGCACAAACTAACTTTATGTTTGCTCCAAATTATTTGCTACAGGATGTAATTCCTGTAAATGGACCGTTTAATTCATTTGCGGTGGAAACAACTCCTTTTGATATTCTTGGTATTTCAAATGCAACTTCCGCTTTTGCATGTGATTATAAAGTTAACTCAAATAGAGTCGGAGCTGTATTCGCAACTACAACAAATCCGCCCGATGTTTACAATCACACTAAAGCAACTTGCGACCGATATTCGAAATATGAATTAATTGACCTCAAAGGTGTGAACCTTAACAGCAGAGATTTCTATATGGCAAAATTGCTTAATCCGAGAAAAAATGTTACGGATTATTCAATAACATTCAGCGTTTATGAAACAGTTACTGGATTTATTGTCGATAACAAATGGACAATTCAAGAGCATCAGGTCCCTTCAGGGGCTATCAATGTCTATAATTTCCAGGCATGGGCTGGTACAGAATTTTCCGCAAAAGAAATCGTTACAAATATTATTTCAAAGCTCAATACTTTGAAATCTGTATCATACGTCGGAACCCAGATAATTAATCCTGAGATATACATAAAGAAAGCAAGTTATGACAACGACGGAAAGTTGAGATTTAAATTTTCCAACAGCACTACTGTAGCTAAAACACTTCCGTTCACTGTAACTTATAGACCTCAGCAGGGCATGCCCGAGCAAACAACAACTATTAATATTAACATTCAACCTGAAGTATCCGAAGTTGTAGTTCCTTTCGGTTATCTTTCAGGAGCAAACATCACAATGAACTGTGAGAACGGATTTAAAGATGCAGTTTTTGTAGGTGGAGGGTTATACGCACCGTTTGCTGGTCCGAATAGCGTTATCAGCGGATTTGAAAATATAGTCAATACAACTCCTCAGTTCCCGTCGGGTACTATGGCATTTACTGGTGGAGCAAGAATTTACGGTTATACAAACGATGTACTCTATATTGGACGGTCTCTTGATGCAACATACGAGGGTATCAGCCTTACTAATTTTAACAAAATTAGATTCGAAGCCAAAGGTACAGGCGTTTTGACTGTTCAGCTGGAAGCTTGGGCTAACAACCAGTATTACTATCCATACGTAAACATAAACCTTACAAGCGACTATTCAATTCATGAAATTCCTCTAAGCAGTTTCATGGTTAATGGTGCACCTGCGGACTTAAACACAGTATCACTCGTATTATTCAAACAGGAAGTTTTACATAATCCTTCTATGACCTATTCCGACTTTTCCGTTAAGGGTGCTGGAATTATTCCGAACACAGTCGGTATTTCTGGTGTTGAAACACAGGTAAAGGATTTTGAACTATCACAAAACTATCCGAATCCGTTCAACCCGGTTACTAACATAAATGTAAGTATTCCGAGAGAAGGTTTTGTCACTCTTAAAGTGTACAACATGCTTGGACAGGAAGTAGCTGTTCTTCTTAATGGAAATATGAAACCCGTTAGTAATTTTAAAGTTACTTTCGACGGCAGTAAACTTCCAACCGGTGTCTATGTTTATAAACTTTCTTCAACAGACGGAACCTCGTTAATTAAGAAAATGACATTAATAAAATAAATTATTAGGGGCTGGCTTTATAAAGCCAGCCTCTTTAAAGTTTTTAAGATTTTTGTAAATCAAATTATTAGGAAATGATAAAAGTTAGAATCATTAAAACAGCGTGTCTGTTATTGCTGGTTTTTACAGCATTTGCAGGCCCGATTATGGGCCAGGATCTTGGGACTAAATACAAACAGGATAGGTATAAAATCCCTGTTCTGCCGGACATTAATAAATTGTTTGGCAATCCTAATTACGCTCCTATGAGTGTTATTAAACAGGATTTTATCCTGACTCTAAGGGATAATGCATTAATGGACGCATCTAAGTTTTATCCTTCTCAGCCTAATCCTTATTTGCCTGAAGGTTACCCTGTCGTTATTATGGTCCATGGTTATGGTGATAGAAAAGAAGTTCTTGAAGGATTGGCATCTGCTCAGTCTCAGTATGGATATGTCGTTTACACTTACAGCGTTAGAGGGCAGGGGAATTCAACAGGTCTGTCTAATCTCATCAGCAGAACCGAAGCTCAGGATTTAATAGAGTTTGTTGATTATGTCAAAAAAGACAAACAAACTACTGGTTCTGATACGAGTAAAGTTCTTATTATGGGTGGTTCTCAAGGCGGTATGCTTCCTTATATGGCTGCATCAATGGGTATGCATGTTAGAGCAATTATCTCAGCTCTTGCTTCACCCGATTTTGCGTCAAGCTGGATTGAAAATGGTTCTATAAAGATGACATTGCTTTGGACTATTGAATACACACCGGATATTGCAAGGTATAATCCGCAGGTTGACAGAATGTCTGAATGGATTTATTCCAAGCAAAAAGATAAATGGGATAGTCTTTCACGATGGTTACCTTTAAATAGGGATTTTTCCGATATCATTGCAAATAATCGAATACCAATAGTTCTGGAGAATTCATGGCAGGATATGTTTTTTAATGCTATTGGAAACATAAATGGAATCCCGATAATGACAGCTCCATCACGTTACTATTTCGGTGCAGTTATGGGTCATGGCGGTGATACATCGTGGGAAGAAGACCAGTGGCACATGAATTTCTTTAATGAATGGTTTTTCTACTGGCTGTTCGGTTATCAAAATAACATTCTGACTCGTCCTAAATTTCATTATGCTTATACCACCTTCCCGGTAAACGGAAACATGTGGTCTTATAAGCATGACAGCTCAAGCGTCTGGCCCCCGCAGAATATTGCTAATTACCGCTTGTATTTCAATGCCAACAAGAAATTGAAAACAACCGTTAACAATAATCAGAATGCAACAAATCCTTTGAAAAACACTATCAAGAATTCGTACACTATGAAGCAGATAGTTAACGATGAATTCGAAGGTACAAGATTTAAAAATAACTTTGTGAAAGATTCAACAATTTATGAATCACCGGTGCTTAAGAATGGTATGAAAATGATAGGTACTCCGACATTGAGACTCGATTATATCTCAAATAAAGTAGTCGCACAGTTTAATTTCCAGATATTTGAAGTTAGTAGCTCGGGTGTGGCAAAGTATATTACCAGCATTAATTTTACTGACAGAAATAATACTGTAAACGTTCGTAAACAAGTTACAATCCCGGGAAATTCGCATGCACATATTTTCCAGCCGGGTAGTAAAATAAGAATCGTTATGACTAACCTCGACCAACGTTGGAATTATCAATTCCTTGGTACGAATCCTTATGTTCTGCCTGTTATGACAAATTTCACTAACAAGATTTATCTAAGTGCAAATTCTTACGTTGATTTTCCAGTAATAGGAAGTGGTTCAATGAATCCGTTTGCACAAATTAATGAAGATGAAGATAAAGTCGCAGAAGTGTTTACTCTCAGGCAAAACTTCCCGAATCCGTTCAACCCGGTAACGAGCATTAGCTTTGTTTTACCGGAAAACTTTTCGGGTAACGTTTCCATTAATGTTTTTGACCTGTCAGGAAGACTCATAAAATCATTATTGAACAGCAATATGAACGGCGGTGATCATTCTATTACTTTCGATGGCTCACAGCTTTCAAGCGGTGTTTATTTCTATACTCTTAATGCTGGGTCATTCTCCGACGTGAAACGTATGATGCTTATTAAATAAATCTGTAATAATAAATTCTGCATTCAGAAAGCGGCTTTCTTGGAAGCCGCTTTTTTATTACAGCTTTCTTTTGAATGGAAAATTCTCTATGTTTAATCTAAATTTAATTAATATACAATTTTGAATATTTTATTATTTATTTTTAGTAACAATAAATAAATTTATCCGATAACATGCGTACATTAAAAATGTTTCCTGCTCTAAACCCGTTTGACGAAGATTATCTTCAGGTCAGCAATATTCATAGAATAAGATATGCGCTCTATGGTAATCCAAAAGGAAATCCTGTATTTTTCATCCATGGCGGTCCCGGTAGCGGCTGTGATGATAATGATGCACGCTGGTTCAACCCGAAAAAGTACTTTATAATTACTCACGACCAGCGTGGTTGCGGAAAAAGCACACCCCTCGGAGAATTAAAAGAGAATTACACTCAGGCTCTAATTGATGATATAGAAAAGCTTCGTAACCATCTGAACATTTTAAAACCCATTTCTATTTTTGCAGGTTCGTGGGGTTCAACTCTTGCTTTATTGTATGCAGAAAAATTTCCAAAAAATATTAAGCAAATGATACTCCGCGGCATTTTTACTTGTACTTACGAAGAACAGGATTATTTCTACAGAGCCGATGGTGCTGCAAGATTTTCTCCCGTAAAGTGGAATAATCTTATTAGATCATTACCAAAGGGTAAAGGTACTTTACAGCAAAGAATTAACCATCTTTTCGAATCATCAGATAAAAAGGGGAGAAAGAAGTGGTGTCGTCTTCTCGCAGATTATGAATACAGTTTCTTCAACGTTTCTGAAGAAGATTTCGAAGAAGCGATGTCCAACTTTGATAAAGTTTATATCGAAATGTGTCTTAACATTTATTATCAGGCAAACAGATTTTTCCTCAAAGACAAAGAGATTCTTAGAAATATAGGTAGAATCAGCGGAATACCTTTAACTATTATACACGGTATGAATGACCTCGTCTGCCTTCCCGTTAATGCTTGGAAACTGCATAAGCTTGTTCCGCATTCTGAATTCCATCTCATTCCCGAAGCTGGACACATGTCATCACATCCGAATATGCAGCTGGCTCTGCTGAATGCCCTCCGTAACTGGAAATAAAATAATTTTAAAACTTTTATATTTGAATTCTATTCCAGTGAAAATCATATAAAATCAGTTCTTTCAGCGTTCGCTCTTTTCTCTATTCTTAAGTCCAAATCAACAACCTCATAATCTCTTCCGCTAAGATATTCTATGATTCCTTCTACTATATCCTTCCTCACCGAAATAATTAACCTTATATCTTTTTCGGAATTAGCCCATGTCATCAAATCATACCATCCCGTTTTATCCTTTTCCAAAAGACCTATTTCATCTATTATTATCTTGTCATACGAGTTCTTGTCCCAACTCATAATTTTATCTGTTATCATTCTAAAAGTTTCCTTATAAAAACCAAACTTCCCAAGTCTCAAACCTGAATTATAGTCAACTCTGCATAATGGCATTCTTTTGTTACCATTAATTATAACGGCATCATATCCAATCCTCACATCATTATCATAAATCACTTTTGAATAAACACCGGTTGTTCTATTGTCTATCATGTTTTCGATGTATGACGTTTTTCCTTTACCCTGTGAACCTGTGATAATAATTATCTGCTTCGTCATTGCCTTAAACCTTTCGTGCCAGACATCAGTCAGATAGGTAAGTTCATTGATAAACCTACCCGGATTAAGAATGGAAGTTATTCCCTTAGATGTATTGATAATCTCGGGTACTGCTGCAAAGGCAAGATTAAGAGCTTCCGAAAAGTTTTTATTCAATTTCCCGTGAAGAAACGATGTAAATGTATTCTTGCTAATCTCTGAACTTATCGAACTGAAGCCAACGGTTATAAGCAGTACTCTTAAAAACATTTCTATGCCTGTTAATATCGACTTATCCAATTCAGTATTCAAAACAAAAGTTAATACAAATGTCGTAAGCCCTGTAAATACTAGTATCTGCAGCCAAAGCTTGTAATTCCTGAATATCCTTCTTGAATTTTTGTATCTAAAAATTACGTACACAATATAACTCACAATTAGCACCGAACACACCAAGAGATACTCTTTAATAAAAAATAGAATTGTAATTATTATGCCCGCATTAACAATTATATTCAGATATATTAATCCGATTCCTTCCTTCTTTTCATAAACCAAAGTAGGTCTGAAAAAACTGTTATTTTTGTCTTCAAAGTCAAAGACTGTATTCTTCTTTCCCGATACATAACCGAGTGTTGCCGCGAGTCCTCCGAACACAAAGTTTATCGAAAGTAATACAAGTAGCACAACAATCGAATCTGTATTTTCTAAGTTGATAAGTTTAAAAAGGAATTCAATGCTCTTATCAAAAACAACTATCAGGTTCCAGCCGTACACAATCAGCAGGTTAACAAGTTTCTGTATCAGCGGCAAACACAAAGTAAGTCCGCCGCCAAGAATAAACCCTAAAGCATTCATGCCAAAAATTCTCAAAGCAATCTCAAGCATAATACTCTCTGATACTATTCCAATAATAGGACCAAAAACCTTCACTCCGGGTGTGAAGAACTTCATCATTCCACATATAAGACCTGCTCGCCATATCAAGCCTTTTAACTTCCATCTTACACTTGCTGCTGTCAGAAAATATATTGCGAAGAATGTTAAAATCTCTCCCGTAAACGGCATTCTGAAACCATGCAGAAAATTACCCACAATTATTTCAATAGATGCCCAGATGCTTCCCAGCACCGCAGCCCTCATCCATATATCCGATTTTGTTTTGATATTAAAATTTCAGTTTTCACAAAATAATTAATAACTCTTGCTTAAAACATGGAAATATTAATCTTAACTTTATTATTAATGTTCAATAAAAATCATATTAATACTGCAAAATTTTGATTCTCAACTTTCTAAAAATCCAAATTATTCCCCTTGACATTAGCAAAAAATATTATTACATTAATAATGCCTTAAAATTAAGCTATTATAGCATTATTTTATTATATAGGTTGATATAATCTACTGTAAAAATAGCTTAAACATATCAAAAAACAGCATTTCTCATAATTTTACGGTAAAAGTCCAGTAATAATACGATAATTGTACAATTATAGTACCTATACCTCAGGTATTTCTCCTGTATTTCGCTTGAAGTAGAGCCGTATTCCAGTCCATCACTGGTAATACCTTTCAAATTGAAATAAATCTTCCGTATTTAAGGATTTTCTTAATTTTCTAATATATTTCCGTCTGAATTATCACTTTCCCCATTTCTAATTCTATCAATTTTAAGTATTTTCACTGATTGTATGGTAATTCTAGAGAATATATCGGTTAGTTTTGGTACACGTAAGCTGCTTGATGATGTTAGTCTGCGTCTTGGAGGTAAAGACAGGGTCTCACTCGTCGGTGTTAATGGAGCCGGTAAAAGTACTTTACTTAAAATTATCGCTGGTCAATTTAATCAGGATAGCGGTAAATTAATCAAATCTCAACATTCCACAATCGGATATCTCCCGCAGGAAACAGTCAGGTTAAAAGGTAAGAAGTTGTTCGACGAGGTCTATGATTCTGTCGAAGATATCAAAAACATTGAAGATGAAATCCGACAGATTGAGACTGAAATGAAGCTGTTTGATAATACTGAATCCGAAGACTATTTCGATCTACTGACTACCTATTCCGAACTTCAGGATAGGTTTAGTTTACTTGAAGGTCATAAGCTTAAGTCTCAGGTAGAAAAGGTAGTTATAGGTCTTGGTTTCGAAGAGGATGAATTCGATAAAGATGTTGAAACTTTCAGCGGCGGGTGGCAAATGAGAATAGAGCTTTCCAAACTTCTACTGCAAAATCCCACTGTTCTTTTACTCGATGAACCGACAAACCATCTCGATTTTGAATCCCTAATTTGGTTTGAACGTTATCTTATCAACTACAAAGGTGCAATTGTCGTTGTCTCACACGATAAAGAATTCCTGAATAATATATCGTCAAAAACTATTGAAATCCACAATGGCGATATGAATACTTATAGCGGCAATTACAACTTTTACGTTGCGGAAAAGGCGAAACGAAAAGAACTTCTCGAAAATCAGTTCAAGAATCAGCAGAAATATTTTCAGGAACAGGAAAGGTTCATCGAGCGCTTTCGATACAAGGCAACTAAAGCCCGTGCAGTGCAAAGCCGTATTAAATTGCTTGAAAAAATCGAAAAGGTTGAACTTGAAGATGAAGCCCGAAAAATTAAGTTTAAGTTTCCTCCCGCAGTTCATTCAGGAAGGATTCTTATAGAGATTGTAGGTCTTACGAAATCTTACGATTACGAAAAGAATGTTCTCGAAGATGTTGACATTATGATAGAGCGCGGTGAGAAGATTGCCATTGTGGGTAAAAACGGGGCAGGGAAGTCAACCCTCACAAGAATAATCGCAGGTACAGAAAAATATAATTCAGGCGTTGTTAAATACGGGTATAATGCCATACCAAAATACTTTGCACAAAATCAGGCGGATGAAATGAATCCCGACAAAAATGCTCTGGAAATTATGGAAGAAGCAAACAGCACAGAAACACAGGCTGCAATCAGGAACATTCTCGGCGGTTTTCTTTTTCAGGGTGACGATGTGTTTAAGAAGGTCGGAGTACTTTCAGGAGGCGAAAAATCCCGTCTCGCTCTTGCAAAGATGCTTATTGAACCATCCAACCTGCTCATTCTTGACGAGCCCACAAACCACCTTGATATCCGCTCAAAAGAAGTTCTGCAGGAGTCTCTTGCAAAGTATGAAGGTGCAGTAATCATAGTATCTCACGACAGAGAATTCATAGACGGTATCATTCATAAGATTATTGAAGTAAAGAATAAAAGTATTAAAACATACCTCGGAAAATCTTCCGAATACCTGAACGAAATTGAAAGCGATAATGTATTAATAAAAGAAGATATTGAAGAAAAGAAAGAAGTGAAGAATAATTATCAGGTAGGAATAGAAGCAAAGAAGAAGAAGAAAGAATTGAATAAACTTACTTTGCCCGTAAAGAAACGTCTTGCTGCAATCGAATCTGAAATAAAAGAACTCGAGCAGAGGAAAAGTTACCTTGATAACGAAATGAGTAAAACCGATTTTTATAAAGATGCGGATTTTGCAGTTGAAATTAAATTTGAATATCTTGAGATTGCAGACAAGATTGAAAAATTGACTGCCGACTGGGAGTCGGAATCAAATAAGCTTGAAGAATTTAATAAACTATAAAATAAAAAGGAGATGAATTGAAATCATTTGCTAAACTTCTTATCGCTTTATTTGTGCTGTCATTCACTTTGAATGCTTACGCAGATAAAGACCCGTATAAACCATTCGGTGAGGATGAGTTTAAAGTTAACCTGAAATTTAAAGATGACTATAAAAAAGCTCTTAAGGAGTTTAACTACAGGTCCGGAAAGCCCGTGTCATTCTATGTTGACTTCCAACTTGGTGTCGGCTCTACAACACCTAACATTACAACTACTACTGGAACAGTCGTTAAAGAAGAAGCAAAACTCGGTTATACAGTCGGAGGTCTCGTTTACATGAATGTATTCGGACTTTTAAATTTCACGACAGGTCTTTCATTCGACGGAAAAAGTTTTGGCTTCCAGAAACCTTCTGTCTCAGGTTCAACAACTACTGACGCAAGCACAAGCGCTGACACTTCAGCGAAAAGCGGATATCTTCCCGCTAACTATCTGACTATCCCGTTATTCTTAAACATCGGCGGTATGGTTTCTGAAGATGTTGGTCTTTGGTTTACGGGTGGTCCTTACATGGGTTTCTTAATGTCACAGCCCAGCAATACTTATGGAAATATTGGTTATAAAAATTTCGATTTAGGTCTCGATGCAACTCTTACTGCTAACTATGTTTTCCTTTACCCATTCAGCGTTATATTCGGAACAACATTCAAATATGGTGGACTTAATAATCTGATGAGCAGTCAGTCAGTTGAAAAAATCACAACATCAAACTTTACTTTTTTCTCAGGCGTAAGGTTTGCTCTCTAAAATATATTCCGGATTTTAATTAACCCGTTGTTTGTTTTATAAATAACGGGTTTTTTATTAACTTAAAATTCAATAAATGATTATTGGCGATTATAAAATACATTCTATTCAGGCAGGGCTTTTTAAACTCGACGGCGGCTCTATGTTCGGAGTCGTCCCTAAAGTTCTCTGGAATAAGACTAATCCTTCTGACGATTCGAACAGAATTGAAATGTGTACTCGCGTTCTTCTTCTCGAAAGCAATGATAAAAAGATTCTTGTCGATACAGGCATAGGTCATAAGATGTCCGATAAACTGAACAAAATATACGGAGTCGATTATTCCGAATATACACTCGAGAAAGGTCTCGCCAATCTGAACATTAAGCCCGATGATATTACGGACGTAATATTCACTCATCTTCACTTTGATCATGCAGGCGGTGCTACTTTCTTTAACGAGGATAAGAAGCCCGAACTTACTTTTAAGAATGCTGTTTATTACGTTCAGGAAAAACACCTCGACTGGGCTTTGAACCCCTCGGAACGCGATAAAGCAAGCTTCTTCCCCGAGAATTATAAACCTATTATTGAAGCAAAACAAATAAAAGTGTTAAACGAAGTATATAAGTTTGATGACTTTATTACTTTACTTCCTTTGAATGGTCATACGCGAAGCATGCAAATGGTTAAAGTATCCGATGAGGATGAAACTTTCTTGTTTGTTGCTGACCTCATCCCTATGGCTTCGCATATTCCTCTTCCATACATCATGGGCTATGACTTATTTCCTCTGGTTACACTCGAAGAAAAGAGAAAATACCTTAAAGAAATATACGAAAATAACTACACTGTATTTTTCGAGCACGACCCTTATGTTGAAGCAGGTAAGATTTGTTTACACGAGAAGTCTTACTATCTTAAAGAGAAATTCAACATATAGAACAGGTTATATGAAATGAAATTTTCACTCGTTGATTATGTAATCGTTATCGTTTACCTTCTTGCGACAGTGTTTGCAGGCTTATACACTGCCAGAAAACAGAAGACAACTAAAGATTATTTCCTCGGCGGTAAGGAAATGAAGTGGTGGGCTGTAGGCTTTTCCATAGTCGCCAGCGAAACAAGCACTCTGACGTTTATCAGTATTCCCGGTCTTGCGTACAAAAGCGACATGACTTTTATGCAATTAATCATCGGTTACTTTATTGGCCGTCTGCTTGTAACGATAATTTTTATCCCGGCTTATTATAAAGGCGATATTGTAACCGCTTATGATTTCCTCGGACAGCGTTTCGGTCAGAAACTACGAAAACTCACCTCTTCGGTGTTCATTGTTACGAGAGTTCTTGCGTCCGGTGTCAGGCTTTTCGCTACTGCCATTCCCGTTCATATTATTACAGGTCTCGATTATCCCACAAGCATTGCAATCATAGGAATTTTCACTCTGCTTTACACTTACCTCGGAGGAATCAAAGCCGTTGTTTCGATGGACGTTATTCAGTTGTTTATTTATATAGGCGGAGCTATCGCCGCGATGATGGTTGCTATCTATGCGTTGCCGAATGGTGTGAGCGACGTCTTCCATTATGCATCGGTGAACGGGCTCGATAAGTTCAAAGTCTTCAATTTCGATTTTGGCAACAGTTTCTTTATGTTTCTTGCGTCCCCGTACACGATTTTCGGGGGTTTGCTTGGAGGTACTTTCCTGACTATGGCATCACACGGAACAGACCAGCTGCTTGTTCAGCGTCTGCTGGGGTGTAAGAGTAAAAAGGAAAGCCAGAGGGCGCTCATGCTCGATGCTTTGCTTATTGTTTTGCAGTTTGCTTTCTTCATGTTCCTTGGTCTTTGTCTTTATGCGTATTACCACGGTGCCGATTTCAAGTCGTTGATTTTCAGCTCGACAGGTTTGAACCTCGTGTCATCGGATGAAATCTTTCCGAAGTTTATTGTTGAGAACCTTCCATCGGGAATTTCGGGTCTTGTTATAGCAGGTGTGCTTGCGTCGGCTATGGGCACGCTTTCTTCCGCAATCAGCTCGCTTGCGTCGTCAACTTACCTCGATTTGTTTGCAACTGTTAAGTCGGATATGTTCAGATCAAAGGAAATTTTCTGGTCAAAGATATTCACGCTGTTCTGGGGGGTTATTTTGATTGGAGGTGCTATGCTGTTTCGTGATTCAACAAACCCTGTTGTGGAGATTGGTCTTTCGATTGCATCGTTTACGTACGGCGGCTTGCTGGGGGCTTTCTTTCTTGGCTTGTTCTTCAAGCGTGTTAATCAGACTGACGCGATCTGGGGATTTATTTTGAGTATAATTTCTATGGTGTTCGTGATTTACTTCACAACGATTGCTTATACATGGTATGTCATTATTGGAGTTATTGTATCGCTTGCAACAGCTAATATATCTTACTTCTTAAGAAATAAATTCTTGTCTAAAGCTTAGAAGTATGGAGATTGAAAGACCTATTTGCACATATCGCTATTGATGCCCACGTCGACGGGCTTTACACTTACGTCGTGCCCGATTACCTCGCGAACGATTTAAGTATAGGTTCGCGTGTGCTTGTTCCCTTCGGCAACAGGACACTCACGGGTTATGTTATTTCTTTTACAGACAGAGCCGGCGTTGATAATCTAAAACAGGTGCTTTCCGTTCTCGATGCCGAGCCAGTTCTTAATAAAGAGATGATTGATTTTGCCAAATGGATATCAGATTATTATTTATCGCCACTTGGCGAAATAGTCTCCCTGTTTGTTCCTCAGAATATCTCCGTTCACAGTGAAGTTTTCTATTATCTCTCCGCCGAGCATTATAAAAACCTAAACAGATTGAAGAAGCCTAATCCCGTTGTGTACGATGTTGTTAAGGCTATCTCCGCTTCCAAAGGCAAATCATTGACTCGCAAGCAGCTTGAGAAAAAGATTGGTTCAAATCTTTCATATTACATTGAGTATCTTGTTAAGCATAACGTAATTGAGAAGAAACAGTCTTATTCTTCCGTGACGGCGGAGGCATTTACGAAGTACGTAAGAAGAAAGTTTAAGAACAACGATGCGGAGGAGGTCTTCAGGGATAACAAGATAAAGGTTGATAGGCAGAAAGAGTTATTGAAGATGCTCATGGATAATGACAGGATAGAATTAGCCGAGCTCACGAAGAAGTTTAAGTTTTCTGCTTCGACCGTTAATTCGTTATTAAAGAAAGAGCTTCTTGAAGTTTTCGAGGTTAAGAGATTTCGTAAGCCCGCGTCGCTTTTCGAGGAGAAGGAAAAGTATCTTACCCTTAATAGCGAGCAGCAGGTTTGCTTCGAAGAGATTCTTAAGCATGTAACCGAAAGCAAGTTCCAGCCGTTTCTTCTGCATGGCATTACCGGCAGCGGTAAGACGGAGGTTTATATACGCATTTTGCTTGAAGTCATCAAAGCAGGCAAGACGGGTATCGTGCTTGTTCCCGAAATATCCTTAACACCTCAGCTCATTGCAAGGTTTAAGCATAAGTTCGGCGATGTAGTCGGCGTGATACACAGCAAACTTTCCGACGGGGAGCGTCTTGATAATTTTATCGGAATCAGAGAAGGCAAAATTAAGATAGTTATCGGTCCGCGTTCGGCGTTATTCGCTCCTTTGAAGAACATAGGTCTTATAGTTGTTGACGAAGAGCACGAGTCTTCTTACAAACAGGAGAATTCACCGCGATACAATGCCCGCGACATGGCTGTGATTCGGGCAAAGCTGAACAACGCCGTCGTCATTCTTGGCTCTGCGACGCCTTCTGTGGAAAGCTATTACAACGCTAAATCGGGGAAGTATAAACTGCTTAAGCTTACTTCGCGGGCAACCGATGCTTCGCTTCCATACGTAAAGATTATTGATATGAAGAACCTTTCGAGGACCGACGGTTTTCAGAAAGATGATGTCATAGACAAATTAAGGAACAGGTTTCTTTCAAGGGAATTGCTCTATGCCGTAAAGAGCAGGCTTGAAAAGAAGGAAAGCGTTATGCTTTTGCAAAACCGCAGAGGTTATCATTCCTATATTGAGTGCATTGTCTGCGGACACGTTGAATTATGCAACAGATGCAATATCTCGCTAACGTACCACAAGAACATTGATTACCTTAAGTGCCACATCTGCGGGTTTACCGAGAAGAAAATTACGTCTTGTCCCGAATGCGGAGGCACGAAGCTTGTCGAAGGCGGGGCTGGTACAGAAAAGATTGAAGAAGAGCTTAACGTTGTGTTTCCAAACGCCCGCATCGAGCGGATGGATTCCGATACAATGACGTCTAAATATAAGTATCAGAAGGTCCTCAATGAATTTGCGAAAGGCGAGATTGACATACTTGTCGGTACTCAGATAATTTCGAAGGGACTCGATTTCCCGAACGTTACACTTGTGGGTGTTGTGAATGCTGATATAGGAATGCTCCTGCCTGATTTCAGGGCGGAGGAAAAAACATTCCAATTGCTTACTCAGGTTGCGGGAAGAAGCGGCAGAAGCGATAAGCGCGGCGAGGTTTATATTCAAACGCGGCACTATGAGTACAAACTTTTTGATAATGTTCGCGAGCATAGCTACGATGGCTTTTACCACAGCACGATTAAGACACGCGAAGAAGCAGGATTCCCACCCTTCTCGCGGATTGCTCTTATCGAAGTGAAGTCGAAGGTTTACGAGGAAAGCAAGCAAGCCGCGATTGAGATATACGACCTCCTAAAGGGATTCAAACATTCAAAGTATCTTTTTGTCGGAAGCGTAGTACAGCCGTTAATCTCGAAGATAAAAGACAAACACAGGTTTCATGTTATTGTTAAGTCCTCAAAGAAGACCGATCCTTCCGGCAGACTTTTAATAGATGCATTCCGACATGTGAAAGAAAACATAAAGCACATCAAATCAGTTAAAATTACTTACGACATTGATTCATATAGTTTCATATAAGTATAATATAATAATAATCAATTCGCAAAGTCTGTAAGAAATATTATTTCCTTTTATACAAATCTTTTTGTAAATATTTGTGTTTAATATTTTAATATTCCAAATATCTAAAAAGAAAAGGAGAAATTTCTGTGAAAAAGCTATTAACAAACACCGCGTTTGGCGTGGTGCTTATATCTTTATTATCACTTGCTTACAGTTGCAGCAGTGATGACAACTTAACATCGCCATCAGGCACGTCTTATGACCAATTAACAATCAACGGCAGGATTACATTTCCGGATACGTCAGGCTATTACAAGTTTACCGATACAGCAAACGGCTATTACAATATATCAGCGTTTGCACAATGGCCGCCAATGGGTCCCGCGTCGGCAAGTTCGAAGATATTCCCAAAGGTTGAAAGCGGTAAGCTCATTGTTGACTATAAAATTTTGGTGCCTGCCAACGGGTTTTACACGGTTACCAGTGCTTATATACGACTTCCTTACACATCGGGATCGGTTTACGGTCTGGGGAAGTATGGAAGCGACACCTCGCATAATCCTGCTCAGATATTCGATACAACTAATGCGCGCGTGTCGATACAGGGCAATACAGGCGTGGGAGGAATTGACTTCCTGTCATGGACTGACACAACGAGTAAAATATATACGTTCTAACAGTCTAATTCATGAGAGCGGGAATAATAATCTTCTTCATACTTTTCATAAATGGATATATGTTTGCTGATAACAAGCCCGGATCATTAACCGGGCTCGTTATTGATGATGAGACTCATGAGGTTGTTATTTCAGCGGTTGTTCAGTTAAAGAATAACGAGACCAACAATATTTACAAAACAGAATCGGAATTAAACGGCAAGTACGCTTTCACTAATTTAACACAGGGCAAATATACATTAACCGTTAGTAGAATCGGTTATGATGAATACAAAACCGATATAATGATAGAGCCTTCCGAGCAAAAAATACTGAACATTTATATAGTGCCCGCATGGATTGAAACAGAAAAGATAAACGTTACTGCAACAAGGACGGAACAAACACTCCAGAAAACGCCTTCCTCTATCTTTCTTATAACTTCCGAGGATATTAATAGTAAAAATAAAATAACGTTTGATCAGGTTCTCGAAGATGTGCAGGGAGTAACCATAAACAGAACAAGCGGAATAAACGTTAATGCATTATCTATAAGGGGAAGCTCGGACGTTGCGGGCGGAGGAATCGGAAACAGAGTCTTGCTCCTGCTTGACGGAAGGCCTTCTCTTACCGGTGATTCAAAGGGAGCACTTTGGGCATTGATACCCGTTTCAATCATCGAAAGGACGGAAGTTGTTAAAGGGGCATTCTCGTCATTATACGGCTCGAGCGCTATTGGCGGGGTAATTAACGTGATAACAAAGAAGCCGACTTACAAACCTTACACATCTGTTAACTTAAACACCGGCTTCTACCAAAAACTTTCCGATAGTCTTAAGTTTACTGATAAACTCTTAAGCTTTAAAGGGATAAATGTCCTGCATAGTAATACATTGAACAAGTTTTCTTATCTATTAAATCTGGATATAAAGCAAAACGACGGCTATGCAGAGCAGACTGAATACAAATTCTACAGCGGTCTTGGCAAGTTTACTTATGACCTTTTTGGAAACCGCGACCTTGAACTAACACTTCAATATACTAATTCCGAAAGCGGCTTCCCTCACTACTGGAGGGTTGACCCGGGGAAGTATGCCGAGCCTTACAAAACAAACCCCTACTATATTGGCGACAAAATTAACAAGGAAACACAAAGTGTTGATGTAAATTATAACGCCGTAGCAAACTCAAAGACAAAGTATAACTCCCGATTCTACTATTATAAGCTTTACAGCAAATCAACTTATAATCCTAAAAACCCTGTCTCGATAGAGTACGGGCAAGCCGGAGAGAATTTTGAAACTTTTATAACCTCGTACAACTTTGGCAATATATCACAGGTCGATTACAATATAAATAACAGACATTACTTGATTGGAGGTATAGACCTTCAATGGAATGTTGTTCGTTCTTCACCCTCAGAGATACTTTACGGCGACCAGCAGCAGTATAATATAGGTGCATACATTCAGGAACAATGGAATATATTTATGAAGGAGGAAATACCTGTGCTTTCCGCAACCATAGGCGGCAGGTTCGATTATAACAAATTCATTGGTAGTTTCGAGGAGTTGAAAGTTAGTCCAAAGCTGTCGCTTCTTTATTCCCCTCAGTCAAAATCTCCTGTATTGAACAACACTTCTTATAGGTTCCTTCTTGGAAGAGCCTTCAGAGCACCCTCAATCGCCGAACTCTACTTTAAGAAGGAGTTATTCGGAGGGTTTAACTTCATATACAATCCTAATTTAATGCCGGAAGATATGACTTCCCTTGAAATCGGCTTTAGAAAGCAATTCAAAAAGCGATTTAACATCGACGTCTCCTTCTTCTTCAATGTATATGAAAACTTAATACAGTACGTCAACATCGGACCTACTCCAAACGGACCATTTCAGGTTCAAAATGTCGCTAAAGCTCAGGTGAGAGGATTCGAATTTCTTATAGATTATAAATCACACACTAATTTCTTAGGGGAAAAATTCGAATACGGCATTGAGTTCGATTATACTTATCTGGATGCAAGGGACTTGTCGCAGGGAAGAGGCGACGATTTGTTGCCCTATAAGCCCAGGCACCTTTTAAATTCGACCATTAATCTATTTTACTTCGGCTTTAATCTAAATGTTAACGGAAAATACGTCAGCGAGATTGAGGAAGTCTATTTCTATAAGTATGAAGAACCCAAAGACTATTTCATAATGAACATGAAGCTTTCAAAAACTCTGGGAAAGCACGTCTCGTTATTTGTTGCCGTTAATAACCTCACAGATAAGTTCTACCAGGAGCTTGAAAGAATCGCCGCTCCGAATAGAAACTTCAACGCGGGCATTAATTTAGAATTCTAATTACTGAATCTCATCAGCCTTCGGCTTCTCCTTTTCTAAATCGGTGTAACTGACATCCTTAATCGCTTCCGGTGGTTTAACTAATTCAGGAATTATTGGCTCCTGCTTTTGCACCTCAGCTATTTTCCTTTTCTTATCGAATAAAGCATCGAAAGAAACTACACCAGCGCCACCGAATAGGGTCGCTAACGTGCATGAGAGAATGATAAAGTAATAAACCCCGACGGGCAGCGTAAATGGTTCAGGTGCAGTAAAAAGTCCTTCGCCGGCAGTTAAGAAGCTTATGGTCAAAACCGTAAGAACAAGGCTTGTCAGCGGCGTGAAGAAACCAATAATATAGAGTGCACCGAAAAAAACTTCCATGAAGGGAAGAATAAACCCAAGAATGAAAGCAGCATTTTGTGAAAATATCTCAAAAGATTTTACGTGGTTAACAAACGCTTCAAGGTTTAGCACTTTAATCGTGCCTGCGATAAGGAAAGTAAAGCCAATTACTAATCGGATTAAAAGTAAACCGAAAGACGATGAACCTCTTGCTTTAAAGAAAATACTCATATTATTATATGATTAATTGATTCTATACTTTTACTGAATATAAGCATTTTATTGAAATAAAAAGTTAACTTTTTATGGTCACTAATCGTTTACATTTATATGAATACTAATTCGAATAAAACCGTTGTTGTAGCCATGAGCGGCGGTGTTGATTCCTCAGTCGCAGCAGCCCTGCTAAAAGAGCAGGGATATAATCTAATCGGCATTACAATGAAGACCTGGGGATATGATGATTTGCCCGTTAACGATTCAGGATGCTGTTCACTTGAAGCAATCTACAATGCAGGAAACGTTGCCGCAAAGCTTGGCATACCCCACTATACATTTGATTTTACGGAACGATTCAATCAAATAGTAATTGAGAATTTTATTACTGAATACATGAGCGGCCAGACACCGAATCCCTGTGTACTTTGCAACAAGACCATCAAATGGGGCGTGCTGCTCGACAGAGCGAAAGAACTTGGTGCCGGCTTCATAGCTACCGGTCATTATGCAAAGATTAATTCAGAAGATGGCAGATACTATGTTTCAAATTCAAAGGATGAACGTAAAGATCAAACATATGCTCTTTGGAGAGTCTCGCAAGAAGCGCTCAGCAGAACTCTTTTTCCTCTCGGTGACTTTAAAAAACCTGAAATTCGGAAAATTGCTGAATCACTCGATCTAAAAACTGCAAACGAACCCGATTCACAGGAAATATGCTTCGTGCCGAATAACGATTACAGGCAACTACTTGAAGCGAGAATTCAAGGAATTAAGGAAAAGTTAAGCCGGGGTGAAATAATTTACAACAATCAAAAAGTCGGTGAGCACAAAGGCTTCCCTTATTACACGATTGGCCAGCGCAAGGGACTGAACCTTGCTTTAGGTAAACCCGTTTATGTCACAAAGATAGATGCTGAAGGTAATAGAGTTTATATTGATGACGAACAAGGGCTTTATAAAAAGGGATTTATTGCAAAAGAAATTAATTTGATGAAGTATGCTAACATTAAGAATCCAATGAAAGCAAATGTAAAGATACGTTACAAAGATAAAGGTTCTGTTGCTGCCATCGAACAGACGGATAATGACACAGTAAAAGTAATATTCGATGAACCAAAGAAATCAATAACCCCGGGTCAGTCTGCTGTATTTTACGATGATGATGATGTAATCGGCGGGGGAGTGATTAGGGAAATTATAGACTAAGACTTCTTAAATTGTTTATTGGTTCGGTTTAAAAACTCCTTAATGACTGAATCATTTGATTCAAACAACTCTTTAGGAGTCCCTGAAAAATAAACTATTCCACCCTCCATCATAACAACTCTATCGGCAATTTCTATAACGCTGAAAATATCATGCGTAACGATTATTGATGTTACTTTGAGCTTTTTTGCTAAGTCGAGAATCAGTTCGTCTATATTATCACTCATCACAGGATCAAGACCTGTTGTTGGTTCATCATACAGGATGAATTCAGGATCGTCTGCAATTGCACGTGCGAGAGAAACTCTCTTTTTCATTCCACCTGAAAGGTCAGCCGGACTTTGTTTCTGAATTCCCGGCAATCCAACCAGTTCTAATTTATTAGCAACAATCTCCGATATTTTCTTATCCGGATATCTTTTGTTCTCCCTTAAGCTTAAACCTACATTTTCTTCAACATTCATCGAATCGAAAAGTGCAGCACCCTGAAATAGAAAGCCAAATTTCTTTCTAATTGAATACAAATCTTTCCCTTTCATTCCTTGAAGTGATTGTCCCTCAATTATAATTTCGCCGTCATCGGGATCAAGGAGACCAACTATGAGCTTTAATAATACAGATTTCCCGCAGCCGCTTTTTCCTATTATTATCAGAGTCTCGCCGTTATTTATTGTAAGGTTTACACCATTCAAAACCTTTTTATTGCCAAAGCTTTTCTTGATATTTCTAATTTCGATCATGTGTAAAATTATGATTTTATTGTGTAAATTAATACAGAAAATTAATTTCCTTTATACTGAAATCAAGAACACTTATTTTAGTTTAAATTGCACTATTAATGGATTCAGTTGATGAAGTTTTTCCGAAGGAAGTTATTTCCCCTTTAGAAGAAAAATTTGAAAAATGGCGTAATAAGTTAGGTCTATTCTTAGGTCCTGTTATTTTTGTTATATTTTACTTCTTACCATATTCATCAATTTCTTATCAAGCACATACTCTTGCTGCGATAATATTGTGGGTAATCGTTTGGTGGATTACTGAGGCTGTCCCAATTCCTGCAACATCACTGATTGGAGCAGTTCTTTGCGTCGTCTTTAATGTCGCCGATGTCAAGAAGATATTTGCTCCATTTGCAGACCCAATAGTTTTTCTATTCTTAGGAAGCTTTATTATTGCTTCTGCAATGAGTAAGCATGGAATTGACAAAAGGTTTGCCTTGAAAATTCTATCATTAAAGTATGTAGGTAGAAGTACCGGAAGAATACTATTCACTTTCGGGGCAATTACTGCATTTATTTCAATGTGGATAAGTAATACAGCTGCAACTGCAATGATGCTTCCAATTGCTATTGGTGTTGTGTCTTCTGTAGCTAAAATTATTGGAGATGAAAAAGGAATTGAAATAGACCCAAAGAGATTTAAATTTGGCACTGCTATGATGTTAATGACAGCATATTCTGCATCTATTGGGGGAATTGGAACTCCGGTTGGAACCCCTCCTAACTTGATAGGCATTGCTATGATTGAGAAATTTGCTTTCTTCAAAATATCATTCTTTCAATGGGTTATGATAGCGTTACCAATGCTTTTAATAATGTATGGCTTTCTTTTTATTCTGATATACTATCTAAACAAACCCGAAACTTCAAAATTAAATACTTCCTCTGTTTTTATATCTGATTTTAAGAATAAACTTGGTTCTATGAAAGCAGGGGAATTTAATGCAATCATTGCTTTTGTAATAACTGTTATATTGTGGCTAATACCCGGTTTCCTAGCATTGATTTACGGAACGGATTCATCTGAATATAAAATTTATAATGACCATCTGCCTGAATCAATAGCTGCTTTAATTGGAGCGGCTTTACTTTTTCTGCTCCCGGTACGAGTCAAGAAACTTGAGTTTACCGTAAACTGGAAGGATGCAATTAAGATTGATTGGGGTACTTTGATACTGTTTGGCGGAGGACTTTCTCTCGGTAATTTGATGTTTGAAACAAAACTTGCTGAATATCTCGGGACGTCATTTATTAATTTTAGCGGACTTGATACAATTTGGGGAATTACATTCGCTGCTATATTCATATCTATAATAGTCAGCGAAGCAACATCAAATACTGCATCTGCCAACATGATCGTTCCTGTCGTGATATCCATTTGTATTGCTGGAAATTTAAATCCTGTCCCGCCTGCTATAGGTGCTACGATTGGTGCAAGCTGGGGGTTTATGCTTCCGGTATCGACTCCGCCAAATGCTATTGTTTATGGGTCGGGAATGGTTCCAATTACTAAAATGATAAGGTCAGGAGTGTTTTTTGATGTTATTGGCGGATTGTTGATTTGGATTATTCTTAGATTACTGCTTCCATTATTTAATCTTGCCTGATTTAATACATTTAATAAACAATTATAAATAATTAATTTGAAATAATTAAATTTAATTTAATAAATTAGTTAGTGAATTCATTACAGATTAAAAATTTGCATAAACGCCCGATTGGTGTTTTTGATTCAGGAATCGGAGGTCTTACGGTTGCAAGAGCACTATTTGAATCGCTTCCGAATGAAGATATTATTTATCTCGGTGATTCTGCCCGGCTTCCATACGGTACAAAATCTAAAGAAACAGTTATACTCTATTCAATTGAATGTCTTAAATTTTTACTTTCTAAAAAAGTAAAAATGGTAGTTGTTGCATGTAATACTGCTTCGTCTGTTGCTGTTCCGTTTCTTCAGAAAGTTACAAGAATACCGGTAATTGGAGTCATAGTACCGGGATCTGAAGCAGCAGTCAAAGCAACAAAGAATAACAGAATTGGTGTAATTGGTACGCGGGGAACGATTAATTCCGGCTCATATGGTAAATGCATAAGAAGGATAAATAAGAATATTGAAGTTCATTCAAAGTCATGCAGTTTGTTTGTTCAATTATCCGAGGATGGATGGACTGATAATAAAATTGCTGAACTTACAGCATGGGAATATCTTCATGGATTTAAAAATCAAAAGATAGATACAATGATTTTAGGATGTACTCATTATCCGATATTAAAGAAAACAATAGGCAAAGTGATGGGAAGCAGAATTAAATTGATTGATTCGGGTGAAGAAACAGCCAGAGATGTTAAAAATATTCTTGCAAAAAGAAACTTACTTAGTACTAAGAAGAAAAATGGAGAGCATAAATATTTTGTGACTGATTCTCCGAATAATTTTCACCAAATTGCAGAGAGGTTTCTTGGAAAGAAAATTAAAAATGTTAAACTTGTAAAACTTCATTGATGAAACAGGAAGAAATTATAGAAATATTTCAGAAAACAGGGGCATTGCTTGAGGGTCACTTTATACTTACGTCAGGATATCATAGTCCTCATTATTTTCAGTGTGCTAAAGTATTACAGTACCCAGAATATCTTACTAACTTTGCGAAACAAATTGCAAGTTATTTTATTAATGATGAAATTGATATAATTCTAAGCCCTGCTATTGGTGGAATAGTTTTGGGTACGGAAGTAGGACGAATTTTGAATAAAAGAAGTATATTTGCAGAAAGAGTAGAAAACAAGCTGAAATTAAGAAGAGGCTTTTCGTTAGATAATGGACTCCGAGTATTGTGTGTTGAAGATGTTGTCACAACCGGCGGAAGTGTCTTTGAATTAATAAATATTGTTAGGGATTCTTTTTGTGAACTTGCAGGTGTTGGATTTATAATTGACCGTTCTAATGGCAGGATTGATTTCAAAACCAAGCAGATATCCTTAGCAAAATTTGATGTAATTAAATATGCTGAAGAAGAATTACCGGAATGGCTGGCTGCTATTCAAGTAACTAAACCAGGGAGCAGAAGTAATCAAAAATAATCGTTTTTCGTTTTTTAATTTTTAATTATAGCTTTATTTTAAAATCTTATTATTACTAAATCACTCGATCCCAAAGATTGAAAGTAAAGTTCAACGAATATCCTTCTAAATTAATAAGTTTTGCTAACCGTATTTGAATTCTAAAACTGATAACATATCCAAATATTTAAGCATTTTTATGTAGGATGTTTATTGTTTGAATATTCTTCTTAATATAACTAACTTTAATAAAATTTATGATTATGAAGCACATATACTTTTTGATTATTCCAATTATGTTTCTCATTGGTTGTTCTCCATCCGATTCAAGTAAGTTGAATGAGGATATTAAGAATCTTAAGATATCTTTAGATTCTCTGAAGACACTAAATCAAATTAATGATAAAACACTTGATAGTCTTAATGAAGTCAATAAGCTTAAAGAAGAACAATTACTACAATATCAACATGCTCTTGACTCACTGAAGAAGAACTTTCAGGAAGAAGAATCCGGGAAATAATGAATTTTTAGAAGGAAGGAATAGCGGAATTTATTCAGTATAAATTCCGTTTTGAATATTATGAAAAGCAATATATTCCTAATATTTTTATACCTAACCTTATCATTAACCGGTTGCTTGCAGGATAGGTCAGTATCTAAATTATTAAACACAAACATAAATAACATGGACTCTATTAACAAATATAAAACACTTACACCTGAAGAAGAATATGTCTTAGTCAACAAAGGTACTGAAAGACCATATTCAGGGGAATACAATGACAATAAGAGAAAGGGTACTTATTGTTGCAAAAGATGCAATGCACCTTTGTTTAAATCTGAGAATAAATTTGATTCACACTGCGGATGGCCCAGTTTTGATCTTGAAATTAAAGGTGCTGTAAATCGTGTACTTGATACGGATGGATTGCGTACTGAAATTATCTGTAGTAACTGTGGGGGGCACTTGGGGCATGTTTTTATGGGAGAAGGATTTACGGAAAAAAACACAAGGCATTGTGTCAATTCAATATCACTGGTATTTGAAGAAGATTCACAGAATTCTGAAACAGCCTATTTTGCGGGAGGGTGTTTCTGGGGTGTAGAGTATCTAATGAAGAAAAAGAATGGTGTAATATCAACTACTGTCGGTTTTATTGGTGGAGTTAAAGAAAATCCGACTTATGAAGAAGTCTGTACTGGAAAAACAGGTCATGCTGAAGTCCTTGAAATATTATTCAATCCCGAAATTATTTCATTTGAAGAATTAGCTAAACTTTTCTTTGAGATACATGATTTCACACAAGTAAACAGACAAGGTCCTGATGTTGGAACACAATACCGCTCAGGGGTTTTCTATACAACTGATGAGCAGAAAAAAGTAATGGAAAAGTTAATTATAATATTAACGGAAAAAGGTTACAAAGTATCGACAGAAATTAAGAAAGCTAATAAATTCTGGAAAGCAGAAGGTTATCATCAGGATTATTATGAGGTTACCGGCAAACAGCCATACTGTCATACATATAAAAAGATTTTTGATTGAAAACGGAATGAAAACATTAATTTTTAAATAGATATATCCTTTAATAAAAGTATTGTGTGTAAAAGTGATTAATATCTAAAGTACTAATACCTGTTTTTTATATTTATAAATCTCACATTTTTAATTAACTTAATAATCTGTCAAACAATTAAAAAGATTGAAAAAACTTTTCATAATATTAGTTTTTATAAATTCTTCCAATTCTTTATTTTGTCAAAGTTTAGAGAAATATGATCTATCCAACAAAAATTCATTCTCGGTTTCGAAAACGGCTGATTCTTTTCTTCCTTATTCTATAGTGTTTGCTTCTATAATTTATCTTTTAAATCCAATAATACTGTTCGAAAATGATAGGATAAATCTTGGTTTTAATAAAGAATTCTCTGTTGGATTTGGTCACTTTGGCGAGCACAGGATTTCAGCTGATTATGCCTATATCTTCAGAGAAGAGAATACACAGCATTTTAGACTCGGGTACAAATATGATTATTTACTGAAAGATATAGAGCCATCGAACACATTGCAAACATCATCCGCAGTCACTTTTGGATTATCTTATTTTACGGATTTTTCATTAAGCGGAATATCTCCAGAAATTGGTATCGGGTATTCAATAAGAAATAATAAGCTACTCATATATCCAAATGCAAAATTTAGATTTACTTTAATGCAGGACTTGAAAGGGAATTTATTTGATTTTTCATTTGGTGTAATGTTTGGAATCGCAAATCCTTTCACCGGAAGCAAAGTAAGAAAAAAATTTTGAGAAGATGAAATATACTAAGTTAATAAAAATTAAAATAAGCGAGGCAGGACTTATAGTTCTTTTTAGCCTGCGTTTTTTTAGAGAATCATTGAAACCTCCTTTCGAAATTCGAGAGATATCAAGACAGTTCTATTATCTAATAGTTAATTCCCTTCCATTAGTTAGTATAACAGGCATTATTATTGGATTAACACTCGCATTGCAATTAAAGCCTACTCTTGGATCTTTTGGTGCAGATGCAATGATACCTTCACTATTATCTGTCTCAATACTTCGTGAAATAGGGCCTGTTATTATATCTTTAATATGTGCTGGTAAGATGGGATCTGCTATTGGTGCTGAACTCGGTTCAATGAAAGTGACAGAACAGATCTTTGCGATGGAAGTCTCAGCGGTACGTCCTTTCAGGTATTTAGTGGTCACAAGGGTTATTGCAACTACAATCGGTGTTCCTCTATTAATTGTATACGCCAATCTATTAGCCCTTTACGGAGGATATATTGCAATGAAATTAATCAGTAACACAAACTTTCAGTTATACTTTACGACCGCACTTAATGTGTTGGGATTTATTGACGTATTACCGTCATTTCTTAAGACTTTTCTATTCGGATTTACTATAGGTATTGTTGGTTCTTACAAAGGTTATAATTGCTCGCGAGGTACAGAAAGTGTAGGAATTGCTGCAAATTCATCTGTAGTCTTATCTTCTCTTTTAATAATTCTAATTGATTTAATAATGGTTCAACTTTCAACTCTCATTTAATGATTGATAAGTATAAATATATTATTGAAATTAAACATTTGAACAAATCTTTCAATAGTACACGTATTATTGAAGATATCAACCTCAATGTAAAGAGAGGAGAAACAATAGTAGTACTTGGAAAGTCAGGAACCGGAAAATCTGTGATTTTACAATGTATTATAGGTCTCCTAATACCTGAAAATGGTGAAGTTATAGTTTTTGGAGACGATATATTTTCTATGTCTGAAAAAGGATTTAATGCATTCAGAAAGAAAACAGGTTTTCTTTTTCAGAGCGGAGCACTTTATGATTCGATGAGTGTGCGAGAAAATCTTGAGTTTCCTTTAAAGAGACATTATAAACTTTCAAAGAATGAACTTGAAGTACGGGTAAAAAAATCTTTAGAAGAGGTTGGATTGCTCGAAGCTATAAATAAAATGCCGTCAGAAGTATCGGGCGGGATGAGAAAGAGGATAGGGTTAGCACGAACTTTAATATTACAACCTGAGATTATTTTGTATGATGAACCCACGACGGGTCTTGATCCTGCAACGTCAAGGGAAATAAGTAGATTAATCAGAAATATACAGAAAGAAAGAAATATTACTTCAATTGTAGTAACCCACGATATGGAATGTGTTGAAATAACTGCAGACAGAGTAGTTGTATTAAAGGACGGAAAGTTTATTATTAATGACACTTATGATGAAGTCAGGAAATCAAAAGACGAATTTATTAAATCATTTTTTGAATAAAAATTTAGATAATAATATGAATAGTGATTTTAAAAAGAACCTTATTGTAGGATTATTTACCATTGTTGGCATTAGTCTATTTACATTTATAATATTTTATATAGGCAGCAACGATAATCTTTTTACACACACAATAAAAGTGATTACATATTTTGAGAATGTTTCCGGCTTAAAATCCGGAACCAATGTTACATATTCGGGAATAGATGTAGGCTCTGTAACTGATATTAATATTGTGGAAGGGAATAAGATTGAAGTAATAATGCGTGTAGAATCTAAGGTGAAGAAATATATTAAAACCGATTCACGGGTTTCGATAGTATCTGAAGGACTTGTCGGGAGTAAAGTTATTGATATATCAGCAGGTACTCCGGGTTTACCAGAAATTGAAAATGGAGCTGTACTTACATCGATTAAACCGCTTACAGCGGAGGACATAATGAAATCGTTAAAAGAAACCGGTGATAATGCTACCTTAATTACAAAGGATCTCGCGGATATTACAAACCGTATTAATAAGGGGGAGGGCACTGTAGGACAACTATTAACAAATGATTCACTTTATGAATCTATTAATAATGTACTCCAAAGTTTCGGAGCTCATTCAAAAGATTTAAACGGAATATTTGCAAATCTTGGTCTTGCTATTTCTGGAATTTCAAATGATTTTGATAAACTAACGAAAGAACTTAATTCTACAGTAAAAGATCTGTCTTCAATTACGAGTAAACTTAATTCGAATGAGAGTTTTATTGGTACATTATTAACAGATACACTCTTCTCAAATAATTTGAAGGAAACTATAGAATCGGCAAGGAATACAGCAAAAAATCTTGAAGGAGGTTCGTTTAGTTTTAATCAAAATATGGAAGCACTAAAGCATAATTTCTTCTTTAAAGGATACTTTGAGGATATGGGTTACTGGGATAAGGAAAAATTTGAGATAGAATACGATAACAGAATGCAAAAGCTCAAAGAATCACAAATTAAACTGGACAGCCTTAATAATCTAATCAATAATTATGAAAGGAAATTGAAAGAGAAATAATTATTCGTATGGGAACTACAAATAACTAATATGAATTTTAAATAGTGTAACCTATTAAAAATATAAAATATAATAAAATGCAGGAATATGATATAACAGTTATTGGAAGTGGTCCGGGAGGATACACAGCAGCTATAAGAGCCGCACAATTAGGATTTAAAACAGCCATTGTTGAAAGAGATAAATTAGGTGGGGTATGCCTGAATTGGGGCTGTATTCCGACAAAAGCTCTTATAAAGAGTGCTGAGATGATGAACAAAGTTAAGCATGCAGGTGATTATGGACTTAAGATTGAAGGAGTTGGTTTTGATTTTCCAAAAATAATACAACGATCAAGGAAAGTTGCTGAAGCATCTGAGAAGGGTGTTCAGTTTTTGATGAAGAAAAACAAGATAACTATTATCAATGGGACAGGATCCTTTAAGAAGGACAAGACAATATCGATTAAAGATAAAGACGGTAAGGAAGTTGAGATTATAAAATCGAAACATATTATTCTAGCAACAGGAGCACGTGCAAGGACTCTACCTGGCATTAAGTTTGATGAGAAAAGGATTTTATCTTCAACCGGTGCAATGCTTGTTCAGGATTTTCCGTCAAAACTCACCATTGTGGGTAGCGGAGCTATTGGAATGGAATTTGCATATTTTTATAATGCCTTAGGATCTGAAGTAACGATTATTGAAATGCTGCCTCAAATTCTTCCGATTGAGGATAAGGAAATATCTGATGTAGTTGCCAGAGAATTTAAGAAAAGTGGCATGAAGATATTTACTGAAACGAAGACGGAAAGTGTCGAAGTAAAAGGAAATAAGGTGATTACAAAGGTTAGCGGAAAAGCAAACGATTCTTTTGAATCCGATGCAGTTCTTCTCGCAATTGGAGTTACTGGAAATATCGAGAATCTTGGACTTGAAAACCTTGGAGTCGAGTTGTTCAAGAATGCTATAAAGGTAGACAGTGATTACAAGACTAATGTTGACGGATTATATGCAATTGGTGATGTCGCATTGATAGACGAAAAGGGAAAACCATGGCTTGCTCATGTTGCATCTGCAGAAGCTGTTAACTGTGTAGAAAAAATCAAAGGGCATACAACTGGTGATATCGATTATAATAATATTCCCGGATGTACATATTGCCAGCCACAGGTTGCCTCAGTTGGTATGACAGAAGACAAAGCCAGAGCGGCAGGATATAAACTTAAAATAGGTAAGTTTCCGTTTTCAGCAAATGGTAAATCAAGAGCAGCCGGAGAGATTGCAGGTCTTGTAAAACTAATATTTGATGATGAATACGGTGAATTATTAGGGGCTCATATAGTGGGAGCTGAAGCAACAGAACTTATTAGCGAACTTGTTATGGTGAAATCACTTGAGGGGACAGGGGAGTCAATTATAAAAACAATACATGCACATCCAACCCTTACTGAATCAATACTTGAGGCTGCAGGGGTTGCTTACGGCGAAGCAATAAACCTATAAGTTCACAGAGAAATGTAAATAAAAACGGGGCGTAAGCCCCATTTTTATTAATTATATTTCAGAATATTCTCCTAAACTTATTATTTTACTCTTTTTAATAATTTTTGAATGTTTCCCTATAAGAGAATTTCTTATTACTGAGTTTTCTATATGTGTATTATTTTCAACTATTGAATTCATAATTATACTGTTTTTTAAAATACAGCCGTCATTAATAGCAGTATACGGTCCTATTATGCAATTGTCCAGAGTAACATCTTTACCTATGAAGACAGGGTAATTTAGCATGCAATTTTTATAACTATACTTTTTGATATTCTTTTCCAGCAAGTATTGATTAGTCTCAAGAATTGTCTCATGCTTTCCGCAATCAAGCCAGCCTTCAACATAATACGGAACAAACTTTTCATTCTGCTTTATCATCACTTCCATTGCATCGGTGATCTGATATTCTCCCTTTGTTGTAATGTTGTTTTTTATTATGTGTTCTATAGAATTAAAAAGTAAATTGGAATTTTTAATTAAATAAATGCCTACAATTGCATCATCTGAAGATGAGACTTCAGGCGAGGCAGGTTTTTCAACAAACCTTGAAATAAATCCCTTTTTATTTGTTTCAACAACCCCAAACCTTTTAGGATCATCAACCTTTTTGACTCCTATAGCAGAGAATTTATTTTTAACAATATCCTTCAGGTCAACATCGAACAGCGTATCACCAAGAATAATTAATGCCTCTTCATTTTTTATTGGATCGAACTTTTCTTTTGCGCAAAGGACAGCATGGCCAAGTCCAAGCATTTCTTTCTGCTCTACGAAATCGAATCTGAATTTAAATGTATGTTTCAGATAATTCCTGATTTCATCACCTTTATAACCGATGATGAAAATTATTCGATCGGCAATTTTCTTTTGAATCAGTTCATTTACGATGTAATAAATCATCGGATGTCCTGCAACATTCATTAACACTTTTGGCATAGTCAGGGTGTGAGGTCTTAATCTTGTACCAACACCTGCAACGGGAATAATGACATTCATGAATATATTTTTAAAGTTTACTTTTTATATTATTTATAAACGAATTTAATACTTCATTCAATTTTGATACATCCTTTGCCCCAGCTGTAGCAAGCTGAGGTCTCCCACCACCACCACCGCCAAGTTGTTTAGCGATTTCGGAGATAAATTTACCGGCAGAGAATCCTTTATCCTTTATAAGATTATCGCTAACCGCGCAGACGAGAGAAATTTTATTATCTATGACAGAAGCAACAAGGATTATACCATTCTTTAGTATCTTTCTCATTTCTTCACCAATTTCTTTGAATTCATCTGTAGTTTCAATATTAAGAACTTCTGCAAGTATAACACTGCCATTTATCTTTTCAACTTTATCAATCTTAGACTTCAGTATATTAGTATGTTTTTTAATATTTAGTTTAATAAGCTTTTTATTCTGGAGCCTCTTTTCGTCAAGAAACTTTTCCCTGAATTCATAAAGAGATTTAATGTTATTATCCTGTTGTTCAAGAAGAAGCTTCATGATAGAAGTATCTTTGAAATCAGTTTTTCTGTAACCTTCTTTGAAAGATTTAATACCGGCAATAAAATTAGATGAATACTTCTCGGGTAATTCATTTATTATCTTTTCAATGTCAGATGTTCTATCTTCAAGCAGTTTGACTATACCTTCGCCAGTTCGAGCAAAAATTCTTCTTACGCCAGAAGATATACTTTCCTCTTTTACTATTTTAAAAAGACCTATATCACCTGTATTCTGAACGTGCGTACCACCACAGAATTCAATACTATAATCTTTATCCATAATAACAACTCTTACCCTGCTGCCATATTTCTCACCGAAGAATTTCTTAACTTGTGGAATATTATTGGCATCATCTATTGGAAGGTCATTGAGAGTCTGAACCTGTATATTCTCAGAAATTTTAGAGTTTACCAAATTCTCTATAGATTTAATTTCCTCAGTGCTGACTTTTTGGTAATGAGGAAAATCAAACCTTAGATGTTCTTCTGAAACTAAAGAGCCCATTTGTTTTACGTGAGGACCTAGAACCTGTCTTAGCGCTTCATGAACAAGATGAGTAGCAGAATGATTTCTTTGAATCGATTCCCGTCTTTTGATATCAATAACAGCTGTTACGTTTTTGTTCAGGAGATTCTTATGGTCATAATTTTTGACATATATAAAATGATTGTTCTTACTATCTATAACATCGAGTTCATAGCCATCATTAAATATAATTTTACCTGTATCACTAACTTGTCCTCCTGATTCGGAGTAAAATGGATTGTCTTTAAGTACAAGTACTTCAATATCTGAACCAGCAATTCTTTTCGCCTGCAGTAGCGATGTTTTTATTCCCTTCTCATCAATCTCATAAGGATTGTAAACGGGATTAACGGATTTAAGTTTTTCGTCGAGTTCAAAGAGCTTAGTGTCTGCAATGATAACATCATCTTTTCTTGCAGACCTTGCACGTTCTTTCTGTTTATTCATTTCTTCGTTAAACCTATTTATATTGACCTCAAAACCGTGTTCTCGAGCAATAACCTGAGTAAGGTCGAGAGGGAAACCGTAAGTATCGTACAATTTAAATGCGACTTCACCCGGAAACACTTTATCATTATTTCCTTTAATCAGTTCATAGACCTCTTTGAAATGTTCAATACCCTTATCAAGAGTAATATTGAAACTGATTTCTTCGCCCATGATAACATTTTTAATGTATTCACTTTTTTCAATTATTTCAGGGAAAGTATCTCCAAAGACTTCAATAACAGCATCAACGAGACGGTACATGAAAGGTTCACTGAATTCGAGTTTACGTGCAAGACGTAATGCACGTCTAAGTATTCTTCTCAGAACATAGCCTCTGCCTTCGTTGGAGGGCATTGCTCCATCACTTATAGCGAAAATCAAAGCTCGAATGTGGTCAGCAATGGCATTCATTACAGAGATTAATTCACCTTCATATTTTTTACTTGTTATACTACAGATGCTATTAATAATTGGAATGAATAAATCGGTATCGTAATTTGATTTTTTACCGTTCAATGCTCTAACGATTCTTTCAAGTCCCATACCTGTATCGACATGCTTATGAGGTAAAGCGTGAAGATCACCGTGCTGATCACGGTTGTACTGAATAAAAACAAGGTTCCAGATTTCAATTACGTCTTCGAGGCCAGCATTAATATCTTCGGATTTGCATCCATTTTCAGTAAGATCGATATGAATTTCAGAACAAGGACCGCAAGGACCAGTTTCTCCCATTTCCCAAAAGTTATCTATTTCATCAAACTTTAAAATATGTTTGGGATCAATATCTGTTTCTGTTTTCCAGTATTCAAAAGCTTCATCGTCAGTTTTGTAAACAGAAGCCCAAAGTTTTTCCTTTGGAAGCTTCCAAACTTCGGTAAGAAGCTGCCAAGCCCATTTTATAGCATCCTTTTTGTAATAATCTCCAAATGACCAGTTACCAAGCATTTCAAAGAAAGTATGGTGGTAACCGTCCATACCTACTTCCTCAAGGTCATTATGTTTACCACCTGCCCTTATACATTTTTGAGTATTAACCGCACGGGAATACTCGCGTGCACCAATGCCGAGAAATACATCTTTAAACTGATTCATACCAGCGTTTGTAAAAAGTAAAGTCGGGTCTTCAAATGGAACAACAGGTGCCGATTGTACAGCTGTATGTCCACGATCTTTAAAGAATTTTATGAATGAGTTTCTTATCTCTTTTGACGTCATTATATCTATGATATTTGCAAATTTAACTTTAACATTAAAGATAATTTAAACGGGAACCATTATAAATGCAAATAGTGAAGAAAAATAGAATGTAAAAAGCAACACCCTAAATGTTGAGGGTGTTGCTTGAAACTAATATCAGAATATTATTCTAATGCCAGTATCAACGACGAAAACCTTCATATCCTGATTGAATGTATCAGTGTTTTCTGTTTTAACTCCATTTATGATTGTAGTTGTCTTTACGTTTTCGAATTTAGGAGTAGCACCAACTAGTCCGATTGATGAAATCCAGAAAATGTTTTTAGACAGGGGATAAGCTCCGCTGAGTGAAATCATGTAAGTGAGAGCTGTTGTAGACTTCTCATCCTGAATGTATGAATTGCTTCCGCTTGTTAGTTCAACTTTCGGTGATGTAGTACTCATAATACCGGAGTATGCTTTGAATCCAACAATCAGACTTTTTGATGCCGGGTAAGAATATTCAAGTCCAATCAGACCTCCAAAAATATTCCAACTTTTTGAATCTGCAGTCCAAGCATTACCAGTCTGGCTACTCAGCAGCTGATTGAGATTAGCAAGATCTGTACCGTTCGAATTAAAAAATCCCATAACATTAATTCCAAGCACGTCAACGAGTTTATAACCTACGACAGCTTCTGCTTTAAAGCCCAGCTTTGCGAAACCGGAATTTTTGTTGAGAGCATCTGTTTTTCCCAGATCACCGTAAGGAAAACTGGGACCAACCCGAACTTCAACGTTAAATTTTTTGCTGAAGCTGCTTTGCACATAATTTTGTGCATGGGAGAATGAAATATGGAATGACAAGATAAAAAACAGAACAATAATTATTCTCATATATTTAAAATAATAGTTTTATACTTCTGCTATATAATAATTTTTTAGACTTAAATAAAGGTAAGAGGAATTGCATAATCATTTAGTATAAAAAATATGAAATTTATATGCAAATCAGTGATGCTTAATAGGATAATTATATCTGAATAACAAAAGAGAAAAAATATAGTATAGTAACTTTCATTTTGTACATTTCCTTCGATTTTGAACTGCTTTAAGTGAAAAGAGTCAAAATGAAAACATTAGGCAATTATAAGGCTAATTAGAGCGCAAGATAAGGCAAGTTATAGAAAAAAACCCAATAATAGTGCAGACACTACGTTTGAATCACACCAGGATTAAATTTTGGTATATCAGGATTACAGTTCGCTATTGATATACATTGTGATACAACTTCACGTGTTTTAGCGGGGTCTATAATTCCGTCGATCCAAAGTCTTGCCGCAGCATAAAGAACGTTAGTTTGCTCATCGTACTTTTTTGATATATCTTCGAGAAACTTTTTCTTATCGTCCGAATGAATTTCTTTACCGAGTTTTCTCAGTTGACCGATTTTAATATCGAGTAAGACGTTTGAAGCCTGAGAGCCGCCCATTACTGCAATCTTTGCGTTCGGGTATGCAAAAATGAATCGCGGGTCATAAGCTTTGCCACACATAGCGTAATTTCCAGCACCGAAACTATTACCTGTAATTATGGTTATTTTAGGTACGGTAGAATTAGCGACGGCATTAACCATCTTCGCACCGTCTTTAATGATACCACCGTGTTCAGATGTCGAACCAACCATAAAGCCCGTAACATCCTGAAGAAAGAGCAGGGGAATTTTTCTCTGATTACAATTCATAATAAACCGTGTTGCCTTATCAGCTGAATCGGAGTAAATGACCCCACCGAATTGCATTTCCGTGTGACCTTTGGGATTCTTTTTCTTAACAACTTCACGTTGATTTGCAATGATTCCAACGGCCCAACCGTTGATGCGGGCAAAACCAGTAATAATAGTTTGGCCATAGGATGGTTTGTATTCATCAAAATCACTATCATCGATTATTCTGGCCATCAGGTCGTAGGTGTTATAAGGTTTTGTACTGTCTTCAGGAATAACACCATATATTTCGTTTACATCGTAAGCAGGATTTTTTGATTCAATTCTATCAAAACCAGCAAAAGTATTGTGACCAAATTTACTTACGAGACTTCGAATTTTTTCAATTGCTGCTTTATCGTCAAGTACTTTTTCGTCAGTTATGCCAGAGACAGCCGACGAAACTTCACCTCCACCGAGGGATTCTGTATCGGTAACTTCGCCTATTGCGGCTTTGACAAGATGAGGACCAGCAAGAAAAATACTGCCTGTACCTTCCACGATAATTGTTTCATCGCTCATAATAGGGAGATAAGCACCGCCAGCAACACAGGGACCCATTATTGCAGCTATCTGAGGTATGCCCATAGAGCTCATTACAGCATTATTACGGAAGATACGACCAAAGTGCTCTTTATCAGGAAAGATTTCATCCTGCAGGGGAAGGAAGACACCAGCGGAGTCGACAAGATAAATTATAGGAAGTTTGTTTTCCATCGCAATTTCCTGTGCACGAAGGTTTTTCTTACAAGTTAAAGGAAACCAAGCACCTGCCTTTACGGTTGCATCATTTGCAACAATAACACAATCTCGCCCTGAAACTTTGCCGATGCCGAAAATTGTACCTGATGATGGAGCACCACCAAATTCCTTATACATATCATAAGCTGTAAACAGACCGATTTCAAGGAATGATGTATTTTTATCAATGAGGAGGTTAACTCTTTCTCTGCAATGAAGCTTGTTCTGCGAGTGAAGTTTTTCTATGGCTTTTTTACCCCCACCTTCTGAAACGACTTTTCCCTTCGCAGTTATATCGACCATTAAACTTTTATGAAAGACGGTTCTTTCAGCGAATGATTTCTCTTTCTTTAAATCAGATTTCAATAATGCCATAGAAAAAATGTATAAATTAATTAATAAGTTTGCATTTTAATAAAATAATGTGTGAATTGAAATACAATTATGTAATTTTCTTAGGCGCCGACCTATAAAAAACTCAAATACTACTATGCAAGAGCTTTTTTGTTCGGGCTTAGATAAATTGGTTCTTTGCGTTCGGTAATCACTTCTTTAGTTATGATGCAGCTTGCAAGGTTTTCTTTTGAAGGGATTTTGTACATTATATCAACCATTATATTTTCCATGATAGAACGAAGAGCGCGTGCACCAGTACCACGTTTAATTGCAATTTCGGTAACTGCAGTTAGAGCATCTTCATGGAAAACAAGGTCAACGCCTTCCATTCTGAAAAGTTTTTTATATTGCTTAATAAGAGCATTTCTCGGTTCGGTAAGAATCGTCAGCAAAGCTTTAGTATCGAGGCTTTCAAGTGAGGTGACAATTGGAAGTCTGCCAACAATTTCAGGTATTAAACCGAATTTAACAAGGTCATCAGGTTCAACTTGGGTTAAAATCTCATCTGTTTTAATATCATTTTTGCCGAATACTTCAGCACCGAAACCAATAGAGCCTTTAGCGACTCTTCTTTCAATAATTTTTTCAAGACCAACAAAAGCACCACCACAAATGAAAAGAATATTTTTTGTGTTAATGCTTAATAGAGGTTGTTCAGGGTGTTTCCTGCCACCTTTTGGTGGAACAGTTGCAATTGTACCTTCGAGAATCTTAAGTAATGCCTGCTGAACACCTTCGCCGGAAACATCACGAGTTATAGAAACATTTTCGCTTTTTCTTGAAATTTTATCAATTTCATCTACATAGATAATGCCCATTTCCGCTTTCTGAATATCATATTCGGCATTCTGCAAAAGTCTTACCAGCATTGATTCCACATCATCTCCAACATAACCGGCTTCGGTAAGAGTTGTTGCATCAGCGATAGCAAAAGGAACGTTAAGTAATTTTGCCAAGGTTTGAGCGAGATAAGTTTTTCCAGTTCCTGTAGTACCAATCATTAAGATATTACTCTTTTCCAGTTCGACATCGTCGATGCTAATAGATTTCATTGCATCAATTCTTTTGTAATGATTATAAACGGCAACGGCGAGCGATTTTTTAGCACGGTCCTGACCGATAACATATTCATCAAGGAATTTCTTAATAGCAGCAGGGTTGATACCAGATTTTGATTTATTGAAATTAGCACTGCTTGTGGGATCAGTATTCATCTTAATAATATGTACAGCACCGTCAACACAAATTTCACAAATAAACGGAGCCTTTCCAAATCTATCAGCGGGACCTTTAATTAAATTTGTCACTTTGTCTGCGCTTCTACCGCAAAAAGAACATCTTGGAACAATATTATTAGCTGACTTAGCTGCCATAATCAATAAATTATTTAGTGCGCGATAAGGGAGTCGAACCCCCACGAGTTGCCTCGCTAGATCCTAAGTCTAGTGCGTCTGCCAGTTCCGCCAATCGCGCTGCATATCAATAAATATAATTAAAAATAATAAATGAAATTAGTCAATTAAAGGTTAATTCATGAGAGTAATTATGAAGGACAAAAACAGAATAATGATTTGCTGTTTACAATTTATCGCTTAAAAAATCTCCGAGAAGGTTATCATCAGAAATAAAAATTTTCGAACAAAATTCGCCTGAAAACTTACCTGTTTTAACGCAGTTGTAATGATTATCTCTAATAGATTTCTTATTTTTAGATTTTGCAGAAAAGGCAAAGTCGTCAAGTTCACTACCACACTCAGTACAAAAGACACCGTTATTCTTAGGTGTTTTCTTCACAGTTTTCGAGATTTTGGAATTCTTAGAAATTTTCGAATTCTTTTTCATTAATGTTAATAATTAAAATATTCAACTTACCAAATAATTATAAATCTGTAAGTTAATAATAAAAACAAAATTCGAAAAATAAAGTTCACGAAAAATAAGGCAGAACAAATTTAAATTGTATTAAAAATCAGATGTCAATGAATTACTAAATGAATATGGATCATTGATCTTGGAATAGATATCATCGAGTGATTCTTGAAGGAGGTTGTAGTTATTACTATTCCAAAATGTTTTTTGAATCTTCATATTAACCATTTCTATTATTTCGTTGGTCAGATATTCTTTGCGTTTAATATCAAAAAGGCCAGTAGATTCAAGATGTTTTCTATGCCTAAAAATTTCTGAGAGCAGATCCTCAGTACCTGTATTTTTGACGGCAATAGTTTTCAAAACGTTAATAATCCAGTTATTATTATGAGGTGAACGAAGATGAAGAATATTTTTAATACTTGTTACAATCTCGTCAGCACCTTGCCTGTCAGATTTGTTAAGTACAAAAATATCAGCAATTTCCATTAAGCCGGCTTTCATAGCCTGAACAGAATCTCCTGACTCTGGTACGAGTACTACAATCGTAGTATCTGCTGTTTTAGCGATATCAAGTTCTGACTGACCTACACCTACTGTTTCAATAAGAATGAAATTCTTACCAGCAGCATCGAGTATTTTTGAAACATCGTTGACATTCTTGCTTAAACCACCTAAAGATCCACGAGTAGCCATAGAACGAATGAACACATTTCCCAGAAGAGAAGAGTCGGTCATGCGTACTCTATCGCCGAGTAGCGCTCCCCCCGTGAAAGGACTTGTAGGATCAACTGCTATTACTCCGACTTTGTTTCCTTTACCGACGAGACTTTTAATAAGACAGTCAGTAATAGTTGATTTACCGGCACCAGGAGGACCAGTAATTCCAATCTTATACGCATTACCGGTATGTTTATAAACTTTTTTTAATAATGATTGTTTATTTTCTGATTCGTTTTCGGCAACAGAAATTGCTTTAGAGATACTTCGTTTATCACCATTAATTATTTTATCAATATCAATTAAATCTGATTTCATTTTACGTTGTAGGATTTAAACCAATCGTAAGTAATTTTCAGACCATCTTCAAGATTATATTGCGGAATCCAATCTAATATACGCTTTGCTTTACTGTTATCAAGGCAACTACGTTTTTGCTCTCCTTTTACAGATTCCCTGTGAACGAATTCTGATTTAGTTTCAGTGACTTTTATTATATGTTTAGCAAGTAAATTTGTGCTTGTTTCTGAACCAGTAGAAACGTTAAACACATCAGATTCAGTGTATTTGAGGGCTTTTAGATTAGCATCGGCAACATCTCGGACATAAACATAATCACGAGTATTTGTGCCGTCACCATTAATGAAAGACGTTTTATTATTAATAATGTTTTTCATAAAAACTGATACAACACCACCTTCACCTGAATTCCCCTGTCTTTCACCATAAACGTTAGCGTATCTTAGAATTATGTAATCAATATTATAGTAGCTTTTGAAAAAGAATAGATATTTCTCAATCGTGATTTTTGAAATACCATATGGTGATAAGGGCTGAATTCTATGGCTTTCCGAGGCGGGGAACTGTAACTGTTCACCATACGCGGCTCCTCCAGAAGAGGCGAAAATAAATTTCTTAATGTTGTATTTTACTGAAAGCTGTAGGAGATTGAGGGAACCTTCAACATTTATTCTTAAATCCTTCACCGGATTAAAAATCGAATCTCTTAAATCAATTTGAGCTGCCTGATGATTAATTACGTCAATCTTATTTTCTTTAAAAATGTATTCGATATCATCAGAGTAAATATCATTCTTATAAAATTTGCAATCATTGTTAATAAACTCACCGCTGCTGTTTGACATATTATCGAGTATTATAACATTATGACCTTTTTTCAAATATACATCGCAAATTTTAGAACCAATAAATCCTGCTCCTCCAGTTACAAGTATATTCATATTTTATTTTTCATTAATTCAGAAAACTTTCGCCCAATATCTTTCCTGTAGTAAATATTATCGAAAGATACGTTTTTAATGTTTTTGTACGATTTTGAGAGTGCATCATCGATTGATATATCGCTCAAACATACAATTGACATAACTCTTCCGCCGTTTGATTTTATTTTACCGTCTTCTATTTTAGTGCCTGAATGGAAAACTAAAGCATCGCTTTCAAAATTATCGAGACCATGAATCTCTTTTCCCTTTTCAAAATTATCCGGATAACCTTTAGAAGCGATCACAACACATGCAGAGAATTTTTCGTATTTCTCAAGCTTATAATTTTTGATTTTGTTATCAGGAACCGAAATAATCATTTCCAAAAAATCCGATTTAATTAACGGTAGAACAGCTTGAGTTTCAGGGTCACCGAATCTGCAATTAAACTCTATCACATACGGATTATTATTAACAATCATTAATCCACAATAGAGGCAACCTTTAAACGTTCTACCATCTTTGTCCAACCCAACTAATGCCGGTTCAATGATCTTATTTTTTATCTTATTGAAGATACTATCTTTAATGAGTTTATCAGCAGGAGAGTAAGCGCCCATACCACCTGTATTTTTACCAGTATCACCCTCACCAATCTTTTTGTGATCCTGAGCAAAAGGAAGAACTATGTAGTCTTTGCCATCTGTAATAACAAAAACAGATAATTCGAATCCACTGAGAAATTCTTCGATAATAAAGTCTTCACCAGAGTCTCCAAAAATTTTTGCAGTATGAATATCTTTTATAAATTTGACAGCATCACTTTTATCAACTGATATATAAACCCCTTTACCTCCCGCAAGTCCATCAGCTTTTAAAACTGCGGGGAAGGTAATATTATCAAGATAACTTTCAACTTCTGAGTAGTTATTCTTATCGAATGATTTATATGATGCGGTAGGAATGCCGTACCTCAGCATAAAATCTTTTGCATAGACTTTGCTTGTTTCAATTTCGGCAGCAATTTTTGAAGGACCGAATACTTTCGCATTTGTCATTTTGTAAAGAGAATCAGCAAGACCTAATGATAAAGGAATTTCAGGTCCTATTACGACGAGATCGATATTATCGTTATTAACAAATTGAGTAATCCCCTTTATATCAACTGAATTAATGTTTACAGGGATAGCTAGTTTATCAATGCCAGGATTTCCCTGTGTACAATAAAGGGAGCAATTTAATTCCTTGAAGGACGATGAATTTGATATTTTCCAAGCGATGGCATGCTCTCTACCTCCGTTACCAACGATTAATATCTTCATTTTATTCAACGTCAAGTAAGTAATTTAATTCTTTTGCGAGTTCTCCAGTAATATTTTTCCTATTGTACAATCTAACCATTTCTTCGTTAGCTTCCGGCATTTCGTTATTCAACCACAGTTTAAAATATTCGTAGATTGTGTCTGATATCAGTTCGGGAGTTTCATCAGGAATAAATCTGATGGCATTATATTTTTCCAGAAGTTTTTTAGTTACACCTTCAGGTACGCATGCTATTATGTTTTTGCGGCTACCAATGTATTCGCCAACTTTACCCGGCATAGCAGCGTCTTCATTTTCACCTCTTGAAACAAGCAAGAAAAGAATGTCGGAAGATAGGAGATATTTTACACATTCCGAGTGGTTTATATAACCCGGCAGATTCAGACTATCCTGAATGTTTAGATGTTTAGCAAGGTTAATAAGTTCTTTTGTAAAAATGCCAAGAAAGAGGAATTCCATCTTTCCGCGAGTTTCGGGATATTTATCGTATAAATTTCTTATAGCTTTAAAATAAAATTTTGGATTTCGTGTATAAAAACTTCCCGAATATGTAATCCTCATTTTATTTGTTAATGGAAGTTTTTTTCCTTTAGCAATTTCAAAATCCTCTTCATCATATCCATGAGAAAATATTTTGACATCATTGTAGTTTATATTTTCATATCTCCTTATTAACATTTCCTTAACTCTTCTATTAGTAGTTATTACAATGTTAGAATCTTTAATAACCTTTCGTTCGAGTTTCTCATTTGCTTTTCTGTGTAACGGAGTTGGGTAGAAATTAAGTACAGGACTGTCAACCCAAGCATCTCTATAATCTATAACGAGGGGAATTTTATACTTTCTTTTAACTTCCTGTCCAATTAGAAAATCAGTATATGGGGGGGCTGTTGCAAAGACGAGATTAAAGCCATTATATTTATCCCATATTGAGTCAATCTTTCTAAGAGCTTTTCTTTTCCATAAAATCTTTGTGTCAGGAATAAAAAACACCTGAGCAATCCTGCTACGTAATTTTCTAAATTTTTCTTTAGGAACCCTAGTAACGATCTTGGATAAATTTAATTCGTCATTACCAGTTCTTTCAATTATTATTCCACTATTAATAGCTTCGTCAAGCAGGTATTCATCAATTGCGAAATATTTTTTGGGATTTATTGTGAGTACAATAGGCTGCCAGTTATAATTCAAGAGATATTTGGCAAACTTAAGAGTTCTTTGCACACCACCCATACCCATTGGAGGAAAATAATAGGAAATAATTAATATTTTATTCAACGTATTTTAATGTATTTAATTATAAATTTACTCAAAATATTAAAAAAACTCAATTCAACTGCATTACGCAGATTTGAAGTAAAAGTACCGAAAAGAATATTTAATGAATTGATTTAATTTTAAGATTACTATAATATTATAATAAAAGCGTATATATATCCATAAATCGTACTTTTACAATATGTTATTTAACATATAATATGACCAAAGCAGATATATTAATAGTTGAAGATGATGAGATAATAGCATCGTTAATTAAAACATACTTAGAAAGAAGTAATTATAATGTTATCGATGTAACTTCAGATGGAGAAAAAGCTGTCAGCTTAGCATTGAATTCAAATCCTGATTTAATTCTACTAGATATTTTCTTAAAGAACAGTATAGATGGCATTGAAGTAGCAAAACGAATTAATAATCAAAAGGAAATACCGATTATTTTTCTCACAGCAGATTCAAGTGATGAGACAATACAAAGAGCCAAAATAACACAACCTCACGGATATTTAGTGAAACCAGTTGATAGTGTAGTTCTAATAACTAATATCGAACTAATACTCCAGAAGCAATATTCGCATAATAAAAAACTATTAGAAACGCTGAAGAAAGCGTATGATGAGCTAGAATCGAAAGTCAGGGTGAGGACTAATGAGTTATACAAAGCTAATGAAAATTTGAAAAACGAGATTGAGCAAAGATTAAGAATAGAAAAAGAATTACGCAGAGCAGATACATTAGTGACAATAGGAAAAATGTCTGCTGTCCTTGCTCATGAAATAAGAAATCCGTTAAATTCGATTAAGATTAACGCTGATATACTTATTGATAATGATTCTTTTACTGAGAGTCAAAAAAAGAGACTTAAAATTATACACAAAGAGGTTGAGAGACTGAACAATTTAGTGAAGGACGTTTTACTTTTTTCGAGGCAAAGTGACCTTTTATTGAGTGAATTTATGCTTGAGAGCTTTTTTGAAACAATACATTTGCAGCTTAAGGCAATACTTGAAGAAAAGAAAATCGTCATCGAATTTAAAACTCCTAAGGTGAAAGTAAGGGGCGATATAGAGAAACTCAAACAGGTTTTCCTTAATTTAATGATAAATGCAATAGACGCGATTTATGAAAACGGCAGGATAGAAATAAATTCTTTTACAAACAGCAATGACAAATTTATAATTGAAATAAAGGATAATGGCTGCGGAATTGCGGATACGAATAAGCTTTTTGAACCCTTTTATACGACAAAGAACCTCGGAACCGGTTTAGGTCTTCCAATATCCCAGAATATACTAAGAAGACATAATGGTAATCTATACTTACTCAGCAGTAAACCAAACGAAACAATATTCAGAATTGAGTTACCATTAAATAATATCATATTTATATAATGAAAAAAGTACTTTTAATAGATGATGAGAAAGACGCAGCGGATTCATTGTCCTCATGGTTTGAGGATAAAGGATACAGTATAAAAACTGCATACTCAGGTAAAGAAGGAATAGAGCACGTAATGAGTTTTGATCCGGATGTAGTAGTAACGGATATAAAAATGCCAGATATGTCAGGACTTGAAGTACTATCGGCTATAAAAGAATATGATGAAATGATACAGGTAATTGTTATAACAGCCTTTGATGATATGGACACAACTATAGAAGCCATACAAAAAGGTGCTTACGACTATCTTGCTAAACCACTTGATATTAAAAGGCTTGAACTATCAGTCAGAAGGGCAATAGAAAACAGGAAGAAGAGCCAGAAGCTTGAATTACTTGAACCAGAAAACCTAACGGAAAGCGAGAACAGTTTACAGCTTGTAGGAAAATCATCTGTCATGATGGAAATATTTAAGAAAATTGGAAAATCATCTGCTAACAGAGTAACTGTACTTATACAGGGAGAGAGTGGAACAGGAAAAGAATTAATTGCGAGAATAATACACAAAAGCGGCATAACAAAAGATCAGCCGTTTGTAGCGATTAACTGTACAGCACTGCCCGAAAACCTACTTGAGACAGAATTATTCGGACATGTAAAAGGTTCATTTACAGATGCTATTAGAGATAAGCGTGGAAAATTTGAACTAGCAGGAGAGGGCACTGTATTTTTAGATGAAATATCGGAAATGTCATTCAAACTTCAAGCAAAGCTGCTAAGAGTTCTTCAAGAGCATGAATTCGAAAGAGTAGGAGGTGAAAATTCAATACAGCTAAAAGCGAGGATAATAGCCGCGACGAACAAAAATCTCAGTAAAATGGTAAATGAAGGAACATTTAGAGAGGACCTTTATTACAGGTTAAGTGTTTTTTCTATCACATCACCACCTTTAAGAGACAGACGCAATGATATTGAATTACTTGTAAAGCATTTCATTGAAAAGATAAACACAAAGCTTCATAAAAACGTTAGAAAAATACCGAAAGAAGTTATGTATCTTTTAAAGAATCACGAGTGGAGAGGGAACGTTAGAGAGTTGGAAAACACACTAATGCAAGCGGTTGTTCTATCTAAATCAGATATGCTTGAGAAGGAAAATATATTACTGAAGAAATACACCGATAATGAATTCAGTGACTTACTTGCGAGGGAAAACATCTCACTTGAAGAGCTTGAAAAAGAATATATAAAAAGAATACTTACCCGTACAGACTGGAATGTAAATAGAACATGTGAAGTATTAAAAATTAGTAAAGCAACAATATACAGGAAGATAGAGCAATACGGATTGAAACAACTGAAACAAAATTAATTGTTCCTGATTTCGTTATCATTTAAGTTTGAATCAGGAATATATTTACTCCCCAATATTATAACCGAAACTTTACCAGTAAATTTATCGCTAATTGAGATTGAATTAGTGTTTTCCCAAACAGAAGCACTTTTTTTAATTACGATATTTCTATTATTAACGTCTGTAATACTAATTTGAACCGGAACAGGCATCCCACCTTTATTGGAAACAACAAAACTAAGAGTGAAGTCATCATTCTGATTGAATTTATACAGACCTAAATCCGCAGTACCGAATTCCATAAACCATCTCTTCCAGAACCAGTTATAATCAGTTTTTGTAAACGTGTTAAAAAGATTAAAAAAGTCGTATGGAGTCGGGTGCTTACCATTCCAAATTCGAATGTACTCTTTTAAAAAATCTTTAAACATTACATCGCCGACCATCTCTTTGAGTATATCATAAACCAGAGCGGCTTTATTGTATGCATTGAGACGATAAGAAGGGGAGCGCAACTGATTTGATATAGACAGCATTGGAATATCATAAAACGTTCCTGCGGTTTTAAGATATGAGATAACGTTGTAGGCTCTTGAATCTATTCTGTTAGTATCTCTAAAAGAATCAACAGGGGCAAATTTTTCCATTAAACTTTGAAATTCCTGCGGCAGGAAGACAGCCCATCCTTCATCCATCCAAGCATACTTACGCTCATTAGTACCTATGTAAAAAGGGAAAAAAGTATGAGACATTTCGTGAGAAGTAAGGTAAACAGTTGATTCCCAGGTCTCTGTATCATCATCGTTAATAATCATCGGATATTCCATACCCCCCTCGCCGTTAAAAACAGTCATTGAAGAATAAGGATATGGAACGCCAGGGTATGTGTTCCCCATATATTCAATGAATTTTTCTGCAATATTAAATACATTGTATTTATTGTAAGCCAGAGCATTTGGTCTGAAAGCTGTATGAAGATTAACTTTTCCGGAATTAACATTTTTCATTTTCCACTTATAGTGATCACTCATTGCAAAAGCAAAATCCGGTACATTATCAGCTTTAAAATACCAAACATTATTCCCATTATTTTTTGTTAATTGATTAGTCGAATTAAGGACTGAACAATCAACTTCAAAGAAATCATCATCCTTAACAGCAGCGTTATACAGTTTCAAATAATAATCTTGAAGTATTTCATCAGGATTTTGCAATAATCCTGTTGCCCAAACACACATATTGGGTCTATCTGTTGTTATTTTAACGTTGAAATTATTAAAGTCATTGTAGTATTCTACCTGACCTTTATAATCAATCATATCCCATCCATCAATATCATCAAAGACCGAAACCTGTGGATACCAATGACCTATCATGTAAGATGTGGAATCATATTTACCCATCCGCGGGAAGTCTTCAGGGATTATGAAACTCCAGTCGATAATAATATTGCAAGAAGATTTAGGGGATAAAGGAGTATTTAATTTAACAACGAGATTTGTTCCTCCACGGGAGACACTATTTGATTTAAGGTCAACATCATTACTGTTTATGACAAGTTTTGCAATTTCCAATCCTTTGGTAAGATTTTTCTCATTAACCTCCCAATCACGAGATTTACCGGGTTTAGAGAAGTCCTGATACGTGCGAAAAACAATCCTATCGAGAGAATGCGGAGAATTATTATAATATTTGATTCTTGCTGTTGCTGTCAATTTTTGTGTAAATGAATTAATGAACACATCAATTTCATAATCAGCAGAATTTTGCCAATAGTTTACACCCGGAGATCCGGTTACTGACCGAGTTTGCTTTTCGTAAGCATTATTAATTTCATTCGGAACAAAGATATTCTGTGCACTTAGTGAAAGTGAGTAGAAAGCAAGTGCGATTGATATAATGTATTTCATGATAAATTTTGAAATAAAATAAGGATTGTAAACTGCAGAAACAATATTGTTCAAAAAATCCAATTTTTAATAATATTACAATAATATTACCCAGTGAACTAAATATTTATATAAAACCGAGTCAATATTTCTTAATGATATCTTTAGCTGTCTTTATTATTTCATTTCTAAGTGACTTAGGTTTAATAACTTTGCATTTGTTTCCCCAGCCGAGTATCCAAGATATGAATTCGCGTGATATTTTTAGTTTTGCTTTAAAAAGTACTCCTTTTTCGGTTTCTAAAATTATTTGATTATTAATGAAGACTCGGTTCTTGATATTGGTGCAAGAATTATCGAAAAGCAATTCTACGTTCTCTACAACACCTGACTGGTAAATTCCCCAGGAATCTTTCAGAAACTCATACATTGACGGAAGGCTTTTGTGTGCAGACTTTTTTGAGGTGAAGTTTATGTTTTGTAACTTTTCAATTAGATAAAACCTTACTTTTTGAATATCATCATTTTCAAGTCCTACCAGGATAAAAGAACGGCTAGTTTTTAATAATCCAACAGGTATTACATTTCTTCTTAAAGTAATCCTTTTCTCATCTTTTTCATAATCGAATTCGATTTTTGTTTTCTGATTTATTGACTTTACGATTTGAACGAAGTATTTCAGCGTCTCATCTTTAAAAATTTGTCTTATTCCTTTTAAGTTCTTAATTGTATCAGTATCATTAAGAGCCAGATATGTATTGATGAGTTTATTGAGCAGCTTCGTAGATATTTTTTGATTAATTTTTAACCTTCTTTTTGATGAGTGTAGAGGGATCCCAATTTCTCTAATCTTAGTGAAATCTCTACGAACTGTTGTCAGGCTTTCAGATACTAATCGAGATATATCATTTTCGGAAAAATTATCAGGTTTATCCAGAACCATTGATATAATGTCAATCTGTCTTATTAATTCTTTTGAAATTTCTTTTGGCATATATTATAATAAAAAATCACTTTTCAAATAAAATAAATATTATTGTTTCATAGTAAGTCTTTTGCTTTAGCGGTTTTGGAAACTGCACAAAATCATGAAGAGAATATAATAAAATCGTTAGACATTCCATTAACAAAATCTGTTGCATTCATTGCCTTTTTACCTTCAGGTTGGATAGATAATATTTCAAGATCATTGTCAAGGGTTGAAACATAAAGTTTTTTATCAACAGAAAACAATGTTCCTGGTATTTTATTTGATTTTATATTACTCAATAGGCTTTTCAAAACTTTGTATACTTTTCCATTACTTGTTGTATAAGCTGAAGGAGCCGGGGATAGACCTCTTATGTAATTGTGTAATGATATCGAATCTTTATTCCAATCAATTAAACAATCCTTACGATATATCTTTGGAGCTATTGTTGCAATTGAATTATCTTGACTAATCAGTTTGTAAGTTCCGTTTTTAACAAGATTAATTGTATCAATTATCAGGTTGGCACCTTCTTCTGACATTCTATAATATACATCTCCAAAAGTATCATTAATGTTAATAGAAATTTCCTTCTGTAAAATTATACTACCAGTGTCAACGCTATTGTCAAGAAAAAAAGTGGTTATGCCAGACATTGATTCTCCATTCATTATAGCGCGGTTTATTGGTGCAGCACCTCTATATTTAGGCAACATAGATGCATGCAAATTAATCGAACCTAGTTTAGGAATTGTAAAAATCTCTTTTGGAAGGATACGAAAAGCAATTATAACAATTATGTCAGGATTCAAACAATTCAAATTATTAATGAAATCTTCGTCTCGAAGGTTCTCAGGCTGAAGTACAGGAATTTTGTACTCCAAAGCGAATTTTTTGACATCAGAATAATTCAATTTAAGTCCTCGGCCTTTTTTCTTATCCGGAACCGTGACAACTGCGGGAACTTCATAGTCACTTTGTACAATCCTTCTGAAAGCAGGTATCCCAAAATCCGGCGAACCCATTAAAATTATTCGCATAATGATAAGAATTTATTTCCCGTTAAAGATTGGATAATTTGGCAATACTTTGTGCTTTTTGATTTTATTAAGTGATGCTTTTAGTTTCTTCAGTTCATCTTCGTCGAGATGATCAACAAACAGTTTACCATGCAGATGGTCTATTTCATGCTGAATGACTCTTGCGAGCATACCATCTGCTTCGAGAGAAACATCATTCATGTCAAAGTCATTATACTTAACGAATATTTTCTCAGGTCTTTTTACTTCAGCTCTTACTTCCGGTATGCTAAGACAACCTTCTTCGATAGCAATTTCCCCATGATTATCAGTAATGACAGGATTTATTAAAGTAATTGGTTTTACATGCTTGTATTCATCTATGCAGGAAATGTCAATGACACAAAGCGATTTATCGAAATTTACCTGAGGAGCCGCTAAACCAATTCCTTCGGCACTTGCCATGGTAAAATACATATCCTGTACGAGTTTAATAATCTCTTTGTCAATTTTTTTAATGGGTTTAACTTCTTTACGAAGTATTTCCATACCGTACGTCGTAATCGGAAGTTGCTCCGGAATATTATTGAAATTCATATATATAAAAACAAAAATATTTTAAAATCGTTTAATCCTTTTTGATAAATTCATAATAAAGAGGGTCAACAAAATCCGATGATTTTATTTTTATGCTTTTTATTTTGCCATCGTTGAAATAAACAGGTGCAAGGCATCTTCCAATAACAAGGTCAGCAAATTCACAAATAAGAGTGTCGTTTCTCCAATGACTTAATACTCCACGCGTTTCCGGCCGAGATGACAATGTGAAATTAAGATTATTCTCTGCAGCAGAAATCAAGAGGTCACCTGCCTGTACGTTTGAATAGGTACCAACCAGTTCATTAAGATTAAAATTGGATTTTAGGTTTGGGTCCTTTTTATTGTATATTTCGTTCCAAGTTATTTTATCGTAAGGTACACCGTCTTTTGTACTATTTAAGTACGCGAGACTATCCCAATTGAAAACTTCTTTGTTCAGTGCATAATCAAAAAGCTGATACATGAGAGAGGTGATGATCTCGTTTTGGTCATTGTTTGTGAGTATAACAAGTCCGAATTTCCTATCGGGAAGAAATGCAGTCCGAGACAACATACCATCGTAACCACCGGAGTGTTCAATCATGAGTTCACCTTTATAATCAGCAATACCCCATCCAAGACCGTAAGTATTGAAATGCCTGTTTGTGAGTCTTCCAGTGCCATGAGTCGGAGATGGTATAATGTTATAAGGAATGTGTGTTGACAATATAAGTTTTTTGGAGAAGATATCATTATTATTCAGTGTACCCATATTAATCTGCATTGCAACCCATTTTGCCATGTCACTTGCAGAGGAGATGAGTCCTGCAGCAGCTGCGAGATTATCTACATTGCGCCATTTTATCGGAACCATATTATATTCATAATCGAAAGTATGAGGAGAGGCAATATTTTGCGTGTTATTTAATTGGGAAATACTTATAAGAGTTCTTTTCATATCGAGCGGGTTCAGAATCCTTTCCTGAACGAATTCGCCCCAACTTTTTCCTGTTATGTTTTTAATAACCTCTGCCGCAATAGTATATCCAGTATTGAAATAACCATAACCGCTTCTAAAACCAAATACGGGTTTGACGTATTGTAGTTTTTCTATTAGTGCAACATCAGAATAATTTGTTCCCCATGTAATAAAGTCACCATGAAATGTCCCAGTACCTATTCTATGTGTCAGAACATCTTTTATAGTTAAGAGTTGCGTTGAAGTATTGTCATATAACTTAATGCCGGGTATATAAAGATTAACTTTATCATCAAGTTTAAGTTTATTTTCACTTTCCAGAATTGCTATTGAAAGACCAGTAAACGCCTTACTGTTTGAAGCAACTGCAAAAAGGGTATTTTCATCAACTCTATCATTCTTACAAAGTTCATTGAGACCATAACCTTTTACGTAAGTAATAATCCCGTTTTCGATAATTGCTACAGACATTCCCGGAATTTTCCATCTTATCATAGATTCTTCAACATACTCGTCAATATTTTTTCCCAATAACATAATTTGAGCAAAAATATGCACAGGGATTAAAATGAAAATAGCCGATAATAGTATTTTTTTCATAATATCTTAATTTCTTAAAATTAAGAATATTTAATATTATTAAAAAGTGGCTTTAAAATCACAGTCACAATTATTATTTTAATCGTTTATATAATTTTGATAATTTTGAATAACTTTAAAAATAAGCAAGCAAGGAGCTAAAATCTTATGCCTGATTTTAAATCGGAACAAATAAGGAATATAACCGTAATAGGTCATGGGGGAAGCGGTAAGACAATACTAACGGAAGGAATTCTACACTCGGCAGGAGTAACCAACAGATTCGGCAAGATAGAGGAAGGAAATACAGTCAGCGATTATCACAAGGATGAAATCGAAAAACAGATGTCGATAAATTCTTCACTAATGAACTGTTATTGGAAAAAGGGTGACGGAGAGAAAGTTAAATTTAATATAATAGACACTCCGGGATTTATGGATTTTACAGGTGAAGTGAAATCATCCTTAAGGATAACAGAAACAGCTATTATGGTTGTAGATGCTTTTAAGGGTATAGAAGTAGGTACAGAATCATCATTCAAATTTACTAAAGAATTTCACAATAATATAATATTTGTAATCAATAAACTTGACACTGAAAACTCAGTATTTGAAGAGACGGTAAATCAGCTTGTAGAAAGTTTTGGTCCTCAGGTAGCAGTGGCATCTTATCCAGTAAATCACGGATTAGGATTTAATTCAGTGATAGACGTAATAAAAATGAAGATGTATAAATTTACTACTGACGGAAAAGGCGACTATACTATTGAAGATATTCCAGCAAATCATAAAGAAAAGGCTGATGAATATCATCAAAAGTTAATAGAAGCGATTGCTTCTGAAGATGATGCATTAATGGAGAAGTTTTTTGAGTCAGGTTCACTTACTGAATCCGAGATTGCGGAGGGATTAAAGATAGGGCTGAAAGACAGGATGCTGTTTCCTGTATTTTGTACATCAGCATCAACGAATGTAGGCGTTAAGCCACTTATGGATTTTATAGCTGATTACACAGAATCACCGGTGGAGAGACCAGCAGAAAAAGGTCATAAGCCAAACAGTGATGAAGTAGTTGAAGTAAAACCTGATGTAAACGGACAACCAGTTTTATTTATTTTTAAAACTATTTCTGAAAAGAATATAGGAGAGCTTTCATTTTTCAGAGTATATTCAGGTAAGGTGACTCCAGGAATGGATTTAATAAATGAGGCAACGGGAAAATCGGAAAGGCTTGCACAGACATATACGATGAACGGAAAGGACAGAAAAGAAATATCGGAAGTAATAACGGGAGATTTTGCCGGAGTTGTAAAGTTAAAAGATTCGCATACGAACAACACACTTTCTTCAAAGCAGTTTCCAGTAGTACTTGAGCCGATTAAATTTCCATTACCGAATATGTCTCTTGCTATAGCTTCAGCGAGAAAAGGTGAAGAGGACAAGCTTGGACAAGCCTTGCATTCATTCCATGAAGAAGATCCGACATTTGCGATGAACTATGATCCAGAAATCAGTCAGACTATTATTCATGGGCAAGGTGAGATTCACATTAACACGATCATAAACAGAATGAAAGCAAAGTACGGACTTGATGTAGTACTTACGGAACCAAAAATTCCATATAAAGAAACGATTAAAAGAAAAGCTAATGATGTTGAGTACAGGCACAAGAAGCAAACAGGTGGTAAAGGACAATTTGGGCACGTCGTAATAAATGTAGAACCTAAACCCAGAGGTGAAGGATTCGAATTTGTTGATGCAATTGTAGGTGGAGTAATTCCGGGAAGGTTTATTCCGGCTGTTGAAAAAGGTATAATAGAAACAATGGCATCCGGTGTGCTGATTGGCTGTAAAGTTATTGATGTGAAGGTGACTCTTCATTTCGGTTCTTTCCATAATGTTGATTCAGATGAATTATCATTTAAGCTAGCTGCATCACAGGCATTCCGTAAAGGTTTCAAGGATGCCAGTCCTGTAATACTCGAACCTGTTTATGAAGTTGAAATATACTTCCCCGAGGAATTCATGGGTGCTGTTTCAGGGGATGTATCATCACGCAGAGGAAAGATACTTGGTATGGAATCTGAAGGAAGATTACAGGTTATCAGATGTCACATTCCATTATCGGAAATGAACGGATATTCTTCAAAACTACGTTCATTCACACAAGGACGGGGTTCATATACGAGGAAATTCTCGCATTATGAAGAAGTACCGAAAGAAGTGGAAACCAAGATAATAGCTGACTACGAGAAGAAGAGAGCAGAAGAGCAGAAATAGAAATAAATATATTATTAATACAGAAAGGGCTGAAAAATTCAGCCCTTTTTTATTATGCTTAAAGTGATAATTTTGTACATTTCTTTTTAAAAACGTTTTAATGAAGTTATTTTCAAATAGTCCCATAAACGTATAATAAATATTTGAAATGAAAAGAGTTACGGTTATTCCGGTTTTACTGCTCTTACTTACGTTGAACTCCTATGCTTCACCACGCAGGGTACTTCTTGAGTTTACAACCTCTAATACCTGTGAATATTGCGGCTGCATGGATTCACTCTTAAAAACCTCTACTCTTTTACAATACCCGCAAACAGTAATACTTGCAATGCACGGTACGATAAGACCTCCGGTTGACCCTTATTCAATCTATTTCGGAAACACGCTTCGTGATTCATTAATAGGACCGGAAATAGGATTTAGCGCACCGATGTCTTTTATTGACAGAAGCTTCTGGAGTTACACTAGTTATGTCAGGTACAGGGATTCGCTGAATTACAGGTACACAACTTCGCCCGTTTCGCCAATAGAATTGACAATTGTTTCAAAGGTATTCAACCCTGTTACGAGGATGCTGACGGTGGTAATAAATGCGCGGGCTGAGCAAACATTAACGGGCGAGTATAGGATAAACTTTGTAATATCTGAAAACAACCTTTTATCATACCAGGCAGGCGGGCCCTGTAACGAACAGAATTTTAATTTTGACCATGACTGGGTAATAAGAACAAATGCGAACGGATACGATGGTGAGCAGCTTATTAACGGAACATGGAATCTGAATCAGACATTAACGAAAACATTTACGTATCCGCTTGATACAGGATGGGTTCCTGAAAACTGTGATTTCAATATATATGTTTACAAAAGAGTATCATTGTTAAGGCATTCAGAAGTTCAACAGGCGGCAAAGGGTTCTGTGACGGGTTCAATAGGTATTAATAATATTGGCTCAGAAGTGAAAGGTTATGCGCTTTGGCAGAACTATCCCAATCCGTTTAATCCTGTTACTAACATAAAGTTTTCGATACCGAAGAGCGAGTACGTAAAATTAACGTTGTACAATTCACTGGGTGCGGAGAAGGCCGTTCTTTTCAGCGGTCATCTGAATTCAGGAACGTACAATCTTGAGATTGATATGAGCAGATTCAGCAGCGGAATATATTATAGTAAAATGGAGACAAAAGGATTCAACGATACAAAGATGCTAATGCTTGTGAAGTAATATTCTTTATACTCTTGTGAATTTTGTGATTAAATCTTTGTGTTGAGGAAAGAGATTTATCAAATCATTTCTTCTGCACAATTCAAAATCGAAGTATTCAAAGCCCGGGGAGACAGTGCAGCCAACGAATGAGTATGAAGATTTATTTTCTACTTCAGCACAGAAATTAGTGCCTGCTTTAATCATGTGCTGGAATACATCACCCTTATCGAAATTCCTTCCGAGTCTTATTGTTTCAAGTATTCCGCTTTTTGTAATTGAATGAATGAGGAGTGAAGTACCTTCATAGAAATGCCAGATTTCATCTGCCTTAAGTACATGGAAAGCGGAAATATCATATTCTTCAAGCAGGAAATAAATTGATGTATATAAAACATGATTGTTTTTAAACCTTTCAGGAAGTCCCGATTCTATACTTTCATCGGAACGGAATTTCTCGGAGAAGTATCCTCCTTCGGGATGCTTAACAAGGTTAAACTTCTCAATAATATGTTCTGCTATGGGAATCATGATTTGTTTTATTTAATATAAATATATTTATAAGATTATCCTATGAACTTATTTTGTTCTTCTGAAGTGGGTATTCTACAAGCATCTTTTTTGCCAAACCACTTATACCGGTTTCGAGCAACAATATCATAAAAGAAATTTCTAATAAAAGGTGGAACGATAATGAAGGCATAATACAGATTATGAGGGAACCTCAGATGTTTTGATATACGCAAAGCAGCACCTGAACGAGTATAAAAAGTATTACCATCAACTAAAATAAGAGTAGAAAAACTATCAGTGGGAAGATTAAATTTGCTTAAAGCATCCTGTCCATAGCTTGACTGGAGTGAAGCGAATTTAAACAAGTTGGACTTATCATTATCGATAATAAAGTTTACGGAGGAGTTACAGAAGTTGCAGACTCCGTCGAAAAGTATAACATAATTAATTTCATTACCCTCTTTTTTAGACAAAATAAGTTTATGTTTTATTAAAACAAAAATTAGTATCTTATAATACATATTAACAAAAACTTAAATTAAAAAGTTATGAAAATTAAGAATTTGTTCTACCTGTTTGCTGTAACTATCTTATCATTAAGTCTGATAGCAGGATGCGGCAAGAAAGATACAGCAGGAAACAAAGAAGAGAAAAAAACGGAAGAGAAAAAAGATGTTTCAATGAGTGAAAACACCCCATTTCATCTAAAATATGAAATGACAGATGAAAAGGGCAAAGGAACTCTTGACATGTTTGTAAAAGGAAAGAATGCCAAAATGGATATTAAAGCCAAAGAGGCAGGACAGGATGTAAGTACCTTAATGTACATCAAAGACGGAATGATGTATATGGTAATGGATATGATGGGACAAAAAATGGGTATGAAGATGGATGTTTCAAAAGATGAAAACTTCCAGAAAGATTTTGCTAAACTTTATGATGTAAAAGAACATCTTAAAGATTACACAAAGGGCGGAAGTGAGGATGTACTTGGGTATAAATGTGATGTATACTCAAAAGGAGAAGAAAAAATCTGGATTTACAAGGACATGATAGCATTGAAATTCACGGACGGTAAATCAACATTGGAGGCAAAGGAATTTGAGCCAGACGCAAAATTAGGTGATGATTTCTTTGATCCACCAAAAGATATTGAATTTAAATCTATGGATGATTTGAAAAATCTGGGACAGTAAAGATTATTCTTAAATACAGTATTTATAAGGGTTTAAGGACATTCTTAAACCCTTTTTGTATTAATAATTTCATTGAGAAAGAGCTCTAATTTTCGTATTTTACAGATTGTTATGGGGGTATAGCTCAGCTGGTAGAGCACTTCGTTCGCAACGAAGGGGTCAGGAGTTCGAATCTCCTTATCTCCACTTTTAAAAATTTCCTTTAGGGATATTCAAAAAAAGCTTAAATGCCAAACGAAAAGATAATACCTGTTAATATTGAAGATGAATTAAAATCATCATACATAGATTATTCTATGTCTGTAATAGTCTCGAGAGCATTGCCTGATGTTCGTGACGGTTTAAAACCAGTTCACAGAAGAGTACTTTTTGGGATGAGTGAACTTGGAAATTACTCAAATAAACCATACAAGAAATCGGCGAGAATTGTTGGTGAAGTATTAGGTAAATTTCATCCACATGGCGACAAAGCAATATATGACACGATGGTTAGAATGGTGCAGGACTTTTCATTGCGATATACACTTGTGGATGGGCAGGGTAATTTCGGCTCAATTGACGGAGACTCAGCAGCAGCCATGCGTTATACAGAAGCCCGTATGTCAAAGATAGCCGAGACTTTATTAACAGATATAGATAAGAATACGGTTGATTTTGTTCCAAACTTTGATGAAACTCTCAAAGAACCTTCCGTACTACCCTGTAATTTTCCGAATTTATTAGTCAATGGGTCAAACGGTATAGCAGTAGGGATGGCAACGAATGTAGCGCCACATAATTTAACCGAGGTATGCGACGGTTTAATCTATTTGTTGAAAAACCCCGATGCTACAATAAAGAAACTTATGAAGTATATAACTGCTCCGGATTTTCCGACTGGCGGTATTATATACGGATACCAGCCCGTAATTGATGCTTATGAAACAGGCAGGGGAAAAGTAATTCTACAAGCAAAAGTATCAATAGAGCCTGATAGAAACAAGCAGAATATTATCGTAACTGAACTGCCTTATCAGGTCAACAAAGCAACGCTTATAGAAAATATTGCTCAGCTTGTTAGGGATAAAAAGATTGATGATATTGCATCAATCAATGATGAGAGTGATAAGGACGGAATGAGAATAGTGATTGGATTGAAACGCGATGCAAATCCAAATGTGATTGTGAATAATCTTTACAAACATACGCAGATGCGGCTGACATTTGGAATAATAAGTCTTGCATTAGTTGATGGAGTTCCGAGGGTATTAAACCTGAAAGAAATGATGGAGTATTTCATTAAGCACAGACTTGATGTAATAGTAAGACGTTCCAAGTTTGAACTTAATGCAGCTGAGAAGCGAGCACATATATTAGAAGGTTATATAATAGCATTAGATAATATTGATGAAGTAATTAAGGTAATAAAGAAGTCGAAGGATACGCCGACTGCAAAAGAAGCATTGATGAAGAAGTTCAAGTTATCAGAAATGCAGGCAACGGCTATTCTGGAAATGAGACTTCAGAGACTTACAGGATTAGAGAGAAAGAAGATTGAAGAAGAGTATAAGGAATTACTTAAGACTATTGAAAGATTAAAGCGAATTCTTGCAAGTGAAGATTTAAGGAGAGAAATTATTATAGGCGATTTAAAGGAACTTAGAGAGAAATATGGCGACGAAAGAAGAACTTCTATTATTTATGATGTGAAAAAGATGAGCGATGATGAAATGATCAAAGAACTTGTAAAAGAAGAAGATGTTGTTATTACTATTTCAAATAAGGGATTTATTAAGAGAATTCCAGTTACATCATACAAAGCACAGGGCAGAGGAGGAAAGGGAATTACAGCAGCATCTACCGGCAGTACAGATGAGGATTTCATCGAACATATGTTTATTGGGTCAACACATCAATACATAATGTTCTTTACAGACAGGGGTAAATGTTATTGGCTGAAGGTATATGACATCCCTGAAGGTTCAAGGTCATCGAGAGGGAAGTCAATATTGAATCTTATCGAGAAGGAAAAAGATGAGAATATTTCTGCATTCCTAATGGTAAAAGACTTTGCAGAAGATTTGTACGTAACGATGATAACTAAACTTGGAGTAATAAAGAAAACAAAACTGGATGCTTACTCAAATATTAGAAGAAACGGCATAAATGCCATAAATATAAATGAAAGAGATTCATTAGTTGAAGTTAAATTAACAAATGGCAGTCAGGAAATAGTTATAGGTACACATTTCGGACAGGCAATAAGATTTAACGAATCGTTAGTTAGGGATATGGGAAGGACTGCTACGGGTGTAAGAGCTATAAAGCTTGCGAAAGGCGATTATGTAGTAGGAATGATTGCAGTTGTCAGAGCAAGTGCAACAATATTAGTAGTAACAGAAAAAGGATTCGGTAAGAGAAGTGATTTAGCTGATTACAGGATAACGGCACGCGGCGGTAAGGGCGTAAAGACAGTTAAAACTTCGGATAAAGTCGGAAAGATGATTTCAATAAAGGAAGTAACGGATACAGATGATTTAATGATAATAACATCACGTGGTATTCTTATCAGACAGAAAATAAAAGATATTAGAGTTATGGGACGTGCTGCTTCAGGGGTTAGATTAATAAGAATTGGAGAAAATGATAAAATTTCTGCCGTTGCAAGGATTGTTGAAGAGGACAAGGAAAATGGTAATGGCGGAAATCAGGAAAAAATGTTTAGTCAATAATGAATAAGATAGATCTTAGAAGCGATACTGTTACTAAGCCTTCCAAAAAGATGCGGGAGGCAATATTTAATGCTGAGGTTGGTGATGATGTTTTCGGAGAAGATCCAACAGTCATAAAGCTACAGGAAAAATGTGCTGATATATCAGGAAAGGAAAGTGCTTTGTTTGTAACAACAGGCTGCCTTGGAAATCAACTTGCCATTAAAAGTCATACCAAACAGGGGGATGAAGTAATTTGTGAATCTGAGTCACATATATTTCATTACGAAACCTCTGCTCCATCAATTATTTCAAACGTACAACTACACATTGTCCCCGGTATTAATGGAGTAATGAATCCCGAGGATATTAGAATTGCAATAAGATCGAGTGAGTATTATTTTCCTAAGACTACATTAATATGTATTGAGAATACACACAATAGAGCAGGAGGTACTATACAACCGTTAGAGAATCTAAAGGAAATATATGAATTAGCAAAAGATAACGGAATCAAGTTACATATTGATGGAGCAAGAATATTTAATGCTTCAGTTGCGACAGGGATATCACTAAAAGAATATGCAAAATATTGTGATTCCATATCATTTTGTTTCTCAAAAGGATTGGGAGCTCCTGTGGGTTCGATTTTATGTGGAGAAAAAGGTTTCATTGAAACTGCACATAAATGGAGGAAAATATTAGGAAGCGGGATGCGTCAGTCCGGTATTATAGCTGCAGCAGCCTTATATGCTCTTGAGAATAATGTTGAAAGACTGAGTGAAGACCATGATAAAGCGAGATATTTTGCTGAGGAAATATCCAAGATAGACGGTTTTAATGTTAATCTTGATAATGTACAAACAAATATTGTTGTTTTCTCATATAGCAAGAAAAGCAAGAAAGAATTTATTAATCTTCTTGAAAATAACGGAGTAAGGATATCTTCGGGGAGTTATGAAAACTTAAGAGCAGTTTTTCATCTTGATGTAACATTTGAGGAAGTAAAAAATTCTATAGAGACTATTAAGAAAATATTGTAATGATATTGAAAAAGTTATTCTTATTTATATTCCTAATTTCAGCAATTAGGTTCGTTTATCCTCAATCACACAAATATTTATGTGTAACATGTGATGATTTGCCTTACAATACAAAATACTTTAGAGAAAATAACACAGGCAGATACATAACGGATAAACTCCTGAAAATGTTTAAAGATTACAATATTACAGTTCTTGGTTCAGTTAATTCAGGGAAACTATTCTTAAATAATATACCAGATTCCTCCGAAGTAAAAATTCTTGAAGATTGGCTTAATGAAGGGATGGTTCTTGCTAACCATACTTATGCGCATAAAAATTACAATAATTTATATTTCTCAGAATTCAAGAATGATATACTTGATGGAGAAATAATCCTTAAGGAACTCCTTGCATCACGAGGAAAAACATTAAAATATTTCAGACATCCGTTTTTATTCAGGGGTGATACGAAGACAAAAGCAGATTCACTACAGGCATTTCTGGACTCATTGGGATTCATAGTAGCACCTGTAACTATAGACAATTCAGACTATATCTTTTCGTGGGCATATGAAAAAGCTAAATATGAAAGAAATGATTCTTTAGCGGAAAGAATTGGTAATGATTATGTCGATTATATGAGAGATGTATTAAAATATTATGAAAATCAGTCTTCAGCACTTTTTGGATATAATATAAAGCATATTTTACTGATGCATGCGAATTTATTAAATGCAGATTATTTTGACAAGGTTATTGGAATGTATAAAAGGGAGGGTTATGAGTTTATTACAATCGATGAAGCATTACAAGATGATTGTTACAAAATGCAAGACGAGTTCTATAAAAGGGCGGGAATATCATGGCTCCACAGATGGGCTTACACAGCAGGAAAGAGGGGAGATTTCTTTAAAGGCGAGCCAGTCGTTCCTGATTATATAGAATCATTTATAAAACAATAAACTCACTTCTTTCTCTTTCTTTCCTGTAAAAACTTTTTAAACTTTTCTTCGCGACCATTATTTGATGGTTCGTAATATATTTTATCTTTAATTTCCTGCGGAAGGAAATCCATCTTAATCCAGTGTCCCTCGTAATCATGTGCATATTTATATTCTTTTCCATATCCAAGTTCCTTCATGAGTTTAGTTGGTGCATTACGAAGATGAAGCGGAACACCGTAAGCGGGCAGTTCATTTACATCCTGTTCTGCTCTGCTAATAGCAATGTAGGAAGAATTACTTTTAGGAGAGCAAGCAAGATACGTTGCACATTGCGAAAGTATTATACGGGCTTCAGGCATACCAATACTATCAACTGCGTTGAAAGTTGAAACAGCAATAGTAATAGCATATGGGTCGGCATTACCAATATCTTCAGAGGCAAGAATAATCATTCTTCTTGCTATAAACTTCGGGTCTTCGCCACCCTGAAGCATACGCGCAAGCCAATAAACAGCGGCATCAGGATCGCTGCCTCTCATGCTTTTAATGAAGGCGGATATTATGTTATAATGCTCTTCGGCATTCTTATCGTACTTAATGTAGTTTGTCTGAAAAGCATCTTTTAGAATATCATTAGTTATATTGTAAACACCATGCTCTGCCTGTGTAAGACGAAAGGCGAATTCGAGTCCGTTCAGAAGTCTGCGAGCATCACCGTTGGACATTGAGATTAAGAAGTTTACATCAATGATTTTAATATTAAAGTCCTTAAAGACCGAGTCAAAATTTAATGCTCTTTTAATAATCTTTTCGAAATCATCTTTTCCGAGTTCTTCGAGAGTAAAAACGCGGCAACGAGAAAGAAGAGGTGAAATAACTTCAAAAGATGGATTTTCTGTTGTAGCACCAATCAGAGTAAGCAAGCCTTTTTCGACACTGTGTAAAAGAGAATCCTGCTGAGATTTATTAAACCTGTGTATTTCGTCAATGAAGAGAATTGTTTTCTTATTGTAATACTTTTGATTCTTCTCAGCTTTGTTGATAGCCTCTCTCACGTCTTTAACCCCTGATGAAACAGCTGACAGTTGGATAAATTCAGCATCGATAAGTTTTGATATGATTAAGGCGAGGGTAGTTTTACCGATTCCCGGTGGTCCCCAGAGAATCATAGACACTATCGATTTGTTATCTATCATCTGACGGATAGGTTTTCCTTTGGCAATAAGATGGTCCTGACCGAAGAATTCTTCGAGATTATTTGGACGCAATCTTTCCGCTAAGGGTCTATCATTAAGTAAATCAGGATTATCGTCGAAAAGATCCATATCAGAATTTCTTAAATAAGTAAAGAAGGTTGCTTACATCTTCGAATTTGTGCATAGGGAAGTTACCGATACGGATGTGTTTGTTTTTATAATCTGCATAACCGCTGCTCACAACAAAATCGTTGTACTCGAGTTTAGAAAGTATTTTATCCGTATCAACATTTGATTCAAGAACTATAGTTGTTTTTGATCGTAAGTCTTCATCTTTAACGAACGGTTTAATGTTAGGATGTTTATCAAAGAAACTATAAATCAAGTTTGCTTTCTTCAGGGTCTCCTCTCTAATAATATCGAGACCTTTGGAGTACAAATCATTGCATACACGACCCAGTAAATAGATTGCAGTGATGTTAGGAGTCATAGTAGTCTGATTCTTATCAGCATTAGCGGCAAGCTTCACGAAACTGTTATATGAGCCTATGTTTAATCCTTTTCCGGAAAGAGATTTCGATTTCTCAATAAGGTTTTTCCTGCAAATTATAACGCCAAGTCCGGGAGGCAGACCGAATCCCTTTTGAACAGAGAAAAACAGAAGGTCAATATAAGAATAATCAAACTTGTAATAAGGAATTGAAGTAACAGCGTCAATTGCTATAATAATATGAGGGTTAACCTGCTTCAGTTCATATAGTTTATCGGTATTAAATACAGTACCTGTACTTGTTTCGTTATGTGTAATGCATAACATTTCAGTTTCTTTTGGTATGTCGATACTGTCATAATTAAAACTCTTTCCGAAATCAGATTTGGCGCATACGGGATACTTTCCGAGCGCTTTTGCAATATCGAAATATCTTTGAGCAAAATATCCGTTAATGAAATGGAATGATTTTTCGGCAACCAGACTTTGCAGTGAGCGCTCCATACATTCTGTTGCGGATGACAGGAAGAAAACGTAGAAGTCGTCCGGTATTCCGAGTAGTAATTTAAGGGAATTTACGGTATGAGAGTTTATTTCTTCGAATTCTGCAGAGCGGTGAGAAACCGAAAACAAATTATTTTCTACAGCTTCTTTGTAGTAATCCAGTATTCCATCTGAGAGTTCAGTAGGACCGACAGTGAAATATTTTTTTCCTATAGTCACTAATTGACAATCAATTTAATTTATTGATGAATGATTTAACAATATAATTGTATTCATCAATATTTTCAAGATGATGACTATGAGAACAATCTTTCATAACAACAAACTCAGAATCAGGAATTGTTTTACTGTATCTTTCGACAATGTAAGGAGCCGCTTCGTCATATTCGCCACAGGTAAAAAGGACGGGGATAGAGATATTATTAAGTTCATTAGTTCTGTCATATTTCATTAGCGAGCCTGTTCCCGTAAATTCACTTGGTCCCCACATATAGTTATAAATATTTGCATTCATTTTTCCAAATGTTTCTAATAACAAAGGATGCCAAGGATTCATACGGCAAAGATGCAGATTGTAGTAAAAGTTCATTGCATCAATATACTTTTGATTTGTGAAGTCTTTTTTATCTTCATATTCAATTATTGTATTCCTAATGTTTTCAGGCAACATAGGAAGATAAGAGCGAGCCCCCTCGATGAATAATTCCGCACTTACAGGCGGACCAGATAATATTAAAGCTTTAACCTTTTGAGGAAATAACAAATGATATTCGAGAGCTAGAACAGTACCCCATGACTGTCCGAGAAGAATAACCGAGTCATATTTTAAATGCTCGACAAGCAGGTTCAGTTCATCAGTATATCTTTCAACAGTCCAAAGAGAATTATCAGAAGGTTTATCAGAGTTACCGCAACCGAGCTGGTCGTAAAAGATGAGGGGTCTTTCAGAAGAGAGTGGAGTCAATGTTAGCAAATAATCGTGACTGCCACCGGGACCGCCATGAATGCAGATAAGCGGAGTACCTTGTTTTTCTGTACCGATAATTTTGTACCAAATCTTACCGCCTTTAACATTACAAAAACCGGTTACTTCGGAGATGTTTTGAGCATTCATAGAATTAAAAATAAACAACAGGGTTTAAAAAGTAAATACCGTAAAATCCCTTTTCATAACAAGAGAGGATAAAGTTGAGCGGGAGACGGGGATCGAACCCGCGACGTCGACCTTGGGAAGGTCGCATTCTACCGCTGAATTACTCCCGCTTATGATTAAAAATAAAGAAGTTAAAATTAAATTACTATATAATAATAAGTGAATCATAGTGCGTTTTTTGTTTTTGCAGAGATTATTAATTTAATTTATGGAAACTATATTTAGTTTACTTTATACAGTTCTTGCTTCAACAGTCTTTGCATTATTTGATTATTTTGGATTTAATATAAGTTTGAAGAAAGGGTGGGCAGAATTCAACAAGGATAGAGGATACAGGGTTGTGCAGGGATTGTTTCAATTATTCTTGACCATTCTGTTATATTATATTTCGGGATGGAGGGCTGCGATTGGATTTAATATAATCTGGTGGACGTGGGGATGCGATTTTCTTTACTATCTATACTGTGAAATGTTTAATTATGGAAATGACAGGGGGAATTTCAAGAAAGAAGTAAAAAGTAACGGTGTGAAATGGGCTTGGTGGACTCCTTATGGTCTTTTGTTTACTAAGAAGGGTGATGTGATTATGTATAGGAAATTGGTGTGGCAGGCAGTATTGGGTACGCTTGCAGCGGTTATATTGATACTGGCGTGAATGATATAGTTTATTTTATTTGATTCCAGAAATAAGTAAATTAAGAAAAATAAATAATAATATAATAAATGAAGAATAAATCGGTATTAGATAAGAAAAAGATTGCGTTACTGGAAACATTTGAGAACTCGCATCCGATGAGAAATTATGTGATTGTACATCAGACAGATGAGTTCACTTCGGTATGTCCAAAAACGGGTCAGCCTGATTTCGGGACGATAATTATTTCGTATGTAGCTGATAGAAAGTGTGTTGAGCTTAAATCACTGAAGTTTTACCTTCAGTCATTCAGGAATGAGGGTATATTTTATGAGAACGTTACAAACAGGATACTGGATGATTTGGTTTATGTGCTGAAGCCGAGGTGGATGGAGGTGAAAGGAATATATTCGAGACGCGGGGGACTGTTTACTACGGTGGTTGCAACGCACGGAAAAAAGAGATAAAACAAAGAGGAAACATTCATTGAAAAAGATATACACACCAAAGTTATGGACAGCTCTCAAGGAAGGATACACAAGAGATAAGTTTTTTTCAGATTTATCTGCGGGTGTTATTGTCGGGATAGTTGCATTACCGCTTGCAATAGCATTTGCAATAGCGTCGGGTGTAAAGCCGGAACAAGGACTCTATACAGCTATTATTGCCGGATTTTTGGTTTCACTACTTGGAGGCAGCCGAGTTCAGATAGCTGGTCCGACCGGTGCATTCATAGTAATAATATACGGCATAGTACAGAAATACGGTTATGACGGTCTTGCAATAGCAACATTTATGGCAGGAGCGATACTTGTATTAATGGGAATAGCCCGACTTGGGACACTATTAAAATTTATACCATATCCTTTAGTAGTTGGATTTACGAGCGGAGTTGCCGTTATAATATTTACATCGCAGATAAAAGATATGTTCGGATTACAGATAGCCGAGCTTCCAGCAGACTTTATTTCGAAGTGGGTAGTTTACTTCAAGGAATTCACAGCAATTAATTACAATGCACTACTTATCGGCGGCATCTCGCTTTTAATTCTTATTTTCTGGCCGAGAGTTTCTCATAAAATACCATCGCCGTTAGTTGTGATAATTGTCATGACAGTTATAGTGCAGGTATTTGACATAAAAGTGGATACAATACAGAGCAGGTTTGGAGCAGTACCTAATTCGTTACCAACACCTCATATACCGAATATAACGCTGGATAAGATAATGGGGGTGTTTTCTCCGGCGGTGACTATAGCATTACTGGGAGCGATTGAATCGCTGCTTTCAGCATCAGTAGCAGATGGTATGATACGTTCAAGGCACCGTTCTAACATGGAACTAATAGCACAGGGAGCAGCTAATATATTCTCTCCTTTATTCGGCGGGATTCCTGCAACGGGTGCGATTGCAAGAACAGCGACTAATGTTAAGAACGGAGCAAAAACACCAATATCCGGAATAATTCATTCAGTTGTTTTATTGTTAATAATGTTATTCTTTGGCAAGTGGGCGGCACTGATACCGATACCTGCATTATCTGCGATACTCATTATAGTATCATACAACATGAGTGAGTGGCGTTCATTTAAAAAACTTTTAAGAAGTCCAAAGAGTGATATAATAATTTTGATAGTAACTTTCATACTAACAGTAGTAGTTGACCTAACTGTTGCAATAGAGGTAGGAGTGGTACTTTCGGCGTTATTCTTTATGAGGAGAATGGCAGAAGTATCACAGGTGAATGCAATAACAAAAGATATAAAGGATGAATTAGAGGACAAGTATGACAGCGACGAAGGCGATATAAAGTTACCGGAGGGAGTTGATATATTTGAGGTACACGGCTCGTTATTCTTCGGAGCAGTGGAGCAGTTCACGGAATCATTGCGACCTGTGGAAAAGAAGCCTAAATATTTAATACTTGAAATGAAGCATTTACTGCTTATAGATGCGACCGGATTGAGAGCGCTTGAGGACCTTGAATCAACTTTAAAGGTTCAGAAGACAAAGTTCCTCATATCAGGTTTGCACAAGCAACCGTTATTTGCGATGGTACAATCGGGTATACTGGATAAAATAGGAGATGAGCATTTATTCGGCAGCGTAATAGAAGCTTTAGCTTATATTGAAGAGAATAATACAAAAGCAAATAAATAATATTATTAATTTAAACAAAGAATTATGGACTACAGAGTAGAGCATGACACAATGGGTGAAGTAAGAGTTCCTGCGGAAAAGTACTGGGGAGCGCAGACCCAAAGGTCAAAAGTGAACTTCACAATCGGTGCACAACTAATGCCGAAGGAAGTTATTTACGCTTTCGCGATATTAAAGAAAGCAGCTGCAATGGCGAATCATGAATGCGGTGTACTTCCAAAAGAAAAGATGGAACTGATTGGGAAAGTATGCGATGAAATATTAAACGGAGAGCTTGATGACCAGTTTCCGCTTGTTGTATGGCAAACGGGTTCGGGCACGCAGTCGAACATGAATGTGAATGAAGTAATAGCAAACAGGGCACATGTTTTGAGCGGAGGAAAGCTTACGGACGAGAAGAAAGTTTTACATCCAAATGACGATGTAAACAAATCACAATCTTCGAACGATACATTTCCGACTGCGATGCACATTGCGGGATACAAGATGATAGTTGAGAACACAATTCCAAAGGCAACGAGCTTGATGAGGACGCTTAAAGAGAAGTCGGAGAAGTTTATGGACGTTGTGAAGATTGGGAGGACACATTTAATGGATGCCACACCGCTTACTTTAGGACAGGAGTTTTCAGGATATGTATCACAGGTAGACCACGGACTAAGGGCGATAAAGAATTCGCTTGCTCATTTGTCAGAGCTTGCACTGGGCGGTTCTGCGGTTGGCACGGGTTTAAACGTTCCTAAGAATTACGATGTGATAGTTGCAAAGTACATTTCAGAGCTGGCGGGTCATCCTTTCAAGACGGCGGAGAATAAGTTTGAATCGCTTGCTGCTCATGATGCGATGGTGGAATCATCGGGAGCAATAAAGACTCTTGCTGTCAGTTTGATGAAGATTGCAAACGACATCAGGCTGCTGGGTTCCGGACCGAGAAGCGGAATAGGGGAGTTAATAATTCCCGAGAATGAACCGGGTTCATCAATAATGCCGGGGAAAGTAAACCCGACACAGGCGGAGGCGATGACGATGGTATGTGCGCAGGTGATAGGCAATGACGTCGCGGTAACGACGGGGGGAATATACGGACACTTTGAGCTGAACGTGTTTAAGCCGGTGATGATAACTAACCTGCTGCATTCGGCGAGGCTGCTGGGAGATGCATGCGACTCATTCAATAAACATTGTGCAGTTGGAATCGAGCCAAACTATTCCATTATAAACAGACATGTAGAGAATTCACTTATGCTCGTGACTGCATTGAATACACACATTGGTTATGAGAAAGCGGCAAAGATTGCTAAGAAGGCACACAAAGAAAACAAGACATTGAGGGAAACTGCTCTTGAACTTGGATTTTTGACTTCCGAGGAATTTGATAAGTGGGTAGTACCGAAGAATATGGTTGGAAACCTTTAAAACAATAATAAAATAAGAAACTTAACAAACAGGAACAGAAATGTTCCTGTTTTTTATTGGTGAACTGGACGCAACTGAGGAATAGTTTAGCTTTCATCGAGGATTTGTCGAGAATGAACTTGATATAAAGTGAACAGGAAGTGGGTTTGAAGTGGACTTTAAGTGGGTTTTGAGATATTTGATATTCAGACTATTTTGTTTTATGTAAAATCTGAATTATTTGCGAAATCTTTAAATAATTACTTGAATGCATGAAACACTCATATTTTAAAGAGCATAGAGCACATCTAAAAATAACTGCAAATTAAATCCCGAATTTAGAGAATACGGGATAAAGCAATTATCCTTCGTTAGAATAAAATAGGAATATTTTTTGTAAAAGTCAAGGGAAATTTCAAAATAAATTAGCATCGGACAGTAAACAGAACATTCAATAAAAGTGAACGACATATTACGACAGAAATGTATAAGATTGATTATGGAATTTAGGAGGAGACAGAAAATAAAAAATAATTGGAAAGATACTTGGAAAGGTATTTTATAAATCTTAATAAATCACTAATTTTGCAGATAGAAATTTTTACCAAAAACATTAATTTCCTCGAAGAATGTATAAACTCAATTACGCCAGTAAAGTAGTATCAGCTGAAGAAGCGGTAAAAGTAATAAAATCAAATGATTACGTACACATCCATGCAAACAGTGCATATCCTGACGTTTTAATAGATGCAATGACTGACAGGTATAAAGAGTTGGAAAATGTAAAGATAGGTCACCTGACGACATTTCACAAGGCGCCATACGTTGACCCGAAAATGGAAGGACATTTTACGCATCATGCATTGTTTTGTTCGGGTAACGTAAGAAAAGCCGTAAATGAAGGGCGAGCAGATTTTTATCCTGTTTTCTTATCGGAAATAGGTTGGTTGTATGAACTTGGTAAACTTAATGTTGATGTATGCATGCTGCATTTATCACCGCCAGACGAGCACGGATACTGTTCTTTTGGTGTCAGCAATGAGGTTACAAAAATTGCGGCAGAAAATGCGAAGGTAATAATTGCACAGATAAATCCAAAGATGCCGAGGGTATTAGGTGACAACTTTATACATGTAAGCAAGATAAAATACATAGTTGAAATTGATGAGCCATTGCTTGAAGTTCCGATGGTTGACGCTAACGCAACAGAAGAAGAGAAGAAAATATACAGTACGATAGCGGAGTACATATCTTCATTAATCTGCGACGGTGCAACGCTGCAGATGGGAATTGGAGCCATACCAGATGCAGTACTACCGTTTTTGCGAGAAAAGAAAAATCTCGGAATACATACGGAAATGTTTTCGGATGGTCTGATAGATCTTATAGACATGGGAGTTGTAAACGGCGAGAAAAAAACTTTTATTCCGAATAAAGTTGTGTCTTCATTCGTTATAGGTACTAACAAAGTTCACGACTACATACATAACAATCCACTTATAGAATTCCGTTCATCAAAGTTTGTGAACGACCCAGTAAATATTTCCCGAAATGACAATATGATTTCGATAAACTCAGCGATACAAGTTGATTTAAGCGGACAAGTATGTTCAGATTCGATGGGAACGAGAATATTTTCGGGATTCGGCGGTCAGGTAGATTTTGTGAGGGGAGCGATGAGGAGTAAGGGCGGTGTATCAATATTAGCATTTGCATCTACGACGAAGAATGACACTATATCAAAGATAGTACCGATGCTAACACAGGGTTCGGGAGTAGTAACTACGAGGGCAGACGTACAGACAATAATCACTGAATACGGAATTGCAGATTTATACGGAAAGACGTTAAGAGAAAGAACGAGACTGCTTATCAACATTGCGCATCCAAAATTCAGGGACGAACTCGAACAAAAAGCACGAGAGTTCAAGTGGCTCTGGTAAGGAAACAAAAAGCAATAGTTTTGGTTAGCGGCGGTATGGACAGTTGTCTTACCGCCGCTTACGCTTTTGAAAAATACGAGCCGGCATTTTTACATGTAAATTACGGGCAGAGGACTCAGAGGCGTGAACTAAAGGCATTCAACGAAATAGCGAGGTATTACGGAGTAAAGCAAAAGCTTGTAGTTGATGTTTCACATTTAAAGCAAATAGGCGGTTCTTCGTTAACTGACAGGCATGAGGAGGTTACGAAGGCAGATTTAAAAACTCACAAGATACCGACGAGTTACGTTCCGTTCAGGAATGCAAACATACTTGCGATAGCAGTAAGCTGGGCGGAGGTAATCGGGGCGCGAGCGATTTACATAGGTGCGGTGGAGGAAGATTCAAGCGGTTACCCTGATTGCAGGAAAAGTTTTTTCAGGGCTTACGAGAAAATGATAACGCTGGGAACGAAGCCCGGTTCAGGAATTAAGATAAAGACGCCGATTATAAATTTCACGAAGAAGCAGATAGTTGAAAAGTCATTACAGATGAAAGCACCGATTCATTTAACATGGTCATGCTACAAGAGCGAGAGACAAGCATGCGGAGAATGCGACAGCTGCGCTTTGAGGCTGCGGGGGTTTCAGCAGGCAGGAAAGAAAGACCCTATTGAATATAAGAAAATCTTAAAGTATCTTTAAAGATGAATTATAAGAACAGTAAATTTTTAAATATCGTTGCGGGTTTATTTCTTGTTGGTTTTTCATTTTATTTACTGAAAGAACTTCAGGCAATACTTCTGCCGTTTTTTATGGCTGTGATAATTACATTTCTGTTCGAGCCGTTTTACGAATGGATGAAGAGAAAGAAGATACCAACACCGGTTGCGCTAATCATAGTATTGCTGACGATTTTAATAATTGCAAACATATCGAGTGTATTCATTTTCACGAGCATTTCATCATTCAACGCAGAAATACCTAAGTACATAACTAAGGGCGAGACGCTTTTAAATTCATTTGAAAGTTTTGTTCATCAGTATGGTCTCCTACCTGAGGGAGAGAAAGCAATTGATATAAAGAAGTATCTGAATCCGGAATCGATAGGAGGAATCTTAACGACTTTGATTACAGGGGTCGCGGGACTCTTCACGAATTTTCTGTTAATACTTATTTATGTACTGTTTCTACTTACGGAGGTCGGCAGTATAAGGAAAAGAATCGCAAAGGCATTTAATTCTGAAAAAGCAAAGTCAATAAACGATACGCTTGCAGATATTTTTAAGGATGTAAGAAAATATTTAATCGGGAAGACGCTTATAAATTTCTCGCACGGGGTTTCAATATTGATTGTGTTCTGGATATTCGGGCTTGATTTTGCACTTGTATGGGCACTGCTTACATTTTTGCTGGCATATATACCAAACATAGGAGCATTCATTGCAACTCTACTGCCATTCCTTACGGCTCTTGTCCAGTATGACAATGTTTTTACGCCTGTGCTGCTTTTGATAATAATGGCAGCGGTTGGATTTGTTTTTGGGAATGTGATTGAGCCGAAAGTGATGGGAGAGAAGCTGAACCTTAGTCCGATACTTTTAATATTCTCACTTATATTCTGGGGATATCTCTGGGGAGTAGTAGGGATGATACTTTCGGTGCCAGTGATGAGTATGATAAAGATTGTTATGAGCAAGTTTGAATCGACGAAGCCGATAGCGATATTGATGTCGAACGTTGTGGAGGAGAGGAAGAATCCGAATCAGACGGAGATGGAGTTTAAGGAGTAGATGTTAGCTAAAAATTTTCCGTTAAGACACGGAGGGCAAAAAGAACACAAAGAGGACTAAGAGAACGGAGATGCTGACTAAAGCGAGCTGCAAACAAAAGAAAAAATAAAAATAAAAGATAGAGAATTTTCACCGCAAAGGACGCAGAGGAGAACAAGATATCTTGATAAGATTCCCGCTAGGAGCATGCGGGAATGACATATGGGGATTTGATAAAATAATTACTTATTTAAGTTTATTAGAAGCAAGAAGATTTTCCAATAAGGCGTTGAGGGCAAAAAGGACACAAAGGGGACTAAGAAAATGGAGATGCCCACTAAAGCGGGCTGCAAACAAAAGCAAAAATAAAGGATAGAGAATTTTAACCGCAAAGGCCGCAGAGGAAGCAGAGAAGAACAAGTAGAAAATTGGAATGTAATTATTTTTATAAAAGATTTTTTTATTTCAACATTTTTATGGATATAAAACTAAGATGCGATGGATACAGACAAAACAGAGAAAAACAAATTATAGAGATTTTCACCGCAAAGGCCGCAGAGGAGAACAAGCTATCTTGATAAGATTCCCTGCCTAAAGGTAAACCTAAAGGTAAACCTGCGGCAGGCAGGCCGCCAAGAACACGCGGGAATGACATAAGGGTTAAATTATTATTTTGATAAAACAAAAGCTTATTTAAGTTACTTAGAAGTTGATAGTTGAAGACAAAATTTATTACATAAATAAATAATATAAAAGAAAGGTACACAATGACCAACAACAAGAAACTCATAGCGTGGGTTGATGAAATGGCAAAACTTTGCAAACCCGACAACATTCACTGGTGCGACGGCTCGCAGGAAGAGAACGACACACTTATTAAACAATGCGTAGATAACGGTTCTTTCAAACCGATACCAAAGCGTCCGAATTCTTACTGGGTTATTTCAGACCCGAAGGACGTAGCCCGTGTTGAAGACAGAACGTTCATCTGTTCGGAAAAGAAGGAAGATGCAGGTCCGACGAATCACTGGATGGCGCCAGCTGAAATGAAGAAGATTATGTCAGGACTGTACGACGGATGCATGAAAGGTCGCACGATGTACGTGATTCCATTTTCGATGGGACCGCTTGGTTCAAAGATTGCTCATATAGGAGTTGAACTTACAGATTCGATATATGTCGTAGTAAATATGCGCATAATGACACGTATGGGAAAAGCAGTACTTGACATACTTGGCGATGACGGTCATTTTGTACCATGCCTGCATTCTGTCGGAATGCCTCTGACAGACGGAAAAGCAGACGTTGCATGGCCTTGCAATGAAAACAAGTACATCTGCCACTTCCCTGAAGAAAGGTCAATCTGGTCGTACGGTTCGGGATACGGCGGCAATGCACTTCTCGGGAAAAAATGTTTTGCACTTCGCATAGCATCGGTTTTAGCGCATGATGAAGGGTGGCTTGCAGAGCACATGCTGATACTCGGTTTAACACCGCCAAACGGCGAGAAGAAATACATAGCGGCGTCATTTCCGTCTGCATGCGGAAAGACAAACCTTGCAATGCTTACGCCCTCACTTCCGGGATGGAAAGTTGAAACAGTCGGCGATGATATTGCATGGATGAAATTCGGGGAAGACGGAAGACTTTATGCAATCAATCCCGAATACGGATTCTTTGGCGTTGCACCGGGGACCTCGATGAAGACAAACGCAAACGCAATGCTTTCATGTGAAGAAAATTCAATCTTCACAAACGTAGCATTCACGGATGACGGCGATATCTGGTGGGAAGGAATGACGGATGAAAAGCCAAAGCATTTAATCGATTGGAACGGAAACGACTGGACACCGGATTCAGGAAGGCCATCATCACATCCGAACTCAAGATTCACAGCACCAGCAAAGCAGTGCCCTGTAATAGATGCCGACTGGGAAAATCCGAAAGGCGTTCCTATCAGTGCATTTTTCTTTGGCGGACGCAGAGGAAGTTTCGTACCGCTTATCAATGAAGCATACGACTGGAATCACGGTGTATATTTAGGCTCAGCATGTGCGTCAGAAACCACAGCTGCTGCGGCCGGAGCGGTGGGTAAGCTGAGACACGATCCGTTTGCAATGCTTCCATTCTGCGGATATCACATGGGCGATTATTTCAAACACTGGATTGAAATCGGAAAGAAATCATCACCAGATAAACTACCAAAAATATTCTTCGTGAACTGGTTCCGCAAAAACGAAGCAGGCAAATTCATCTGGCCCGGCTACGGCGATAACATCCGTGCGTTGAAATGGGCACTTGAAAGAGTGAACGGCACAGGAAAATTCATCGAAACACCAATCGGCAGACTACCAGCAGAGGGCGCAATTGACATGGACGGCCTTAACATCTCAGCCGAGGACTTCAAGAAACTCTTTGAAATCAACAAGGAAGACGGACTTGCAGAAGTAGCTGAAATGCGCGAATATTACAAAATCTTCGGTGACAGACTCCCAAAAGAACTCACAGCAGAACTTGATAAGATAGAAGAGAGATTAAAGAAGTAAATTATAAATCATCCGTCAGGGAGAAATCCCTGACGGTCCTTTTGTGTTTATTGCATTATTAATATTGTAATTGGAAATGTTAAAACTAAGATTAGAAACTGGAGATTATAATAAAAATTTAGAACGAATATCAATTTCGATTGTCAATCAGAAAGACAAAATATTAATTAATTTTAATGACTCTGAAGCGGTAATTGATATTACTGATTTTAATGCTTTTTTAGATATTGTGTTGGAGTTAAAATTTCTTAAAGTATTGAGAATGAAAGATGCTGTAAGTTCTTTTAATGTTGATGTTATAAAGCTTTTTGAACGTATTAATTCAACAGCCTCTTATCAATTATTCTTAGCGTGTTGTGATGTTGCAAAGGAAACAAAATTTTCTTTATTGCTCAAAGACAATTTTTTAAATAGTATTTATCCATATCTTACCAACTCTGGGAACTATCTAGAACATCATGTAAAACTATTTCGTTATTTTCAAAACACACTTTCTGGAAAAAAAATTAGTTTAGATCAATCCTTAATAATATTTCCTGACTATTTCTTGTTTGAGATACCTGAAGAAATAATCTCAAAGCTTATGAAATTTAATAAGATTGGGATTATTGAAGTAATTTTTGAAGATAATTCAATTATAAAGTTGATATACAAACCTTATTCTACTCCAAATGTGCGTCAAGACCTGTTAACACCTGTTGATATTAAATATTTAGAAAAGATATATTCATTTCTTAATACTTTTTGATTATGAAAACTATATTAAATTTAATTTTTTACTTGGTTGCATTGTTTTCAGCAATGATTTCTAGCAAAGGAGCATATAAATCCCGAACTGATAATTCTTTTGCTGATTATCAATCATTCTCCTATTTTAAAACTCCTAATTTCTACCGTTCTTGGTATATCAATTTAATTTTTGGTTCTATGGGATTATTAATTACAAATCTCTCAATATTGTCATATACAAGTGAGGAAATAAAAAATTTAGCAATAATATATATATTTGTTTTGTTAATTCTCTTTATGTTACTAAATATGATGTCTGAAAAATTAAGTACAAATAATCAATTTATTATTGGTGTTGATAAAATTCATTCGGTAATACTATTCGGGTTATTAAGTAATATAAGTTTCTATTTATCAGCTAAAATTTCTTATGATTCAAAAAATATCTTAGAATTTATTCGTATTAATTTTTTATAAATATGTAAAGAGGGAATGTGAAATTGAAAAACGAATTACGACGAAAAAATATGCAAGCAATAAAAAGTTCTGGTTCTTTAATTGAAATTAAACTATCTAAAGTGCTTTGGAATTTAGGATATCGATATCGAAAGAATGATAAAACAGTTTTTGGAAAACCTGATTTAACTTTTAAAAAATATAAAATCGCTGTTTTTGCGGATAGTGAATTCTGGCACGGGAAGAATTGGAAAGTTAGAAAATATGACCATAAAACAAATAGGAAGTTTTGGATTAAAAAGATTGAGGGAAATATAAAAAGAGATAAAGCTGTCAACAAAAGATTAAAGTCTGAAGGTTGGACAGTAATTAGATTTTGGGGAAATGATATTGAGAAAAGAATTGATTATTGTATACGAAAGTTTGAAGAAACAATAAAAAAGAATCTTTTCTAAAATAAATTAGTTGATATAATCTTCAATTATTTTTTGAGCAAATGCTTCTGCTAATTTGACCGGTACTGCATTCCCAATTTGTTTTGCTTGAATCCTTATTGATTTATGTAACAATTTAAAATTTCTTGGAAAAGACTGAATTAATAATCCTTCTAAAATTGACAAACCCCTATTTTGTTCAGGATGTGCAAATCTTCCATTACTGATACTAACAAATTTCGTTGTTAAAGTTCCACTTGGTTTATCCCAAAACATTCTCGAATATACGTCATTATGTCCTTTATATTGTTTTGATCTTCTTGAATTTAATTGTAATTCAATTGGCCATTTTGTCATTCCATCACCTGGTTCTTTTTGATATTGCAACCTTTTTAAACTGATACCAGTTAACTTGCACGCAGTGTGATTTCTATAAGAACTGTGTGTTTCACCTGCATGAAGATGAGGTAAATTTCCTATAACTTCATATAAGGTTTTTATTGAATTATAACCTAATTCATCAGAATGAGTAATATCAGGAAAAGAGATTATACCTTTTCTTTTACCGAATAGGATAACTCTTTTCCTTGATTGAGGTACACCGTAGTTTTTTGCATTTACTACTTGAGGTATTAGATTATAGGAAGGTTTGAGCGAATTAATAAAATTTATTAAGATCTCTTTGTTTTTATCCGATTTTAATCCTTCAACATTTTCAAGAAAAACATATTTTGGTTTTAATTTTAATATTATATCAGAGAAACATTTAAGAAGTCCTCTTTCTTTATGCCTTTTTCCAAGATTCTTGGTTATTTGTGTAAATGGTTGGCAAGGTGCACAGCCAATAAGTATTAAGTCATCCTTTTTTTTACTTATCATGGAATTTACAATTTTCACGTCAAAATTTGTTATATCTTCATGTAAAAATTTTGTATGCAATCCATTAGGCCGAATATTGTTTATCTCATATGTTTCTTTACATGTAATGTCATTATCAATACCTGCAATTACATCAATATTCTTATTTAAAAATGCTCGGGTTACTCCACCGATGCCGCAAAAAAAATCAATAGCTTTTAATGCCATGTTAATTCAATATAAAATTAAATATTCCCAATTCTATCTTTTGCATTTATTAATATTCCTTTGAAATAATCTTTCTCAAAATAACTTAGCGGTCTAATACCTCCTAATTGATTAATTAATTTTGTTATGTATCTTGATTTTGCTTCGAAATTATTAGCGAATAACAAAGAATTGTCCAAAATAAATTCTAATATTCCAAAAACCGCTTCTTTGTGTCTAGCAAGGCTATATGTTCCTAGCGTTCTGGTAGCAAAATCCAATTGTCTATAAATAACTTTAGTTAATTCATAATGATCAGTTCTATTTTCATCATATGTTAGATATGAAACCCACCATAAACCCGCAATCCCATGTCTCAAGAAATTAGATTGAGAAGGTGATGGAATGAACCAATGATCAAGAATGTATTTAGATGGATTTACAGCAGAATGCTCTTTAATGCTCGGCCATCTTTTACTCATATATTCAAAATAATCTATATGGGAAAGATATGTCCATAAGCGAATATCTGATGCTTGTAAAGGTGTTAGTGATTTATATGATTCGTAAATTATTTTTGAATTTTCAAAATCATAATTGGATTTATTATTGGGTATAATAAGTTTGATATTCTCAGGGTAATATTCAACAGGGAATTGTAATATTTTTTCATTGTCATAAAGAAAAGTATCACTTTCGTAATATTTTATCAAAGAGCCATCTTTGACTCCTCTTCGTAAGTGTTCGACATATTCTGTTCTGAATATATTTTGAAATTTCATTTTAATTAAATTTAATTATCAGTATCCGTTTTTGTATTCAGTTGGAAATATAAATCATTAAGCAGCCTTTCAATAGGCATGCCAAGTATTAGCTGTGAAATCTTTAAAATATTGTCTTCATTGAGTGAAAGCCCGATAAATAATTCATCGTTATCTAATCGATTAAATATTTGAATTGCCCAAGATTTATCTTTCAAATCATCATTAATTGTCAATTGATAAAGTGCATGAATTAATGTTGGTAAAACAATTGATGAATGAAAAATTGTAGCACATTCTCGATTTTTTCCTATTCTGCTGTCACAATATTTAATATAATCATTTTTTGACAATTTAATTAATATTTTAGGGTTATCGAGAATAACATTGTAATCCCCAGTTTCATTTTCTCCTTTCTCAATTTCCATAAAGGATGAAACAGCCTTCAATTTATGATATGAAATACCAGCAATAAAATAACCTTTCCCTAAATAAGCTAATACATCTCCATTGTCAATATCAAACTTAAAATTTAGAAAATCACAATGGGCTTTTGAATTTTGATAATTACTAAATGCATGAGTTGATATTAAAGTAAAAAGTAACTCGACTTTGTCCCTAACGTAATCTTTCGGTATCCAAATTTCATGATGAGATGTATCACTTAAATAAGATTTCCTAAATAAAGTGGAAGAACAATTTAATTCGCAATGGAAAAAAGCACTCTTCTTAGTAATCATTTCTTCCAAATCTATATTTGATAATTTATATTTAATGTTTAATATATAATTATCTGAATTAGACATTTCATCCAATTTTATTTCATCAACCGAAGATACTCCTTCTATATCGTCTTTTATTCCTAAAACTGGATGTGGGAACGAAAAACCGTCAAATTTCATATGAATTTATTTTTAATGAATGTTTATGGTCACTATCTAACTTAATTTTAATTAAATTTGAGCCTTCTACAAGTGAAAGTTTCATTAATCTGTTATTTTTAATTGTATTCAGTGCTTCGGAATTTAATGATGCTTCAATTATATTCAATAAATTATCTTTAGATTCATTATCACTATCTACACCAGCAAATAATTCTAACTCTGCAAGTGTTCGTTTTGGGCTTTCTACATTTAATATATGAACGAAGTTACCACTAGAATCCTTTTGAGCCATTACTCTATATTTTACTTTTAAAGGTATTTTTATTTCATTTTCTCCTTTAGTTGAACCTTTTGTAGGTTTATAACCTGGTAATTCACCAGGTTGAGGAGGGGGTATTGGGGGATCGACTTCAGTCCTACCCGTTCCAGTCAAAATAATATCTTCTCCTTCACTATCTATTGTGCCAGTACTTTTTTCTATAATAGTATCATCTTTTATTATTTTAATAAATGTCGGGGAATGATCTATGATATTAGTTTTCTCTAAAGCTGTTTCCTTAGCAGCTTCCTCCTGTGACTTATTGCCACTTCCCGAACCATCACCATTACCATCATTATCCGGTAACAAATCTTCTGGTATATTAATATATTTGTTTAATTCAAGTATTTGTTGAGGTTTCCCACTCTCATTAGACATTAAAGATTCCATGCATTCTTTAACAAAAGCCTTTAATTCCTCTTCAGCTTTCTTAGCATCAGGATGAGGTTTGTCATTTTCTTTGTAATTATTCTTCTTCCATTCATTATGTTGCGGATTCTCCATTCGTCTTAGTATCTCATTACCTTTTTCATTTTCACATACAAATACACCTGCATAATCTATTCCTCTTCTATCAGTTTTTTTGTAAACTATCATTTTTGGCCTTCTTAAAAAAACAGTTCGGCTTGGTAATCCTTCCTTTAAAAGTATATATAATTTTACTTCCCCTAATATTTCTATATCCTTTACAAAACATTTTGTGTTTGTAGGATCTCCATGATATTTAACGGCTTTAAAAAATGGATATGGATTCCATGTTTCAGCATCATTTACACTCCCATCATTATCATTTTCAGAATAATAAGAAGATATTATTTGTTCTAAATTATCCTTTGATATCAAAATATTATCAATTTCTACTATGAGTTTATTATCGAATATTGCAAACCAGAAATTATTTAAAACTGATTTAATTAAGCTGTCTCTCCATTCTTCTGAATCTCTAAATCCCATTAGAGTTATATCTGTTCCTTTTTCTGTCCTTTTAAATATATCTGGTATATGCTCTATATTAGTAACTGGTTTTCCTGCTTCGCTTCCAAATAAACCAGTATAATCTTGTAATATATTTTTTGTACCATCAAATAATTCATGTGAAGTCAATCTAGCCTTTCCTTGAAAAATGGATAAATTATTTCCGTATATACTTGAAACAATTATAGTTCTGACTGAAGATGCAGCGTAATATGCGCCTTTCCCAAATCCAAATGAACCACCAGCACCTGAACCTGTTTTATTAGTAACACCTACGGCTTTCATGAATGCGTAGAATTTATTTTTATTATCAGCACTATATTCAAGCCCTGAAGTATTATAATCACTAATTCTTAAACATTTTATAAATCTTTTATTAAGAACGGAAATTGCTTCAGAACAGAAATCTACAAATGGTTTGTCATTTGAAAAATAGTCTGAACATAATTTAAATCTATCCTTTAATTTGAAAAAATCAGGAAAGATATCTTCTTGAATTTCAAATAATTCAAAATTCACTTTAACTGGTAGCTTGTCATTATCGATAGCATCTAAACTATTTTGAATAACTTCTCTTGCCAAAGAATAATAAATATCCCCTTTAAATGTTGTCGTTATAGAATCGTTAGGACCATGTTCTTCAGCTCCACTATTTCCAAAGTGCCAAATTAGATTATTCCCCATAACTTAAAAATTAAATTTGTATTTAATTTGTTTGTTTAATTCTCTATCAAAAATTGCTTCAACTGATTTAATCTTCTCTCTAATAGCAGTAAACATTTTCTTTACATCGTCATCGTTGAAATCATAATTACTTCTATTTGAGCAATTAGATAATAAATCGAGCGAATCTAAAATTCGTTGAGTTCTTCGAGAAGCTACATTCTCAAATCTTTGTCTTCTTATTGATTTATTCATATCACTTATATTATATTGTTCAATATATAATGATGAAATATTAATATCAAGCCTATTATTATACAATATAAACGTTAATAATAACATATATATTCTATATATACTTCATATATTTTATATATTATATTATATGTAATATATAATATTTATATACTAACAGTCAATCATTTTTGCGATCCGTAGTGAGATATATATCAAAGTTCGCAAGTCAAAAATATTAAGATTTGTTCTTTGCTGCTTTCTGCAGGAAGGGAAACCTAAACGTTGAATGCGACGGCGATGCATACCATATAAACAAAGACAAAGCAATAAAAGACAATAAACGTGATAACTATCTTACCAAAAAAGGATGGAGTATTCTTCGCTATTCCACAGCTCAGTTAGAGGACAAAGACGAATGCGTCGCTGAAATAAGGGAAGCCATCACAAAAAAGGGCGGGATTGAAGATATCTCTCACCGCTGAGTTAGCAAAGATCGAAAGAAAACAAAAGCAAGAATTATTATATAATTGCAGAGCGTCCAAGACTAAGATCACGGCGTGGTCTAGGGCTACAATCAAAACAGAGAAAAAAAATGATAGAGATTCTAACGCAAAGACCGTCCGCCGCGTCGGATCTACGACTCGAAGAGTAAGGACCGCAGAGAAAACATGTAGAAAATTTGAATGTTATTATTTTTGTAATGAGTTTGTTTTTATTAAAACCTTATAAGGATAGATGCACTCAGGAAACGTAAGGAATAAGAATGAAATAATGTTATAGAAATACAAATGTTAAGGTACGTTCCGAAAGGTTTGTGCCTTTTTGTTTTAAAGAAGACGAAGTCTGAAAAAATACAGATTTGATATATGCATTTATAATGTTAGAAATTTGTTTTAGATTAACTTTGAAAGCAAAAGTTTTGAATTTAAGAATATTTGAGAAATGGATATCATTCAAAAATCTGCGGGTAAAAAACCACACAAAGCCTTATATATATTTGCAATTCATTTTATTTTACTTCTTGACTGGGCGGCACTTCATGATATAATAAAAGGGGAAGCTAATACTCTTGCCGAATATTCTATGCTGGTTTTTAGTTTGATAACTGTTCCTTTTTTACTTTTTAGAATTTATAAGAAGTAAATTCGAAAGGATAGAACAGTATATAAAAGTATTGCAGTTTTATTGCTGCTCACAATCTTTGGTTGTTCGGGCAAAATTATTGTGGTTTTAAATGCAACCCACAACTAATTATTTCCGTATCACTTAGAATTAAACTTTTTGACAGTGAAGATATTTTTTACAATTTTACCAGTTTTATTATTTCTTACCATTTGTAATTTGTCGGCAGAGCAAGCGGACAGTATAAAGATAAAATATTCTAAATTGTATTCTCATACTCTTGATGCGGATGTAACAAGTGCATTGAGACTATTGGATGTCCCTGATACATTATTGTTCGAAAAAGATTTTAAGTTTAAGAAAGAATTTGAGTTGAGGTTTATTCATGATGAAGACAGAAGCGATTATATTAATAATATTGAGACAGAACTTAAGCCATTGATAGGGCTGTATTCAGAATACTGGCATCGTGCTTTAAAATCCGATGCATCTAAACATGACAGCAGTTTTACATTATCGCTGAAGAAATTTCTTCAAAGAAATGCGAGTGAATTTGTGAAATCCGACAGTCTATCAGACGACAGTATTAATACTGTATTAACAAACTACATCAATTCTCTTGGCTTTTTAACAACCGGATATGCGAAAACCGGAAAATTATTTGACCTTTTAATATGGAAATCTCAGTGTGATTCAATGTATACTTTTGCGATTAAGGATGACACAATTAGGGTGAAAGTAACCTTTATGGAAAAATTTGCAACACTTGGATGGGAAGAGTATGCAACATTCGGGAAATATTATCCGGGAGGCTGGGCAAATGAAAAAGGTCTTTTTTGCGTAAAGGATGCGTATGACCTGCAGAGTGAAGAGTTTCTAATCAGTTATTTAGCGCATGAGGGGCGGCATTTTAGTGATTATGTTTTACTGCCGAAACTTGACGGGGTTGAGCTTGAATACAGAGCCAAGCTAACAGAGTTATCACTTGCAGATACAATACTGTATAAAACGATTGAGTTTTTCGTTAACAATTCTATTAAAGACAGCGACAACTCACATGCAAAGGCAAATTATTTAGTGATTGATGATTTGTCAAAAGAGATTTTCGATACGGAGTTTAATGCAGATATTGAAAAATGGAAAAGCATACCGAAAGATAGAATAAATTCAATCAGCCATTATTTATTTCAAAGAAGTACTAAAATTCTAAAAGAGAAATACGGTACGTAAAAAATCCGCAATTAACAGAAAGAGGGAATTTTATTGTTCTTGAAGATTTATCAAACGCAATATTCTAACCTACCGGGACAGACATTACCGATAAAAAACAGCAAAAATAAATGAAAATATACCGAACTATTTTCAATAATAAATGTTTTATTGAAAAAGGAGAAAACAATGAAAATACAAATACTGCTATCTTTAGCATTAATTCTTTCAATTAATTCATTTCTTTTATCACAGGAAGTACCTAACGCTTTTAATTTTGTGGGTGAGAATAAAAACACATACAGAAGCGACGGAAAACAAGAAGCCAATAAAATATCTTTAGATGCAGGTAAGCAGCAGGAGGCTGCCATACTTGAGAAAAAGATACACGAAATCAGAAAATCTCAGAATCCGGACAACTCAGCTATTATGAAAATTCAGAAGCAGATAGACGGAATCACGGGAGAAAGCATAACCCTATCCGCGGGTTATTATCCGGGAATAGTTTCTCAAGCTAATCCTGAAGAGCAGATTTTATCCATTGGGAACACTACGATACTTTCGAAAAGTAACGTAAAATGCATTGCAACGGTAACGGAATACGTGGGAGCAACCGCCGGAAGAATATGGGTTGTAGCAGGATTTCAGGGTACCGGATCGAGTTCGACTCCCGATTCAATGAGGGTGTTGTACTCAACGGATAACGGAGAGCACTGGGTACCGTATGCAAATATAACTTTAGGAGGAACGGATAAATTTAATTACGGTGATGTAGATGCTGAGCTTATAGAGGGGGGCACGAATAAGTATTTGCATATAGTTTACGGCTTAAGAGCAAACGGAGGTACGGGAAAATGGTTTGCGGGAGGTGCTTCGATTCAATTGACCGGAACTTTTGCCGGAACACTTTGGGCATTCACATGGCCGGGTGATGATGCAACAAAAAGATATTATTCACCAAAAATTACTTCAGATAATTTTATATGGCCTACAGCTCCATGGGCTTATATAGCCGTATCATTTGATTCAGCCGGAACAACGGGCAGAGTCAACACTCAGAAGTTTGCACAGCTTAACTTACCGAACACAGTTACACCGGTTTTTAGCTACAAGGGAGGCAAAATATATTGGGTAGCAGAAACAAATGTACAACAGAATCTTTACACGGACATTGCATTTTTCCAGAGAAATAATATTGATTCTCTGATAATATCTTATTGCGGTGTGCCTGACAGTACAAAAGCATTTTTTTCAAAGATGAGTGCAAGCGGAAGTTTGACGTCACCGAGTGAACCGGGTCAGTACGTTGGATTTGTGGGGGGCAGCGAACCTAACTACGTAAAGTACGGGGGCCGTTTATCTTCGAACGGAAACAACAACGGAAGTATTATATTTATATTTAATCAAAAAAGCGGAACAACTGACGGAGTGAAATATTTCAGAACTACGAATTACGGGGATTTCAATACAATAAACCAAAGCATAATCTGGACAGCATCAAACGGTGTTTCAATGCCTGATATTGCGGGTATCCGAGGAGCAAACACACACAAGTTCGGTTTCTTTTTTTGGGGAACCTCCACGGATTCCTTGAAATACGTATCCGTGAATTCAGCCGGTTCTTTCACGACAATTTCAGACAGAATGAATACAATAAACATTACGACAGGATACTTTGCTCCTGCTGTTGGTATAAGGTTTGCGGTTAATGATTCATGTTTTGCTCTTTATTCAGGTTCAGGACCGCTTAATGTTTATGCTGCTCACGGATGTTCAGGAACATTAACGGGGATAACAAATTATGAAAGTCATTTAACCTATTCATTAAAGCAAAACTATCCGAATCCTTTTAATCCTTCTACAAAGATTTCATATTCCGTCCCAAAACAAGGATTTGTATCGTTGAAGGTTTACAATATTCTTGGAAAGACAGTAAATACACTCGTGAGCGAACAGAAGGAAGCCGGTAATTATACTGTTGATTTCAGCGGGACAGACTTGCAGAGCGGAGTATACTTCTATGTGCTTGAGTCAGAAAATTTCACGAAGACAATGAAGATGCTATTGGTGAAATAGTTATTTACAAACAGCAGAGATACGAACTGATTTGATATAATAACCTACAGCTCAAAATAATTGATTTTTAATTTGAGCAAAATGTGAGTATTTTCAACGTAAAGTCAGGTATTGCAATTATAAGAAGTGAAGAAAACAGAATTAAATAGCAAGAGACTAAAAAGGGAGAGAGAAACGATTGAATTAATGATCAGGTATTATTGCAAAAAGAATCATACCGAAAATTTATGTAATGAATGCAAGGAATTAAATGAGTATGCGTTTGCAAGGTTACTAAATTGTCCATTTGAGGACAGCAAACCTGTATGTTCGAACTGTGCCGTTCACTGTTATAAACCAGAGATGAGGGAAAAGGTTAAAAACGTAATGCGTTTTTCAGGACCAAGGATGCTTTTCAGACACCCATATCTTGCAGTGATGCATTTGATAAATGAAAAGTTTGGTAAAAATGCTATCCTTTCAAAGAATTGAATTTTGAATAAAATCCAAAATATATTAAGTCCTTTAGTATAAAAAAATGAAAATATAAGAAGTACAACTTTTGCCTTTATTTTTGATTCAAAAAGTCTAAGATTATTACTTATAGAATCAATCATTAAAATAAACAAATAAATAAATAAAATATGAAAAAATTTATATTTACATTATTAATTTTCATATTATTCGTCTCACTTGCTTATCCACAGTATAACAGGGGAAAGATGACAGATCAGCTTGCTGATATAATAACACTGTATGATAATACGGAAAAAGTACGGATAATAGTACATCTATCGGATAAATTTGATGTTGACGGATTTATGGTGAAAGCGAAAACGGATAATCTTGATAAAGATACGAGGACAAGTTTATTGCTTGACGGATTAAAGGATAAAGCAAGGCAGACTCAATCATCACTTCTTAATTATCTTAGGTATAACGGCAGTTTAAACAGAGTGACCGAAATAAAAGATTTCTGGATTATTAATGCAATATCTGCATACGCAGAAGCTGAAGTTATTAAGCAAATATCACTGAGAGGGGATGTAAGCTACATTGAGGTTGATAATCCATTAAACTTTGATGATGAAAATATACAGGAAGCTGTTATATCGAACAGCATAAACGGTGTAGAGATAGGACTGAAGGCAATTAAAGCTGATGTACTCTGGAAGCTTGGTATAACAGGAGAGGGAACAATTGTGATGAATGTTGACAGCGGAGTTGACGGAAATCATCCTGCGTTCAATTACAAATGGAGAGGTTTAACAGTTCCCTGGTATCACGCATGGTACGATGCAGCGGGTACGTCATTCCCGACATATTGTACGAACCACGGTTCGCATACAATGGGCATAATGTGCGGACTTGGTATTGCAACAGGGGATACAGTGGGAGTGTCATTCGGGTCGAAATGGATAGCAGCAAGAAGAAGCTGTTCCGGAAACTATACGAACTTTGGGATTAGCGCTTTCCAATGGGGTATGGACCCGGATTCAAATTCCAGTACCAGAGATGAGGCGAGTGTAATAAACTGTTCATGGAACTCGAGTGATCCAACAGGCAATGAATGCAACGGAACATTTAAAGCAACTCTAATAACTTTAGAGGCAGCAGGAGTTCCAGTGGTGTGGTCATCCGGCAACAGCGGTCCCGGGTCTTCGAGCGTCACTGCACCAAAGAATATAAACACAAATATAGTGAATGCATTTACTGTAGGTGCGCTTGACGGAAATAATGTTTCATATCCGATTGCAAGCTTTAGCAGCCGAGGACCGTCTAAATGCGGGGGAACAGGTTCACTTTTAATAAAGCCCGAGGTTTCAGCACCGGGAGTAAACGTCAGGTCGAGTTTACTTTCACCGAGTTATGGAACGATGTCCGGGACATCAATGGCAGCACCTCATGCTGCCGGGTCGGTTGCACTATTAAGGTCATTTGCACCAGCAATAACAGGGAAAATGGCATTATTAGCATTATATTTCAGTGCTACAGATTTAGGAACTGCGGGAGAAGACAACACATACGGAATGGGAATGATTAATGTTTATAATGCTATGAGACTACTCGGACTTACGATAACGCATACTCAACTTAATGATACTATTATTACAGCGGGACCATACAGGGTAAGAATTGAATTAAGCAATTCGACTGTTGTTAATGCAAATCCAAATCCAGCCTCGGTTAAATTATTCTGGAGCCGAAATTCAAGCAATATAACCGACAGCACTGTAATGACACGAGATACAGGAAATGTATATTATGCAGATATAGCAGGCAACGGTACTCCTTCAAATTATAAATATTTTATAAGAGCGTTTGACACATTAGGAATAAGAGCACAACTTCCCGGAGATGCTCCTTTAAATTATTTTACATTTAATACAGGTGCGACATCCATTGGAATTAATTCCGATGAAATACCTGAAAGATATTCTCTATTACAAAATTATCCGAATCCTTTTAATCCGGAAACTAATATCACTTATACGATAAAGAATAGGGTATTTGTAAGCTTAAAAGTATATGATGCAATTGGCCGAGAGGCTGTGTCTATTGTGAATAGTGTACAGGAGGCAGGAAGCTATACCGTGAAGTTTAACGGATTAAACTTTCGAAGCGGAGTTTATTTCTATCGGTTAAAAGCGGGAGAATTCAGTGAAACTAAATCTATGATTCTTTTGAAATAAAGTGACAAAATAAAAAAGGACAGGGGCTGCCTGTCCTTTTTTATTATAAAATACAAATTATCTTATTAACATCATTTTTTTAATATCTGTAAAATTTCCCGAGGTAAGTTTGTAGAAATAAGCACCCGAAGCGAATTTAGAAGCATCGAATGTAACGTTATAAACTCCTGCATTCAGGTTCTCATTTAATAATTCTGCGACCTCTTTACCTGTAACATCGTACACTATGAGAACGGCAACATTATTTTGGGGTATTGAAAAACTAATCCGAGTTACAGGATTGAACGGATTTGGGTAATTTTGAGAGAGCTTGAATGAATTTGCCGTGACACCTGTTTGTTCAATTCCAGTCATAGCAGCAGTAAAAGAGCCTACCATTCCCGGATGAAATGTGCATTCATAGTTGTAAATTCCGGGAACTTGAATGACGTAACTGAATACTGTATCTGTACTTGTGATAAGTGATGTCCATGAAGTTGCATCTCCCGGTATGGTTGTAGATGTAGTGTTGTGGAAACCAGTTTCCCAAACCCATCTAATAGTATCACCGACCATCACTGTAGTAATGTTCTGAGGAGAAAACACCATATCTCCTCCCGCACCTACCATTATCCTATAAGTGGCAGAATGACTAACTGACAAGAAAAGACTCATCAGTAAAAAAGCTGTAGCTAATGTTTTTTTCATTGTTTTATTGTTAAGTTGTGAATATAACATGTAGTATGTTCATTAAAGTTCCATTAATTAAAAGAAATTATATATTGGGAACAAAAGTAAATAATGTCAGGTATAAATTATAATTAAAAGTTCAAAGAATGATGGGTATGAAGCGTATAAAAGAGTTTGGAATATTTATGCTGTTTACAGCACTATTAATTTCAGATTCAGCATGTTCACAGAATTCGTGGACGAAGATAAAATACACATACGATGCCGGTTCCTTGCCTCCACCTTACAAGTATAACTATACTTTAACAATAAGTAATGACGGCAATGCAGAGCTGGTATATAAAACCGGGTATTCGGGAAATGAAAAAAGTACTTTTAATTACAATGTTGAAATTAACGATTATATGTTTAAAACTCTGCAAAATGAAATTAGAGAAAGCAAAGTACTTAATCAACGAATTGAACAGATGCCGAGCAGCGAAATACCTGACGGTGGATATTCTGATTATTTACAGATATATAACGGTGATGAATTAATCAGTTCTGTCCCATCATATCCTGATTCAAAATACAAAGAATCATTGGATAAAATCTATAAAGCGTTATTCAAATGCATTCCCGATGAAATATGGAAAGAGATTGAATCCAAGAAATCAGAAATCATCGGTAACTAAAACATATTCATTGCCTTTAGAATCTCTTTAGCTTTATCGACGTCATCTTTATTAACCATAAGTTTGATACCTATAGATAAAGACAGTGCAGGAATCATACCACCTTCATTATCACTTGATAAAAAGCATTTAATACCTGCCTCATCGAGTTGTGCTTTTGCAGTTTGAGCTTCAAAATCACTTTGATAGGATTTGACGAGTTCAACTTCACCAAACGTTTCAAGAATTTCAGTTAAATCAGCTTTACAGAAAGGACAAATTAAATCGTCAATTGAAACTTCCGCACCGCATTCTGAGCAGATGTTTATTTTTCCATTTGATTTTTTTATTTCCATAATAATTTCCTTTCATTTAATCTTATTAAATGTATATAATATTGTTAGTAATTGCAATAATAAGTTTTAGGTTTATTGAGGTGGCATTGTGACGATTAAATCAATGGGTATGCTCTCTGAAAAATGGGGGAAATTTACAAAAGACTAATTAATGTTAACAGATAAAATATTAAGTTAAGTAAAGGTATGAGAACTTAATTAAAAAATCAGGCGGGTTATTTACAGGAAAAAATAAAACAACAATCAGAGTCAAAGATATACATAAAAATCATCACGAAATTCTCTTATCGTATACTCTGTAGGTCTTATAAATCTTAGCACCAAGATTTACAGCGGTTTGTACCATAGGAATATTATCTTCCAGGACCCAAGAGATTTCAGCACCTTCATAACCTTTTGTTAAACCGGTTTTAATAGTGTCGTTAATGAAAACGGCTTCAATACCTTTTTTCTGGTATTTAGGAATAACACCCATTATCATGACTCTAATAAAATTAATTTTTTTCCTTCCAGTAAGGATTTTAAAAGCGCCGAAAGGAAAGAGTCTTCCGTTAATTTTTTTAAAAATCTGATTATAATCCGGTAATGATAACGAAAACCCGACAGGTTCGCCTTCGACTTCCGCAAAATAAACGATATCTTCATCAACTAATGGTTTTAAAGATGAAGCAACATACTTAAATTCATCAGCGGTCATATGCACCGAGCCCCAATTATCAACCCATGCTTCATTGTAAATTTTCATAACTTTCATCAATTCATTTTCGATGTTCTTGAGAACAATTTTTCTTATCTTAATATTTTCACGTTTAAGAACAATTTGTCCAACTCTTTCCAATTTATCCATTGATTTTGGATTTTTCACAGCATCATCCTGAGTGAAAATATAAGCGAAGAAATCTTTAGTTTTAATGAATCCATAGCCTTCGAAAAGTTTTATATAATATTCAGGATTATAAGGCATGAGGAGAACGGGAGACTTATCGAAACCATTAATAAGCAGTCCGACTTCGTCATTAATAGAAAGATTAATAGGTCCACGCATCGTATCCATTAAATTATCCAGAAGCCATTCTTTTGCAGCATCGAATAGCATTGCAGAGACCTCTTTTGAATTAATGCATTCGAAATATCCTACAAATCCTACCTTATCGTTGTATTTTTTATTATGGTGATCATTGATTATGGCGGCGATTCTACCGACGATAGTATTACCGTCCATCGCAAGAAACAATTTCAATTTTGCATGCATATAAAACGGATTACGCATAGTATCGAGATTCTTTCTAACGTCGTAAATAAGCGGTGGTACCCAGTTTTTATCTCCCTTATAAATTTCCCAAGGAAATTTAATAAAACGCATTTTATCTATCTCATTATCAACTGACTTAATCGTTATCTCGCCCATATAAATGATTCTATAATTTGCTAATTATATCCTGTACGTGTCCGGGTATTTTCACTTTATTCCAGATTTCCTTTATCTTTCCCTTTTCATCTATAAGAAAAGTTGTACGTTCGATTCCCATGTACTTCTTTCCATACATGTTCTTTTCTTTCCACACACCGTAAGCATTAACCATTTGCCCTTCCTCATCAGAAAGCAACGCAAAAGGAAGGTTATATTTTGATTTAAAACTCTTGTGGGATTCGATGCTGTCTTTACTGATACCAAGAATGACAGTTTCCTTATTCTCGAACGTTTTAATACTATCCCTAAAGTCGCAAGCTTCTTTCGTACAACCGGAAGTATTGTCCTTTGGGTAGAAATAAAGAATTATTTTGTGTCCTTTAAGATTTTTCAGTGAAAACTTCTTACCGCTGTCGGAAAGAAGGCTGAAGTCGGGTGCTTTATCGCCAATTTTTAACATATCATTTTGTTTTAATTTTGAATTTTTAAATATTTTAATACAGAGAAATAGCTACCCAAAACACCAAGCACTATTCCTGTTAATATCAGATACAATATAATGTCTGTATCCATAAAAGTGAATTTAATTTCTGATGCCTGAAATTTCATGACAAACATTGTCAAAAACAGATACATAGTACCAATTGCAAGAAGACTGCCAATAAGTCCCTGAATAAAACCCTCAAATAAAAACGGAATCATCACAAAAACTCTTGTCGCTCCCAGAAGTTTGAATGTTTCAATAATCTTTTTCCGAGAATTAATTATAAGTCGTATTGTGTTTGAAACCAGAAATACAGAAGAAATTGTAATCACAATCATTATAATCAGGTTAATAAATAAAAAGCCTGAGGTTTTAGATTCAATCAGCTCAAGATTTCCTTCCGGAAACTTCACATCTGTTACGAATTTCATTTCAGCGAGTTGAGATTTTATCCTGTTTAGCCTTTCAATTGTTTTATACTCTTCATAGAGATTAATTCTGAAAGAGGCAGGAAGGGGATTGTAATCATAAATTTCCAGCATTTCTGAGCCGAACTCCTCTGTGAAAATTTTTACAGCCTCATCTTTGGAGATATAATTAATACTCTTTACACCCCCAATAATTCTAATTTTGTCACGAAGAGAAATTAGTTCTTCATTACTAAGTTCATCCTCAAGGAATATTTCAAGTTCCACCTTATCTTTTATGTCCTTAATAATTCTGCTTGAGTTAATAGTAAACAGAAAATAAATCGAAATAAGTATAATCGAGAGCATAATAGTAATTACAGATGCGATAGTCGACAATTTCGCACTTGAAAATCCACGTATAGCCTCTTTGAATAAGTAAAGTAATTTCAAATTATTCGAGTATTGACCCTTGTTTGTTAATAGATTTAAAAACTAAAAATCCCGCAATAATTCCAATTAATATCAAAACCATTGCATTTAAATACTCTCCAAAAATAAATTTTCCAATACCAAATAAAAACATATAAACTAGTACTACTCCGAGAAACCAGCTTAAAAATAAATAACCGTAGCCTTTATCGGTTTTAACGTCCGGAAATTTATTTTTATATTTTCTCCAGCCAATACCACCCGGTCTAATTTGTTTTAAGAAATTAGCGAGTATATTTTCTTCAGTTGGTTTTGTTAAGAAAGCAGTAATCAACCATGCAGCTGTTGTTATCGGAACGATTATGTAAAGAGAATTCGGAAATTGTACATTGATTTTTCCAAAAAATAGAACAGCGTAAACGACAAAAGGTGTTATTGTAGCAACAATTTCAGAAATAGCGTTTACTCTCCACCAGAACCATCTTAAAATCAGTACGAGTCCCAGCCCAGCACCGCATTCCATAACAAAACTCCATACTCCGGAAATACTGTCCATCATTAATGTAATGACAATTGAGAGCATCATAAAAATCATTGTCATTACTCTTGCAGTCAGGACATAGTGTTTCTCGCTTTTGTCTTTCTTAACAAATCTTCTGTAAAAGTCATTAATAAAATATGATGCCCCCCAATTCAAGTGTGTGGCAATTGTTGACATATAAGCAGCAAAAAAAGCAGCCAGCAAAAGTCCCTTCAATCCAACAGGAAGAAAATCATTCATCGCTTTTACATAACCAAGTCCTTTATCATTCATAGATAGATCCGGATATAAGATAATAGCTGAAAGTCCGACGAGTATCCATGGCCATGGACGTATTGTGTAATGAGCGACCTGAAAGAAAAATGTTGCAAGCAAGGAATTCTTTTCATCTTTAGCAGACATCATTCTTTGGGCAACGTAACCTCCTCCTCCAGGTTCCGCACCGGGATACCAGGAAGCCCACCATTGAATTGCAATAAATGCGAGAAATGATGACAACGATATTGCGAGGACTCCCGCAGTAGATGTGGTTTCAGTTTCAGAATTTACAACCGGTGTAAACTTTAATGCCCAATCAGGAAGTTTTGACTGGAGTCCAGCAATGCCTCCAATTTGATCTGAATTAACAACTATTACTGCGAGTACAATACAACCGATCATTGCGAGAATAAACTGAAACGCATCTGTAACAGCAACACCCCACAAACCAGATAGAGCCGAATAAACAGCGGTAACAAGCATACAAAGTCCAACATAAATAAGTACATTGTCCATATTAATATATTCAGGAAACATACCCATAAGAATTTTTATCATGGCAAGATTCACCCATCCCATTATTATTGTGTTCATAAAAACACCAAGATATACGGCTTTGAATCCTCTAAGAAATGCGGCTGACTTACCCGAGTATCTGAGTTCAATAAACTCAACATCAGTCAGAATATTTGCCCGTCTCCATAATCGTGCAAAGAAGAATACCGTCAGCATTCCTCCAATGAGCATGTTCCACCAAATCCAGTTGCCCGCAATTCCGTTTTTACCAACAAGCTCTGTAACCGCAAGCGGAGTATCTGCGGCAAAAGTTGTAGCAACCATAGATAAACCAGCAATCCACCAAGGAAGTTTACGCCCGGACAGGAAAAAATCTTCGGTTGATGCTCCAGCTCTTTTCTTATAAATATATCCTATTAAAAAAGATATAACGAAATATACTGCAATTATTAACCAGTCTGTTATATGCATTAAAGTATTATTTTATCCCAAAATACTTAATTATTTTTTAAAATTGTCGTTAAAAATAATTCACACAGGGTTTATTCTTTCAAAATGCTACTTTAATTTTAATATTATGCCATTATATTGACTACATCTAATGCGTAGTCTGCTTACTCTTTAAAACTTAATTATTAATCGATGCATAAAGTAAGTCAATATATTATGCAATACTATTATTAGTACACTTAAAGAAATCGTAAAACTATTAATAATCTAATATTTTGATAGAATTTTTAATATAAATACGTTAAATTAAGCAATTATTATTATTACATTTATCGAAAATTAATTACAAATTGAAAATGCATTTTCAAAGCATAAGAAGGGTGATTATTGCTGTATTTTTCTTATTTGCAGTATTATCATTTACCTTAGCAAGTCTCAGAACTCTTCATACCAAACCACAGGATGACATTAACAACAAATACACAACAATAGGAAATATTTCACTTACAGTTACAAATTTTGGAACTATAGGTAAAGGATATTGCGGAACACAACCTTCAGGTATGTTTCCTAAGAACTCAGGTATTGAAAATGTATGGTTAGGAGGTTTATGGGTAGGGGGTGTTAAGGGCGGACAAATTCGAGTTTCTACAGGTGCTATTGATGTATCCAATCCTTCAAAGCAAGAAGGATTTGAATTTTTCAATGCCCCGGGATCCATAATAACTGAAAAATCCTCTCTTATAACATCACCATATTATGCACCGGATGCAGTTTCTCATCAAGATTTCATTTGTGAATTTTATGATACAACTACGTCAGGAGTTCAAAATCATAATCCACTCGGCATAAAGGTAATGCTTGAATCATATACTTATGACCTGAATTTTGCAAATTTCTTTGTAATTTTGGATTATAAGATTGTTAACATTGGCTATAACGGTGATAATTCTCAGATAGATTCAATTTATGTAGGAATGTGGAAAGATTTAGTTGTTAGAAATATCAATGTTACTCCAGGATGTAATCCAGGAACATCATTTTTCTCGAAAAATGCAAATGGTTATATAGATACGATGAATCTTGAATATGCGTACGACCATTCGGGTGATATCGGTTACACTGACAATTACGCTTCTGTGAAACTTCTTGGCGTTAATCCAAAACCATCTACAGATACAGTAAGGTCAAAATGGACTATTTGGCAGTTTAGGAATACAACTGATCCCGTTTATTTTTCACCAACTGACGACCAGCAAAGATACAGCAAATTGAGGGGATTTCTTGCTCCGGGAGTTGTTATAGATTCAACCAGAATAGACCAATTAAGGTTGAATCCTGGTAACAGGGTGACATTGCTTTCATACGGACCTTACAAAAAGAATGATGGTTCACCGTTTTCGCTCAGATACCAGCAAGATACAATGAATGTAGTTTTTGCAGTAGTATGTGCGAAGAAATACGGAACAGACCCGGCTCAATGGGATTCATCTTACCAAAAGAGCGAATTGTATAATAATGCGTTTTGGGCTCAACGTGCGTATGACAATGGATACAAACTTCCGTCCCCACCTGATATTCCAATTACTCGTGCAGAAGTAACGAGCAATAATGTTACTCTTTACTGGTCAAACAATTCAGAGTATTCAAAAGACCCAATTTCAGGTAAATATGATTTTGAAGGGTACAAACTATACAGGACTGATCCGCAATCAAATAACAATTTAAATCAAGATCTTTTGTCACAAATGAAGCTTATTGCTGATTTTGACAGTTCCCATAATAATTATTATAATAATACAGGTTTTGGATTTATTAAAATGAATTCCTTTAAAACTTTTCCAAACGACACAAATAAATATTGGTATAAATTTGATTTTCCAAACCAGTTAAATGGATTTCAGTATGTTTATACTATAACTTCATACGATAAAGGGGATTCTTCACAAAACCTTTCTTCACTTGAAAGCAGTATTCTATCTAATACAAAAAGAATAGTCGTAGGTACAACTCCGGTTGATGACGGTTCCAAGGATATCGGAGTTTATCCTAATCCGTATTACGGGAGTGCTATATGGGACGGTACAGGTACTAAAAAAGAGATTACTCGAAAAATATATTTCTTTAATTTACCTTCGAAATGTGAAATTTCAATATGGACAATTGCCGGGGACCTTGTTGACAGGTTTGACCACGATGCTGCTACATATAATGGAAATGATATTGAATGGTTCAAAACTTATTCTGATGGAACTCAGAAATTTGCCGGAGGGGAACATGCATGGGATCTTATTTCGAAAAACGAGCAATCGATAGCTTCCGGTCTTTATTTCTTCACGGTAAAGAATAGTGTTACGGGAGAAATTAAAAAGGGTAAATTTCTAGTTGTAAAATAAAATTTTATTAAATTCAAACAAATATATCAAAATCAAAATGAAGAAATTAAAATTTTTACCTTTAGCAGCAATTGTAACATTGATTGTCTATTCACTTGGATTCAATATATATGAACAAGTGCTTACATGGAATCCTGTTACAATTCAATTCTTTCAGTATAAAGCAGATGACTCTCTTGCACTCGGTAAAGACAGGTCAGATAAACTTGGCGACTCGGTAGAGATCGTTGCAAGAGTATTAGCTCCACCGAGGGTTTCACCTGCGACAAATGATTTCAGGACTTTACTCAGGGGAACATCATCATGGACATGTTACATGCAAGATACTGCAAATGGACTATTTGGCGGTATTGTTGTTCGTCAGGGCGGCAGAGGTCCCCAAACAGGAATAGACCTGGTTGATACCGGTGCAATAATTAAAGTTCGCGGTATAATACAGGAGTTTCCTGCAACAGGATATTCAAATTCATTAACACAGATCGACCATGACACGACTTCAGGGTATACGATAACTGTCCTTCAAAGCACGGGTTCACGTCCAATACCGAAACTCGTAAATATTACAGATTTTAATCAGGGTGATTATCCAAACGGCGGAACAATAAATTATGTAAACGGTGAGAAATACGAAGGTATGTATGTTGAAATCAGGAACGTTACAATAGGTACTGGTATTGGTAATCGTCAACCGTGGAGTGTAGTGGATGAAAATGGTAATAAATTGTATATGAGAGATTTTTCAAATTTCTTTTCTACACAACCATCAGGTGATACTCTTCGACCATGGACTCATCCTCTTGCAGGAACGTATGTGAATTACGTTAGAGGTGTAATCATTGCTGCAAATAATGAAGGCGCATTTGGGACACAATTACCTTACGCGATTGTTCCGATATATCCAAGCGATTTAAGTCTTGGTAATGCTCCACCACAGATATCTTCTGTGACTCGAAATCCGGGAGTTCCAACTCCAAACGATAGCGTTTCTGTTACTTGTTCAGTATTAGACCCAGCATTAAATCCAAATTCAATTTCAGAAGTAAGAGTATTCTGGAAGGTAAATGGAGGTGCTTTTGAAAGTAAAGTAATGCCTTTCGTAACAGGTAATCTATATTCCACAAAAATGCCTCCTCAGGCACTTGGAAATTTAGTTGAATATTTTATAAAGGCAACTGATAACAACGGTGGTTCGAAAAATTTCCCTGCAGATACTTTAAAATCAAAACTTTTTTATAAAGTTTTTGCAAACGATTCGTTATCTATTCAGGATGTGCAGTGGTGTCCTAATAATGGCGGATACAGCGGCTTCAATGGTGCTACAGTCAGAGGTATTGAAGGAATTGTAACTGCTGATACTTCTGATATCCGTGCATTTAGTTTTAGTTCAAGTGGTGGTTCTCAGACATCACCCAGAAGAGTAATTATTCAAAATGGTACAGGAGTCTGGAGTGGCATTTGGATATACAATAATGCAACTGATGTATTAAAAAGAGGTGATAGAGTAAGAGTAAAAGGTGTTGTTGAGGAATCAAACGGTATGACAAGAATTAATGTTGCAGCAGCTTCAGATATTACTTTAATTTCAACCGGTAATCCTCTGCCAGACGTACAGAACCTTACGACTGCTGAGCTCGCTAACAACAAACTTGATGGTGATACAACAATAGAAAAATGGGAATCCGTTTTTGTGAGGTTTAATACACCTTTCTGGATTACATGTATAAATGCAGGTTCCGGTATTTCCTGCACCTCAAGGCAAACATTAATAGACACTGCATTCAGGAGGAATTATGGTGAAATTCTAGTAAGAGATAATTCTAATATTGATGCAAGGATTGAATTGCAGGACGGTGGACATACCTTTACGAATAATTGGGACGGTGTTACTACCGGAAAGACATTACTCACTCAGAATGACAGTATTATGTTTACTCAGGGTATTTTATACTATTCATTTGGTAACTATAAAATGGTTCCAAGAAGGAATACTGACTTCGGTACTGTAATACCAGTTGGTATCATCAACAATAATGAAATAGTAAAATCGTATTCACTTTCGCAAAATTATCCTAATCCGTTTAATCCTGTGACAAAAATCAGGTTTACACTTCCGGTTAATAGCAATGTGAGAATAACGGTATACAATGTTCTTGGAAAAGAAGTAGCTAAACTTGTTGACAGAAGTATGCCTGTTGGTTCATATACGGTTGATTGGACAGCTAACAACTTTGCAAGCGGTGTTTACTTTTACAAGGTTGTCGCTGATGGTAACGATGGTTCAAGATTTGTGAACACGAAGAGAATGGTATTAATTAAATAGTTTTTTAAAAGATTTGATTCCCGGTTATATGCCGGGAATCAAGCTTAAATATATGGTATGAAAAAAAGTTTACTCTTTATTTTATTAGTAATTGGCAGCGTTTACATAATTTCCTGTTCGGATCCAATTACAGGTGATGTTGGAAGTTTTCCTCCTAACACGTATTTATCGTTATTTCCTGACAGTATTATTTCACCCGGTTCTACACTGAGAAAAATATCATGGTGGGGAGATTCCCCTCAGGGCTTTATTGCAGGATATTATTTTTCTTTCGATTCAACTACGCCGGTTTCACAATGGTCATTTACAACAAAAAGTGACAGTACATTTCTACTGCAGATGAACGGTAATGATACAACATTCAGATTTTATGTTGCTGCTGTTGATGATAAAGGCTTAATCGATCCTACACCTGCATCAAATCTTTATCCGACTTTAAATTCTGTACCAACGATGGATTTTCTTGCCGGTACTGAAATACCTGATACCGTTTATCCGGTTACAACATTCAAATGGGCTGCGACAGATCCGGATGGAAATGCGACTTTACGATATTTTTATTGGTCATTAAATGATACCAATAATTTTAAAATTATAAACGGTTCAGTAACCACAATGACTCTAACAAAAGACAGCGGTCTTGTACTAAATGCACCCAATGCGTTATACATGAAGGTACAGGATAATGCTGGAGCATACAGTAAAATTGTTAGAATGCCGAAGGATACGACTAAGTTCTTCTATGTACAGAAAGTAAACTCTAAGATACTTATTGTAAAAGATCAACCACTTGCTGAAATGAATACAGCAGCTGATTTCTTTTATAATGCTATGGATACAATAAAATATGATACACTCGATATTAGGTCAGGCAACGGTAAATTCATACCTAAGATTATTAATCCAATGTTTATCGAGACATTGAAACTTTACGATATTGTTATCTGGAGTGCCAGCAGGGGGAATATTTCTTCAGATAATGCAAACTTTGACCTCGCTCAAAGAAGTCTTCCTTTTTTTACTCAAGCAGGGAAAAAACTTTTTTTCACTACGGGATTTCCTAATACTGAAACCGCTCAACAGGGTACTCTTATAAATTTTGCACCTATTGATAGTGTTGCTGCATGTACAATTGCCTTTTTGAGTAATGTCAGTGTTGTTAACGTAGATCCTTCTTATCCTGTTATTTCGACAAGCACACTTGTTCAAAGAACTAGGGGATTGAAAATATCCAATGCTGTTGTTCTTTATAGATTGCCTAATACAGTTGCTTGTTCAGATTCAAGCGGAGGTCCTATCATAGCTATAAAAAATACTGATTCAAACCCGAATATTGTTTTTATGGGTATGCCGGTTTATTTTCTTAACGGAAATCCGGTAAACTCAAAAGCTTTGATGCGTAAAATAATTATTAACGAATTTGGTTATCAATAAAATATGAAAAAAGTTTTTCTAATTCTAATTTTTATCCTTTTTGTTGTTTCTGCAAATGCACAGGATCAACTCGGTTCGCTTTTTGGTATTGTCAAGGATTCTGCAGGTATTCCTCTTGAAGGAGTCACGCTAAAGATTAAAGGTTCATATTTAGGTGCAGTTTCTGATTCAGAAGGAAACTACTCAATATTAAATATTCCTGCGGGTTCATATACACTCGCTGTTGATTATATTGGTTTCAAAACAGTAGAGTATACGGATGTTAAAATATCACAAGCTGAAAACAGAGAGTTTAACATTTTTCTAATAGTGACTTCTTTTACTGTCGATCAGGAAATTGTTGTAGTAGGTGACAGACCATTACTTGATATCGAGCAGACATCAAGTTCTCATATAATTTCAAGTGATGAGATTACTCAAAATATAGTAAATAACATTAAGGATATTGTCGAACAACAAGCCGGAGTTGTTAAGGATGACAACGAACTCTTTATTCGAGGTGGTCGTAATTATGAAAACTCATTCCTTCTTGACGGAGTATCTGTACAGGATCCGCTGTCCGGAACAGGTTTTGGTCTTCAGCTATCAGCCAACTCTCTCGAAGAGGTTGAAGTCATAACAGGCGGGTACAATGCTGAATATGGACAGGCTACAAGCGGTGTCATTACCGCAAGAACAAAAGAGGGCAGGTTCTCTGAATACAACATGTTTCTCTCATATTCACGTGATAATCTCGGTGATTTTCTTGGCTGGGGTCCAAATTCGGGAGTAAGCTTTAATACTGATATTGTTGAATTCAACCTTGGAGGTCCCGAACCAATTTCTAAGTATATACTTCCAGCACTTAAAATAAAGGTTCCAGGAGAGATTACTTTTTTTGGTAATTTTTACATGGGACTATCGGACGGTTTCTTTGTCAATAGATTAAAATCAGAAAACTTATACTCGAACGGAATCGGAAAAGCTAATAGTGTTTATTCCAGTATTTTCGGTGGAACTAAATTTGCTCCAAGACAAGATAATAACTGGTTATGGCTTGGCAAGATTACTTGGAAATTTACACCACAAATGAAACTTTCATATTCTTATAATCAGTCTGTTTCCATAAACCAGAATTCAAGTTCTTTACAGAACAATCTTGAATATGTTGAGCCATCACCCGGCTATCAGTTTCAGTTCCAGGAAATTCTTGATAATGCGAACACTTACTCATCTAATTCTATATTTCATACTTTAGCTTGGACTCATACTACAAGTCCTAAAACATACTACGAAGTTAAGTTAACTCGTTTCTTTACAAATCTTCGTTCGGATGCAAACGGCTTAAACTGGGATCAGTACAGTGAACCATTCGATATAGTTAAACCGCCGTTTGTTTACTATCCAATCGATTCTACACGGACGGGTATTATACCGGGTAACGGATTTTATGATGTAGGAAATCCCTATACGTGGCATGATCACTACGTTGTTGAATACACTGCAAAAGCTGATATTGTTAATAATTTCACACCTTCAAGCAAATTTAAAGCAGGTATTGAAGCAAGTTTTCAGGAAATGCAACTGATAGATATTTATCAACCCTGGATAAAACCTTTTGGTCTTAATAATGATGTATACAAAGTTTATCCTGCATTTGGTGATATATATGCCCAGCACTCAATTCAGATAAAAGGTATGATCTTAAATTACGGACTTAGGTTTGATTACTGGTTCCCCGGAAAAATGGTTGATGATGCAGTAAAGAATCCTGACGTTGTAACAATTCCTGATGACATTAGAAAGAGTTATCTTGAAAACACTTATGAATTGTTTGGAATGAGATGGAAAGGTCGTTTATCACCCAGAGTTGGAATCTCGCATCCTATTACAAACAATCAGACTTTGTTTTTCTCTTATGGTCACTTTAATAAGCGGCCTAAACCTCAGTTTGTTTATGCAAAGCTAAATCCGCAGTCAGCGCAGTCATCGTACCAGAAGTTTGGCAATCCTGACCTGGATCCGGAAACAACTGTCTCTTACGAACTTGGTATAAGAAATCAGTTTACCAGCGATGACGTATTAACAATTACCGCATATTACAAGAACATTTATGATTATGTATCAACAAAGAACATTATTATTAATGACGGAAGATATATAGGTAAATCTTTTATCAGTTATTTTAATCAGGATTATGCCCGAACAAGAGGTATTGAGATTGAGTATAAGAAAAGAATCGGTGGCTGGTTTAATGGTAAGTTTAATTTCACTTATTCCGTAGCGACGGGAAAAAGTTCTACTTCTGATCAGGGATATTTAGTCGCTACCCGTGGTTTACAGGAAACCATTTCTGAAAACTTTTTAGGCTGGGATAGGCCAATTACAGCGTCTGCAAACCTATTCTTTAAAATTGAAAAAGGAAAAGGACTTTTTGGTTTTGGAAAAAATATTCTTGATAACATCAACATCAAAACAAGATTATTCTTCCAGTCAGGGAAGCGGTATACACCTCAGATATTGACAGGATACTTTGACGATGGAAGACCTGAATATACAACAGATTATGATAATCTTTATGCCAATGTAGGTGAAAACTGGTTCTATGTTGACCTTGATATTGATAAATATATTAACATCTATAATCTGGATGTGGTTTTTAATTTGTCGATAAAAAATTTATTTAACAACAATAATTCAACAATATTAAATCCGGTAACCGGAAGAGCTTATGAGTATGGAGATCCTACTCCGAACTCATGGAACGATCCATTGTATCCGGACTTGCAGGCACCACTAGATCCTTATCCGTTTAACCCGGCAAGGTATCTTGCACCGCGCACTATTAAATTCGGAGTATCAATTAAATTCTAAAAAGTTTAAATATAATGTCAATAAAGCATAAAATATTAATCTTAGTTCTGCTACTGATAGCTGGTCAGGTTCATGCGCAGTTAATTCCTAACCTTGGTGGACAAAGAACCGGGACTTCTTCGCTTCAGTTTTTGAAAATAGGAACGGATGCTCGTGCGACTGGGATGGGGGAAGCTTTTGTAGCTGTCTCAGACGATTTCTCTGCTTTACAATATAATCCTGCAGGACTCGTTCTTACTAAAGATAATGGCTTATCATTTACTCATACTGCATGGTTTGCGGATTCACGAATCGAGCATCTTGGCGGCGTTTATCATTTTGGGGGTAACAATGCCGTTGGTATAAGTGTTACTTCATTCAGAACTGAAGACATGAAAGTAACGACTGAATTTCAACCTAACGGGACAGGAAATTATTTCAGGTTTTCGGACCTTGCAGTTGGACTTTCATATTCCAGACAATTTACCGATCAGTTTTCTTTTGGTGTTACCGTAAAGTATGTCGAAGAAGCTTTAGGTGAACTTAAAATGAGAACAGTACTCGGTGATTTAGCAACTTTTTACAAAACAGGTCTTGGCACAACAAGGTTTGCCGTTGTTATTGCTAACTTTGGAGCACAGGTTTCTCCATCCGGAACTGTTGACCTGATTGGCAGTAGGACAGTTTCTGAATTTCAGAAATTTCCTCCACCAACATTATTTAAAATTGGTTTTGCTTTTGAACCGTGGATGAATCAAAATAATAGAGTTACCACAAGCATTCAGCTTAATAGCCCTAATGATAACAAAGAATATATTAATGTGGGTGCTGAGTACTCCTATAAAGAAATGGTTACCATTAGAGGCGGTTATAAATTTAATGTAGATGCTGAAAACTTTTCGGTAGGAGCGGGTGTAAATGTACCTGTTTCATTCGCAAAGGTAGGTGTTAATTATTCACTCGCAAATTATGGTGACTGGGGATACATGCACAGATTTTCAATAAACTTAATATTACCGGAGAAAAATAAATAATGAAAATAGTTAATAATATTTTTCTGTTTTTGATAACAGTTTTGTTATTGAATGGGTGCGGGGAAAAGTTGGATCTCGCGCAATTTCCTATTTCTAATAACGGTAACATAAACGTTGCTGACACTTTATATATTCTTCAGACTCCGGTATGGAATGGGTTTAACAGACCTGAAGATGTACTTCTAGGAAATGAACCTCTCGTTTATGTTGCTGATACAAAGAACAACAGAATTGTTCAGATGGATATTGCAGGGGGAACAATAGGGGAGATTGCAATCAATAATCCCAGAAAACTTGCTCAGGATTATAATTTCGACCTGCTTGTGATAGCGGATTCTGTCGTCTCGACAAGTGATACTGTAAGTATAGTATACAGAATTAATATTGTTGAAGCAGGGGGAAATATTTCTAATGCATCTAAGTCAACATATATAAAGTCAACATATGCCACACCTAATTCAAGCACTCTTAGGAAGTTTACGGGTATTGCAGTTCTAACTGATAATTCAGTTTTAATAACAAGAGTTGGACCAGAAGATCAATTTGGTATTGATCCTGGGAATGCGATCTTAAAAGTTACTGGCAGAACTACAGCTCAAACTGTAACTGTCCTTCCAGGTTTTCAGTCCTCTGGTAGCAGTTTTTATTCAATTGAAAATGTTTCCGGTATCTGTGGAGTAAGAAATAGTTTAACTGATTTTATTATTACGAGAAGCACTCCAGATACAACGACACTTAATAAAGTTCTTTGGTTTACGTATGATAACGTAAATGGAACATATGATCCAAAGTATACAGAATCATCATTGGGTATTGTTAGTGCCAAATTCGGAAAACCTGATGATGTTGTACAGGATCCTAACCAGAGTGTTTTTGTTATTGATTCTTACAGAAATTATCTTTGGAAATTCAATGTTACGGGAAAATTAATGTCCGAATCTTTCGGTGGTTTAGGGACAGAATCCGGAAAATTCAACAATCCGAAAGGAATTGCCTTCTATAATAAAGTAGTATATATAGCAGATACGGATAATAACAGAATTGTCAGGTACAGACTTTCGACGGATTTGAATTAAGTTATGGCTAAAGTAAAGAAAAAATCAATAAAAAGCGTTGAAGTACATGACTACAAGGAAAACCCCATTCTAAATTATTCACTATTAGGAATTTTTCTAATTTTCCTTGTTTTTTTTACTACTTTCAAAATCACAGGTGATGATGACGTTTTTTGGCATCTCGCTACAGGTAGATTAGTTTTACAAACAGGTCATGTCCCTTCAGTTGATGTTTTCGGATACATGACACAGGGTCAAGAATGGATGCCTTTTGAATGGGGCTGGGATGTTATTACATATTTCATTTATTCATTATCAGGATACGAAGGATTGTCTGTATTTAGATCTTTATTAATTATTTTGGTTTTCCTCGTATTCTATATCTTACTAAAAAGGTTTAATGTAAGTAGCATATTAAGCATTTTTGCTCTGCTTGTGCTCTCATTTGGAATGATTGACAGGCTAACTCCGAGACCTCATTTGATGTCGTATATTTTCTTTGCGCTGCTTATTTACATTATTTGTTATTTCCGATATTTCAACAGAGGTAACAAAAAAATTCTTTACTTTATTCCTCTTATATTTCTTCTCTGGGCTAATTTTCATATGGGAATTATTGCAGGCGGATTTCTGATGGTAATATTTTTCTTATCTGAAATTGCAGGTACTTACAAACCTGGGAATAATTCTTCAATCAAACCACTTTCAAAGAAGGAACTGATTTTTCTTTTTACAATACTTAGCATTTCTGCTTTGATGGTTCTTGTTAATCCAAATTTCGTGCAGACTTACGTTTATGCTTACGAACACACCAAGATGAAAATGCTTGAAACAGTAAACGAATGGATGTCCCCTTTTGCTTCAAGGTATACAGATAGTTTTGTTTCGTATATTTATAAAACTCTTCTTATTTTTGGTGTCTTCAATATTTTTTATGCAGTTAAGAAAAAGGATTGGTTCTTTGCAATACTGTATATTGCATTTGCTTTTTATTCGGTGAGAGCTATGCGTTTTACTGTTGATTTTGTTATTATTACGTTAGTATTTACCACAGTTTCGGTTTACTATTATATTAGTCTACTGAAAAACGAAAACATTAAGGACTTTATTCTTCATAGACCTCCATTAAAAATTACTTTAGGTGTATTCATTCTTTTTCTTATTTTTAATATTCCGAACAATAAACTTTATCTTGAACATCTCACGTATTACAGGATTTCCGGTACGGGTATAAATTCAGATTTTATTCCGACTGCAATGTTCGATTTTATGAAGCATAATAATGTTACTAACATAGGAGAAAGAATTTTTAATCATTTTGGCACCGGTGGATTTTTCGTATGGAATTTTGAAGGAAAACAGAATTTCATAGACAGTAGGAACCTTAATGATGATATTTTTACGAAATATCAGCAAATTCTTCTGAAACGTCCCGGCTTTGAGCAAAAACTTGAAGAGTATAATATTGATTATGTCATATATCTTGCTCCCGATCTTGTTCGTGATCCCAAAGAAATGGAAAGCACTTGTATATCATATTTTTCTAAACATCCTAATTGGAAACTTATATTTTGGGATGACAAATCTTTTTTATGGGTCAAGAATTTACCTAAGTTTAAGGAGCTTATTGACAAATATGAGTATAAATATTTATCGCCTTATAATTATGCTTATAATAAAATGACTCTTGAAAAAGGGATCAATGAAGATATATCTGTTTTGAAAAGAGAGGTTGAAAGAAAACTTGAAGAAGAACCAAATGGTATTATTATTTCATCTACTCTAAAAGTTTACGGAAACAGAATTAAATTATAGTTATATTGTTATATTGAAACTACAAATATTTAAAAATTATACTTATGCTTAATAAATCAATTTTCTTTGCTGTACTTTTTGCATTAATAGGTAATGTTTATGCTCAAGTTATTACTATTGATTCTGCAAGGAGTCAGGGTCCGGATGGTGTATCTTTACTATTGGGACAAACTATTACTGTAAGAGGTGTTGTTACTACAAGTCGTGAGTTTGGTGTTCCTACAGTTTATTTTCAGGTACCATCAGCAGGTTTGGTTGGATACGATGCAACCTTCGGTCCTAATGTTAATAGAGGTGACAGCGTTCAGGTAACAGGAGTTGTTACTCAGTACAACGGTCTTACTGAACTTCAGCCGGTTACTTCGTATCAGGTACTGGCAACAGGAATAAACACTCCGGTTCCTATTGTGGTCACTCCAGAGCAGATACGAACAGACGGAGAAACCTATGAAGCAAGGTTAATTAGAATAAACGGTATTACAGCTATTAAGAGTATATCTCCGTATGGAATCGCTACTCAGTGGACAGTTTCCGGTTCGGGTAGAAATTACAGACTTTTTGTTGGCAACGATTCGTGCGATATTAGAATAAATGCTTCTTCGAATATTGCCAACACACAGATTCCAGAGTATCCTTTCTCTATTATTGCTTTAAATAGCCAGTTTCAATCAAGTGCCCCTTATATAGGTGGATATCAAATACTACCAAGAGATTTGAATGATATAATAATAACTTCCGGGGGTCCTTCCATTACCGGTGTACCTATGGAATCTAATATTACGTCTACATCTATCACTATGAGTTTTTCAACATTAGCTCTTGGTGATACAAAAGTAAAATATTTTGTTTCAGACTCAATTGGACAACCCGAAGTTTATACAGATTCAGTATATAACTCTAATCAGGTTACATCGCACAGTATTAATCTTACTAATTTAAAACCCGGAAAGATTTATCAGGCGTTGATAACTTCTACAAATACTAACGGTACGAGTCAATATGCAAATAAATATTTTTCTACTGCTTCTAATCCAACATCTACAGGCAAGGTGGAAGTTTATTTCAATTATCCATCTGATACGTCTCTTGCACTACCGAATAATAAAGCTAACGGCAGTTCGAATTTCGTGACTCGTCTTGGACAAAGGATTGACTCTGCACAGTATTCTATAGATTTTGCAATATACTCGTTCAACGAAATTACTACTGTTAGAGATAAATTAATTAATGCTTTAATTCGTGGTGTAAAATTAAGAATCGTTTATGATTACAGGGATGGTAGTATACAACCTTTAATGCAGGATTTAATAAATGCCGGAGTACGGGTTCAAATCAGACCTTCAAGCTCATATATAATGCATCATAAGTTCTTAATTTTTGACGGAAGGGATACATCTGCCTCTGCGAGTAGCAGGAAATGGCTTTGGGGCGGCTCTGCAAACATAACAAACGAGCAGTTCTACAGTGATGCACAGAATGTAATTCTTGTTCAGGATGAATCAATTTGTAATGCATATACACGTGAATTCGAAGAAATGTGGGGTTCACACAACGACATAAATAATCTTGCAAATTCAAAATGGGGTAGTGCTAAACTTGATAACACCCCTAAGATTTTTAATGTTAATGGTAAAAGATGGGAAATATACTTTGGACCTTCCAACCAGGCTACAAGGCTTGGAGTACTAATCGATAATGAACCAAATAAATCAATTAATTTTGCTATCCTTTCTTACACCTTATTTACTATTGCTAATAAGATGAAAGCAAAATATAATCCACCTTCATTAATGGTAAGGGGTGTTTTTGATCAAGCAAATGTTTCTAATAACCTTTATCTTGAAATGAAAGGAATTGGAGGCTCTTCACCCTGGAATCCTCCGGCAAAAGTATTTCTTGAAAACTATTATGGTGCACAGATGCACAGTAAATATACTGTTATTGATGCCGATTTGTTATCAAGCAATCCTGTTGTAGAAACAGGTTCATTTAACTATTCAAACGCAGCTGATAATGGTAACGATGAAAACATGATGATAATATATGATTCTTTAATTGCAAATCAGTATTATCAGGATTTCGCTAAAAGACTTTCTGATGCTGGCGGTTCGGTAGATATTAACAAGATTGCTGATGTAGTTCCGAACCAATTTAGTTTAAAGCAAAACTATCCCAATCCGTTTAATCCTGCAACGAAGATTAATTTTAGTATTCCTAAATCATCGCTTGTAAAAATATCGATTTATGATATTCTAGGTAGGGAGGTAGATGTGCTTATAAATAAAATGCTGACCGTTGGCGAATACTCCGCCGACTGGAATGCAGCAAGTTTTCCATCCGGAGTTTATTTCTATATTCTAAACGTTGATGGAGAAAATATCAACACGAAAAAAATGATTTTAAACAAATAACAAAATATATAATTCTGTCAAACTAAAATTTAAGGGATATGGGGAGAATTTTGGTTGTTGACGACGAAGCAACAACTATAGCAATACTTAAAAAAGTACTCGAGGATGTGGGGCATGTGGTTTCAACTGTTAATAACGGTGAAATGGCTCTTGAACGTATTAATGAGTTTAAGTATGATGTTATGATAACTGATTTTAACATGCCGGGAATGAACGGTATCGAACTTACAGAAAAAGCGTTAAGGATTGAGCAAGACTTAATCGTTATTCTTATAACTGCTTTTGCCACAATCCGATCGGCAGTCGATGCCATTCGAATTGGTGCTTTCGATTACCTCACTAAACCTATTAACAAAGAGGAATTGTTGCTAGCTCTGCAACGTGGTCTCGAAAGGATTCATCTTTTAAGGGAGAATATACTTCTGAAACAGAGACTTGAATCTGTAGAACATAGTAGTGAAAAAGAATTTGAATACCTTACTGCTAACAAGGAAGTTAGAGAAATGCTTAACGAGGTAAGAAAAGTTGCTAATACTGAATCAACTATTCTTATAACAGGTTCTAATGGAACAGGTAAGGAGGTACTCTCTAAGTATATTCATAAAATGAGTAACAGGAAAAACCAGCAATTTGTAGTTTTGAACTGTGCTGCTTTACCTCCTCAGCTGCTTGAATCCGAACTATTCGGACATGTAAAAGGCTCGTTTACTGGTGCCGTTAAAGACCGTAAAGGTTATTTTGAAATTGCTGATAACGGTACTATATTCTTGGATGAAATTGGTGAAATCGACCCGGTCATTCAGGTAAAACTACTACGAGTCTTGCAGGAAAGAGAGTTTTCGAAAGTTGGTGATACACGCATACAATCAACTAACGTCCGCGTTATTGCTGCAACAAATAAAGACATTAAGCAGTTAATAGCTGAAGGTAAATTTAGGGAAGACCTATATTACAGACTTAATGTTTTCGAATTCCATCTGCCTAGTCTGAAGGACAGAAAGGAAGACATAAAGTTCTATTTTAATAAATTTATTACCGAGCAGAGTATCGTACTGAAAAAGTCTATTCCCGTAATAGATGTTTCTGTTGAGAATGTTTTGCTTAATTATGAATGGCCAGGCAATATACGTGAATTAAAGAACGTTGCGGAACGAGCTTCAATTCTGTGTGATAATGGGAAGATAACTCTTGATCTGCTTCCTTCTAATATTCTTAGTAATGAAAGTAAAAGAAACTATTCTGCTGATTACAACGAGAATAAGGAAAATATCATTAAAGATTTTGAAATCACTTTTATAAAGAAATATCTTAAGCTCTGTAACGGTAATGTTGCGGCAACTGCAAAAACAATAAATTTTCATCCGGTTAGTCTTAGGCAGAAGCTTACAAAACTGGGCATTGATCCTCGGGATTATAAGTATTAAAATTGGAATTAATTTGTGTTATTTAGTTGTTTCAATTATAATTAAAATAACTTAAAGACTATGGAAGATTTTCTCCCTTTAAAAAGGATAGATTATATTGAGTTCTTTTGCGGGAACGCAAAGCAATCTGCAATTTATTATCAGTACGCTTTTGGTTTTAAACTAACCGCATATTCTGGACTCGAAACTGGAAACAGAGATTTCGCTTCTTACCTTCTCGAACAAGGAAAAATAAGATTTATCCTCACTACGGCTTATCATGATACTGGTTTTATTCCTGAGCATGTTAAATTGCATGGCGATGGAGTTCGTGATGTAGCATTTGAAGTCGATGATGCCGCTAAATCGTTCCATGAGACAGTCAAAAGAGGTGCAGTTCCCGTTTTGGAACCGACCGAATTTAAAGATGATTTCGGAACAATTGTTAAGTCATCTATAAAATCTTTTGGAGATACAATACATTCATTCATAGAAAGAAATAATTTTAAGGGATTGTTTCTTCCCGGTTTTGTGGATGCTTCCCACAGATCTCTGAAAGGAATAACGGACACTAATTTAAAAGCTGTTGACCATATGGTAGGAAATGTTGAATTAGGGAAAATGTTGACATGGGTTGAGTTCTATGCAAAAGTACTCGGTTTCAATCAGTTATTATCTTTTGATGATAAGGATATTTCAACTGAATATACTGCACTGATGAGCAAGGTTATGCAAAATAGTACTGGTAAGATTAAGATACCAATCAACGAACCTGCTAAAGGCAAGAAAAAATCACAGATTGAAGAATACCTTGATTTCTATAAATCACCCGGTATTCAGCATATTGCTCTTGCAACACCGGACATACTTGGTACTGTTAACAGTTTAAGAGACAGAGGTGTTGAATTTCTAACTGTACCGACAACTTATTATTCTGAACTTGAAAGCAGAATCGGAAAAATTGATGAAGATGTTAAGTCTTTGCAGGATCTCGGTATTCTCGTTGATAAGGATGATGATGGATACTTACTACAGATTTTTACGAAACCCGTTGAAGATAGACCTACTCTATTCTTTGAAATCATTCAAAGAAAAGGTGCTCGTAGTTTCGGTAAAGGTAATTTTAAAGCTTTGTTTGAGTCTATCGAAAGAGAACAGGCTTTAAGAGGAACTCTGGAAAATGATACTGCCGCTGATGACAACATTGAAGATCTACTCGATTTACAGATTATTGATGGTCTTAAGGAACTTGGTGGTGATGATAATTCTTTTTTTAAAGAAATCATTGATCTTTATATCACCCAGTATCCTGAATTAATTGATAAAATCAAGAATTATAACATGTCACGTGACTTTGAGAATCTTTCAAAATCTGCTCACGCTTTAAAAGGAGCAAGCTTGAATATCGGTGCCAAAAAACTGGCAGATGTCTGCAAAACAATGGAATTAAATTCTCACGAAAAACAATCGATGGAATATGATGAGCTGATTAAAGAAATTGAATCATTGTACACGATTACTATTTCTGAGTTGAAAAAATTGTAATATGGTATAGTTTTTGCTAAAGATTATGTGATATATTAATATCAATTAATTTAAATAATTGTTTTTATAGCATTAATCTTTTGATAACTGAATTATTAATATAGTATGATTATTAAATATATAGTTAGAGAACTATGACTTTTAAGAGTATAAATCTTAGAGATGATGTTATATCATTGCTTGATCTGAAATCAGAAAAAGAATTTACAAATTTCTTGAATTGGTTTGCCGGTATTAGTGATTATGTTAGAATACCTAACTATGCTTCAGATGTTCCTTCCAGAATTAACGATTTATTTACCCTCATTGATAAGAATTACTCAGCTCTTGAAGAAGAGACGAGTAGACAAATAAAAGACCTGAAATTTCTTGCAGAAGAACTTAAAAAATCAAGTGAATTAGTTGTTAGTGATGCCAAAAGACAGAAATACATTCATCTTCATTTAAAAGAAGTTTTGCTTTTATTACTTAAGCATGTAGGTAAAAGCGATAAATATATCGAAGGTCTGAATCCCGAGCAAATGCTCGACCTGATCACTACCATAATAACAGATTTGTCGAATCAGGCATCAAATAATTTGATTTCAGGTGGGAATTTCGAGACTTTTGCTGATGGATTAAAAGATATCATATTTCAAACTGATTCTCAAGGACGGATTATTTATGCGAATAATGCTTGGATTGACATTACCGGTTTTAATGAAAAAGATACAATGAATAATCTGCTTGAGCGGTTTATGTTATCAAGTGATTTGGATATTTATAAATTAAATCTTAATGAATTAGTTAGTAAAAAAAGGGAATTTGTTCGTTTTCAGATTAGATTATTAAGCAAAAGAAAAGATATAATTTGGGCTGATGTTTTTGCTCGTATGTTGTTCGATGAAAGGGGTAGAGTTTCAGGTCTTTATGGAATCATAACTGACATTACTGATAGGAAAAGGAACGAAGAAGAACTAATCAGATTGAAAAATGAAGCTGAGCAGGCGGTTAGAGCTAAATCAGATTTTCTGTCTGTAATGAGTCATGAAATAAGAACTCCTATGAACGGTGTCCTAGGTATGGCTGATCTTTTGCTTGAAACAAAGCTGAATCCGGAGCAGAAGGAATATGTCGAAACTATAAAAAATAGTGGAAATACACTTCTCACACTTATTAATGATATTCTTGATTTTACTAAGATTGAATTCAGTAAAATTGATCTTCAGGAAGCACCTTTTGAAATAAGAGATTGTATTGAAGAATCTTTTGAACTTGTAGCTCCTATTGCAGTTAAGAAACATTTGGATTTACTTTACATGATAGAACCTAATGTTCCTGAAATGATTCTTGGCGATGTATCAAGGTTAAGACAAATCTTAGTGAATCTCGTTAATAATGCTGTTAAGTTCACAGAAACAGGTGAAGTTCTTGTAATTGTAAAAGTTCTTAAAAATGTTAAAGACGAAGTAGAACTTCAGTTCTCTGTTAAAGATACTGGTGTCGGTATTCCTAATGATAAACAGGAAATTATTTTCCAGAGCTTTACTCAGGCTGATTCATCGGTTACAAGAAAATTTGGTGGTACCGGACTCGGACTTGCTATCTGTAAAAGACTTGTTACATTAATGGGTGGTGAAATATGGGTCGAAAGCTTAGAGAATGTTGGTTCAGTTTTTAGTTTTACAATAAAGTCTAAAGTTCCTAAAGTTACTTCTCCAAAGATATTTCTTAAATCTTCTTCAACCCCGTTAAAAAATAAGAGAATTCTTATCGTTGACGATAATGAAACGAATTTGCATATCATGAATATTCAGTGCAAAAATTGGGGTATGATTCCAAGATCTACAAAAAACCCTCAGGAAGCACTAAAATGGATTGTAAACGACGATCCTTTTGATGTAGCTGTCCTCGATATGTTGATGCCCGATATTGACGGACTTACACTCGCAGGAAAATTCAGAAATTATAGAGATGATAAGAGTTTACCAATAATTATTTTCACTTCTTCTGACAGTTTGGTTAATGACCATCAAGGAAAGGAAATTTATATCAACGCTATTTTGAGAAAGCCCATACGACAAACACAACTTCAAAACTTATTGTTTCAAACTTTAAATGTAAAGGAAATTGAAACTCCAATTGCAGAGGAGAAGATGGAAAAGCCCAAAATAGAAAAATTTGCGACACTCGAAGTAAAAGAAAATGCTAATTCAATCGTTGAGGATGTAGATGACAGGTCTATAAAAATTCTTGTTGCAGAAGATAATATGATTAACAGAAAATTGATTCATAAAATCTTATCTCAGATTGGTTATGAATCAGAACACGCTGTGCATGGTCTGGAAGCAATAGATAAACTAAATCAAAAAAGTTATGATATAATTTTCATGGACGTTCAAATGCCTGAAATGGATGGTATTGAAGCTTCAAAACATATTGTTAAAAACTGGGAAGTTAACGAAAGACCGGTAATTATAGCAATGACAGCCAACGTGATGCAGGGAGACAAAGATAAATGTATCAATGCAGGTATGGATGATTATCTTAGCAAACCTGTGATTATTGAAGACGTCGAAAAAATACTTGCAAAGTGGATTGACACAATAAATCAAAGAAAATTAAAAAGGAAGAAAAACATTAAAAAAGGATTTAAGGTTGATGCCGATATTTTAAATGCATTAAAAGATTTAAATATAGAAAATAAATTTGATAATATAAATGAGTTATACTTAAATCTTGCTCCCGAACTCATAAAAAATATTAAATCTTCATTTAGTAATAATAATCTTAATGAAATGAAGAAATATTCATCGCATCTGAAGAAAATAAGTATTAACTTAGGAGCTGAAAGATTAGCCGATATTTGCTTGAAAATTGAATCGTTGAATGGGAATGCAACACGTAGTGAATTGGCAACTTTGATTAATAGAATTGATAGTGTTTATAAAATCACTATTAACGAGTTGATAAAATCTTAGCAATCTTATTCCGTACTTTAAGATTTTGTCAAAAATATATTTATATTAAAAAATGGTAATAAATCTATTCAAAAAATATTATTCATTATAATATTTACTTATCCCAAAAATAAATTGTTGTTATTATAACAATTCCTATAATTCTCATCAAAAACCAGATAAAGGTACAGTAATAGTTGCATAATCCGTTCATTAAATACCATCTTCAAAACCCGACCGCTATTACGAATGAAATAATCAGCCTTTTTCTTACTTAAACCTCTTTTTTCCTCTCATTTAAGCATTATTTTTGGTATCTTATAAATTATCCAAAAAAATTATAAATGAGTTTTAAAAGTCGTACAAATACTTGCGGTGAATTAAATGATGCTTTTATTGGTCAGGAAGTGACAATTAACGGCTGGGTTGCAAAGAAAAGAGACCTAGGTGGTCTCTTTTTTATCGATGTAAGAGATCGTTACGGTATTACTCAAATTAAAGTAATGCCAGAAAATATTCTCATTCACCAGATAGCAGAAAAACTTGGCAATGAATATGTAATTTCTGTATCTGGTAAAGTCATAAAAAGGGAAAGTGTTAATAAAAACATACCTACAGGTAGTATTGAAATTGATGTAAGTGAAATACAGATACTTAATGAATCAGACATTACACCATTCGTAGTAGAAGAAGATGTAAGAGCAAGTGAAGATTTACGACTACAATATCGTTATTTGGATCTCAGGCGTAAAAAAGTTCTAGATAATCTTATTCTCCGAAACAATGTCTATCAGATTGTTCATCATTATTTTGCTGAATTTGGTTTCATCGAAGTTGAAACACCTATTCTGATGAAATCTACTCCCGAAGGTGCTCGGGATTATCTTGTACCATCACGTGTTCATACTGGGAAGTTCTATGCTCTCCCTCAATCTCCGCAGACGTATAAACAGTTACTCATGGTCTCTGGATTAGATAGGTATGTTCAGATTTGTAAATGTTTTCGTGATGAGGATCTCCGTGCAGATAGGCAGCCTGAATTTACACAAATTGATATAGAGATGTCTTTCGTAAAACAGGAAGATGTATTTAAAATTTCAGAGGGATTATTTCGCAAAATATGGTTTGAAGTTTTAGGATATAACCTCCCCGCTGAATTTCCAAAGCTTACTTATGACGAAGCGATGAATAAATACGGTATTGATAAACCGGATATGCGTATTAAAAATCTTTTGTTAATTAATGATATTACCCACGTTGTAAAAGATTCAGAATTCAAAGTGTTCAATGATGTAATAAATAATGGAGGTTCAGTATCTTGTATTAAGATAAACTCTGGCTCATCACATTCAAAAATTGATATAACTCGAAAGATTTCTGATTCTTACGCTGAGTTTGTCAAAAAGTTAGGTTTTTCCGGTATGGCTTTCATGAAAGTCAATGAAAATGGAGAACTGCAGTCCTCTATCCTTAAGTTTCTTGATGAAAATATTATTAATAAGATGAAGGATTCATTGAGCCTTGTGAATGGGGATTACGTTTTCATTCTTTCAGGTGAAAGGAAAAAAGTTCTACAAGGACTAGGGCAGCTGCGTACCAAAATTGCTGAAGATTTCAAGTTGCTTGATGACAGCAAACACGAATTCGTTTGGATTACGGATTTCCCACTCTTCAATTATGATGAAGAGGAAAAAAGATTTGCAGGTGAACATCATGTCTTCACTTCACCTAAAGATGAATTCATGCATTTCCTTGATAGCAAAGATAAAAATGAAATCCTTAGTATTCGTGCTAACTGTTACGACCTTGTATACAACGGTAATGAAATTGGAAGCGGTAGTATTAGAATTCATAATAGTGATATTCAAAAAAAAGTATTCAACATAATTGGTCTATCAGATTATGAGTCTAAAGAAAAATTTGGATTTATTCTTGAAGCATTCAGATACGGTGCTCCGCCTCACGGTGGGGTTGCATTCGGATTTGATAGACTCGTAGCTATGCTCTGTGGTACAAAATCAATTAGAGATGTAATAGCTTTTCCAAAAACAGTAAGCGCTTCTTCTCTAATGGATAATTGTCCTAGCGTAGTCCATATAGAACAGCTAAATGAACTCGGTATAGAATTAAAGAAAAAGTGATAAATAAATAAATTTTTTCAAATTAAGAAATATAGTATTTTATTATAATTAAATATATATCATGGCAAAGATTAACAAATTTAAAGTTAAGGACCTGAAGCTGGCTGCTCAGGGTAGAACAAAAATTGAATGGGCTGAATCGAGAATGCCGGTACTTGCAGCTTTAAGAGCAAAATATAAAATTACAAAACCTTTCAAAGGCTTTAAGATTGCAGGTTGCCTCCACGTAACAAAAGAAACTGCTGTTTTGATTAGAACATTTATTGATGCTGGTGCTGAACTCTCATGGAGCGGATGTAATCCTCTTTCAACTCAAGACGATGTTGCTGCAGCTTTAGCCGCTGATGGTGTCTCAATATATGCATGGCATGGAATGAATACTAAAGAATTCTACTGGTGTATTGATAGGACTCTTGATTTCAAACCGCAACTGACTCTTGATGATGGTGCTGACTTAATTTTTACAGTTCATAATAAATATCAGAATTTAGTTCCTTCTATAATAGGGGGTACTGAGGAAACTACAACAGGCGTACATAGGTTAAGAAAGATGGCTGAACAAGGTGCATTAAAATATCCTGTTTATGCTGTTAATGATTCAGTTACAAAATGGGACTTTGATAACGTTTATGGTACTGGTCAGTCAACTATCGACGGAATATTAAGAGCAACTTCGGTTCTTATAGCTGGAAAGAATTTTGTAGTAGCTGGTTACGGTCATTGTGGAAGTGGTGTTGCAAATCGTGCAAAAGGTCTCGGTGCATCTACAATTACTACTGAAATAAAACCAACAGCAGCACTCAAAGCAACTCTTGAGGGACATAGGGTGTTAAAAATGGATGAAGCAGCAAAAGTTGGTGATATTTTCGTCACCGCAACTGGTGTGAAAGATGTTATCGTAGGAAGACATTTCGCTTCTATGAAAGATGGTGCAATAGTATGTAATACTGGCCATTATGATTGCGAAATTAACCTTACTGATTTGGAGAAGATGAAGAAATCAAAGAGAACTATAAGACCAAATTGCGAAGAATATTTAATGAAAGATGGAAGAAAAATATATATCTTAGCAAAAGGAAGATTGGTTAATCTTTCAGCTGCAGAAGGACATCCCTCTGAAGTTATGGATATGTCTTTCGCAAATCAATTTAATGCTCAGCTGGCTCTTGTCTCTTCATACAAAGCAGGTAAGAAACTTACTCTAGGAGTACACGTATTACCAAGAGAAATGGATGAGCAGATTGCAGGCGTTAAGTTATCTACTATGAACATTAAGATTGATAAGTTAACAAAGGACCAGATTAAATATAACGAAGATTTTTCCGAAGGAACGTAATATGTAATTTTTAAGCTAGCGTAGCTCAGTTGGTAGAGCAGCTGATTCGTAATCAGCAGGTCGGGGGTTCAAATCCCCCCGCTAGCTCATAGAAAAATAAGGGAGTTATAAGCTCCCTTTCTTTTTTCAAAAAATTCTGGCTACGATTTGGCTACGATTTGGCTACGATTTGTATTAGAAGTAAATAGATTGAAATTGATGAAGATTACTTTTTATTGGCTCAAAAAAGGATTGTTAATATAAAACCTACTACAGCTCCAGTACACGAACTGAAATAGTGTTGTGAAAGTGAAGGTCAACTTAAATTGTATATGATAAGCCGAAAAAGAATAAAAGAAAAAAACTAAAATTTTTTAAAGTTATATAAAAGATTATCAACGAAAGAATTCAATTTGAAGCCCAGACAATTAAATTTTCGCATTTCCCATATTTTATAAATTTATTTGCAGATGCTAAAGGATTTTTTAAAGTATCTTCAATTATACTTTTAGATATTCCTGGTTGGACAATAATCATTTTATAGCTTACCGTTTTACTTTTATTATTTAAAATTGTTCTTACTAAATTAATATCCCCCTTTATAAATTCAGAACCACCACTATTCCGGTTATTAATTTTATTTAACAATAAATCAAAACTTAGCCATTTGAGAGACTTAACTATTTGACCTGTAACTTCATAAACATCACCTACTCTATTTCCAGGATTTGCTCCCTGAGATGCTTTGCAATGTATAAGTGATATTATTATTGAATTATTATCTTCTTTAATATTTACAAAATCTGCAATTTCACCCGATCTATGGTCATAAAAGACAACATCGTAATCATTTGAATTCAAATAGCTTTTTAAAAAATTATGAATTGATATTTTTCCATTATTTAAATCTCCAAATTCAGCTGTAATATCAACATTTTTTTGATCCCAATCAAAAGGAATTATCTGTTCTGTATCAAAAATAATATTATCGCTATCGTATCTTGATATTTCTTCATTTGTAATTCTTGAAAAATCGGAAGTAAAAAAACTTATTGGATTATTATTAATAAATGTTATAAAATCAATTTCCTCGCGTTCTGAAATAATTGTTATTCTATCAGTATTACTATTTGTTTCCAAAAAATATGGAGTTGAATCTAAATTAAATATATATTTTGAATTAAAATTATCACAATTTATTTCGAATGTAATAATATTATTTAATGTTTCATTTTGAACAATATTAATATCCAACTCAGCTAATAAAGCTGACTTATTTACTCCATCATTATCTATATACTGAATATTAATAGGGTTTTTAAACACTTTGTCATTCCAAATCGCAGCTATAATACCTTCGGGAATATGAGTTAACTTTTCTGGTGCTTTTAAGAAATCTATTCGCGTTTGAGTAATGACTTCCGATGAATTAATTAATTTCGTAGATATTGTTTTACACCATTCTATGAATGTTGGAATTTGGCTAACCATATTACTCCATATTTTAGACTTACTACTATATCCAATTGTAATATCTTCTCCATCATCAGTGGCTTTGCAAAATATATGGCCTCTATCAAAAAGGTTACCAATTGTAGGATCAATAGCATTTTCTGCATTTTTACTTGCCATTATTCTATAAGATTCAGTATTACTGTTTAATATTTTATTTCTCATTCCAATGTTAAAGAAATTCTGATTTTCTAAGTCATGTAAAACCCTATCAACAATATGAATAGGAAGAGGTTTATAATTTGATATATTAAACTGATCAATTATATTTTGATAAATTTTATCTGTTTTTCGGGTAGAATTTATATATAGCAATCTATTTTGTTGATCAAAAAATATTATAAATAAATCATAATTTGAACTACTGAATATTTCATTTTCGGTCCATTTTGGAAGTAAAATTTCTCTTGTTACATATATAACCGAATTTAAATCAGAACTATAATTTTTATAGATTACTTCTAATTGATCATCTAATTCAATATCTAAAGATAAATCAAAATCTTCATTAACCTGATAAACTTTCACATGATGATATACATTAATACCATATAAAGATAATTCATCAGTTTTAAAATAAAGCGAATCTGGTGTATTAAATTTGTCCAATGTCTCTCTTATTGTTTCTTCTCTCAAAATTCTTTCTGTACCTAATTCAACAATAATATTCTGCCATTCAGAACTCTCTTTATATAATTTGCCTATTTCTGATTTTATATCTTGCGGAATCGCTACAAATTTAGCTTCCCCGATTTCTGAAGAAGTTGTTCTCGCAAATCTGCCAATAAATTGTAAAGTAACCTCTAATGATTTATGAGGTGAATGTATAGCAGCTATTTTCAGATTAGGAAAATCAAATCCCTCTCCTAACATATCAACACATATAATTCCATCTAATGCTCCGGTTTTTAATTTCTCGATTGAATCAAGAATTCTCTTATATGAATGATCAGAGTGTATTAATTCTAAATTTAACGAAGTATTATTTTCATAGATGATTTTTAGTTCATTTGCTTTTTTCTTAGAATCAGTTCTAACTACAATAAAATGCTTAAATCCGTTTTGCTTATCAATCAAAAACAAATTTTCCGTTTTTTTAGCAATAGAAATATCTGGTTCCTCACGAATATTTGTAGTTACCGGATAAAATTTAACTTCACCAAAGATTTTATCCTCAATTGCATTTTTAATAGGATAAGTGAATATATATTTTGCTTTTATTTCCTTTTTGTCTCTTCTAAAAGGTGTAGCAGTAAAAAGAACTATTTTCGCATTTGGAAAAGATGCAGCAATAGATTGCCACGTTTTTGCCGGAAAATGATGAGCTTCATCAATTAAAACTAAATCGAAAAGATCTTGAGGGGGCTGTGGGATATCTTCATATTCGGGACTGATTGAATTTGGAGTGGCTATTATAACATCAAAATTCCTCAACTCATTCCATTCTTCATCAATTTGTATCTTATTTTTAATTTCTTTAATATTTGGTTTAATATCATCATCTTCAAATACTTTAATTTCTTTTAATTTTTTCAAATTTTTAAATTCATCATAAATTTGAGTTCTGACTAATTTATTTCGAGTAAAAACTAATACTCTATGAACACGTAATATATAAGGTGTTAGTATAAGAACAACAGTTTTACCTGAACCTGTAGGCATAGTTATTAAAGCAGGGGCTTTATTTAAAGTAAAATGAGAGGAAATAGAATGAATTGCTCCAAGTTGAGCTTTTCGCAAGCCTGGTTCTTCCCCATCTTCAATTGGATATTTTACGAATTGATAGTTTTCTATAAAATGTGACATATATCGATATTAAAATTTTTTAAAGAATTTATAATAAAGCAAGATAAGTATTCTTTACATACTCAAATGCTTCTTTTAAATTATAATCAGAACTATTTCGGATTAACGGTGTAATATCATTTTGAAAAATAGGGTCGTCAATTTTAGCACTCAAATTATCTAAAAATTCCTTTTTTGTAATACTTAAATTTTCATTATTGAGATAAACTTTCAATATTTTGATAGTTATTTCAAATTTAGGTTTTAATTCCCGTGCAATCCACAGGTCGAATAAATCCCTGCCTTTTCTTCTCTGATATAATGCGCGAAGTTTAGTAGCAAGTAATTCTTCATTAGAAAAAGTTACAATATCAGCAAAACCAGTAAACCAATCAGATTTACTTTCCAGTTTTAAATTGTTGATTCCATCAACAGCGAAATGCTCTCGTGTGTTAATTTCAATCTTAATTTTCATTTTAGGATTTGGCGGGTTTTCTGCATCATAAGAATATATCAAAGTATTATTGCTTTTTGACTTTTTATATTTTGGTGTAGATGGAATTATACGCTTTATAATTTTTCTAAGTTCTGTCAAAATAGTTCCAATATCCCCTGCTTTTATCTGCACAAAATCTAAATCTTCAGAATACCGGTAAGGTATTTTAAGAAATAACTTATGTAATGCTGTCCCTCCTCTGAATGCTAAATTTTCTGAAATTATTTTACTTGAATATAATTCGATAAGAAGTCTTGATAAAATTAAGTCTTGTTCTACGAATTCATCTTGTTGCCAGGGTGAATAAAGTTTCCATTGTTCTATATATGCTTTAGGGAGCAATGAAATCCTTCCAATTTACGTTTTCAATTATTTTCCATTTAATATTTTTATTTCCTGATTTATTTCCAATTCGAGATAGAGGGATATATGAGGTTGCTTTTTTAGAATATTCAAATAGTGGATTAATAAGCTCATTAGCTTCAAGTTTTTCGAGAATAAAACCAAGACGCTGAATGTAAGCAACTTCTAAATTATTTTTTAATAAATTTTTAATATCGCTTATTTTTATTTGAGAAAGTATATCAGAAATTACAAGAATAATATTGCTGATGGTCCCGCTTTCATTTTCGTATTTAATTAAATCATAAGCAGTTAATGCAGGTGAAGAATAATTAATATATCCGTAGTTACCTTTCTGCTTAATAATGCAATGTTCAGGAAAATATTTTTTCCTGTGAAAATTAATTCCTTCTAAAATATTTTTAGGAGTATGTATCTGTTTATCCACAATAACTTGATATACAAGCGGTCTGTAGTGAGTTGCTCCGTAAAAAGCAGATGCGGATAATAATCCGGCATAGTAATTTATTTCCTTATAAGACATTAGTTGATTAATAAAATCGTCCGGCGATATTTTTCCTGAATCTTTTTCAGATGGGGAATATATAGCATAAAACCCTTCGGACAAATTTTTTATCAAATTTATGCTAATTGAGTATTTAATATACTGTTTAGCAGCATTAAAATTTTTTCCTTTAAAATTAACCAATTCTTTCATCGAAAAGGATTTTCTGCCATTTTTAAGGTTAAACTCAATAAAATCAATATTTTCGTTACTATTTTTATCCATATAACGTATTAGTCAGGTGTCATTTTTTGACACTTCAATAATACGATATATAAACTTAAAAAGAAAGGAAAATTAAAAATAAATTTTCAAAAATAATAAAAAAGGGGATTTTGAAATCCCCTTTAAGCTATGAGCTGTAAATAAATCTGAGTTGTTGATAAGTTAGAATGTCCTAATAAACTCATAATTTCATACAAAGGTTTTCCCTGTTTGGATAGTAGGGAAGCGTAACGGTGTCTTAAGTTATGAAATCCCCAGGATTTCTGCCCAAGTGTTTTAACCTTTCTTTCCAGGAACTTCGGTTGTTCAATCCAATTTGGGAAAAGTAATTCATCAGGTTTTAATCTAATACGTTTCAGACATTTAGGTCGTGGTATTTTTCGTGGTACTAAATTCGAGTTCTTACTTTTTCTTGTATAAAGAACAACATATTCATCAAAGATATCAGAACCTTTTACTTTCAGGGCTTCGTTTATTCTGGCACCGGTTTCGACTATGAAATCAATTAAAAATTTCTGATTATTATCACATATTTTTTTAACTGCTTCTATGTCTTTATCCTTTGGTATATATTTCAATCTTTTTACTACCGAAAAATGTTTAATTCTATGACAAGGATTTTTTATAGAAAGATCATATTGGTCTATAACGTGATTAAAAAGAGCTTTATAAATAGCAAGCATTGCATTAACAACATAGTTATCTTTATTACGTTTTTGAAGTCTTTGGGAAGTCTGCAATAGCAAATTTTCAATGTCAGCTCGTTTTATGTTCTCAATAGGAATATTCCCTAAAACCTCTAAAATTACCTTATAGTAGCGTTTATTGTCTTTATAGTATGCTTTACACTTTTTAGTCTTAACGTAGTCCAGGCGGGCGTTTATAGCCTCCAGAAGTGTGATTGAGGTAGTTTCGGAGTCCAAATCACGGGCTTTTCTAGATACTTCATCAAATTTCCTGTTTTCGGCTCTTTTTGCTTCGGCTTTGGAAATATAGATGCATTTAGAGATATAGGTTTTTCCTGAATATGAAAATTTGTACCAGTATTTAATACCTGTTTTAAGTTTACGGGAATATTGGCTCATTTTTTACCTCTTTTCTTTAGTTTTTTATTTACCTTTTCAGTAATACAGTCAGTTAATGCTTCATATAATTGGCGGTTAATACTTAAAGTGTTTCTAAGTTTAAATTCCAAAACATCTATGTCTTTAGCAAAAGTCGGGATTTTCACTATTACAGGGTGAAAGACAATATTCTCTTCTTCTTCCTTATAGTAATATTCTTGTATTTCTAAATGTAGCATTTTATTCTCCTTTCAGTTTTTATTTTAATAAACTATTTTTGTTTGTGGTAAAAATTTGGTTGTTTATGTGTGATGGTGGCGTGGATAGCTTTTGAAAAAATAAAAGGGTGTTGGGTAAGGAATCGTTATGAAACCTACCCGCTACCTGTCCGTTAAGGAAGTTGCAGCAATCCTTGGACTTAGTAATAAGACTATCTATAAACTGATAAACAAAGGTTATATAGCTGGTCATTTTAATTACGATAGTATCCATTTGATTGATGAAGAAGTTTTCTTGGCGGATTTGAAAGCTAGAGCTACTGTAAAACATACAGCTAAAAAGATTTCGGAGAGTGGTGACAAGCACCACCTGCTCCGATAACCTATGAGCCCAGCCCTTTTTGGGGCGGGCTTTTTTAACGCCTCTTTCCACAATATCTGCGGTGAGTACTGGAACATCTTGGATGATGTTTTGTTCTGTTTGGTCTATGAGATTTTCCAGAAGCAAATATTCCTACTTGCCTTTTAAATTCTCTACCAAAACCACTGGCTTGTCGCCTGAATTCTTTTGACCATTTACCCATTGTGTAACTCCTTTCTTTTTTAATTTTTAGGGTTACTCAAAATTATATATAAGATTGTAAAAGTACATTAAACCCTTTTCTCTGTGAAAGTAAATTTAGGAATATCTTCGCCTTTTTCGGTTAAAGAAATCTGATTTTGTCCTGTCGGGTTAAGAAAAGTTTAATATTTTATGGTTGGAATGAACGAACAGAAATACAGAAAAAGGAATAGCCGTAAATTCAGACAAAGTTCAGGCAAGAATCAGGAAAAGAAAATTTTTAACGAGCTATACAATTAGTATAGCAAGTCTGGATAATTTTTACAAACAATATTTATTAAAAATATCAATTATTTAAAAAGATTAGTATCTATGGTTTTAAGTAGAGATAATGTTGATAACTTAATAAAGTAATAATAAACGGGCTTGACAAAAATAATTGGTATTCTATAATGATAATACGACTTAAAACTATTTATGGAAAATCTTGACGAAAAAGTCCATTGATTTAGGCTCTTAATTGGCATTTCGCTGATCTATTCCCTATAGGGGTAGTTAAAAAGAGCCTAAGTTAGTGGATTTTTTAATTTTCAAACTATTTCACACTCTTATTACAAAATAGACAATACAAACTACCAGTGGATAAGTTTACTGGCCTGTATAAAATACATTAGACTTTCAAAAGATAATGCTTAATGACATGTACACAAAGCTATTAAACAATTCCGAAATTAACTCATCACTTTTAAGTGGATGTTTTTTTGCGTTGTTGAAATTGCCTATAGTATTGAGGCGAAGAAAATATTTTGAGAATAATATGCACTCTTGCGTTATAGCGTTGCCTTCAAGGGCTTGTAATGAGATTGATAAATATAAAATTTCAGTTAAGGCAATTTAGTAATTGCGTTAATAGGTGAGTTGTATTTTTAAAAAAACTATCAGGCATATTAGTGTTTATGAAATATCTCACGTTAAATTAAATAAATAATAAAAATTTAATTAAGAAATTCCCAACCCTTTAAACACCGCACTTGTGGGGTCTTTGTAAAATATTGGATCAACAGCTTCAACTATATCTGAAGATATTTCGAAAAATAGTCTTTTATTTTCAATAGGTATAATTGCCTTTTTTGCTCCATTATCAAGTCCTACCTGTAAAGGTTCTGCTAATGATGATAGCGGTTTTATATTACCTTGAACGGTCATATCACCGAGTATTATTAAGCCAGGTAAAACAGATTGTCGTTTAATTAAAGATACCATTGCGACAAAAAAAGCAACTCCTGTTGAAGTATCTATAGAAGTGCCCAGCAAATCTACAGCTTCAACATTGAAATCATTATTATATATCTCTGAACCAATTCCAATTTGATTTTTTACGGATTTTAAATATTCGAAAGCTCTATTAAAAGAATCCTTAATTTGTTTGCCAATCGAACCCGATGTTCTGAGCTTACCGGTTCCGGGATTCTGATTTACTTCGATTCGATAAATAGAAACCTTTGATTGCTCGCCTACAGCTATTGTGTAAACAGTACCTGGTGCGAGAGGATCAGAAGATATCATTCCTTTTCCACCTGCCTCCGGAACTCCAACATACATTTCTTCAAGTGTTTCTTTATCTATAATAGAAAAACTTGTTTTAGAGTATTCGTAAGGCGCTAATTTTTTTAACTGTTCTTTTACTCTACGTCTTCCCTCAATTGCAAACTCTGCGTAATATTTTAATTCTTCTTTGCTAAATTCACCATTAGGATGAATTAATTTTAATAAACCTGAAACCGTTTTTCTAACAGCTTTTGTATCTCTTGTGTTTAAGTGTGTGCCAAGAATAAAATGTTTGTCAATGCTTTCAGAGAAATTTCTACTACGTAATTCTTTAATAGCTTCAGCAAAATAGTCAACAACAAATCCATAATTATCGGTCAGAAAATCATTACTCATTTTACTAATTTCCCACCCTGGTAAATAATAATGTATCCTGTCTAAAAATGCTAAATCTTCTCTAATTACATCAGGCATTGGTGCGAATAAGTGGGAACTTTGAACCATCACATCTACAGGTTGATTAGTGTTACCAAAAAATGCGATGGATGCTTTACCGGCCAATGATTCTTTTCCTCTTGCAAAAGCTCCTGATTCGCAGTAAGTTTTTAAAGAAGTAATAACTTCTTTCGGCATACTTTGTAAATCTGCTATTTCATCGAAGGCTACGGCATCCCAGGTTCCAACAAGTCCCATTTGACTTTTGCTAATGTTATAAAATAAATTAGCAACAGTAGTTGGACCCGTTAATAATATACAATATGGTGAAATATCCTGAAAAGCATATGATTTCCCGGTTCCTCTAGGCCCTAATTCAACGAAATTATAATTGTTTTCTATTAAAGGAATCAGTCGTGACAAATAATGTAACTTAACTCTTTTTTCAAATTTAGAAGGTTCTAAACCAATTGTTAAAATTAATAAATCAATCCATTCATCTGTGGAAAATTTTTTTCTTCCTTCTATATATTCATTCATATCAAAAGAAGCAATCTGAATTGGTCTTAAATCTCTAATTCTAAATGGACTTCTGGTTCCTTTACCTTCTTCTTCATATAAATACTCTAACTCGATTTCTGCCCAAATACCACCCTGTAGTAATCTATCATATTTATTAATCTCTCTTTCAGCTATATGAACATTTTTATACCCAAAATTTACTAAAGTAGCCCAATACTTATCCTCACTAGCAACTAATCTAACAGAGATTTTATCAATGAAGGTATGTTTCCCGTTTAATTTTACTTTAGATTGTGCCTTCATATTTTCATCGGGTCTAACATAATTCTCAGATAATTTATTATTCACCAATTTTAAACCAGCTTCAATAATATTGGAATCGTCTGAAGCACAGTATTTTCCTAAAAGATATTCCAAAACATATACAGGGACATTAGCTCCTACTTTTACTTTTCTTACAAGGTCTTTTCTTACAACTTTCCCAGAAAATACAGAATTAATTTTACTTTTTAATTCTTCCATTTTTAGTTCCTTATATAATTATATTGATAGGTATTTTTAATTTTTTTATTTCTAAATCATTAAGCGAATCATACATTATAATATCCAAATTACCTTTATTTACTTTCTCATTTAATACAATCGTAATTACATTAGGTTTATTTTCGATTAATTCAATTTCCTTAGTATTCTCGTTATACCCATATTCAGAAGTTTCCGCTTTACCAACAACTTCATTGTCAAGGAAAACTATAATCCTAACTTTAATTGACTTATGTTTAGACTCATCAAATTCCAACTGATTACTTAAATATTCTCCCTTTATTGTAAATATTCTGTTCGTAATAATTTCTTTTGAAGAACTTAATTGATATTCTTCTTTTAAAGATTTTGGAATATTTGAAGTGATTTTATTTTTTATTTTTATAACCGGAATAATTATCTCTTGAAATGAAATTCCACCATGCACATATATATTTTCAATTCCTGGAGAATTAAATATTCCATTTCCAATTGGGAAAACAAAATCGATATCAGTATCAAATCCTAATTTATTTCCTGATATCCTTATTGTATTTTCCGGATTATCGCCACCCAATCCAATCCAGCATCTTTTATGTAATTCATATTTTCGTCCATTTGGTGAATCAATTTTATTATCTTTACCAAGTTCTGAACCTAAAAGGAACCCATGATCTGCGGAAATGATGCAGTATTCAACACCTAATTGTGAAAGATGATTAATAGCTCTTTTAATATTCAATAATATTTCACTCATTAAATTTTTTGTCAATATTTCATTCCCTGCTTCATTTAGCAAATCAATTTCTTGCGAAGTAATTAATATTATATTTGCTTCTTTTATTTTATCCTGAATACTCTTCTTTGGTTTTACTACATCATCTAACTTTAATACGAGAATATTTTGTTTCTGAATACTCTCGAAATATGCTATTCTATCTTTTCTATCTTTAATTCTAATATTTTCAACTTTTAAAAACATTTTTTCTTTGTCGTTTTCAAAAGATATTTTTTTATCACCGGTTACAAGAAGAGAAAGCATTCCTATATTAGTAATTGTTGGAATACTAGCTATTGCTGGTTCTATAGTAATTTCTTCGGAATTATTAATAAGTTTACAAAGCTCAACACCCATTTCATATCTCAAAGCATCGACTAGAATATATGCTACTTTTTTATCTTCTAAAGTAGGTAATACTATATCATTATATATATTTCTTTGTAACTTAATTCCAAAATTAGATAATTGGTTATTTGAAACTTCTTTTATTACTAAGGGAATTTGTTTATTAATTAATTCTGTATATAAAAACCTACACTTATTAATTAATAATTCAACTTTATCGGAAATTTTGGGGTCAAGGTCTAATTCATAAAATTTGTTCTCGATAATTCTATATTTTTGATCTATATAAAACCACGCATTATTCTCGTTATAATCAGAATATTTTTTGAAGAGTTCTTTAGTATTAAAATATTTATTACCAATTTCTAATATTGCATTTTTAATTTGCAGTATTAATTCAAATGAAAGTTCTAATACTGTATAAATAAGTTTTATCTCGGGTTTGATATTAGACCAATATAAATTTTTTCTAAGTTTTATTATATCTATAATATCATTTTTTACCGTGTTGATATCTAATTTTACCAAAGAATCTATTATTAGTGTATCAGCAAGAAGAAAAGTATCAATACTAATTAATTTACGAAAATCTATTGTAATTCCATTTGGAAAATATTTACTCTGTATATTTATAGCGTATTCTGAATATTTATCCTGTATGTCTATTCTTTGTCGCCATTCTTTTAATATATTTATTAATTCAGATCTTTGATTAATTTCTTGAATTAGATTTAATTTTACAAATTTATTTTTATCCTCATTTTCAAGGATACATACAAATTCACTCAAAATTAGACTTTCTACAATGGAATTACGTAGAGTGTTTAAATCCATTGAATTTTTAAATGAAACCCCAAGAAATGTTTCGCTCAGTTCTCGTAATTCACTTACAGCTTCTTTTCTATCTAATTCTGCATCATAATTATTTGAAGAGATAAAATTAAGAACTATGTTTTTTGGATTATCAGTTTGGAAAATAAGAGATAATGTTCCTGTTTTTAATGGCTCTGCTTTATCAATTAAGCTTTGTACTTCATCTAATGTTAAAAGTCTTTTTTTTATCTTTTCGATTATTTCATTTACAAAATCTTTTGAAACAATCTCTTTTATCGCTTCTCTAATTAATACTGAGGGTTCCGAATTATTTTCCAGTGCACCTTCCGGTTCAAAAATCACACCTGCTCTTTCAAATTCTATTAATGGATAATTTTGCTTATCTCGAGAATTTTTAATATAAATTATTAATTTGTACTTTTCTATATCATCAAAGTACTTTTCCGTTTTATACCTTAGCTCATAATAACTTCCCTCAAAATATACAACGGTATAATCTTTAAAAGTGTTCTTAAATATATCTTTGAAGTATTCTTCGGGATCATACCAGACAATTAACCCAAATTTTTTAAGATTATCGTCGATTAAATTTATTACATATTTTTTAATTTCATTTGCCATATGTTATTCCAAAATTATTCTTTTACCTTCTTTTAATAGTTCTTCTATATGGTTCAATAATTTATTAAGTTGTACTTTGAATTCATTAATATCAGTTACAGATTTGTCAATGAAATCAACTATTCTTATGATTTCAACCTTTTCATTGTTTATTTTAATAAATTCCTGAATTCTTGATTTAATTTTTTGTTCAATTCCAACTGAGGCATCTATATCAGATTCTATTTTTGGTAAGTTATTACTACAATTATTACATACTCCTAAAAGTGATAAATCTATCTTTTCACATATATGTGCTTGAATTTCTTTTGAAATACTTTCCTGCAAATCCGGTGGTAAATTATTCCACTCTATGTCTCCTAATATCCTTTCTTTTAATACTTTATATTTATCATTCTTTGTATTATGAACTTCAGTGTATAATTCAGCATATCTTTTCTTAATAAGTTCAGTATCGGTTTTTATTTTAGGTATTCTTTCAAAGAAATCTTCACTATTTAAGTTCTCTTTAAGTTCTTGAATAGTATTTAATATTTTATCGTCTTTCTCAGATCTTGCAGAGAGAAAAGTTCCTAAATCAGATAGAATAACTTTTGAATCTTTGATTGATTGAATATTAGAAGTTAATATGTCTGTTATTTTTTTTACTTTGTCAAGATTTTGTTTTAATTCTTTCCCTTCCTCAGCAAGATATTTCACACAATCATCTGAACTATTCTCTGGTATTTGTTTAAAAGTCTCCAGTAAATTTTCAATGAAGTCTTTACAAGGTAAATTATTTGCATTTATCAGTGCTTTGATAGAATAAAGATTTTCTTTTTCGTTCTCAGCTAATATTTTTAATGCTTTGGAAATTGTATTTTCATCAGCATCAATCTCTTCTCCTGTTATAGCTTCAAAATTAAAACAAGCATCTTTAATTTGTTGTAACGTTAAAGTCTGTTCTCTTGGCATAAATGCAGCGACTTTAAACGCATTATTATTTGTAATTGCCTCCCTACCTAAATGTTCCGTATAATCGCGATATCTTTTTCCCTGGTAACTAATTTCAATCTTACCCGCTCTAAATAGTCCAGCTAAGACTAATCTAAGCATATCTCTTTGCCAACCATAACCATATCCACTAAAATATTCATCCAGTATTTTTCCCGTTAGTTTATCTCCGAATGAATGTTTTTGATTAACAAAATTCATGATTTCTTGAGAAATATCTATATTAGTATCAATTATATATCTACCACCTTCTTTTTTAATAAGCCCAATTCCATTTCCCGAATCATATATTACAGTAGGTAAACCATTTAAATTATTCGCAGTGAGTATTTGCTCAGCTTCTTTACCTGTTAATGGTTTAGCCCCTAATTCATATTTTGGAAAAATGTCACTGAAATATGTATCAATCAAATTTTTTACACTTTCAATTAAATTAATTCCAAGTGATGCCATATCTCTTTCAACTCCTCTAAAAAGCGAAATCCCTGTATATATTGATTGTTCAATTAATTCTCTTAATCTCCTTGAATATTTATCCTTTCTAATTTTTTCATCATTAAAACATTTATGTTCATCAGCAGGCAACATTCCTTCTGCAGCTAATCTTTTATGGTTTTCAATCATTTTATCGGATTTGAACACTTCATCAATTAGATTATGAATATCTTCATTTAGGGAAAAAACCATAATAATTTTGTTTTTATTACGATCCTCCCGAGATAATATTTTATTATCATTCACTGCATTTGCTTTATTATTTTTCTCATCGATACAGTATGAATCAATTTTAAGATCACCTTCTTGACTTATATTATGGTCATCTAATTTAAAAGATATTTTAAAAGATCTTCCATTATGTTTATAAATTGTAATTTTAGAATCGCTTAAGATGTCGCTTATAACATCCTTTTTAATTTTATTTCTTTCTAATGGTTTCGGAGAGAGGTCATTTCGTTTTATATCCCAGTTTTTTTCCTGAACTGTTAGTAATTTATATCCGTCTTCAGTCAATTTAATAAATTTGCCTGTTTCAAGTATTTCTATTGATAGCTTTACATTGGACAAAACTGAATCCGAATCAATATGAGGGAAAAGCACTGCTGCAATGTTTTCTGCTGTTCTTGGTAAATCTCTTACAAATTCTAATAAACAAATTGCTTTTGCAACTTTTAAAACCCATTCTTTATCTGCAAATCTTCTTGATATATCTGCAATATCTTTTTGTCTTTCACTACTTAGATTTGTTTCGATTAAATCATAGATTTTGTCTAATGTAACTAATGTTCCAATATTTTCATCGGCTAGATTTACTTTTGGATTTATTAACATTTGTTGAGCTTGTTTAATAATAGTTCTGTTACTACCTCCACTAAATCTATGCGCTCCTGGGAGTAATCTTATTCCAGACATTATGTCTATAGATAATTCAATAAAATGTGGTAAATAAGGATAAAGATTTACAAAATCATCCTGTGTTATTTTATAACTTCTTGAAGTATGCTCTAATTTACAACATTGATTAAGTTTGTGCTCATTAGCATCAAATAATGTTTTTAGATTTGAAATTGCATTAGCTTTTTTTCTAAGTACTCTTTTCCCTGTAACCTCTGCAATATCTGTTGGTACAATATCCACTTCGTTTGGAAATCTATCTCTTAATCTTGCGAGTTCTATTCGTTTATCGTCTAATGAACTGACAATTTCGTTCAATTTTTCCTGTGAAGTAACTACTAACCAAACTGGTGCAATAGCTTTCTTAGCTTTTACTCTATTTTTACTTTCAACACCTAACGCTTGGACAATCGCCTGTAAATCAAGCATTTTATCAACACTCCTTGAAACATATTGTCCAATTTCATCCACGATAAAAACTGCCGAAGTACCTTTTTGCCGTCTGTCCATTAACTCAAAAACAATTTTCGCAAAATTAATAGGTGTAATATCTGCTCGCCCTTCCTTTATAGTTTTAACCCAGGAATCAGGTAAATTATAAGTTTTAGGTTCCATTAAGTGAAGCACTGCACTGGCTTCATTTAAAGCACTAGCTCTTTTTCTACCCTTTGACCATTTCGATTCATATTCTTTTTCATATATTTCAATAAATTTGTTTAATTTATCATTTTCCTCTAAATCTATCTCAAGCTTAGCGATATCAAAATCTTCAGCGTAGTTTAATTCTCTTAAAAATACTTTGTACATAATTTTAGTAATACTATCATCTTTTTGTCTTACACCTCTATCCATCGAGATATCAAATATTATAGATTTTATAGGAATTGCTTTTTTTAGAAAATTCAAATTATCAGCTATGAATTTATCATTTGCCTGATGATTAAATAAGTCACGCGTATCTTTTCCTACAACAGTTCTTCCTTCAAGTATGTACCCTAATATTTTTGCAAAGCTGGATTTACCGGAGCCAAAAAAGCCGGATACCCATATCCCAATACCTTCGTGTGGAGCACTTTTTGCATCTATAACGGATTTTAATATATCTCGATAGTGCGTTTTTATTTTATCGGTGACAACGTATTCCTGTATTTCATCAAAAACTGTCTCTTCATTATCCTGTGTGACTTTAATAACTTCTTCTATTTTCCTGTCTACAGGTTTTTCAAAAATGTCTTTAATTTTCATAATATAATATTAATTTATTTATTATTTCTTTTTTTGAAAAAGTGTTTTTGATACAGATGACCATTCATATTTTCCTTCTTTCAATTCTTTATAAAACTTTTCTGGTTCTTTCCAGCTTGGTATAAGTTTATAAATAAGAGCCATATTTAGAATTACTCCATCATCTATATCCGGCTTAAATTCTGTATCAATTACTTCTTGAATATCTTTTTTAAATATTTCAATTTCATCTAATAAATCTTCAACTCTGGAGATTTCTGTTTCAATTTTTCTTTTTTCCGTTCCAAAAGAAGTATTACGTTTAATGATTAAATCCTTTAGCTTAGCATTTTCAAGTTGTAATTTAGGAATTATATATTTCTGAATTAATGAATATAGAGATTCGTTCGTAAATTTTAAATTATAAATATAAAATCCATAGTTTTTTTTCTTCGATTGTAACAACCAGTATGTTGGTCGCTTTTTATACATGGGTAAATGCCAATCAATAAAGAACTCTCTGCTTAAGAATTTTCTTAATACCTCTATAGGATTGTCAGTTGTTCCTCGATTAATTGTTTCAACAATTTCTAATGCTTTTTTATCATTCAGTATTATTTCAAGTGAGTTATAAATATTTTTTGGAAGGTCGTCAGCATGCCCTTCATCTAAAACACAAATTCCATCATCGTCAGCTTTTACTTCTTTATAATCAAATCGTCCCATTAAAATTCCGATTGCATAAGATATCCACCTTACCGCCAGTTCGTATTTTTCTTCAGGTCTTTCTAATTTATTTGTAATTATATAATTACACACCGTATCCGGATGAAAACCGGAGGCAAGACAAATTTCCTCTAAAGTTAGAAATCTTAATATTTTTCTAGAAATTTTTAAATTATTTTTATTTTCACTGTTTTCATCTTCAATATCATCTTCATTAACTACTTCAGAAGTCTGTTTTAATACTTCAGAGGGAATATGTTTTTTTAAATAATATATTTCAATTTTTTCTAAACTTTTGTTCTTTATATCATTAATATTATCCATATCTCCTGGTAGTTTTCCAAAATCTTCTTCTATACTTTTAATATCTTTGGTCGAAACATTAAATAATTTATAGCAATATTTACTTATTTCGGTTTCATATTTTAATAGTTTCATCTCAAATTCTAATGCTTCGATTAATCCTGAAGTCCAGTCGGTCGGATTTACAAAATTCCAACTTAATTCATCTTTATCAACTAAAGATTTCATTATATCTACACAATTTTGAACAGATTGTTTGAAGTTAATAATATTATATGTTGAAGAATTTATATCCGGAACTGGTAATCGAGACAAATCACCGACTTGATAATTCACAGTAGGGCTTATAAGTTTTATTAAAAAAGATAGAAGTTTAGAGTTCAACAATCCAATTAGTACTATGTTATCAATTTTTTGGGGATATATTGTAGAACCAGCTACATCGAAAATAAAGCCAATAGGTAAAAATCTTACACTTAAATTACTTATTGTTAAAAATGAGTAGGTTGCCCCTTCCTTATAATATAAATCAACATTTTTAATAATACGTGACCACGATTTATAAAGATAAGATGCCCACTCTTTTAATTCCTTCCCGTCTTTTTTCCAATTTATAAGATACTCTTGATTACCATACCATTTTCTAACTTCTCCTCCTTTCATATAAGGATACCATTTTTTATCAGATTTTAATGATTCCTCCTTATCGTGACAATTAAAGAAAATATTATTCTTATCTACCTCCCACCATAACCTTAAAAACCTAAAATTGTCTGATGTAGCAAGCCCTTGCCTTGCAATAGCAACATCTGACAATAATTTCTTTGAAAATAAATTTCTTATCCCATCACTTATCCAATAAACAAAAGGCCAAGAAGGAATAATTTTTAATTTAGATTGGTCAATAATATAATAATTTATATATTGGTTGTCAGATTTATTCAACAATAATTTTAGTCCATTTAAAAAAGCTACTTGTTTTTCAACATCTTCTTCGCTAACGACTCTAAAATATACTCCATTTCGTTTTGAGTTATCTTTTATTTTTTTCTGTAATGCATACATTACGAATCCTTGAGCTGTCTTATTCGCTACTTCGAATTCTGTCTTTGTTCCTAAATGGACTAGTGTTTCTATCTGAGTTTCTTCAATTATTCTTTTTCTTATCTCCTCATTTGAACTTGTAAACATAAATGTGTGAATAGTAACAAGCCCGAGAAAACCGTCAAATGTTACAGAATCAATACATCTATCAATAAAACATGTGTATAAATCGCCGGATTTTTTTTCATATATTTCTTTTAAATCTTTACTTAGATATTCCGGCCAATTTCTCTTACCACTATAAGGTGGATTCGAAACTATTATATCATGCTTTTTGATTAACGCATCAATTAAATTTATTCCTTTTACTGATTCACCCGCAATAAACGCTCCAGTTTTTTCTTTATTGGATTCCGAAAATTTAAACAATGCTTCTCTAATTTCTGTTTTTACATCTTCCCATATAATTTTCCTATCAATTTGAAGGTCTAATTCCATTTGCTTAGTTTTTTTTCCATCACTGAACAAATCATATTGGTATATTTTTTCAAGAGTTACTTTTTCTTTTTCAACAAAAGATTCAACTAATTCTTCAATTTTTAATAATGAACCTAAATAATAAGCTTTATTAAATACCGGTAGAATTTGTAAAAGTAGTTTTTTTGTTATTTCATGTTCTACTGGAAGTTCTTTAACAAATTTATTGAGTACATCTTCAGAAAACGGGGGAATATCGGTATAAGTCAGGTTATATTTTCCAAGAGATATGTTTTTATTTATTGATTTTGCTTTTAAATAAAGCGATAAAGCAGAAAGCTGAATTGCTCTGAGGTCTATATCAATCCCATAGATATTATACTCAATAATAAATTGCGGAATTTGATTTAAATCTTTGACTGATACTTCCTTTAACCAACCATCATTTCCTGCATTATTAATTTCTTCGAGATACATTTCGTAAAAAATATCAAATGCATACATTCCGAAATGCATTGTTCCACAAGCCGGATCAAGAAGAGTAATATCACAAACTTTTTTAAGAGGAATTAAATCATTATCTTGTTCATTAGGAACAAAATACTGCATCTTTTCTCTCAATTTTGAATTAGGATGCATTCTAATCCAAAGTCTTCCAAGTGTATTTTCAACAAGAAATTTTACTATCCATTTAGGAGTGAAAATCTGAGTTGCTGCCGGAATATCTCTTAATCCTAGCTTTTTCTTTTCTTTGTATATTTTATTAAATACTTTTTCTTTCTCATCTTCTATAAAATACTGATAAACCCATCCTATTACCTCATCTTCTTTCCAAATATCTTTCAATGAGTCTTTGTTTAATATCTCAAATAAATTCCTTAATGTTTTTTCTTGAGGAAATAATAAAGAACAAATATTTTCAGGATCAAACAAAACTTTTATCTCTTCATCTTTCGATAAATCAGTAAAAAGCCAATTTAAAAATCTTTCATAAGATTCATATACTTTTCCTTGCTTCCAGATTTTTTCTATTTCCGGATTATCAGCCAAATAGAATTTAAAATTGTTGGATTCAAAAGCCCTTGAGAAGGATTGCTTAATAATCTTTCGTTCTTCCATCATTTTTAAAGCAACAAACCTGTTAAGGTAAGTAAAAGCATATTCTTTAACTATTGAAGACATTATTTCAATAGTTTTTTTCCCTGTACTGACCTGAATATTAAAATATTCCTCGAGTTTTTCTCTTATTTCGTAATCTTTTAAAAACTTTTTTAGATTAGGTAAAGAAGAAATATTTTCAAAACTACCATCAGATTTAATTCCAAATGTACCTTCTAATTGAGTTAAACAATCTTCAATCAAAATTGCTTTTGATTCATTAATAAATCCTGAACTTTTAATTATTTCTTGAATATTAGCCATATTTATTTATTATAAATATTTACATGATAACTACCGGGTGGTTGATCAAATAAATCCATAAAATAAAGAATATTATCTTTCAACGAACCAGGGTAAAATAAAACACAAGGGATATCTGTTTTACCTTTCATATAGTCCAATAGCACAGATATTTTATATGCATTCGGTGCGAATACTCCTGCGCGATATAGAAATACTATTGTATTATTTTTTGATATTTTATTAAGCTTCTCTTCTAAAAGTTTTGTTATTGGAGTATAGTCTGGATCAGATAAAATAACATTTAAAGATTCCTGAGCTCTTTCAAATTTGAATTCTTTTTCTTCATTTGAGAGTGACTCTATTCCTCCTTCATTTGATATGGATTCATAATATAAGTCAGCTAAAGATATTAATTCAATGTTTTTGCTTTTATTATTCAGACGTGTTGCTAATAGTTTGATTTCCTTTCGCATTTCAAATTCCAAATTAGGTTCATATCTAAAAATTGCAAAAGGTAAATCGTGGTAAGGACTTATAGCAATCTTATCAAAAGATAAATCCTTTTCTAATTGTTCAAGTTGTTCTCTTAATGATGACATTTACAACTTCCTCAAATGATTTTTCAAAAAAACTAACTTTAAATATATTGCTTATTTCTTCATACCATAAATATTTTTGTTGATGTGCTTCGAGAAATAAATGTCGTAATTCAATTTCGTTTAAAAGAAAGAACTTCCAATAATCATGTTTCAGTATTTTTTCTCCAGAAAAACCTTCAGTATGAATAAAAAAAGAAATATAATAAAATGCCGGAAGCTGAATGAAAGTTGGAGCAATGGTTCTTTTCACTTTCCCTTGTAATATACCGAATCCTGCTAAAGCATTCAATAAACCTGTTACTACTCCACCCAAGACACTTTCAGTCCAATTAACATTGATATCACCTGAACTAATTGCATCCCTAATGAAATTACTTGTTCCATTTGATGTAACTTCCAAAATACCTTGCTCATATCGCGGTAGTAGATAGTTATTAATAAAGTAAGGTATAAAGGGTTCATTAAGAGCAGTGTAAAAGTAAAGTAGCTGTGTTAAAATCTCATATGGTATATTTGCTTTATCAAGTATTTGTAAATATTTCCAATGACCTTCCGGATAAGCCCTGATATATCTTGGTAAAAATATAAAATCAAGGAAATCCTTTCTTCGTCTATAACTCTTTTTTGCTAAGACATTTTCATGAACTAATTTTTTACGCAAATCAAGTTCAGGTAGTTCATCTGTCCAATTCCGCAAAAGCTCAAGGGAATCCTCGATCGCTGCTCCGGCACGTTTTAAATTGGAATTATATTTTTTCTCAGTAATATTCTTCATTAATTATCTGCATCTAATTAAGATACATATATTATGAAATTTAGCAAAAATAGCATTCAATTATAATTCAATTAAAATTCTTTATTTTTGAATTTTAAATAGAACGCAATGATTTATTTATAGATTATTCTTTAAAATTTACCTTATTGTCAGAAATTTATAACCTCCTGATAATTTATCAGTTAAATTAAACTATAATATATGTATTTTACAGTAAATAAACATAATCGATACAATTAAAAGCTAATTTTAAAATTATTATAAGAAAGGATATTCTATGGAAGATAATGAAAAAATAATAGAACAATGTATTGACGATATTATTAGTACGATGAATGAAGATTTAAGCCTAGAAATTGTTGAACAATTAAAAAGTGATTATAGAACTAGAATAGAAGATAGAATCAATATTGCAATTTTAGATAATATTCCTAAAGAGAAACAAAAAGAATTTGAAAATCTCTTAGACACTGAAGATGAAGATAAAATACAAGACTTTTTATTTAAAAACGTTCCTAATTTTGGTGGAGTGGTAATTAATGCGATAAAGGAATTTAGACAATTGTATATAAAATAATTAATAATAATAATTTAATATATATTTTTGGGCTAAATATTAGCTCTATACTTTTAAAAAATTAAACAAAATAAAAGGGAGTATCTATGAATAATGTTGATCTAATTGAGGTAAGCATAAATAATGCTATAAGTGAAAGTGGTTCAGAATCTAGTTATATAGTAGACATAAAAATCAATATAAATGGAAATATTTACAATGAATCAAAAAATATTAAAGAAAAAGTGAATGCCTATAGTGTTCATCCAGTAAAAAAAAGATTATTAGATGATATAAAATTTGAAGAGATTGACGGGCATGGTGGTATTGTTAGAATAACAATAATATATTATACAAAAGCATATGATTATTTCTCAGAGGCAAAATTTTTTGATGTTCTTTTTAACAGGGGTGATTGTGAATATGTTAAAAGTTATTACCTAAACGAAAGAAAACAAACACCAATATTGAAGATGGTTACTGAAAATAAACAAGATTTAATCAAATTATTCGAAAAAATTATTGAAAGATTTCCGTCAGGAAGACTTACTTCCTATCTATTAGATAATAATCATATTAATACTGATGAAGTAAAAAAAGAATTGAATTATTTTATTGAAGGAAAAGATTCAGATAGGAGATATACTGATGAACAATCCAAAAAAGATGCTGAAGAATTTTTAAAAGAATTAAATAATATAGAGAATATAGCATAATAGAGGTACTTTGATACATCATTGTGAAATATAAAATATTATGGGTGTAAGTGATAATTTGGATAAATTAGATTTGGAATAATAAAATGGCAACGATAAAAAGAACTGATAGCGGAATTGAGTATCTTTTCGGATTACTTAAAGTAAAGACGAAAACGCTTACGCGAGTTGCCTTTTGGAAGATTCCTCGTAAGGCACACCAAGAGGATATTTGCTTAAAAATTGGAAGATATAGCAAAAATAATTTTGCACCAGATACACCTGAAGTTGAAAATCCCAAAAGTGAATTGACTTTAGACAATGAGGAATTTCAAAATTTGCTTGCGTTTTTATCAGAAAACTACGAGCCGTTCAAAAAGGGAGTTAAGGAATATATTCCAATTGATGAAAAGTTTGACCATCAACAAGTTAAACATTTAAAGGCAATTTTTGCTGATCCAGACAAACAGAAAGTTTTAGACTTTATCGCGAAGAATAATATCTTACCGGAAGATCTCATCGCTAGTTTACAAAATCAAACAAGAATAAATGCAGTCAGAGAATTCGAGAATATGCTCAACCAAAATTTAGTTGAACAAAAATGGCAAGAATGGTTGAAAAATAATGACTGGGTGCTTGGGAGCGAATTCGTAAGGATTTTAGACGAGAGAGAAATTGATACCGAAAACATAACAGATTATTTAATGCAAGCTTATGATGGTTTTTTGGATATCATCGAAATCAAACGACCCGAAGGCAGTTTGAGGTATTGGGCCGACTCGCAAGACCATGGGAACTATGTGCCGTCAGCCGACTTAACCAAAGCTATCACGCAAGCAACGAAATATATTTACGAGGTGGAGCGTGAAGCAAATAGTATTAAATTCTTGGAACGAGTTGGTAATGTTAAAACGATAAAACCACGCTGTATATTGATTTTTGGAAGATCATATAATTGGAACAATGAACAAAGAGAAGCTTTTCGAATTTTGAATTCTAGCTATCATAATTTATCGATAATGACCTACGACCATGTTTTGAGTAGAGCCAAACGGATTATAGGAATTAACGATACCGAGGAAACAAATCAAAATACAGGCATAGGAGAAATTGAAGCTGACGATTTTCCATTCTAAGCATGTTCACCGTAAAATCTTACGTCCAATTAAAGAATATTGAGCCTAAAGTAACAAAGAGGTACTTTGATACCTCTTTTGTGTTTTCGTGCGTTATAGGGCAATTTTTAGCCTCTGGTAATGTGTTATTTGCACATACTAAGTCTATAATTGCCTAATGATTCAAAAAGTATATGTGCTTGGAATAATACTCGCAAAATAATTTACGAATTTTGTCAATAATAAAATCACCGAACTAATCAATTCAAGAGTCTCATTTCCGAAAACGAAAAATATTATATATATAAAAATAAGGAAAAGTATGAAGCGAATCATATAATTAATGATTTCTTTTTTTTAATACGTAAATAATTATCAAAAGCAATATAATGTTAATATTATTCTGATTTTTTATTCTTCTTATTAAATTCAGGATTTCGATCATAATGTTAGTTTAAGATTTATTAGCTATATTATATCAAACAGGAAAATAATTGCAAGTAAAAAGCCCTGTCAAGAGGATAACAGGGCTTTTAGTTTACAAAAGAGACTTAATATCTTCTTCTGTGAGCTCAGATACTTTTTTATCAATCTGGGGTGCTTGTATAAAAAGGTTCTTAGATAGTCTGATGACGATATTGTCAGGTTCAGAATGAAGTAAAAGAATATGCTTAAATGCTTTAAGCTGTCTTTCCTGTTCTTCAGTCATTGACTTAGCCATTAAAGCTACGGTGTTAGGATATCCGATTGATAAAAGATGAAAAACATCAAAAGTGCTTGGTACTAAGATAGCGAACGGTTCTTTTACCCTGTGAATGTTATAAACAGTTCGTTTAAAATTCTTAGGGAAAAGCCAATTTCCTGTTTTATTGTCATAAGCAATGTAACCAGTATGATTTCCGTTTTCATCAAAAACCTTAAAAGCAATTTTACCGGCAAATATACTTTTTTGCCTGACAATACCTACTTCATACTCTTTCGCGATTTCTTCTGTAATCCCGTAAGGCTCTAACATCTTATGATGTTCAAGTAAGAGATTAGGAAGTTCTTTCTTTTGTTCTTGAGCCTGTGATTGAAATTGAGTTTTGATTTCAAGCGCGGCTGTCCTTAAATCAATTTCTTTTATATTAGAAAGAAAGTTTATTACTGAGCCTTTGTTTTGACCTTTAGGTTCAAAGAAAAGGTTCTTAGAGACATTGATAATAAAGCCATCTCCTTTTAATTCCCCGTTATCCTGTTGATAGGGGATATTAAGCCAGTCCAATAAATCTTTGAAAGGAACTGTGCTTATTTCTGCGAAATTAAGATATGTGTTTGACAAGGTACAATACTCCTTATTTTAAGTTTATTTTATTGTACCATATAGCAAAAGAAATAGCAAACTTTGTGATGCTATTCCTAATGCTTTAAGTAAGTCTAACAATTAAGAAAAGTTTGTGGGACTAACTCGTCTTAACCGCAATTTTGAGCAAGTCCTTCTTCCCATATATCCCAAGCCCCCTAAGGCATTACACCAAAAGGGCGTGCAAATGAATAGTTGAATATACGGTCATAATACTCAATCTTAAAAGTACTACCAAGTCAAGCAACACATTTCAGACTTACATATTTAATATATCAAAAATTAATCCATTCGTCACCTAAAAACATAAATGATTGATTTGTTATGGTAGGTTTTTCTTTTATTATTATTTCGGGTGTGTCTTCAAGTTTAGGCGGATATGTTTCTACTAAAATGTTATTGGTACCCAGTCTGACTAGCGCTTGATATTTCGGAAGATTAAAAAGGTCTTTAGTTTTTACATCAAAAATAGGTGCAAAGCGTTCTGCTTCTTCATCACCGCAACGAAAACAAATAGTTGTTCCGACATTTCCAAAAATAGAGCCAAGAATGTTTTTAGGTATCTGTTGAAAGTTTTGGTGTGCTAAAGTAAAACCTACTTTAGAGCTTCGACTTCTAGCTAATAGTTCAGAGAAAAGACTTGAAACTACTATTTGAAATTCGTCAACGTAAACCATTAAAGGATTAAGTTTCTTATCAGCAAATTCACAATAAGAAAGTACAGCGTATACAATAAGATTAGATAAATAAATTCTACTATTACGATTCATTCGTGAAGTATCTACTAAAACAACTTTGTTATTTTCTACAATGTTTGTTATATCTAATTCGTTTTTACCAATAACAAAATCTTTCATTTCACCTGTTGAGATTTCAATTAAACGGGAAGCTAATCTCTGCGCGCTTTCAATTTTATATCTATTACGAGGTATATTTCTATCTTTTTCATCAAAATCTTTCCAATAAATATACTCATCACTCATTGGTCTTAGTGTGCTTAAAAGCTTTTGTCTTGTTTCGGGATATAATAAAAACTTAGTAAGGTATTCAAGATTTTTATCTTCTTCTTTAGTAATTGACCTCATAGCAACTCCAATTATTTCTCTCATTAAAACTGTGCTTTCAGGATTAGAAGCGGTTAATGTTACTAAAACATCAAGAATCTGAATAAACTCTTGAATTATATTATCTAATTTGTAGCCTTCTTTATTTAAAGGATTTATAACAATTGGGCTTTTAATCGAAATATAAATTATTCGTGATTTGTCTTCGGTTAGTTCATAAAGTTTTTTAACACTGTCACCTTTAGGGTCAATAAAAATAGTGGCAATACCTTGCTTAATATCATATTCAGCCATTCGTTCCAGTAGGGAAGACTTACCCATACCAGTTTTACCCACAATATAAGTATGTTCAAAGCGGTCTTTTAGATCATATATCTCTGGTTGTTCATGATTAAAATCATTTAAAAATCCTAAACTAAGATTATATCTTTCCATTATCTAAATATTTTAACCTTTCTCTTTCTAATTTTGCTTTAAGAGTATCTTTTTTTGCTTCATTTTCATCAGCTTCATATTCGATTTTTCTAGCTTCTGCATTTTGTTTTCTAATTACGAATTCTTTAACTTGCTCTTGCAATTCCATATCTTTATCAGGATTCTCAGCATTTTCATTACCTAATTGAACAGTCACATATGATTTTAGTACTGCGGGTAATTCATTAAAATATTTTACAGCTTCAGCTAAAATTAGAGCCACCTGTGTTTCTTTCAAACCTTTAGCAATCATTAATTGATATTCGGCTTCTGATTTTAATTTAAGTACTAAATTTTCTGTCTCAACTTTCTCTCTTAAAGCTCTTTGCATTAAAATATCTTCTTCTAATCTTTCTTCTTCTAAACTCATTATTTTTATTCTATGTTGATATTCAAATTTAACGAAATTCAAATCGACTTTAGATTGTTCTAATTGTTTTTGTAAATCATTTCTTTTTATTAAAGTTAATTTTTCTATTGTCTCAAAACTCAAAATAGAATCAGCGTGTAATTGCATTAATTCATTTCCAGTATCCCTAAGAGATGTTATATAACGACCGATAATCTTAACTCTTTCAACATCGAATTCTAATCTATGATTACCCCAACCCTTAAAAAATACCGGACCAGGCTTAGTCATTTCATAAGCCATTTTTTTGACTAATGATTTCATTGTTAACTGCGATAAATCATATTCAATTATTTGGTTATCTTTATTTAATACTGACATTGCTGATCTCCCTTTGTTTTGTTTATTAAAATTTTTCGGATTTGGTAAAAAAGATTCATTGATTTTTAGGTCTTTATATGATTTACTAGAAGCATAGAATAATAATAATGAAATGAACCCTGCAATTATGGCAATCATACCCCATCCTGAATCTGTAAAAAATTGCTTAGTTAAATCCCAACCATTGCAAGAAAAATCAATTAGACTTCCAACAAAAACAACTATTGCTAATCCTATAATAAACCAAATCATTTTTTATTCTTTTTATTTTTCGAATTTTTATTTTTGTTTAATTTATTAGTTTCAATTTTTTTATTATATGCAAATTGAGATGGCAAAATTGTACTTCCATTACTTACACCTTCCCACACTTCTAATGTTTGACTAAATAACTCATTAATATGATCAGAGTAAAACATAAAATCTATATATGTAGTATCTTGAAATGTAATATTCCAATTCCTAGGCAAATTTAAAGATATTTTATTATTTTCATCTTGAGTCCAAGATGTACTTTTACCAGTAATATATCTATATCCATTTATTATAATTCCATAAAAATCAGCATCAGTTTTTATGGTATAAGGTTTATTTGGTTTAAAAGTAAAAGTTGGCAATGGTTCACTGTAATAAAAATTTATCTTCCAATAAGTTTTTTCATAACTATGTTGTTTGAAAGCGAAAAACCAAGTAATTATACCTATTGATATAAAAGCAAAAAAATAAGCAAAAACACGTTGTCTTAATTTAAGATAGAAACTCAATCCTCCGAATAACGTATACTTTCCAAATCCTCTGTTAGCCCAAATTCTTTTTATTATGTGAAATTCATTTACAATTACACTGGGAATATCTCTAAAACCAAAATATAACATTTTAAGAAAAAACCAAATTAAAATAATTGAAAGAATAAAACCTACCACGATCATTACTATTGCGAATGGCCATGCTACTACATTTAAAATTTCTCCTCCGGTAGAATAAGTGTGCTTCATTATTTCACTGAAATGAGCAACATGCCGATAACTAATATAAGATAAATATTCTATTAATGCGCTTGCGACAAGAAAGAGTAAAGTTTTAAATGGAGTTATTTTATAATCAAAAATCTCGTACAATATTAAATCCTTTTCCTAAATCAATATTTAAATTACCAAAAATAGTTACAGTAAATTTTATTGAATGAATATCTGGTTTTGGAAGGTTTAAAAGCTCACAATATTCTGTCCACTTTACAAAAAATTGTATATCAGTTGCTAGATTTAAATAATTCTGTTTTTTCTTTTTAATAACATCTTCCCATTCAGGTTTTTTTGCCTCAACTTCAATAAAAGTTAATTTATATTTCTTTTCCTTTTTATCTAATTCAACTAATAAAGCATCAGGAATAAGATATCCAAAATTCGGGTAAAGAAACGTTAAAAAAGTTTCCTCTTTTGTTTTTTCTCTAAATATCTTAATTAAAACTTCGGTATTGTTAAGCTCGTTTATATCGCCTTTGCCTTTGGGTTCTTCTGGTAGGGGAAATTGGTAACCCCCGGCTTCTCTTAATATAGGGAAAGCTAAATCAGTCGAACAATATACATCTTCGCTTGGACTAAAAAGATATCCTCTTTCGCACAATTCTTTCAATTTCCAATCAAACGTAACCTTAAAAAGATGCGATTTTATTTTAGTGTATTGGGACTTTCGGACATACTTAAACAACCTTGTGTAGTAAAACACATCATATAATGATCGCCAAGTGCCACCACCTTTCTTCGAGATAAGGTGTTCTAATTCCGGTATTTTTACTATTCTGTAAGTGCTAATTTCCATATACGTACCTCGTATAAAATACAAAAATTAGCCATATTTTAATATACGACTTTTTTTCCTTATCTCTTTATACAAAAGGCATTTAGCTAAAATATACGAGCTGACATTATACTCTAGTATCTAATACTCTCTCTTAATAAAAGGTCTTTTGGGCGGGTAAGCGGGTCTTAACTCTCCTTCTTTTATCTTTATCTAACTATGGTTTCATCAACTCATACAAATCTACTATACATTCGTAGCTAGTTCAAATTCTTTATTATTTATTTTCAATTCATCATAAGTAATCACCTGTACTTCCATATCGACTTCCTGTTCAAGGATTCTCTACATTCATATCGACTTCCTGTTCAAGGATTCTCTACATTCATATCAACTTCCTGTTCAAGGATTCTCTACATTCATATCGACTTCCTGTTCAAGGATTCTCTACATTCATATCAACTTCCTGTTCAAGGATTCTCTCAATTTCTTTCTTATGCTTTCCTTCATTTCAAGGTTCAACTCTATACACCAGTATCTCTCTAATTTTTATCTAATTTATTTTCTCAAATTTCTTTAATCTTAATGTTATTTATATCTAAGTTATTCTGATATCCTCTTTAATCTTTATTTATTTTTGTCTCTAAAATCTTTTTTATTCATAAGCTTTTAATCAACTCGGTTAATTCCGCTTCATTTAAATAAATTTATATTTTTTATTTATCCACACTTCGAGTGAATGTCATTGAGCGAAGCGATATTGACATTCTTAACGAGAATGTGTGGTATTATTTTTAATTTATTTTTTCAACAATCATCCTTCACGTTTTAGTTTATGGTTTCTAATCCCACCTGTTAGATAATTTTGGTTGTCTAACAAGTGGGATTTTTTAATTATTCTTAAAATCATTTCCTTAATCCGTTGCGGACGGATTTTCTTTCTAAAACTTCGTTTCATATTTCATAATGATTTAATTCTTTTGATTCAGTAGTGAATAATGAATCTTGTCTATATTTAATCGTCTGATTTTCAGGTCGTAAATCAATTTTATCTCGTGTATATAATTTCATAAACTTTTCAGTCGGATAAAAGGTTTTGAATTTACCGTCTTTTTTTCGATGCAATAATCCTTTAGCCAATAATTCTCTGCAACGCTTTGGAGTTTCACTTCCAAAAAAACCTTCTTTGTATTTTCTATCAGATAGTTTTGCCGGTGTTATTTTTCCAAACTCTTTAACGTATTCAATTACTAATTTCCATTGTTCCATATTAGAAAGGTATATTAGCTATTGCCTTATCTAATTCATCTGGCAAATTATCATTCCTTAAATAAGGTTCTAATTTATAGTACCAATTGGCAAGCTCTTTAACATCTTTTTTAGCGTCTTCAATACTATATTCAACAAAACTATCAATTTTTTTTGAAATAATTAAAGAAGCATTATTTATTGCATTCATCCATTTTATATCATCCCGCTTTTCATGTCTTATCTCTTTCCATTTTTCATCTTCCCCTGTTACCTTTGACTGTGCCGTCTCTATTTCATCCTCTTCCTGTTTTACGGGAATAGCGTTTGCGATTGTTCGATAAATTATAGTCTTCCCTCCATATTCTCCTTGTTCCTCTCGATAAGAAATATCAAAAGATTTTCCAACTCCCATTTTAGGCGTACTGCTAAAAGCTATATAAGCCATGCTGTCTGTTCCGTCTTGTTTTGATTGCCATAATTGATATGACTTATTATCACTTCCTTTAATCTTAAACATTGTCTTGCCGTTTTTTGTAGTCTTTGGTTCAACTGATAAAATAGTTATTGTTGTTTTAAGTAATTCCATATTAAAAATGATTAATAATAAATTTTATTTATTGCATTTTTCACAATCAGCGAATGAACACTTTCCCCTGGCATTATGAATTTCCTCTTTTCTTCTTTGTTTTAAAGTTTCTGCTAATGCTTCTCTCAATTTTTTATTATGTTCTTCCATTATAGGATTTTCTTTTTTATGTAGATTTGGTCTGTTATAAGTTCCCATATTATTTAAATAGGTTTGTAATGTAGTTTTCTAAATCTTCCTGCATTGTTCGACCTTTAGGATATTTGTATTTTAGATATGCTTGGTATCTTTTAAGTTTTTCATCGTAAAGTTTTAACTTGATAGTTTTAAATTTTCCTAAAATCCATCTTTTTTTCATATTATTAAAATTCAACTTCTTTATTTTCCAATGTTTCTTTCATTGACTGTATCTGTTCGCCAATGTATTCTGCATCTATAATAGCAGCTTCGTGATAATTACGAGAGATAATATTCCCATTCTCATCTCTCAAAGTTATTGTGTATGTCATATTGTTTAATTTAGAAGGGCTTATTTACCCTTATACTCTCATTATACACCCTGATATTAAACCTGTCAACCCCTATAAAATAAGGGTTATTAGGGTATTTTATAATATCGTGGGCACTTATCCACAACTATAAAAAAAGCCACTATTCTCAAGTGGCTTTTGCGTTCCTGTTAATTGAAAGAGCTTACTGTTCCTCCTTTCTAAATTAGCCCTTTATTCTTAAAGGATAGATAAGATGTTTCGGTTATAATTAAATGGTCAATAACCTCAATTCCTATGTACTTACTGACTTCTATAAGTCTCTTTGTTATTTTTATATCATCCTCGCTTGGTTCAGCTTCACCTGACGGGTGGTTATGAGCAATAATTATCTGTGCAGAGTGTCTTTTAATAGCGGTTTCAAAGACTTCTCGTGGGTGTACAAGACTTGCGGTCAATGTTCCGATACTAATAACATCAACAGAGATTAGCCTGTTTCTGACATCTAAACAGCAAACGAAAAAATGTTCTTTGAAATAATCGGTGGTCTTTTCTTTAAGTATTGAGTAAAGAATTTCTGGTGAAGTTATTGCTTCAGTTTTTAATCTTGATGATTCATTTACTAAGACTTCATCTTTTATAAGTAGAGGTCTAAGAAGTTCATCAATAAGGTGTGTCATTGGTTTCTTAACTTCTTTAGCTTTCTTATAAAGAATTGGGATTAAGTCCTCTCTTATTTTAGGCGTGTACAAGGTTTAACTCCTTTCTTAGAATTAAGTTTAAGATTTTTTCAACATCTGAAACGACTCGCAAAACTGCGGAGTGTGGAGTGATATTCAAGTCTTTAGCATAACTCTCTATATAGCGGTAAGAATTGCCAAAATATTTATCTCCGTTTTTTCCGACTATTCGGCAAAGAGTATGAGCGCCAAGTTCGGCAATTATTTCCTGTAATGGATCTTGACCATTTTTCAATTTGCCTTTTATTTTTTCATCAGCACAATGGCATAATTCATGAAAAAAGGTTTTTTCTTCAGGAGTTGCTAAAGCGATTATTTTCTTATCAGGGCTGTAATATCCGTAATGTTCGTAGTTTCCTGGAATTGCTTCTACTGATATGCCCCACTCTTTTGCTCTTTCAATCAGAGGAAGTTCAGGCAAGACTAATTTTTGATAGTCAAGTAATTCGCCGTCTGTGTCTTCAAAGCGAAAGACATTTCCGGAAACAAAACCGACAAGTGTTAAAACTTCTTCATCTTTCTTGTCTTTCTGCTTCTTGAAATAGGGGACTAATATTGAAAACGATTTAGCTCCCTTTTTAACATGTCGGTTTACTTCAAGCCATTGACGATAACCTCTGGCATCACTTGTCTTTGAGAAAAACATAATGAGGTGATTCATCAAACTCCATTTCGCTGACGGTATATTGGGAATAGGGTACATCGAATAAGCAATAGCTTCAGGTATATTGGCGGTTTTAAATTGTTCAATAACTTGATCTAAAACCTGCTTTACTTTTGGAAGCATATATTTTTCCCTTCTTGACGGAAAATAAAAAACCGGATGCGCCCGTCTTAACGCTATCCGGCAATTTCTGAAAAGCAACGGAGACCTTGTTCTTGTCAAGGTGGAATTTACCTTGATAAGAAAAGAGGTGTTGCTAAAATTAAAAAGACTGGATAGCGTTAGGTTTTAAGAGGTATGTTTTCGGAATTAGTTTTTCCAAAACATAAGACAGGATAAGAACATAAAGTATATGGTTTATGTGTAAAGTTATTGATAAGTATTCACCATACACGACTGGCAAATAATAGTAGTAGGTTAGTAAGTTAAAATCACCTATGGGGATTAAAGCTATAAAATCTTCAATATTTGTCAGCATATATTCTGCCGAGAGGAATAAGATTATAAATCTCATTAATAACTCCTTTCTTTAATGTTTATTTAGTTGTAATGAACTAAGATTATTATAGCACTAAAGAGATTTTATTACCATCCGGGGTGTACCATACTTTTTCATTCAGGCGGTAAAAGTCAGGAAAAGGCATAAAGAGGTACTTGTCAGGAAGGTTCTTAGCTAACTTAGCCAATTCTCTTGTCTTTTCGTGGAGTGTTACAATTTCATTTGTAAGGAGTTCATATTGCTGTGGTCTGGCAAAAACATTATACCAAGTATTAGTATAAACAAATAGGACTGTAAAGTTTTTAGGATTATCAAACTTTTTAGTTCTCATATTATAAAACATATCATTGTATATTTTAAACTTTGCTCTTTCGGTACGATCGATGGTTTTCTTTCTTTCTATTTCGATTAGGAATTTATGAGTTTCGTTTCCATGAACAGTAATAGTTATGTCAGGCATTAAAGAACTAAATTTCTGGTTATATCTTATTTCGGTGTTTCTACTTCCGTAAAAATTAAGCCAAGCTAAGGCAAAATCGAATTTCATACTTTCATGCATTATATTATAAGGAGATTTTGGATAACCTTTATATTTATAATCATCTCTTCCGATATAATTAGCCCCCCTTTTAGTAATGGCGTAAAAAACTTCTTGCGATGGATTTCGAGGTTTAGTAATCGGGTCAAGTTTCTTTATTAGTTCTTTAGCTTCAAAGAAATGAAATAGCTTACGTGCTTGTAAAAGTGAGCCTGCGTAACTTGTGGCATTAGGTGAGTAGAAATTATTTAAAGTGGCTACTCCCCCAATATCTATTAGTTTTTCTAGGTAGGATTTTTTAGTCATATTATTAAAAATATATTATTAAGCCGATATTAGTTCCGACAGGATACCAACACGCTTTGTATTATCCGATTATTAGAGGTAATCAGAGTGGGTTGGTATCCTGTGATTGAGCATTGTGAAATCAAGGACTTGATATCGGCACTATATTATAAGATGCAATGTTTACTGCTGTCAGCAAGATTTATTAAATTATTAGTATTTGCTAAACTGATAATATTGTAGATAATTCCTGTTATCCATATTTTAATTATATATATAGACTAAAAACTTGTCAATAGCTATTTGCTAACTGTTTTATTTATATAACCTTAATATCAGTTTGCTGTTCAAATAAAAATGTAACCAAAACAAGCATTATAAAGAGTAAGTATTTCATTTAGATATATCTCTCATTTAATTCAAACATAAATCAGAAAAAGCAAGATTTCAATTTATCCGGAATGTTATTTCTTTATTTGATATGCCTATATTGATATATAAAAAAACGAAAAAATATAAGTACCCTATCCTGACTCATTTTTGTAACTTTAATATTAAAGTTATTGTTATTATCTTTATATATTAATGAATAAAATTAAACACATATTAAGCTTTTTAATTCTGATTGTAATAGGATTCTTGTTTTTACATTCTGAATTAGATTTATTCACACCTGAACAGCATTTCCATACAACGCATGATTTTTGTGACATTATAAATGGTGCCAAAACCGAAAACGTAAATCTTGATAATGCAAAAATCCTGAATATTGATTTATACAATAACTTCTTAAATATTCCTATTCTTGTTTCAACCGATATACATAAATCTATAATTAATCCCCAAAAAACAAAAACAGTTACTAAATTTAATATCTTATATAGTTCTTTCCTGATTTAGCCCTTTTCTTCCACAAATAGCGACTCAATTTTCTAAATTTTTTAATTACCAAAAAAATAATTATGAAACATATTATATGTTTGATATTACTAATCCTTGTATATAGAAATATTATAGGACAGGATAATCTTCCTCAAAGTATAAGTTTATCAGACGCAGAAAGAATAGCAAGAGAAAACAAACCGGAACTAAAAAAAGGTATCAATAAAATCTCCTCTGCAAGAGGTAAATATTTAATTGGTATTTCTCCTCAAATGCCGGAATTGTCCCTGACCTATGATTTTGTTCCGTTAGGCACAGGCTTAGGCAACTATGAAGAGAGAAGTATAGAACTCAATCAAAACATTGAATTTCCTTTAAAGACAATTTATAAAAGCAACCAACTTAATAATTCAATTGATATAGTCAGAGCAGAAAATGAAGTTACAAATTTAAATGTAATAAATGATGTAAGGAGAGCATATATTATTTTACTTGAAAAGCAAGCTTTAATAAACATTGCTGAAGAGAATAGTATTGTAGCAAATGAGTTTAAGACAAAATCAACAATCCGTTATAACGTTGGTGAGGCAACCAATCTTGAAAAATTAACAGCAGATGTTCAATATACTCAAGCCTTAAACAATCTCGAAGTAATAAAGAATCAGTATAAGAATGCATTAAGTGATTTACTATATTCAATTGGGATAAAGGAAATTTCTAATGATTATAATCCATTATTAACCGATTCATTAATATATATACCTTTTTCCGAAACCATTGAAATGGTGCTTCTAAAAACAAAAAATACTAATCCGTTACTATTGCTTTCCGGGTTAAAAAAATCAAATTCACTCATCGGGAAGAAAATAGCAATAAGCTCTTATCTACCGGATTTTTCGCTTGGATATAAACGTCAATCAATAAACGGAGTAAATAATTATTATGGTGTGAACTTTGGCATATCAGTTCCCTTGTGGTTTATGTTTGACCAAAAAGGCAAAATTGAAGAAGCAAATGCAGAGATAAAAATATCAGAAAACGAATTCGATGAAAACTACATTAGTGTTGTAAATGCAACAAAAAAAGCATTTGTGAATTTAAAAAACAGCGAGAAACAAATTTTACTATACAAAAATGCATTAATACCCGAATCAGAAGAAATTTACAGGGTTGCAAATGCAAGCTATCAAATTGGTGAGATTACATATCTTGAATATTTACAGGCTAACCAAACGCTAATTAAAACAAAAGAAAATTATTTCTCGGTTCTTAAAGACTACAATTTGAATATAATCGAGCTTGAAAAAGCTATTGGTAAAAAATTATTTTAAAAGAATAACAATAATGAAAAATATATTAATAATATTATTTATAATAATACTTGTTTCCGGTTGCGGAAATGAAAAGATAGAAGAAAGCAAAGAAAATAAGACCGAAAATACTGAAAAGGAAAAAATCGAATCAGTGATTTTATCTAAAGAGTCACAGGAAAAAATTAACTTGGAAACGGAAGTCATTAAAGAAGAACAATATAACAGTTTTATAAAAATACCCGCTGTTGTAATTACAGACCAGAATTATGAAGCACAGGTAGGACCAATAGTAGCAGGAAGAGTAAAAACTGTTTTTGCAAATGTCGGGTCTTATGTAAATGCAGGTCAAACTATAATGCTTATTGAAGGGCTCGAAATCGGTGTACTGAAAGCAGATTTTTTAAAAGCTAAAACAACACTGGATTTCACTGAGCAAGAATTCAACAGACAGAAATCTCTTTCAGAACAAAATGCGGGTTCGCAAAAAAACTTAATTTCGTCGAAAGCCGAATTCGAAAAAGCTCGGGCTGAATTTAATTCTATGGATAAGAAAATCCATTCTATTGGGCTTAAAGATGAAGATATTGTAAACGATAAAAATGATTTACACACTTCAGGTGATTTAGCAATTAAATCACCAATAAGCGGAGTGATAGTTGAACGCAATGTGGTAGTTGGACAGTATGTGGAATCTTCTACAATCGCATTTAAAATTCTTAACACAAAATCACTTCTTGTTGACGGACAAATTTATGAGAATGATTTTAATAAACTCGGAAACAATAAATCTGTAGAATTCAAAACGCCGTCAGTTCCAAACGAGATATTCTCATGCGAAATAGTATATAAAGGTCAGTCGATAGATGAAAAAACAAGAATGATAAAAGTCAGGGCAAAGGTAAGTAATCCAAGAAGCAGATTGTTGCCTCAAATGTTCGGTGATTTGATGATCAAATTGGCTGAAAGCAAAAGTGGTTTATTCGTTCCTTCATCAGCCATTCATAAAGATAACGAACAAAGTTTTATTTTTATTCAGGAAAACGACAGTACATTTAAAATGATTGAGGTCAAAACCGGTGTGGAGTTTGATGAAAAAGTAGAAATAGTTTCCGGATTAAAAGAAAATGATAGAATAGTTGTTAATGGGGTATTCGAATTAAAATCCGAATTACAAAAAGAATCATTCGGAGAGGGAGAATAGTATGCTTGAAAAAATTATATCCCGGACTCTTCATTACAGAAATTATGTTGTAATATTCTCTTTGTTGATTATAGGAATCGGTATTTTTGTATATCAAAAACTGCCAATCGATGCTTTTCCCGATGTAACTAATGTTCAGGTCGAAATTGTTGGCAAAGCTCCCGGATTGTCGGCACTTGAGATAGAAAAATTTGTAACATTTCCTGTTGAATATTCTATGCGCGGTGTTCCTGACCTTGTTCAAATGCGGTCTATTACAAAATTCGGATTATCTGTAATTACATTAGTATTTAAAGATAACGTTGATATTTACTTCGCAAGAAACCTTGTCTTCCAGCGCCTTCAGGAAGCAAGAGAAAAAGTGCCGGAGGGTGTTGATGTTGAGATGGGACCCGTTGCTACTGCAATGGGAGAAATATATCAGTTCACTCTTGAAGGAAAAATACCGGCGGATGAAAAAGAAAAGCAAAAATATTTAACAGAATTAAGGACGATGCAGGAGTGGATAATTACTCCTCTCCTGAAAACTGTTCCCGGTGTAAATGAAATAAATTCTTTTGGCGGATATTTTAAACAATATCAGGTTGTGGTTTCTCCTGATAAATTGATAAAGTATGATTTAACGGTTGAAGATGTTTTTACTGCCATTCAGAAGAATAATAAAAACGTAGGCGGCAACATTCTCAATAAAAACTCTTCACAAATCATCGTAAGAGGAGTTGGTCTTCTTAAAACAGAAAGTGATTTAAAAAATATAACGTTAAAATCATTTAATGGTACTCCTGTTTTTATTAGAGATGTGGCTGAAGTGAAAATTGGAGAGGCAGTCAGGCAGGGAGCCGCAATGATGAACGGAAAAGATGAATCAGTCGGCGGAATTGTGATGATGCTGAAGGGAGAAAATGGAAGGGAAGTTGTTAAAAATGTTAAGGAAAAAGTAGATGAAATAAATAACGGCAACGTATTGCCAAAAGGTATTAAGATTGTTCCGTATTACGACAGAAGTGACATCGTGAACAGTAGTGTCCGGACGGTAATTAAAGCCCTTATTGAAGGTGCGATATTTGTCGTTATAATTTTATATTTGTTGTTAAGAAATTTTCGCGGAGCAGTGATTGTAATATTTGCATTAGCTTTATCAATTCTTATGACCTTTATAGTTATGAAACTGACAGGGCTTGACGCAAACCTTATGTCGCTTGGAGGTCTGGCTATTTCAATCGGTATGATTATAGACGCCACAATCATACAGGTAGAAAATGTACAGAGGCACTTAAGCGAAATTAAAAAAGAGGGGAATAAATTATTAACTGTTTTAAATGCAGTGATTGAAGTAAGAAAGCCAAGCATACTCGGTGAACTTATTATCGCTATAACATTTATTCCTATCATATCACTTGAAGGTCTTGAAGGTAAAATGTTTACCCCCCTTGCTTTAACGGTTGCTATTGCACTCTTATCATCGTTAATACTTTCAATCTTTGTTATTCCTGCACTATCTTCAATCTTTCTTAAATCAGGTGCGGAAAAAGAAAGCATAATAATGAAATACGCAAAGAAACTATATTTGCCTGTTCTTAACTGGTCTTTGAAAAGAAAATATGCAGTTTTAGTTATTGCAATTATATTATTTAGTTTTACAATTTATTTACTGCCTAAATTAGGAACGGAATTTATTCCCGTAATGGATGAAGGTGCATTTGATATGGACGTTCAGTTACTTCCGGAAGTGTCACTGGATAAATCGCTGGAAATTAATAAAAAGGTTGCACAGATATTAATGAAATTTCCAGAACTGAAAATGGTAATATCGCGAACAGGTCAGACAGGTGTTTCTGTAGAAGCACGCGGTATAGACAAAACAGGTTTTACCGGAATTTTCATTCCGCGCGATCAGTGGAAAACAGCTACGGATAATGAAGAGATGGTAAACTTGATGCGTGACAGTCTTGCCTCAATACCCGGAATAGTATTCAGTTTCAGCCAGCCGATACAATGTAGAATAGATGAACTCGTTGCAGGAACAAAAGCACAATTAATAGTAAAACTTTTTGGAGATGATATTGACCTTCTCAAAGTTAAAGCAGATGAAATATCTAAAGTGATATTGGGTATTCGCGGTGCAACTGACGTTGTCGTCGAGCGTGTTGCCGGACAGCCTTATCTTTCCATAAATGTTGACAGGGAAAAAATTTCCCGCTATGGTTTAAACGTGAGTGATGTTTTGAATATTATGGAGATTACTGTCGGTGGAATGACGTCAACACAACTATATGAGGACAATAAATCTTTTGATGTTGTTGTTCGGTTCCCTGAAGAATACAGAAATTCTGTGGAAAAAGTCGGAAATATACTCGTTCCGACTCCGCATGGCTACAACGTTCCATTAAGTCAGTTAGCAAATATATCAATTTCAAAGGGTCCTGTACAGATTAGCCGTCAGGACGGACAGAGAAGAATAGGTATTGAGATGAACATAAAAGACAGGGACATTGGTACTTTCGTTTCGGAAGCACAGGAAAAGATTAAAAAGAAAATAAATTTACCAGCAGGATATTACACTACCTGGGGCGGACAGTTTGAAAACCAGCAGAGGGCAATGGCTAAGTTGTTAATCATTCTCCCGGTTTCGATATTAATAATTCTGTCGCTTTTGTTTCTGACATTCAAATCATTCAGGCTGGCATTACTTGTTATTTTTAATTTACCTTTTGCATTAATAGGGGGTGTGTTTGCACTGTTTATATCAGGATTGTATTTGTCAGTACCGGCATCAGTTGGATTCATTGTGTTGTTTGGAGTAGCGGTACTTAACGGAGTCGTAATAGTCTCTTACATTTCTCAGTTACGTCAGGATGGAATGGAAATACAGGAAGCAATCATAAAAGGCTGTAACGACAGACTTCGTCCCGTACTTATGACAGCTTCGATAGCAATATTCAGTTTAATCCCGATGCTGTACGCAACAGGTCCCGGTTCGGAAATACAGAGACCTCTTGCAACTGTAGTAGTAGGCGGTTTGTTTACATCAACTTTTTTAACTCTCGTACTTATACCAACTATATACAGCTGGTTTGAAAAGCGCGAAGTGGAGAAAGAATTATAATTTATAACTAAATGGAAGAATCCCCGCATTTATAAGCGGGGATAATCCGTTAAATCTAATTTCAGAAAGGACATTGTAATGAAAGAAATAAAGGCAATAATCAGAAAAAACAAATTAACTGATGTAATTATTGAACTAAAAAAGGTTAACGACCTTCCGGGAATAACTATTTCTGAAGTAAAAGGATTCGGAAAGAGCCAGGCAGAAGGAGCAGAGCATAAAATTGTTGATGATTTAATAGAATACGTACCCAAGATTAAATTGGAGATTGTTGTAAATGAAGATTTGGTTAATATTGTTGTTGATACAATACAAAAAACTGCTCATACAGGTTTACCCGGTGACGGTAAAATATATGTTTATGAGATTGAAAGTGTTATCAAAATCAGAACGAATGAAAAAGGGGAATCTGCAATTTGAAAAACAAATAAATATATTTCTTATGCTCTATTTATGATATTTACACTTTTATTTATAATTTTTAATTCAATTAACAGGACTTATTAGTATTTATAGGTATTCCTTTTTATAGTAGTTAGAGGGATATTTTACGTACATGAGAGTCCTTAATATACTTTTGACATATGAAAAAACATAAATTAATTATAGTAGGAATACTTATTTTGTTTTTGGGTTACTTATTTTATCAGCTTAATAATTATTCAAAGATTCCAGAACATATTCATTCTATTGATGATAAAAAACCTGAAGAAAGAACTGACGAGGAAAATATTATGGTCTTTGAAAGAACTCTGCAAACGGAACCGACAAATATTAGTATTATGCTTCAGCTATCAGAACTTTATTTAAAAACAGGACAAAAAAGTAAATCTAAAGACATGATTGATGATATTCTAAAAATAGATCCTGCAAACAAGGAAGCGTCCGAAAAGCTTAAGCAATTAAATTAACATTATTTTGCAAATAACTATAATTTGAAGATCTAAAAAAACACGAGGTAGTTGACAAAGTTTATGTTTAAAATAAGAGTTATTAATATGCATTTAGATAAACAGGATAATTAATTTTAATAAAATAATATGATTCAGATAATATTAGGCGGTTTAATGTTAAGCATTATTCATGCATTGATTCCGAATCACTGGATTTCATTAGTTGTTCTTAGTAAAGTTGAAAAATGGAGCAGGTTTGAGACTGCGAGAATTACTGCGATTGCGGGAATATCTTACACTTTAAGCACAACAATTGTCGGTATATTTATCGGTCTTTTAGGTTACAAGTTAAATGCGGTTATTAATATTATTGGCTCTATATATGCACCTATCGTACTTATTGTTTTAGGATTAATATATATTAGTTTTGGTTTCAGGAATAATAGAACTAACATTAAAAAGAGGCATCACCGCCGCAATCAGAAACATTTGAATGTTAATAAAATTAGGCTTAGGAAGAAAAAACCGAGTTTAGCCTTAATACTGTCATTTAGTTCCGCAATGTTTTTCTCGCCTTGTATAGAAATTGAAGCTTATTATTCTAATGCAGGCAATTACGGTTTAATAGGTATTATCTTACTATCATTTATTTATATCTTTGTAACTGTTGTTGGAATGATAATTTTAGTAGATTTAGGGACAAAAGGAATTGGGAAGCTTAGTGAAAAATTTCTTTTTCTTGAACGCCATGAACGATTAATAACAGGTTTAATTTTGATTGTTATGGGTATAGAATCTTATTTTATTAAATTTTAATTATACAAAAGGTTTTGACACATAATCACAATCAGAATATCGCCGAATACAACAAACCAATTTTAATTGGAATAGCCTTAAACGTACTATTCATTGCAATTGAAATATTCTACGGTTTAATGTCAAATTCAGTCGCTTTGATATCCGATGCCGGTCATAATTCCAGCGACGTTATTTCGCTTATCTTAGCTTTAATAACTTCATTACTAAAAATCATCTGATAAATTTACTAAGTTTAGCAAAAGATAACTAAGTTAACTTTTTAATATCCTGATCGCATTGAAAACTGCAATCAAAGCTACACCCATGTCCCCAAAAACGGCTTCCCACATAGTGGCTATACCGAATATCCCAAGTATTATAAATATTGCCTTTACGCCCATAGCAAACAAGATATTCTGCCACACAATGTTTCTTGTTCTCTTTGCAACATCAATAGCTATGGAAACCTTCGAAGGCGAATCAGTCATCAGCACTACATCGGCGGTTTCGATTGCAGCATCAGAGCCAAGAGCGCCCATTGCTATTCCAATATCCGCGCGGGCAATTACAGGGGCATCATTTATGCCGTCACCCACAAAAGCCACTTTACCTCCCTTGCATTCTTCCATCAAGGTTTCGATATGTTTTACCTTATCCTCGGGCAACAGTTCATAAAAGTATTTGTCGATGTTTAGTTTTTTGGCAAAGTCTGCTGCGGCAAATTTGTTATCGCCTGTTAGCATTACCGTTTGAATACTCTTTGCCCTTAAATTTTCTATAGCTTCTACTGCATCATCTTTCAGAGTGTCTGAAATAATTATGTGCCCTGCATAAATACTATCAATAGCTACATGTACTACTGTTCCTGCCACGTTGCAATGCGGGTGGGCAATATTTTCTTTATGCAATAACTTATCATTACCTGCAAGCACTGTTTTACTATCTATAACAGCTTTGATGCCGTGCCCTGAAATTTCTTCAACTTGTTTAATTCGTGAGCTATCTGGGGCTTTTCCGAAAGCTTCTGAAATTGATTTCGCAACCGGGTGGTTTGAGTTGGTTTCTGCATAAGCAGCATATTCTAAAATATCTTCTTTAGAAAAACCGTTGGAAGTTACAACCTCCGAAACCTTAAACTCACCTTTTGTGAGAGTGCCAGTTTTATCAAATACTACGGTTTTTACTTGTGTTAAAGCATCGAGAAAGTTTGAACCTTTTACCAGGATTCCTTTTCTTGAAGCACTGCCGATACCCCCAAAATATCCTAACGGGATGCTTATAACCAATGCACAGGGGCATGAAATGACCAATACAACCAACGCACGGTAAATCCAATCAGCGAATGTTTGTCCGCTAATTAACATAGGTGGTAAAATGGCCAATAAAAATGCACTGATAACCACCACTGGCGTGTAGTATTTGGCAAATGTAGTAATGAACTTTTCGGTTTCAGCTTTTTTAGTTGATGCGTTTTCAACCAGTTCCAAAATCTTTGACACAGAGGATTCACTGAATAATTTTGTTACCTTGATTGTTAGTACTCCTGTTTGATTAATCATCCCGGATAAAACAGTATCTCTTTCCTTCACTTTCCTTGGAACACTCTCGCCGGTTAAAGCAGAAGTGTCAACAAAAGAATTTCCATCAATTATTTCACCATCAAGAGGGACCTTTTCTCCTGCTTTTATAATAATTGTATCACCAACCTTCACACTTTCGGGTGAAACCTTGTTTGCCTCTCCATTTACTAATAAATTAGCGAATTCTGGCTTTATTTCGAGTAGTGCTTTGATCGATTTGCGGGAACGGCCAACAGCAATATCCTGGAACAATTCACCAGTTACGTAAAATAACATTACCGCCACTGCTTCGGGCATTTGGTCAATTGCAAAAGCTCCAAGTGTAGCTATGGTCATTAAAAACTGCTCGTCAAAAAACTTTCCTCTAATGATATTTTTTACAGCCGATGAAATAACTTTCCAACCCACAATCAGATAACCAGTACCGAACACTAAATACTCCGCAATGTGAAAAGGGGTATTGTGTATCTCTTTTTCAAATATTATTCCTATAAGCAAAAGAAAAAGCCCGGTTACTGCTTTTATTATTGTCCATTTGTTTTCTGCAAGTTCGCTTTTTGAGACTATTGTTTTTTCTTTGTCGGCATCTACAATTTCGACTTCCGGCTCTATCTCTTTCACTCTGGCTTTTACTTTCTCAAAATTGTCTGTATCAATATGCAATGTAGATGTCGCAAAATTCACCGAACAAGATTTAACACTATCCATCTTAGAAAGCCCGTCTTCTATTTTCGAAGCGCATGATGCACAATCAATATTTTTTAACTGATATTTTTTCACGGTTTAATTCTTCATACAATAGTACACTTTTTATTAGAAAATACTAATATAGCATTTAATACTTTATTCTCTTGAATAAAGTATAAATGTACGGCTTTTCACCTCCGAACGGATTAATATAAAGATAATTGAAATGTTCAAGCAAAACAAAATCATTTCCAAGAAATTCGGATATCATTTCCTTATTATAATTTTTAACACTTAATCCGCTGCATTTTTTAGCTCCTTCAAGAGAAAACACAGCAATTATTACATAACCATCTTTCTTAACAATTCTCTTCAATGTGGATAGGTAACCAGACTGTTGTTTCTCATTTGTTAAAAAGTGAAGAACAGTCCTATCGTGCCATAAATCTACCTTTAAAGTTAAATTTATTTTGTTAAGACACGTAATATCATCCACAATGCATTTCACTAACTGTGAGTTTTCTTTCGATAATCTTTCATTTAACTTTTTAAGTGCAATTTCACTAATATCTACAGAAATAATATTCTTATAACCTTGATGAATTAAATTATCAATTAATGTGGTTACACCCGAACCTACATCTAATATTGCAGAGTTTTTATTAAGATCACATTTTGCTATTAATTCTAAAGATGGTTTGGGAATTTCCTCATACCATCCTAAATGATTAATCTCGTTTGCTGAATAAACTTTATTCCAATGCTCTTTATAATCGATATGCTTTTCGTTGTCCAAAAGATTTTCCTTACCGATTATATTTAAAAATTAGAAAACTTTCATAATCATTTAAACAGGGTTTATATATTTTCAATTACATTCTTAAGTTTATTTTGTATAGTTTTTGCAACATCTCCAAGATTCGGATTATTAACAGCTTGCATAGAAGCAATAGGGTCTATAACAGCAACGACTGTTTTATTATTGTCGTTTACATAGACTATTACATTGCACGGCAACATTAATCCTATCTGTTCTTCTGCCTGAAGTGATTTATATGCAAATGGCGGATTGCAGGCACCGAGAATTTTATACGGCTTAAAATCAACATCGAGCTTTTTCTTTAATGTTGCTTTAACGTCTATTTCGGTCAGCACTCCAAATCCTTCTTTCTTTAATTCTTCTGTTACTTTTTCAATTGCTTCTTCGTAATTCAGATTTACAATTTTAGTAAATCCATAATTTGTTTGTTCCATTTTTATTATTCCTTTCTTTTATTCTAATTCAAAACCTTCGTTTTTTATTTTGTTTTCTAAATCAATATACGTAATTGTTTGAGGTTCAAATTCAATATATACTTGAATAGATTCCGGGTGTACTTTAAATGTTTTAACCCCTTTGATATCTTTTAACAGTTGATTTAATTTTAATTCTTGTTCTTGATTTAACTCATTGAAACAGATAACAGTTTTAGATTCGTCAATACTAATATTCTTTATCTTTTTACCTTCTTTATCTACAATCATTTCGGTTTCTAAATATAGACCAAAAGGCAAATTCGTCAATTTTGTCTCTTTACCTTGAAACTTTACTGTCTGTTCAGGGTCAATTTTAACCGGCAAGCAAGCTTTAGTCCCGAATACACAAATTACAATTTGGTCGTTACCTAACTTTTCTTTGCCAATCGTTCCTGTAATTCTTTCAGTTTTATGAGTGCAACTATTAAACAAAATAATCAAAGAGATAACGATAACAAATTTAACTTTAGTAATTACTCTATTCATTTTTTTATAATTATTTTCATTTAAAAATTATCCTATTAGAAACTATAGCTAAATAATAACATTGCCCTTAAAAATCGGGACAATGTTATTATTTTTCAATTCCAATTTCAATACTTTATTATTTTAAGAATTAATATCACCATCCACAACACCCATTACATCTGTAATTTCTATGTGTGTTCATTTTTCCATTGTGCGTGTTTCCATTGTGCATATATCCGCTGCAATCCCAACCCCACCAGCCATTAAAAGCAAAATCATTATAATAAGTTTTCTGACCGTCATTCAGTATGTTTTTGATTTTACTACCTGCTTCAATTTTCAAGCTTTCAATATTGTCTTCAATATTTCGTATATCTTTTTGATATTCTTTGATGCGTTTATTACTGACATCATTTTGTTGCTGGTAATCCGAAAAATCAGAATTGACTTTATACAATTTATTTATTTCAGGTTGTATGAGTTCATCATATTCTGTTTTTATCTTGTCGATTTTTTCTATTTGTTCATCGCTCAGATGATATTTCATCGGTACGTTGTAATTACACCAATAATGTGTTGTATCATTATTTTGATATACTGCACTGAATGGTTTTGTTTGATTCTTTCCCATCAACGAAAAAGAAACAAAAATAGCAACTATTACTATGAATGTTCCCAAAAGCCACTTTTTATTTAATTTTAACATTTTTTTATTCCTTTTATTTTTTAATAAATTTTGTTGTAAATTTATTAATATAATTGATTTAAAAATAATTTTATAATTTTATAAATTCTTTTCTTTTAATATTCGTATGACCGAATTTGAGTTATGGTATGATTAAATAAGAAATGATTCATCGAAAAGAAAAATATCGATGGTGTGTAATGGGTTTTTAATTTGTATGGGTTTTATTTTATCATAATAATCAGCGTATCTATTTATACCGCTTAAATTTTCAGAGTAAAATAATTTATTTATCTTTAGCTTTAAAAAATCGTGTGAATTAAATTTGGTTATCCGGACAGTGGCATCTTTGACAATCTCACAATAATCATGGGAACTCGGATTATCACCTTCGTAACCGTATTGTCCAATTTCAGAATAAACAAATACAAAAAATATCACAATTAATAAAACAGTGGTGATAATATTTATTATTTTATTATTTAATCTGATGAACATCTTATTTTTTTAATTCATTAAAATGTTTCAGAATATTTTTAAGAATACTTTTTATATGATTATCATCCAAGGAATAATAAACCATTTTACCTTCTTTACGAAATTTAACTAATTTAGAATGTCTTAATAATCTCAACTGATGTGAAATCGCAGAAACTGAAACATCCATCAAAGCAGCAATATCACAAACACATAATTCGGCATTAGTGAGTGCAAATAATATTTTAACCCTTGTAAAGTCACTGAGATTACAAAAGGTTTCTGATATTTGAGAAATTAATTCGTTCTCAGGAATTTTCTTTTTGACAAAATTAACTTTTTTTTCATCAATTAAAGTTATTCCGCATATAAGAGTATTTTTTTCTTTATACATAACGTTTGAGCAAATGTTCAAATATAAAATCTGAATAATAATATTGATTGTCAAGATAAATATGAATACTTACACATTACTAAAATCTAAATTTAAGAGAAGGGATTTAAATATTCTCGCTACGATTTGGCTACGATTTCTAGAGAAAATAGGCTATTTTACAGAAAATAGTAGCTAGCAGAGAATCGATAAATTGCTGATAATTAGATTATTTAAAGATTTTGATATTTTTCAATTGAGATTCGTAATCAGCAGGTCGCAGGTTCAAGTCCCGTCGCTAGCTCAATATTAAAATCATTGAATTCGAATCAATAAATGGATAATATCAGCAGTAATAAAAAAGTGTTAAACGAAAGTAATCTTCAGGATTTGGAAAATTTATTTGGTATGAAATTCTTTAAGAATGAGAACGCTTATTCTTTAAAGATTCAAAATCCTATTCTTAGAAGCAATATTGCTTTAGATATTTATTTAGAACCGGCTGAAGATAATCTTATTTCATTATACTCAGAAAATTCCCATTTACAACTTCAATCCTGCCGTTATTTTATCATTAGTAATATGCTTGAAGAGGTGATTTTTTACACTGAATCTGATAATAAAATATCGGGTTTAATAATTTCAAAAAGGGGAGATTGTTCATTATATGCAAATGTAGATAGAACAACTCTGGCTGAGGATTTTATGAAGCTTAATTCCGAAAAATTGCTTTCGGCTGTTGCTCTTTCAGTTATTGAATCGGAGTAATACTAATCTATACATCGTGAAAAAAGTTAAAGTGGGTTTTACATTCCAGTTCCTTTTATTACCGGATAAAGTTAAAAGAAAAGACCTTAAAACATCCATTATAAGCATAGTGAATTTTGTGCTTGTATCTGAGAGAAAATCTCTTGATGTTATTAATTTCTTGTTCTGTGATGATAATACTATAATAGATTTCAACAAGAAATACTTAAAGCACGATTTTGAAACAGATATAATTACATTCTTGTATGAAGATACAGTCTTTTCCGAAAGTGATATTATTATATCATTGGAAACTGTTAAAAGAAACTCTTTAACGTATAAAAGCAGTTATCTTATTGAACTGTTCAGAGTAATAATTCATGGGTTGCTGCATTTGTGTGGTATGAAAGATGACACCAAAAACAAAAGAACAGTTATGAGAAATAAGGAAAACAATTATTTAAAATTAGCAGGTTTAATAAATTAAGTATATATGAAAAAATCATTAGTGATAGTTGAATCACCATCTAAAGCGAAGACAATCAATAAATATCTTGGTAATGATTATGTTGTTGAAGCAACAGTCGGTCATATTAAGAATTTACCGAGAAATAAAATAAACATTGACCTTGAAAACGGATATCTGCCCACATACAGCATTATTGAAGGCAAGGAAAAGGTAGTTAACAGGATCAAAGAAATTGCAAAATCGTCAGATAGTGTGTTTATTGCAACAGACCCAGATCGTGAAGGTGAAGCAATTGCTTCTGATATTGCTGAAGAAATTAAAAAAGTAAATAAAAACATTAAAAGGGTATTATTCAACGAGATTACAAAATCTGGTGTTGATACCGCTATGAATAATCCTCTTGATATTGATGACAAGCTTGTCGAATCACAAATGGCAAGACGAGTTATGGACAGAATACTTGGTTACAAGGTAAGTCCTTTTCTTTGGAAGTCTTTTTTCTATGGTCTTTCTGCAGGAAGAGTTCAATCTGTAGCGCTGAAACTAATATGCGAAAAAGAAGAAGAAGTACGAAAGTTTATTCCAAAGGAGTATTGGTCAATATTCGGAATATTCTCAAAGCCTTCAGGAAGCTCAAAACCATTCAACGCAAAATTATATAAAATTAATGATGAGATTGTTAAGTATAATGGAGATGAATTTTGTATTCACAACATTGATGAAGCTCATAAGATTATTGAAAATTTACGAAACAATAAATTCAAAATTACAGATATTCAGGTAAAGGAAGTTAAACGAAATGCACCTCTTCCTTTCACTACATCTGTTCTTCAGCAGACTGCATCTTCAAAGCTTGGATTTACACCAAAAAGAACTATGCAGCTTGCACAGAAACTCTATGAAGGAGTCGAAATAAAGAAGGGTGAGGGCAATGTGGGTTTAATAACCTACATGCGTACAGACTCTTCACGAATCAGCAATGATGCAAAGAAAATGGCAAGTGATTTTGTTGTTAAAAATTACGGTAAAGAATATGTTTCCGGTATTGTAAAAGAAGGTAAGCAGAAAGCAGTAAAAGCTCAAGATGCTCATGAGGCTATACGTCCTACTGACGTATTTATGACATCCGATAAGCTTAAGAAACTTGATAAAAGTGTTCTTGCACTCTATACTTTAATTTGGCAGAGATTTGTTTCTTCTCAAATGATGCCAGCAGTCTTTGATCAAAAAACAATCTTGATAAAAGCTATAAATCCAACAGGTAATAAAGTCGAATATATCTTCAAAGCAGTTGGTAGAATAACTAAATTTCTCGGATTTCTAAAAGTATATGAGGATACAGTTGAAGACCAAAACAATTCTGGAGAGGATGATGAAATTTCGATGCTTCCAGAAGATATAAATATTGGCGATTTGCTCAAAGCTGCCAATATAAATAAGCAACAACATTTCACTTCACCACCTGCTCGTTACACTGAAAGCAGTCTTATAAAGCAGCTTGATACACTCGGAATTGGAAGACCGAGTACTTTTGCATCTATTGTCTCGACGGTTATAGATAGAAAATATGTAGATCTTGTAGAGCGAAAATTGTTTGCAACAGAACTTGGTATTCAGGTTAATAAGATTCTACAAGAATATTTCCCAGATGTTATAAATACAAAGTTCACTGCGGATATGGAAGAAGAACTTGATACCATAGCAAACGGTGAGAATTCATATAAAAATGTGCTTGATGATTTTTACATCCCGTTTAATAACGATTTACAGCTAGCTGAAGCGGCTGCTCCCGGAATAAAGAAATCATTAATAGAAAAGACAGACATAAAATGTCCTGAATGCGGCGATACTGATGGTGGTGTTATGGTTAAGAAGTGGGGTAAGAATGGACTTTTTTATGCATGTAACAGGTATCCAAAGTGCAAAGGTACTTTATCTCATGAGGCAAATGCACCCATTAAACAAAAACCAATTGATAATTTGACATGCCCTTTATGCAAATCTGAAATGCTTTTAAAAGTCGGACCTTATGGAAAATTTTATGGTTGTATTAATTATCCCAAATGCAAAGGCATACTTCCGGTCACACTTGGCATAAAATGCCCTAAATGTAATAAAGGTGAAATATTAGAAAGACGAGGTGGTAAGCGTAGAACTATATTTTACGGATGCACTAATTATCCTGAATGTGATTTTATAGAGAATGGGATGCCTGTTATAACGAAATGTGTAAGCTGTGGTAATGATTATATGGTTAAAAAGAAAACTCTGAAAGACGGAGAATTTTTATATTGTACCAAATGTAAACATAAAGAGATTCTTAAGGAAGATCATGCAGAAATCAAATAATCTTGTTTTATTAATTCACGAATTCCTTGATTATTTATATTTAATAAGAAATTATTCGCAAAACACGATTATTTCATATCAAACAGATTTAAAACAGTTTTATGATTTCATAATTCTTTCATACCATGGCAAAGCGGATTATTCTGAATCTGAAAAACTTAAACTATTCTTTGATATAAATAGTATTGATATACTAATTCTTAAATCATTCATATCAGAACTTTTTGAAAAACAAAAGTTTAATATAAAGAAAGTACCCAAATTTTCAAACCGTTCAATCACAAGAAAAATCTCGGTTTTGAAATCTTTCTTTAAGTATCTTTATAAAAAAGGAATTATTAAAAGTAACCCTGCATCAGGGCTTGGTTTCCCAAAGATTGCCAAGAAACTTCCTTCTTTTCTCTCTCAGAATGAAATCAATAAACTTCTTGATAAGATCGGAAATGGCGAACTCAGTTTTATTAACAAAGCAATTATCGAATTATTCTATGGAACCGGTATCAGATTAAACGAATTAATAAACCTTAAATTATCAGATGTTAATTTCAGCAAGAAGACTATTAAGGTGATGGGAAAAGGCTCCAAACAACGAATTGTACCATATGGAAGCAAAGCTGACAATGCTCTAAAGGATTATTTACAAATAAGAGATATTGTTAATATTAATAAGCTTGATATACTTTTTGTCACAAAGAAGGGGAAAAAATTCGGACCTGTTGAATTACGCAGAATGGTAAATAAAAATCTTTCATCAGTAACAGACTTAAGGAAAAAATCACCCCATGTTCTTCGGCATTCTTTTGCAACCCATTTATTGGATAATGGCGCAGATATACGTGCAGTAAAGGATTTACTCGGACACGAGAATTTATCGACAACACAAATTTACACTCATGTAAACCCTGAACAACTTAAAAAGGTTTATAAACAGGCTCATCCTAAAGCTTGAATAATCTTTTTATAGTAACTTTTTTTAGCTAATTTTGAATACTAAGAAATTTTAAAATACATTGTTTGATCAACAGAAATACAGATTAAAGGACTCGAGAGATAAACTAGAAACTCTAAGGAGGTATCTTTGAAATACCTAATAAGATAATCCGCTTAACTGAATTAGAAAACCATTCTCAGGAAAATAATTTTTGGGGAGACCAGAAATCCGCACAAGTGATTCTTCAGGAAATATCTAATCTAAAGAAATGGATTGAAGATTTTAGCACAGCAGAAAAGATGCTTTCAGATGTGGATATATTGATGGAAATTGGTGAAGCAGAGAATGATGATTCACTTTCCGATGATGTTGACAAAGAAATATTAGCTTTTGAAAAATATCTTGAAGAATTAGAATTTAAGAATACACTATCTGATAAAGATGATAAGAATGACGCAATACTAACGATTAATTCCGGAGCAGGAGGTACTGAAGCTCAGGATTGGGCTGAAATGCTTATGAGAATGTACATAAGGTATGCAGAAAAGAACAAGTTCAAAGTTAACCTTGTGGACAGGCTTGACGGAGACGGAGCAGGCATAAAAAGTGCTACTTTGGAAGTTTCCGGGGATTATTCGTATGGTTATTTAAAAGCTGAGAACGGAGTACATCGTTTGGTTAGGATATCTCCTTTCGATGCAAATAAAAAGAGGCATACTTCCTTTGCCGCTGTTTTTGTTTCGCCGATAATTGATGATAATATTGATATAGAAATTAGTCCATCTGATATTAAGGTAGATACATTCAGAGCGGGTGGAGCCGGAGGTCAGAATGTTAATAAAGTTGAAACAGCAATAAGAATAACTCACATTCCTACAGGAATTGTTGTACAATGCCAAAATGAGAGATCACAGCTTCAGAACAGGCAGAATGCTATGAAGATGCTACGTTCAAAACTGTATTTGATGGAAAAGGAAAAGCAACTTGAAAAACTAAATGATATTGAGAAATCTAAGAAAAAGATTGAATGGGGAAGTCAGATTAGGTCATACGTTTTTCATCCGTATAATATGGTAAAAGATCACAGGACAAATTATGAAACATCTGATACTCAATCAGTTATGAATGGTGAAATTGATGAATTTATAAGATCATATTTACTGAGCTAAATGAATTACAAATACTTTATTGCAAAACGTTATTTATTTTCTAAAAAGGATTCTAAGTTCATATCCTTCATTACTTACATCTCAATCCTTGGTGTTACGCTGGGGGTAGCAACTCTCATTGTTGCAATCTCAATTCTAAGCGGTTTTGAAAAAGAGATAATGAATAAAGTTGCAGGACTTGTTTCTCACATACAAATACATTCATTTAAGTCTGAAGGAGTTAAAAATTATAAAGACGTAATAATTACAATAAATGACTCCATACCAGATGTGACAGCTGTTACTGCGTATGTGCAGAGAGAAGCAGTAATAAGATATAAAGAAAATGTTGAAGGGATAATGCTGAAGGGAGTAATTCAGGCGACCGATTTATCCTCAACCAGATACAATATTATTAAAGGAGAATACAATATTCAACCTGTTGATACAATCTTTTCGAAATTAATTGTCGGTGATAAACTCGCTGAAAAGCTAAACATACAAGTCGGGAGCAAAGTAATAGTTTTCGGTTTACATGGCATACCGTCACCACTTAATACACCTAAAATTAAACAGTTTATAGTCAGTGGTATCTATGAAACGGGTTTGAGAGATTATGATGACATATTGATATACACAGACCTTAAAACAGCACAGTCTTTATTCAATTATGGAGAATATGTAACAGGAATTGAACTGAATGTAAAAGATATTGAAAACGTAGAAGCTTCAGTATCTAAAATAAAGCAAGTACTTGGATATCCTTTTTATCCAAGGTCATTGTTTAAGTTGTACAAGGGATTGTTTACGTGGGTAGAATTGCAGAAAGCACCTACCCCGATTGTTCTAGGCCTTATTATAATCGTTGCAGCATTTAACATTGTAGGTACACTACTTATGCTAGTACTTGAGAAGACTCAATCTGTTGGAATATTAAAAACATTAGGTGCTTCCAGAAAAGATATAATGCAGATATTTATTTTCGATGGAATAATAATAGGATTTATTGGGATAGTTTCAGGGAATATTCTTGGAATTGGTATAGCACTTGCAGAATTAAAGTTTAAATTCTTTTCGCTACCGGAATTTTATTACATGAAAAATGTACCAATCTTAATTGTTCCGGAGTATATCGTGTTTATTTCAATCATCACAATTTTCTTAGTATTTTTAGCAACATTGGTACCAGCTTATCTTGCTTCGAAGTTTGATCCGGTAAAATCAATAAGATTTAATTAACAATGCAGCTGGATAAATCAAAAGAAAATATTAGTGCTATGTTCGATGATATTGCCGCGAAGTATGATTTTCTTAACCATGCTTTTACAGCAAACTTAGACAAATCATGGAGACGTAAAATAATTAGTCATATCTCAGAAAATAAAATAAAAGCAGAAAGGATAATTGATCTTGCTTCAGGTACAGGGGATATGGCAATAGAATTGCTTAAACTTGAACCTCAAAAGGTTCTTTCTTTTGATATATCTCCTAATATGCTTGAGCTTCAGAAGAAGAAAATTCAAAACAAAAAAGTAGAAATACAGTTAGCGGATTCAGAAAATATGCCTGTTGACAGTGGGAGCATTGATATAGTGACAATATCATTCGGTATCCGGAATTTCGAAAATTTAGAAAAATCTTTAAAAGAAATTTACAGAGTTCTTAAACATGATGGTATGCTAATTGTGTTGGAGATGTTCAGCTTAGAGAAGAAAAATTCGATATTTAAGATATATTTCACGATGATAATGCCTGCATTAGGCAGGATAATTTCGAGAAGTAATATTGCTTACTCTTATTTACATACGTCTGTGATGAATTTCAAGACCGTCAATGAATTTATTGATATTGCTTCTAAAAATGGTTTTGTATTAAAATACAAGAAAAACAACTTTAGAAAGTTTGTTTATTCAGTTTATCTTAGAAAGCTTTAAATTAATTTATTAAAATATACCTTACTAATATGACTTTCAGAAAGATTATTTTACTCGTTTCTATTAGTTTAGCATTCACTTTAGAATTATTTCCCGCATATCTCTCCTTTGAACCTGTAACGCTTATACAGCCGAATGGTAAGATACTATATATTTATGCTAGTGGTGATGAATTTTATAACTGGCTTCATGATGCAGAAGGTTACACTATAATTCAAAATTCAAAATCTGGTTATTATTGCTATGCAGTCCTTGAAGGAGGTTCTATTGTTGCTTCAAAATATATTGTTGGTGCCGCAAATCCTTTACTAACAGGATTTCAAAAGTGGTTAACAGTTCCTGAAAGTGAAATAATAAAGAAAAGGAATGAGTTTTATACGAATTCACCTCAAGATATAGGTGATGCACCTAAAACTGGAGTTATAAACAATTTAGTAGTATATATCAGATTTGCTGGAGAAAACGAGTTTACTGATTCATTGGTATATTATGACCGCTTGTTTAATCTTAGTGTTCCCGGTACTAATTCGATGAAAAATTATTTTAAGGAAGTTTCTTATAATCAGCTAAGTATTGGAACGTCATTTTATCCGACGACAACGAATGCGTTTGTTGCTTCATACAAGGATACATCAGTCAGAGCCTATTTCAAACCATATAATGAAACATCCAATCCATTAGGATATTCATCTGCTAATAAGACTGAGAGGGAACATTCATTGCTGAATAGAGCATGTCAGTATATAGCAAATATGGTACCTGATACTTTAAATCTTGACGGAGACGAGGATGGAAGGATTGATAATGTTTGCTTCATAGTTTACGGAAGTTCAACTGCATGGGCTGATTTATTATGGCCGCATATGTGGTCATTATATTCTCAAAACGTTTATATAAGAGGGAAGAGAGTTTATACTTATAATTTCCAGATTCAAAATAGTTTAAAAAGCAGTGGAGTAGGTGTTCTATGCCATGAGATGTTTCATTCTTTAGGTGCTCCCGATTTATATCATTATACAAGTAACGGAATAAATCCGATGAGCAGATGGGATGTGATGGATGCCAATCAAAATCCTCCTCAGCATATGTGCACACATATGAAGATGAAATACGGGACATGGATATCATCCATACCTACGATTTTCTCACCCGGAACGTATACTTTAAAATATACTCTTTCCCCAACAAATAATGCATACAAAATAATAACTCCATTTTCATCAATTGAATATTTTGTTGTTGAATTTCGCAGAAAGCTCTCTGTATTTGAGAATTCGATACCGGGAGATGGTATGCTAATAATGAGAATCAATTCAACGCGAAACGGAAATGCAAACGGACCGCCTGATGAAGTATATGCATACAGGCCAAACGGTACTTTGAACGCAAATGGAAGCCCGCTGCAAGCTCATTATTGTCTGGAAGTAGGTAGAACAGCAATTAATAATACAACAAATCCTTCTCCTTTCCTCTTAGATGGAGCTCAAGGAGGATTAAATATCGATAATGTAGGTTCGTATCAAGATTCAATAATTTCTTTCACTATCGGCACATTAACAAGTATTAATAACAATGTTGTACCGATAAAAACAAGCTTATCTCAAAACTATCCAAATCCATTTAATCCTGCTACGGAAATTGAGTACAGTATATCGAAATCGGGGAATGTTTCACTAATTGTGTATGATATTCTTGGGAAAGAAGTATCAGTTTTGGTTAATGAAATGCAAAATCCGGGGAATTATAGGGTGCAGTATGACGCATCAGCATTGACTTCTGGTATCTATTTCTATAAAATCAATTCAGAAGGATTTAGTGATATTAAGCGAATGATGTTAATTAAATGAGTTTAGATAGTTGAAAAGAACGGATTAGATTTTATAGAACAACGTACTTTTTGTTTTTAGGTAATTAGTATATCACACTTAAATATATGTAATTTTAGAAAGATATACGTACATTTTATATAAGGATTTACCTATTTTGGGTATGAGTAAGGATACTTTTAAGTGTAAATAATCTGGATATGAAGTGGATTTTATTTGGATTTTAAGTGCTGGTAAGATGAAAGAATTTTGGATTCTTTTAAAAGAGGCAGAAAACTTGTTAAATAAGAATGTTAACTTCGTTTGTTAATATGCTTAATTAACTCCAAAATATATGTTTCTGAGGAATATGATTAATCTAATTTTGATATAATAACGTATTTGCCAACCCTGCTTTGCTGATTGTTGTCATCTGCATCCCAAAGACCTTGATTGAAGATAACAGAATATGCAATATCTTTATCAAGTAAAGTCTCTAACTCACTTATTTTTATATAAGATTTGCCAATTTTTATAAAGTAATTTATTCCCTGTATATTTAGGAAGTAATCGTAGACTCCTTCATTAATTTTTCCTGCTTTATTTTCAAAAGGCTGTTTAAAAACCTTACCTTTAATTGTAATCGGTTGATGGATATATTCTCTAATATACTTAATATCAAAACTCGAAGTATCGCCTTCTACTCTGGTGTTTACTGTTCCGAATCCAGAGAAATCATAAATTATTCTTTTGGGGAAATCGTGATTGAGGTTTTCAAATATAAACACCTCATCTTTATAATTCTTCAAGGTGAAACATATTTCACCCTGCGGATTTTCAGGGTCCTGTTCCAAGATTGTAGCACAATATTGTAACTCATTCTCTTTGTTAATAACACGCATTGTTTCTGACAGCATTGAACCACCCTGATATTCATAAATTGTTTTACCAACAAGCTCACCTTCAGCAGAAATTTCCCATATTTCTGTTGTCTTATCTTTATCAGTTGTTGATGAATATTGACCGTAGAAAAGGTGAGTAGGGTAAACAATAGACTGAGAATATCCATTTATGTAACAAAACAAGGTTACGAAAAATATAACAAATATTGTCTTCATGTTGAGAATTTGTTTTTCAATAATTTAACAATTATAAAACAAAAAACCCATAGTAAAACTATGGGTTTTTTTGATGAAACTAAGATTTTTATTTATTTTGCGTATTTTGCTAAGACTTTCTTTCTTGTATAAGCGACAAGACCACCGGCTTCAACGATTGCCATACGAGCTGCAGGAAGAGGGACAGTAGCAAATTCTTTTCCTTTTGTTTTATTAACCACTTTGTCTCCTACTAATTCGATTTCATCTCCTAAGTCAGCTTCTATATCAGGACAAGTAATAAGATTAAGTCCGAGGTTAATTGCATTTTGCAAGAATATACGTGCATAATCTTTTGCAATAACTACAAGACCGTGTCCAAAAATTGTTGACGCAGCTTGTTCACGTGAAGAACCACATCCAAAATTATTGCCGCCAATAATAACGCTACCAGCGGGATATTCTTTGGAATTAAGTTTTTGATTTAATTCAGTATAATCCGCAAAACAGAACTGAGGCGTTTCAGTCGGCAGTACTGTAGCCATGTATCTTCCCGGATAGATAGCATCCGTGGAAATATCATTACCGAAAATATATACTACTTTTCCCATTAGTTTACTCCTTTCATTATAGGACTTGTTATTTCACCTGCAACAGCACTTGCTGCAGCTACTGCGGGAGAGCATAAATAAACGTCGCCTCTAGGATTACCCATTCTACCTTTAAAGTTTCTGTTTGTAGTTGAAAGAGCTACTTCACCGTCACCAATTGCTCCCTGATGTACACCGAGGCAGCATCCGCAACCAGGGTTCATAATGATTGCGCCTGAATCAGAGAATATTTCAAGCAAACCTTGTTTCAATGCTTGTTTGTATATTTTCCAAGATGCAGGGAAGATAAGCATACGAGTATCTTCAGCAACTTTTTTACCTTTAAGAATACTTGCTGCAATTTCCAAGTCATCAATTCTTCCGTTAGTACACGAACCAATGACAATCTGATCAACCTTAACACCTTTCACTTGGCTGATTGGTTTAACGTTATCTACCGTATGCGGGCATGCGATCTGAGGTTCAAATTCATTCGCATTTATCTCAACAACTTCGCAGTACTTCGCATCGCTATCGGAAAGAACTGGATTAATTGCATCAGTGACTCCTGCTTCTCTGAGGTAACGTTCTGTTTCTGCATCACCGGGAACAATTCCAGCTGTAGCACCTGCTTCAACAGACATGTTTGAAAGAACGAGTCTTCCAGACATCGGCATATTTCTGATTGCTTCCCCATGGAATTCTATTACTTTAAAGTTAGCACCTTGAGCTGACATTTTACCAATTATATATAGTATTAAATCTTTTGGAAAGACATTATCTTTAAATTTACCATTAACGACAACTTTGATAGTTTCAGGAACTTCAACGTTAAGTACGGTTCCGAGTGACCAAACGCTTGCCATTTCTGTAGCACCAATACCAAAAGCAAATGCACCAAATGCACCATGAGTCGTCGTGTGGCTATCTGTACCAACAACAACATCACCAGGCCTAATATAGCCGTATTCAGCAAGAATCTGGTGACATATACCGCCTTCATCAGAGCGAATATCATGAAATTTAGTAATACCGTTAGCTTTAACAAAGTTTCTTATCTTTTTCTGATTTGTAGCAGTTTTAGAGCTTTCTGCAGGAACTCTGTGGTCGAATATAATCGCTATTTTATTCGGGTCCCATACTTTCGGTTCAAGTCCAGTATCTATGAATACTTCATTGAATTGATTAATTACAAGTGCAGCATTTTCATGTGACATTGCAACATTGACTTCGGGTTCTAAAACATCGCCAGGTTTTACAGAATCCTTTTTGGTCGCTTTAGCGAGAATTTTCTCGACTATTGTCATTCCCATTTATTTAACTCCTGTTTTTTAATAATGATTTTAATTGAAATTATTTATTGAGACGAGCCATAATTTTTTCCATTTCTGAAACGAGATAATCAAATCTTTTAAATGCTTTTTCATAGGGTTCTTTTGTAGTCATATCAACACCGGCTTCCTTAAGAATGTTGATTGAGAAATCTTTTCCGCCTGATTTCAGCATATTAATGTAAGCATCGCGTTCTTTTTCACCACCATTCAACACCATTTCAGCGAGAGCCATTGAAGATATTATTCCTGTACTATACTGAAACACATAAAAATTATAGAAGAAATGCGGGATTCGACTCCATTCTCTCTGAATATAATCATCAACCTGTGTAACACCTTTATAGTGTCCATAATATTCACGGGTAAGGCTTAAATATTTTTCATTCAACCAATCGGCAGTAAGAGTTTTTCCTTCCTCAACTTTCTCGTGCATTGCAAGTTCAAAATCAGCAAATAAGGTTTGTCTGTATAATGTACCTCTTACCTGATCCAGATAAGCATCGAGTATAAATAGTTTATACATATCATCAGTTTCATTTTTCAACATATACTCCATAAGCATATTCTCGTTAAAAGTGGAAGCAATTTCGGCTAGAAAAATGGTGTAATCAGAAGTCACAAAAGGCTGATATTTATTGGATAAATATGAATGCATTGCATGTCCAAGTTCGTGAGCTACAGTAGAAACTGATTCGTATTCGCCGTTATAGTTCAACTTAACGTATGGATGCACACCATAAACACCTCCTGAATATGCACCGCTTTCTTTATTTTTATTGGGATAAATATCCATCCATCTGTTTTTGTAAGCTTCATCGAGAGTTGATTGATACTCGTCGCCCAGCGGTTTCATAGATTCTTTAATAAGATTTTCACCATCCTTAAATGTATAAATCTTTTCGACTGATGGGACTGCGGATGCGTAGATATCTTCATATCTATATTTATCGAGCTTAAGAAGTTTCTGCTTGAGTTTTAAATATCTGTGCAGAGGATCAAGGTTATCCTTAACTGATTTAATAAGGTTTGTGTAAACTTCTCTTGGGATATTATCGTTAAACAATTTTGCATCAAGGCAGTTTTCAAATTTCGTAACTTTAGCGTTAAAGAGATGGTTTTTAACTGCACCGTCTTGAAGAATTGAGAACGTATTTTCGAAGTTCTTCATGTTATTCCAGAATTCTCTCATTACAAGGCTTCTATTAGCAGGGTCTTTGTCACCGCGGAATTTAACATAATTCGCATAATTCAAAGTCACTTTAGTTCCGTCTGAGAGCTTTACATCGACAGAGGGCAGTTCCATATCATTCAGCATATTAGCAGTTTTGCTCGGGATACCTGAGAATAAGCCAGTCATGGAAACTATTTTTTGCTGTTCTTCGGGAAGGATGTGATCTTTACTTCTTAAGATATCATAAAGCATAAAACTGTAAGGTTTCAACTTTGGCTCCTGAGAAATATATGTATCAAGCTTATCTTTACCGAGGGCAATGATATCAGGGTTTATAAATGCTAACTTTGCATAATAGTTTACAAAAATGGATTGAAGTTCGCCTTCCATTTTCTGAAATTTTGTATCTCCAATATCAGCAGCACTCTGGTGAGAAGCATAAGCGTATAGAACACCGGATTTCTTATTAATATCAGAGATTAATTCAAGCATGGTAAGCATGTTTGAAGAAGATTCTGTCCAGTTTTTCTGTAAAGCATCAACCTTTGAAATCATATCGACAGCGGCATCTTTATCAGATTTCCAAGCTTCATCATTTGTATAAAGGTCTTCGATTTTCCAAGTGAATTCCACGGGAATATCTTTTCTTTCTGTCATAGAATAGTCAGGTATCTTCTTATCGGTCTGACTAAAGATGTTATTATTAATTGTCATTAATACAATAGTTAAAATTAGAGCAAAGTAAAATGTTTTATTAACCATAAGTTTAAAATTTAAAATTCGAGGATATTGCAATATAATTCTTTAAAAATTGAATTTATATTGAATAATACTCTATTTTATCAATCAAGAAAAGCTCTAAGACTTATAAAAAAGGTAATTGAAAAAAGGGTATAAAATTGGTATATTAAACTTTTATAAACATTATTTATATATGAAAAAAGTAAAAGCGAAAAGCAATTACAAACTTACTCAACAGCTTGCAGCGAAAAAACAAGCAGCAGCAAAGAGGAGAGACCCTTTTAAAGAGAGGGGAATCGAAAGTTTTATTGACTTCCGCGATGTCAAGCTGCTGACGAGATTCTTAAATGAACAAGGTAAGCTGCTTCCTGCGAGAATTACGGGTTCTCCAGCTAAAATGCAGAGAAAGCTAACGACAGCTGTAAAAAGAGCAAGGCATCTCGCTTTTCTTCCATTCGTCAGCGAAGGAACAAAGTATTAAGCGGAATTAATAAGATAGAATTATTATTATAACTCCTAAATATCAATATTTAGGAGTTTTTTATTAAACAAAAATGATATGAAGATAAAAGGAAGAATATATTTATTAACTGTATTAGTTTTTCTAATTTCAGAGTTTTCATTTGCACAAAAGCAAAACGATTCGATTTATATTATTGCTGAGGATGAGATAACAAAGGTTACTGACGGTGATACATTCAGGTTTAAGAACTTAACAAAACCTACACGCCTTCTTTTTATAGATACTGAAGAAACATTCAAAGGTAAGGACTCAGATGAAAAGATAAAACAAATTGCAGACAAGTGGCTCGAGCATTATTATGAGCAGAAACAGGAAAAGAAATCAGAATATCCAATTAAACTCGAATCTCCATTCGGAATGCAGACGACTGAATGGGCTAAAGAATTTTTTAAAAATGTAACACGAGTTAGGATTGAAAAGGATGACACACTAAGGGGTGAAGATATGTTCGGAAGGTATCTTGTATATCTGATGGCAGAAAAGAACGGGAAGTATGTTAATTATGCGCTGGAATGCGTCAAGCAGGGGTATAGTCCATATTTCAACAAATACGGAAACAGCGGCAGATTCCACAGGGAGTTTGTGGAAGCACAGGAATATGCAAAGGCAAACAGACTCGGGATTTGGAATCCATCCAGCAAATGCTATCCTGATTATGAAGAACGAATTAAATGGTGGAATGAACGAGCAGAAGAGATTGTGTACTTTTATTCAAATTATGGGAATGATTTGAGTGTCATTAATCTGCTGAACGGTGATGCTCAAAAGAGGCTGAAGGATGCTGTAGGTAAAGAAGTTACTGTTTTCGGAAACATAGGTGAAGTCAATATTGATAGGTTTCCTTACTTACTGAGAAATTCAATCTCAAAGAAAGTTTCGCTTGACATTCTTATAGATTATAAAGATGTAGAAGTGTATAATGCAATAGATGTTAAGAGAATGGAAAGTAATTATTTCTATTGCACGGGTAGGATTGAAGATAGGGATCGCAGGTATAAAATGTACGTTACAAATAAAGAACAAGTAAGGTTTAAGTAATAAGAATCAGTTCTTTTTAAGAAATATCATTGTAATGTCGTCGTACTGATTTTCACCATTAGTGAAAAGCTTAATATCGTCAAGAAGTAAATTCTGTATCTCTTCAGAAGAGTTATTCCTAAATTTCTTTACTACAGAAATTATACGTTCTTCACCATACTCTTCTTTTGCGGTATTTCTTGCTTCCGAAACACCGTCAGTATAAAGAACCAGAACATCATTTGAATCAATCCTTACATTTTCGAAGGAATAATTCATACCACAATCAACAACTCCCAGCATAAGTCCACCTTTATCAAGATTTACAACATTATCATTTTTAATCAGGACCGGAGGATTATGACCTGCGTTTACGTATGTGAATGAACCTGAACTAACATCGAGTATTCCCCAGAAGAAAGTAATAAACTTTTCAGAATTGGTGTTTGCGAAAATGAGTTCATTTATCTTTTGAGTAGCAAGTTCAAGTTTGAAATCTTCGTCATAGAATTTAAGAAAAGAATGAACTGCGGATTGAATGTTTGCCATCAGCAATGATGCGGGGGTACCTTTACCTGATACGTCAGCAATCACGAGAATAAACTTATCTTCATCGACTTTTATTATATCGTAGTAATCACCGCCAACGTGAAGCGCGGGAATATTGCAGCCTGATACGGTATACCCTTTTATCTGCGGGATTTCTTTCGGGAGCATAGCAACCTGTATTTCCCTTGCAACGTTCAACTCACTTTCAATTTTCTGTTTTTTAAGAAACTCATTGAACAGGACAGTATTATCAAGGGAAATAACCGAAAGGTTTATAAGTGATTCGAGAAACTGTATATCACTTAACACGAAAGGAGATTTATTTAGTTTAGCACCAAGAAGTACAATTGTTTCAACAACATTGTTTGTTTTAATTGGGATAATAAGCCTAAAGCCTTCTTCAAACAGCCTTCTTTTCATTGGTATATCGCTATTAACTTCAACTATCTCGGGTTCGATAAAGATATCGAGTTCTTCAAGAAGGACAGTATCAGGATTTACATTAACAGATGACTCAACAATTTTATAACCATAATCTTTATCTTTTGCAATCCACACGTAATCTTTAATACCGAAATTACCGAGAAGTGAATATTTAAGAAGTTTTATTATACTGTCCCTGTCCTGAAAATTTGAGTTAAATTCTTTGCTAAGTTCAAACAGTGAGCGCAGGTGCTGGATTTGTGTGCTCATATTCCTGTTGAGCAGTTTTATTTCTTCAAACCGAATGGAGTTTTCTATAGTAGGGGAAGATAGGTTCAATAATGTTTGAATAAAAATATTCTCATGTTTAGTCAGTTCTTCATTTGTAAGTTTTTTACCGAGGCATAAAATTCCAAGAAGTTTCTCAATAAAATATATTTTATAGAAAAACTTAAGTTTGTTGCTGACGAAGAAATCAACATTCGGAACATCTTTAATATCGAATTCGGGATCTTTGGGAATTTCGAACGACAATCTATTACCAACAGTGTTTGTACTGATTCCTTTTACTGCTTTGACATAAAACGTTTTATCATCACAATCCGGGGTTTCGCATTTAATTAAAACCGAACCTTTTGTAATCATCATTTTTCCCATAATACTCAGAAGAATATTTCCGAGAATAAACTCAAGATTGAGATTAGTGTTTATCAGCTGTGAGAATTCAATCAGCGAATTTAATTCAAGCTGTTTATTGGTTAAGTTATCCATTGATAGAATATTTCAGTAAATATGAAATAAAGGAATGTAAAAATAAAGGAATTACTAAATCACTTTTACAAGTACGAGAGAGTTCAAGTTGGGTTCTTTGTGGTAGAATTCAATTTTGTCCATCGATTTCTTCATTAGTGGTATCCCGAGACCTCCCACTTTATACTTTGCAAAATATTCTTTCATATCCGGGTTGATTTTCTTTGTAGGATCAAATGAATCACCTTTGTATATCAGGGTAACAATAAATTGTTTGTCTTTAACATTGGTTTCGACATCAATAAAATTGTTCTCATTATATTTATAATTATGTTTGATAATGTTAGTGCAAGCTTCATCGACGGAGACAAGAATCTGGTTGAGAACTTTAGGGTCAATTTTAAGAGACTCGCCTTTTTTCTCAATAAACTGTCTCACCAGATGAAGGTTCTTAGTTGAACTGGTAATCGTTATTTTATCATTCTTGTCCACAAGACTAATCAGCTTGATTAAATTTTGTAACAGCTTCATTTTCGTTTTTTGTAATGTTGAAAAGCACAGGAAAACCCAGCATATCGAAAATGTTAAAAATCTTGTCACTCATACTGCAAAGTTTAATATCACCGCCGTTATTTCTCATATTTTCAATGTAAGCCATAAAAACTCCTAATCCCGCACTGCTAATGTACGTAAGAGCGGAAAAATCAACTACAATTTTAAAGTTTCCGGAAGATAACAGCTCCTCGAACTTTTTTTCCAGTATGTTTGAAGTATGCGCATCAAGAAATCCATTCAAGGAAATAATTGCAATGTCTTCCTGTTTCTTATCTGTTATTGAAAATTCGTCCATTATTTGTTTAATTTTTCCAGAAAATTCATAATATAATTATAAAAATAAATGACATAATTTATACAGTTTCCTTAATTATTATACTAAAATATCCCCAAATAGTTGCGTTTTCTTTTTTATCTATGAGTTCCGAATGAAATTCTCCATGTGTTCAGGGAGTTCCAAAGACAATTCAGCAAATCCTGAATAAACGCCGTTCTCATAAATGGGTGTTTGGTAGATCAACTTTTTAACCCCGTTTTTTTCGATTGTGTAAACATTTTTCATTTCGTTTTCAAGCATTTTTGCGAGGAGTGATTTGGAGGGTTCGGGATGACAATCGAGGACATTAGTACCAATGAGTTTCAATCCTCCATCTCTTTCAAAAGTACGCACGGCTTTATCATTCATGTAAGTTATTATGCCTTCTTTTGAGCATAAAGTCACTGCAAAATCTACTTCTTTAAAAGTATTCATTTGAATTAATTAAGTTGAAATTAAAATTTTATAATAGTTGTTAATGTATATAAATTTATGATATAATTAAGTAATTTAGCAACATTAAGTTTAATAAAAATGAAGAAATTAATATCTATTCTATTTACAGCAGTTATTGTAATTATTATTACATTAGGAACAAAAACCGAATATTCGAAGATCTCGGATTCTGTTAAGAATGCTTTAGATTATTCAAATGAGGATAAACTCATTGTTTATGTATATTTTAAAGATAAGGGACCAAATGCAGAGCAACTGCTGAATGATCCGCTTCTACTCGTATCAGAAAAGTCACTTGAGAGGAGAAAGAAAGTATTACCACAGAATAAGTTAGTAGATATAACAGACGTACCAGTTTACAATCCATACGTAAACCAAGTTGCAGCAAAGACGATAAATGTAAGACACCAGTTAAAGTGGTTTAATTGCATTTCCGTTGAAGCGTCAAAATCGCAGGTGCTTGATATAGCTGCACTCGAATTTGTTGAAAAAATTGAGCTTGTTGAAAGGTACAGAAAAGTACAAGAAAATGATGAGATGACAACAGTAAACGTACCAATTTATGAATCTGATTCACCTTTGCTTGATTCATTAAATTACGGATCTAGTTTAAATCAGGATTCACTAATAAAAGTAAACAGAGTACATAACCAAGGAATATACGGACAGGGAATTACGGTAGCAAACTTTGATGCAGGTTATCAGAATTTAAACCATGAGGCATTTACCACATACCCGATGAAAATCTGGAAGAAGAAAGATTTTCATACAGGGGATACAGTAACACTTGCGTCACATTCACACGGACAGGCGACATTATCGTTAGTAGGCGGATACAAACCAGGTTCATTAATCAGTCCTGCTTTTGCTTCGATATACGTACTGTGCAGAACAGAGGTTGATCCAGGGGAAACACCTTTAGAAATGGACCACTGGGCAGCAGCTGCACAATGGGTTGACAGTCTTGGAGTAGATGTTATAACAAGTTCATTAGGCTATCTTGAGTTTGATTCACCATATACAAGTCTTACATGGCAAGATATGAACGGACATACAGCTCTTATAACGAATGCTGCAGATCTGGCTGTTTATAAAGGGATTGCAGTGTTTAATTCAGCAGGTAACAATTATGAAGATGTACATAACACATTAGGTGCTCCAGCAGACGGTGACAGCGTGATAACAGTAGGTGCACTAAATAGTTCCGGAGTTAGAGCATCATACAGTTCAGTAGGACCGACAACCGACAATCCACCGCGAATAAAGCCAGATATAATGACTCGCGGCTCAGGGAATCAGGTAGCGACAAGTTCAGGATATTCAACATTTGGCAGCGGTACATCATGGGCATGTCCTATGGCAGCCGGTGTTGGAGCGATGATGCTTTCTGCAAATAAAAACATTACTCCAATACAAGTTAGAGATATTATGAGAAAGTTTGCAAGCAATACTGCAAGTCCTAATAACCAGATAGGATGGGGTACCATTAATGCTGAAAAATCGGTTGATTCTGTAAGGAAAATGGATAACGAACTACCGACGATACTGCATACACAACCTTTTACATCAACAACTAATACAGGCGCTTTGTCTTTTAAAGCAAGAATGTTTGATAATGGAATAATAAGACAATGGGCTAACGAAGCACCTCGACTATATTACAGAAAGAATACAGGGAGCGGATGGAGTTCATGGAGTTTTGTGAATAAAACCTCATCAAATCTTGACACGTTTTATTTTCAAATACCGGGAAGTGTACTTGGTACCGCAGTTCAGTATTATTTTGCGGCTCAGGACATAGCTTTACCCACAGCAAAAATATCAACGTACCCACAAGGAGGAAGCGGAATAAATCCCCCGGGAGCGACACCACCTGCTGAGTTTTTTCAGTTCGTAGTAGGTACAACTTCAATAAGCGGAATAGGAACTGATATGCCAAAGGAATATAAACTGTTTAATAATTATCCGAATCCGTTTAATCCATCGACAGAGATAAAATATGATTTACCGATGTCATCGATTGTTAAGCTCAGAATATATGATATTAACGGAAGGATGGTCAAAGAACTTGTAAATCAGGTTCAGGCAGCGGGAAGTTATAAGGCAAGGTTTGATGCGACAGGATTTTCTTCGGGAATATATTTTTATCAATTAAGTGCAGGTGATTTTAAAGCACAGAATAAAATGCTGTTAGTGAAATAGAATCTAATAATAGTTTTTATTTACGGGCACGTTTTATTCGTATAAAGCGTGCCTTTTTATTTTATAATATTTTAAAGAAACAAATGAGATGATCGGTAAATTAATTCAACCTGAAATAGAGCAATTAATTGAAAGCCGCAACTGGATGACACTCAGAGAGATATTTTCTGATATGCATCCATCCGAGGTAGCTGATGTGATTTCAGATATTCCCGAAAAAGACAGGGGAATAGTGTTCAGAATACTTCCGAAGGATAATTCAGCGAAGACTTTTGAATACCTGGAATTTGACATACAGGAAGCTCTGTTGAAATCGCTAGGTCAGGAGGAAGTAGCAGAAATACTGAATGAGATGTCACCTGACGACAGAACGGAACTCCTTGAAGATTTACCGGGACCTGTTGTAAAGAAACTTATCCGTTTACTTTCACCTGAAGAAAAATCGATAGCAGTCAAACTTCTCGGATATCCCGAAGAAAGTGTAGGCCGTATCATGACACCTGATTTCATATCAATTAAATCAGGTTGGAATATCGCCAGTGTTATGAATCATCTTCGCGAAGTAGGGGACAAAGTTGAATACATTGATACAATATTTGTAACGGATGAAAGCGGAAAACTACTTGATGAAATAACGCTCAAGGAAATATTACTCGCAAAACCGGAAACGAAGGTAGAAGAATTAATGAATGAAACATACGTGAGCATAAAAGTCACGGATAATCAGGAACTTGCAATAGAGATGTTTAAGGAATATGACCTTTATGTTCTTCCAGTAGTCAATTATGAAAATTACCTTGTCGGAATAGTAACGGCAGATGACGTTATTGACGTTATTGAAGAAGAAGCGACTGAGGACATACAGAAATTCGGCGGTATGGAAGCTCTTGATGATCCTTATATATCGGCACCTCTAATGGAAATGGTACGAAAAAGAGCAGGATGGTTAATAATATTATTTTTGGGCGAAATGCTTACAGCGACAGCAATGGCATTTTTTGAACATGAAATAGCAAAAGCAGTAGTACTTGCAATGTTTATACCTCTCATAATTTCAAGCGGCGGTAACTCGGGTTCACAGGCAGCAACATTGACGATACGTGCTATGGCATTGGGAGAAATCTCACTTGCGGACTGGTGGAAAGTAATGCGACGTGAGGTATTATCAGGGTTTTTACTTGGGAGTATATTGGGTGTGATAGGATTTACAAGGATATTAATTTGGAATTCAATTTCTAATATTTATGGTGAGCATTGGGTTTTAATAGGATTGACCTTAGCATTTACTCTAGTAGGTGTAGTCTTATTAGGAACTTTATCGGGTTCAATGCTGCCTTTTATACTTAGAAGGTTAGGATTAGATCCTGCAACATCATCGGCACCTTTTGTTGCGACACTTGTTGACGTATCAGGATTGCTCATATACTTCTCTATTGCCACACTTTTACTGACAGGAACACTCTTATAAATTATTAAAAGCGCGAAAATAAAAAAGCCGTTGGATATTTGTCCAACGGCTTTTATTATAAATAAATGTTCGGATTAATACATTCCGCCCATATCACCCATTCCACCTCCAGGAGGCATCATAGGCATTTTTTCCTTTTCGGGTTTCTCGCATACAGTAGCTTCGGTCATTAAGAGTAAAGCTGCGACAGATGCTGCGTTTTCAAGTGCTACTCTTGTGACCTTAGTCGGGTCGATGACACCAGCTTTTACGAGGTCTTCGTATTCTTCTGTTGCTGCGTTGTAACCATATCCGCCTTTTCCTTCTTTAACCTTGTTCACGATGACTGAACCTTCTTCGCCTGCGTTGAATACTATCTGTCTGATAGGTTCTTCAATTGCTCTTCTTACGATATTTACACCGAGCATAATATCCTGATTGGTGTTTTTAATCTTATCGAGTTTATTTGTAACTCTTAAGAGAGCTACACCACCGCCGGGGACGATACCTTCTTCGACTGCGGCTCTTGTTGCATGAAGTGCGTCTTCGACTCTTGCTTTCTTTTCTTTCATTTCAACTTCTGTAGCAGCACCAATTTTCAGAACTGCAACACCGCCAGAAAGTTTTGCGAGTCTTTCCTGTAACTTTTCTTTATCGTAATCTGATGTAGTTTTTTCAATCTGAGCTTTTATTTCATTGATTCTCTTCTTAATATCTTCATTCTTTCCTGCTCCTTCAACGATTGTAGTGTTATCTTTATCAATAACGACTCTCTTTGCAGTACCGAGGTAAGATACTGTAGCGTTTTCGAGTTTATAACCCTGTTCTTCGGAGATAACAGTACCGTTTGTTAAGATTGCGATATCTTCGAGCATAGCTTTTCTTCTATCGCCAAAGCCCGGAGCTTTAACTGCTGCAATCTTTAATGTACCTCTTAATTTGTTTACAACTAAAGTTGCAAGAGCTTCACCTTCAAGGTCCTCTGCGATAATCAGGAGGCTTCTGCCTTGCTGAGCAACTTTCTCAAGTATCGGGAGAAGGTCTTTCATGGTAGAAATCTTCTTGTCGTGTATTAAAATGAGCGGGTCTTCGAGTTCAGCTTCCATATTATCAGCGTTTGTAACGAAGTAAGGTGAAAGGTAACCTCTGTCGAACTGCATACCTTCAACTACGTCGAGGTTTGTATCGGTACCTTTAGCTTCTTCAACAGTGATTACGCCGTCTTTTCCGACTTTATCCATAGCATCGGCGATAAGCTTTCCTATTGTAGGGTCGTTATTAGCAGATATTGAACCAACCTGTGCTATTTCTTTATTCTCTTTGATAGGCTGAGACAATTCTTTAAGACCTTTTACTAATTCTTCAACTGCGAAATCAATACCTCTTTTTAAGTCCATAGGGTTCGCACCGCCAGTAACGTTTTTCAAGCCTTCTTTGAAGAGAGACTGAGCAAGAACTGTTGCTGTAGTAGTACCGTCACCTGCTATGTCTGAAGTCTTAGAAGCAACTTCTTTAACCATTTGTGCACCCATGTTTTCGATAGGGTCTTCAAGTTCGATTTCCTTTGCGACAGTAACACCGTCTTTAGTGACTGTTGGTGCGCCGAACTTTTTGTCGATGATTACGTTACGTCCTTTTGGACCTAAGGTAACCTTAACTGCATTAGCAAGTTTATCAACACCCTTTAAAAGGGCAGACCTTGCTTCTGTATCAAAACTAATTATTTTTGCTGCCATAATATTTTTTAACTCCTTTTTTTAATTTAATTTAGATAATTGCATAAATGTCTGACTCTCTCATGATTAAATATTCCTCGTTATCGATAGTAACTTCGGTACCGGAATATTTGCCATAGAGAATTTTATCTCCAACTTTAACTTCGAGTGCAGTGACTTTACCGTCATCGGCAACTCTACCTTTACCGACTGCAACAATAACACCCTGCATTGGTTTTTCCTTTGCGGTATCGGGAATAATGATACCTGAAGCAGTTTTTTCTTCAGCTTTTGAAGGCAAAACAACAACCCTATCAGCTAAGGGTTTAATGTTTATTTTACTCATTTGTGAATCCTTTCTATTGATTTAAATTACTGTTAATTAATGATTTACACACTTATATTAGCACTCGCTAAATAATAGTGCTAAAATAATAAGAATGAATTGATTTGTCAAGACCTTTTTAGAACTATTTTTCCATAATTAGCTTTTATATTCGGTTTTAATGGAAGGTTCCTGAAGTGTTTCTGCTGTGTTAGTATTAACCACGCATAAGAAACGCATTTGAAACGGATTATAAACGCATTTGATACGCATTAGATGACATTTTGGAAGGTTATTTGAGGTTAAAGCGATTTTAAACTAATTTACATAATCAAAGCTAATTTAAATAATAATCAAATAACTTTGATAATATAATTATTATAATAACCTGCTGATAATATATAAAAAAGACATTGAAAAATCAAGAGATAAAAACGAAAAATATGAGAAACTAATTAACGAACAAAAATTCTAATTGTATCAGCTGATTTATACATACTTTTCCCGGAGGACATTAAAATAACAACTTTATCTTTAGATTTAATAATTCTTAATTTTGAGATTGTTTCAATTAGTAACTTAGTAACATCCCTATCAGACATTGATTTATTTATTTTTAAAGTGAAAACGCCCCAGCGGAAATGATTAAGAACATTTATGAAATTGTTTTCTGTAATGCAAATAATATCTGTATTAACTCTAAATGCAGAAAGATATTTAGGTGAATTTCCTGTTTTTGAGTAAGTAATGATTGCTTTTGCTTTAATTTCATTTGCAAGTGTGACAGCACTTTTACAAATTGAGTGCAATTCATTTTCGGATGGCTGCTTAATATTTATAAAAGGTTTTCTATAGTTTTCAATTTTACAAATAATCTTTTCCATAGTCTGCACTACGTTTTCTGGGTCAACACCTACAGATGTTTCTCCTGAAAGCATAACGCAATCCGTACCATCCAGAATAGAATTGGCGACGTCCGTAGTTTCTGCGCGTGTAGGAATTCTACTGGTAGTCATGCTTTCGAGCATTTGTGTAGCAGTAATTACAGGTTTATTTTTAAAATTACACTTTTTAATTATCATTTTTTGAAGAATCGGAACGTCTTCGGGAGATATTTCGACGCCCATATCACCGCGCGCTACCATAATAACGTCAGCGGCATCGATGATTTCATCGATGTGTTCTATAGCTTCGGGTCTTTCAATTTTTGCCACTATAGGAACAGACTTACCGTGTTTAGAAAAAAGATTTCGTAATTTAAAAATATCTTCAGCTTTTCTGACAAAGCTAAGGGCGACAGCGTCAACATTATGTTTCAGTCCGAACGTTAAATCTTCAATATCTTTCTTTGTTAAAGAAGGAAGGGATAGGGAGGTATCGGGAAGATTAATTCCTTTATGCTCTTTCAGGATTCCGCCTTTTAAGATTATACATTCGGCTTCAAAATCAGATTTAGATAAAACACGCAGCTTGAGGAGACCATCGTCCAATAGAATATATTCGCCCTTTTTGATATCATTTATAAAATGTTTATATGTGGTTGAAATACGCTTATCATTTCCAATAATATTCTTATCGGTTATGATTATCTTTTTCCCAGATATGAGTTTAATTGATTTATTTTCTATATTACCGACGCGGATTTTAGGTCCCTGCAAATCCTGCATTACGGGGACGAATGCATTTGCCAGTTTTGATGCTTTACGAATATTGTTAATATAATCAAGGTGGGTCTTTCTATCACCGTGCGAAAAATTAAGTCTAGCCACGTCCATACCTTTTTTAATCAAGGATGTTAGAATTTTAACGCTTGAAGACGATGGACCGATGGTACAAATTATTTTAGTCTTATTAATCATGAGCAAAGAAAGTTGTTAATTAATTATTTATTCCTTTTTATAAAATTACTTAATTAATATTTTATATAAAACTTAATAATAAGAATATGAAGAACTTGAAGAACAAAGTAGTATTTATAACGGGAGCGACGAGCGGAATCGGCAAAGCATGTGCTGAGGATTTTGCAAAACTCGGTGCAAATGTATTAATCTGCGGAAGGAGAGGTGACAGGTTAGAAAAAACAGCGAATGAACTCCACAGAAAGTACAAAGTAAAGGTTTTTGCTTTTGAGCTGGACGTGAGAAATTACGCTGACGTAAAAGAGGCAATAGATATACTCCCGAAGGAATGGAAAAAGATAGAAATACTCGTTAACAATGCGGGACTTTCGCGAGGGCTGAATAAAATACAAGATGGGGTTCTTTCGGACTGGGAGGAAATGCTTGATACAAATGTGAAGGGGCTGCTATACGTTACAAAATGCGTATTGCCTTTAATGATTAAGAACAGAGGAGGGCACATAATAAACATCGGTTCGATTGCAGGACGCGAAATATATCCCGAAGGTAATGTATATTGCGCTTCAAAATCAGCGGTTGATTTTATAACGAAGGGAATTAGGGTGGATTTGATAGACAAGGGAATAAAAGTCTCTACTGTAGATCCCGGACTGGTTAATACAGAGTTTAGTTTAGTCAGATACCACGGAGATAAAGAACGGGCAAAATCGACGTATAAAGGGTTAAAGCCGTTAACAGGCAAAGATATAGCAGAAGTAGTTCTGTTTGTGGCAACCCGTGATGAGAATTTAAATATAGCACAAGTGACAGTATTTCCTAAGGCACAGGCATCAGCAACAATATCATTCAGAAAACAATAATATAATATACATTATGAAAAAAGCATTATTTACCTTATTTATAATAATGTTATTTGCAACAGTTGAAGCTCAATGGATATCAAATAACATGCTTAATAATTCTGTCGTAATAGCTCCAAATAATCAGGCAACACCCAAAATAATTTCGGATAATGACGGCGGAGTAATAATGGTATGGCAGGACAACAGGACGGGTTCGAGTTCATCATTCGGGGATATATATGCGCAGAGGTTTGATAAATTTGGATTTAAGCAATGGGGAGATACTAACGGACTGGCAATAGCTGTGAAACCGATACTTGAAAGATATTATTCTATTTGCACTGACGGAAAGGGCGGTATAATAATCTTATGGGAAGATAATCCAAGTCCAACGACGACAATAATAAAGGCACAGAGAGTTTCAAAGTACGGAAATAAAATGTGGAGTGATACAGGGTATTCTGTTGCCGCTTATGGAAACAGACAGGCAACTCCACGGGTTGCGTATGACAATAACGGCGGATGTTTTTATTCATACTATTCGAGCGAGATATCTTCGAGTGATTATGAGATAAAGGTTAACAGACTTGACAGCAACGGAGTGAATCTCTGGGGAACGGGAATTTACATTTGTCAGTCTCCGGGGAATCCATCAGATATAAGCGTATGCCGTACGAGTGATGATGGATTTTTCATAGTATGGGGGGACCCGAGAAATTCAATAACGAATGAAACAGACCTTTACATGCAGAAGGTAAATTCATTGGGTAATGCACTCTGGCAGGCGAATGGGCTGCCTTTATGCGTAAGGAGATTTACACAGCAATATCAAAATGTATTGCCTGATGACAACGGGGGAGCTTTTGTCGCATGGACTGACAGGAGAGATTCGATTTCTAACGATATATATGCTGCAAGGGTAAGGTGGAACGGAACATTTCCAAGGAGTGATACATCAGCGGCACTTGTTGTGGACAACTTTGAGCAGTACAGGTCGGAGTTAGCACCGGATATGAAAGGCGGTGCAATAATAACGTGGTATGATTACCGCAATGGACCTGCATTTCCATTTAATATAGATATTTACGCACAGAGAATTGATTCCACGGTGAACACAAAATGGACAGCAAACGGAGTGAATGTATGCGATGCAGTTTTATCGCAGATTAATCCTGCAATTATAACAGACGGAAATTACGGAGCTATAATAACATGGGATGACAGGCGGGCAGGAACATCGACATATGATATATACGGACAGAGAATTGATTCGGCAGGAGTTTTAAAATGGGGAGCTGATGACGCACCGATAAGTATTGCGGCAGGAAATCAGTACAAACCGCAAATGGCAGAAATAAACAACGGATTTGTAACCTGCTTTGAGGATACGCGAAACGGGATAAGCAATTACGATGTATTTTGCCAGAGAGCAGATATGAACGGGAATACGCTTGTATTCATTCAAAATAATGCGGGTGAAGTACCAAGAGGATTTTCATTATCACAGAATTATCCGAATCCGTTTAATCCGAGGACACTTGTTCGATTTTCGTTGTCAGTCGTCAGCGATGTCAGACTGATAATTTATGACATCAAGGGGCAGGAAGTGGAAACGCTTATGAGCGGGAGAATGCAGGCAGGTACATATCAGGCGGTCTGGGACGGTTCGGGATTTCCGAGCGGAGTTTATTTCTGTAGGATGGTTACGGAAGGATATACGGAGACGATTAAGATGGCTTTAGTAAAATAATATTTAGCGATGAAGAAGAGAGTTTTCTGAATTTAAAGATAGTATTCATACTGTACAAGCTGCCATTTGAAGCTATTCATATCATAAGATATTTCGCAGACGACTTTTTGCCGGTCGCAGAGAACGCTGAAATGGTATTCATATGAATCCGACTTTGGAATCTTCCAACGGGAATTAACTCTTGAAATATTATAAACGTCATTCTTCCACTTGAACCTGATGATGTCGATTTTCAGGTCGTGAAAGAAAGCTATGACTTCTATTGGTTCGAATATCTGGTTTTCCATGCTTCATTATTTATGCCTTATTAAAATATGGTATATTAAATTAAGAAGCAAGTCGTAATTTAAGGAAGAGAAGAGATTATCCGGTTAAAAGGGAGAAACCGTAATTCTGATGTGTTTATGCCTGCTGTGCCTGCTGTAATCGAATCTGAAGTACAAGCTAAACGAAAGATAACCGAGAAATTTACGAGAAGTAAACGAGAAAATGCCTGAAAACGTTTTGTTTTCCCGTATTCGAAGCTGCATAGACCACGTTGTAGATAAATCTACAAACAAAAGGAAAGATTTCACCCCTAAGGCACTTAGACCACGGCATAGATAAATCTACAAACAAAATATAGAAAAACAAACTATAGAAATTTATTACCGCAAGGGTCGCAGAGAAGAGCAAAGACCGCAAAGAGAACAGTAGAAATTTTTTATTCGGTGAAAAAGTAAAGATAAAAGCGTTTTTATTTTAGTAATAGATTGCTTTTATTACAACGTCTTTACGGATAGTAGCGATTAGAACACTCAGAACACGGCGTAGATAAATCTACAAACAAAATATAGAAAAACAAACTATAGAAATTTATTACCGCAAGGGTCGCAGAGAAGAACAAAGACCGCAAAGAGAACATATAAAAATATTTAATCCAGGGAAAAAGTATAGATAAAAGAACGTTATTATTTTTGTAATAAGATTGTTTTCAATAAAACGTTTTTACGGATAGTAGCACTAAGAAAAGAATTTTTATTGTTTAGAGTAAAAGAGATTTTAAATAATGAGGATGTAAAGAAGAACAAGAATGATGTACTTTTCTAATTATTATTATTTCAGTGTTCTTCAATATAGTTCAGGTCTTTGCCGAATGTTTCCTGAAGTTTTGTCATTGAGATAAAAGCTATAATTACAGTTACGAATCCAACAAACAGAGCTGAATAGACAATTCCAATACCGGGAGTCAGGTACTGAAACAGGAAAGTTGCGGGTACAACAGCACCGCGTACAAAATTCGGAACGGTAGTAGTAACTGTTGCACGTATGTTCACACCGAACTGTTCCGCGGCATTTGTAACGAAGACAGCCCAGTATCCGCCAGAAACACCGAGCATCAGGCAGAGGGAATAGAAGAATGTTGAGTCGAATTTATTAAGGAACAGATACACGATTATGAAAACAGCTTCGAGTATTATGAACAGTCCAATAATCTTTTTCCGTGATTTAAAAAACTGGCTTAAAGCACCGCTAAGGAGGTCACCGACAGCGAGTCCGATGTAACAATACATTACAGCAGTGCCAGCCTGAATTTCAACATTAAGACCGAATGCTTTGGCAAATTCAGGTGAGAACGTAATAAGAACTCCAACTATATACCATATAGGAAGACCCACAGCAATGCAGTGAAGGTATTTAATTAAGTTATTTTTATTTATAAACAATTTATGGAATCCACCTTTAAGTACATCGGATTTTTTAATAGCACTATACATACCTGATTCGTAAACGCCAATACGAAGAATAAGAAGAGCGATTCCCATTCCACCACCGATAAAATATGCCGTACGCCAGTCGAAGAAATCACCAACGAGAGCAGCGACCACAGCTCCAAAAATACCGACAGTTGCCACAGTCATAGTCCCGTAACCGCGGGTTTCTTTGGGCATGACTTCCGAAACTAAAGTTATACCTGCACCGAGTTCACCTGCAAGACCAACACCAGCGATGAATCTGAGGACAGCATATTGCGGTAAATCGGTTACGAATCCATTAGTAATGTTAGCGATTGAATAAAGAAATATCGAACCAAAGAGAACAGATATCCTTCCTTTTTTATCACCGAGAATTCCCCAAATAATACCGCCGATAAGCATACCGCCCATTTGCATATTAATAAGGAGCACACCGTAATCGAATAATTCATGTCCGCTAAAGCCAAGAGATTTAAGAGAGGTGATTCTGACGATGCTGAATAGAATGAGGTCATAAATATCGACAAAGTATCCGAGAGCAGATACAATTAGGATTGCAGATATATTTTTCTTAGTAGTGGAAACGTCCATTATAACATTACTTCAAAGTTTAAGGATTAAGTTTTATTAATAGAAATATTCCTTTTATTCCTGACCATGGATGCTATGATTGATATAGTCAGAATAATTATGATAACGATAAGAGATGTAGATGTCGGAATATGAAACACACTTGCAATTAGCATTTTAATACCAATAAAGACAAGAATTATTGAGAGACCCACCTTGAGATAGTGGAACTTATCCATAAAACCAGCAAGAGCGAAATACAAAGCACGAAGTCCGAGAATAGCAAATGCGTTTGAAGTAAAGACAATAAACGGGTCATGTGTGATTGCAAGAATAGCCGGAATAGAATCGAAGGCAAAAATTAAATCAGTAGTTTCAACGACTATCAGAACGATGAACAGGGGAGTAGCAAACAATCCGCCCTTCTTTATGAAGAATTTATCTCTATGGTATTCCGGAGTAACGGGTACAAACTTTTTGACATACTTCACTACAGGATTTTTTTCAGGGTGTATCTTTTCTTCCTTCTGGAATGCCATTTTGAGACCAGCGACGATTAAGAACAATCCAAAGACAATAATTATCCAGCTGAACTTAGCGATAAGGGCAGTTCCGATGAAGATCAGAATTGCTCTCATAATGAGCGCCCCGAAGATTCCCCAGAAAAGAACTTTATGCTGGTATTTTTTGGGAACGTCGAAATAATTAAAAAGGAGTATGAAGACAAAAATATTATCGACGCTTAATGATTTTTCAAGCAAATAACCCGTAAGAAATTCGAGACCCTTCTGATGGTTCCAGAGATAGAATACGACTGCATTGAATGCGAGGGAAAGAGCGATCCAGATGGCGCTTGTAATCAGTGCTTCTTTAACCGAAATTACGTGTTGTTTTTTATTGAATATTCCGAGATCGAGAGCAAGCATCAAGATAAGGAAGGCAACGAAGGCAGCCCAGTGCCAAAGAGTTATTTCAAACACTATAAGTCTCCCTTCAATGGTCTAATAACTATATCTTCTATTAGAACTTTTTTAGGCTGCTCGAATGTTTGAAGAGTAATTTTTGCAATATCTTCGGGGGACATCATTCTATTCCTGTTTTTCTGGCGTGTTTTTGCATCCCACATAGCTGTTTCTGTTGCACCCGGGAATATGTTAGTAACTTTAATGTTAAATTTTCTGACTTCTTTTCTTACACAGTTTGAAAGAGCAAGCAATCCTGCTTTAGAGGCGGAATAAACTGAGCTGTCGAAATACACAGTATTAGCGGAAACAGAATTAATATTTATGATATGACCTCTTTTATTCTTAATCATAGGTTTCATTACAGATTTCATAGTAAGAAACGAGCCCCGCAGATTAATATTCATAATATAATCATAATCGAAAACTTTAGTATCGAGAAAACTCTTAAAAGCAGTTACACCTGCGTTATTCACGAGACAGTCAATCCTTCCGAAATTTTCGATTATTCTTTTAGCGGTAGAATTAACAGACCGTTCAGAAGCGACATTACAGACGAATGCCATTGCTTCCCGTCCTGCAAACTTAATTTCTTTAACAATACTGACGAGCCTTGATTTTCTTCTTGCTGTAACAACCACAATGTAACCAGCCTTAGAAAACTGCATAGCAATTTCTTTACCTATACCGGTAGATGCACCGGTAACCCACACTACTTTAGTATTATTCATAAGTTAAATTTTCAGTTACAATGCAGAACAATTACATAATCATTCCACCATCAACCATAATCACCTGTCCCGTTATATAATCCGCTTTAGGTGATGCGAGGAATGTCACAACACCAGCGACTTCATCGGGATTAGTGGAACGTTTCAGCGGAATCACGGATAAGTATGCAACCTTCTGTTCATCCGAAAGCTGATGAGTCATTTCAGTTTCTACAAATCCGGGAGCGACAGCATTTACTGTAACGTTTCTGCTACCGAGTTCTTTAGCAGTTGATTTAGTAAGTCCAATCATTCCAGCTTTTGAGGCAGAATAGTTTGCCTGCCCGGCATTACCCATAACACCAACGACAGAGCTGATATTAATAATTTTACCTGCCCGTTGTTTTGCCATAATACCAGCAACGGCTTTTGTGGTGTTGAAAGCACCTTTTAAGTTGACTTTCAGAACAAGGTCCCAATCTTCTTCAGTCATTCTAAGAAGAAGCTTATCTCTAGTGATACCAGCATTATTTACTAGAATATCGATACTTCCGAATTCTTTATGAGTTTCAGAAATAACCTTCTGAACACCTTCCGTATCAGTAACATCAACAGTCATCTTAGAAACTTTCATACCTTTTGCAGCTTTTTCAGCAGCATAAGCATCGAAATCTTCAGGAAACACTTTATCGTATGCAATAACAATTGCTCCTTCGAATAGGAAATCAGATACTATTGCGCGGCCAATACCTCTGCCGCCACCAGTTACTACAGCTACTTTACCGTTTAATGCGCCCATTTATTATATTATTAATTAATAAAATTTCTTCTTATGTTTATAGTGTTTTTGAAAATAATCATTAAGATAAGCATATCCATCAGCACCGAGAATAAAAGTAATTTCTTCAGTCATAGCTTCGAAGACAGTCTGTGAAAAATTTTCCTTTTTATGTATGCCGCAGTAATCGAGTTTAGTTGAATGTTCATCATCATAAGTAAGAACATTATCAATAATCGTAAGCGGATACATAATGCAGTATTTAGGTTTAATAGCCCATTTGTGCATGTGGTTGTTGTTAGCAGCTACCTGAATAGAACAAAAGCCTCTTTTGTCCTTGAAAACACACTGTGTATTACCTTGAGGAGTATTATAAACCTCTGTCCCAATTGCCCATCCGGAAGGGAAGTCAGAATCCTCCTCGGGTTCTGTTTCGAACCAATCGGAAGAGTTATCAGGCTGGTTTTCATCCATGACAGCTTTAATTTCATTCTCAAACTTCATTATAATATCTTTGAACGGTTTATCCATAAGAACACCCCAGTCGCAGCACTGACCGTGGCAGTGTTTAACATTACATCCGGGAACAAATCCCTGAGTAAAAATAACAGGATCTATCTGTATTCCATTGTATTCAATAGGATATTCTTTCATTCTATGTTTTAAATATTTTTAATATCTTCAAAGGTTGAAATATTGTACACGACAGCGTTTGGGTCAATTTTCTTAATAAGACCAGTTAAAACTTTACCTGCTCCGACTTCATAAAACCTCGTTACGTCATCTTTTATCATGTTCCTAATCAGACTTTCCCATTTAACGGGAGAAACGAGCTGTCTTGACAGAGCATCACGAATTTTATCTTTATCAGAAACAGGTGCGGCGTCTGTATTTGTATAAACCGGAATCGATGCATTTTTAAAATCAGTATTCTGAAGTGCAATTCTGAGTTCATTATCGGATGTTTTCATTAGTTCAGAATGAAAAGCACCACTAACCTCGAGTTTTTTTGCGAGCCTGCATTTATAGGGTTCACCTTTAGCTATTTCAACAGCTTTATCGACGGCGGATACATCTCCAGAAACAACAATCTGACCGGGGCAGTTAAAGTTAGCAGCCTGAACTATACCAGAAACTTTTGCTTTTTCACAAATTTCAAGAACCTGAGATTCATTTAAACCTATCAAAGCCGCCATTGTGCCGGGTTGAATTTCTCCCGAATTTTTCATCAGATGTCCGCGGGTTTTCACAAGCTTCAGTCCGCTTTGAAAATCTACCGAACCGGCATAAGCATTAGCCGTGTATTCGCCGAGTGAATGTCCAGCCGTACAGTCAGCTTTAACCTTATCTTCAATAAGTTTAGTTAATATGTAGGAATGAACGAAGAGTGCAGGTTGAGTAATGTTTGTTTGCTTAAGTTCTTCCTGAGGACCTTCAAAAGAAAAAGTACTCAAAGACAAACCCATAATATCATCGGCAATTTTATACAGGTCTTTTGCCAAAACAGAATTTTCATACAGATCTTTTCCCATACCGACAGATTGAGAACCCTGTCCCGGAAATACGAATGCTAATTTATTCATAATTAAATTTGTTTACAAAAACAATAATTTAAACAATATAATATTTATATAAAATTTATTTATTAATCAATTTCTTCATCATCAATTCTCGGTAAAGCTCCGTAGTTTTCGACAAGATAATTATCGTAATAGTCAGCTTTTTTGAGTAAAGACTTAAAACTTTCAAGACCGGATTCAAAAGTAAGATAGTGGTCGTATATCATCATCGTCAGAACTATATCCTGATTGTTGACACCGAAGAAAACATTTTCGAGGTCATAATTTTCTTTAAGGAGGAATTCATAAATAGACGAAATATTTTTCTTAGGCAGCCTGCATATAAAAGCATCACCGATAATGAATCCCACCGGAGAATAAGAGATAATTATTTTAGCTGAGCCTTCTTCAACTTCCCAGCGATCCTTTCCGCGCCGAGAGAGCTTTACATCCTTACCGAGAGCTTCGAGAATAGTTTCCACAGTTTGAGACGCACCTGCGGGTTTATATTCTGATTCTTTCTTCAGTTGAGGTACAATAATCTTAGCTCCGCATTCCGGACAGTAATCATTTTCGATTCTATCGGACGTTATTATATTCTCGCAAGATTTACATTTAACTGCATACTGTCCGTGAAAGGGTTGATATTCATTCAAAGAATTGAGAAGGTACTCAGAAGGAAGGGCAAAGCCGAGATTATCTCCACCTGCAATTATAAAAGTGTTAACCCCAATTATTTCGCCATTTGTATTAACGAGAGGTCCTCCGCTGTTACCGGGATTAATAGCCGCATCTATCTGAATATAGTTTAAACCATTTTGAATACGTTTAGCTTTTGAGACTATTCCTTCTGTAGCGGAATACTTAAGACCATAAGGATGTCCGATAGCAATGACTCTATCGCCGTCGTGAACAGGGGTGCTGCTTATTCTTCTGTCGGGCAGGTCCAGTCCATCGGGGACCCGAATAAAAGCAAGGTCAAATTTCTGATCATAAAACAGAACGGGCATAGAAACTTTCGGAATCTTTGTACCGCTAATTACTGCTTCAGAGCTTTCTTTAACGACGTGGTCGTTAGTAACGATTAAATTAAAATTTTTAACATAAAATCCTGTACCGGTACCGAAGGAAGTAGCAATTTGTACTATAACAGATTTATAATTTTCAATAATTTCCTGTGTGTGCATCTTAGTTTTTGTAATTTAATTTACTAATTTCCTCAAGAGTAGTTTTGGTGAAATTCAGTATTGAGTCAAACATTATTTTATCAAAATCCATTTTAAGTTCGGGATACTCATCTTTATCGAGTTTGATATACTCAGTTAATTTATTAACAACATAATCTTTATTAACTACACCGTTTAAAACCAGATTATTGTCTATTCCGATATCAGAGACATAATCATGATTAATTATTTCAATAATTAAACCTAAAATTTTATACAAAGACTTATAAAGCCCGTATGAGAAAAGGCAATAGCCGGCAATATATTCAAGAATATTGAGAGCAATATCCGGATTATTGTTGTCGATGTACCATTTAATATTCTGAATATTGTTATTTATAGAATCATCAACGGATTGTTTTCCTGCGGGCGGAGTTGTTCCAAAAGTAGAAATCACAATGTAGAAATTTCTTTCGAGTTTTTGGTCATCATAATCTTTAATCTTTCTTAGGTCTTCGCCGAGTGAATCCAGTTTCTGTAACAATGGTGACTCCTTATCGTTGAAATAAGTCCAAGACATTCTTTGAATATCATTTAGTAATATACCCTGAGGTGTCAGAAGGTAATCAATCCTATAAAGAATATTCAGGTAAATGTAAGAAATGCCTCCTGAAAATTGTTCTTTATTCAATCCCGATACTTTTTCAAGACCATCATTAATCCATTTTCTATAGTATTTCTTCATCGTATCAAGCTGCTTATTAGAGAAGGGGAATGATTTAGATTCTACTTCCCTGAGTGTTTTAAATTCGGATATTAGAGTATCATCCTGTCTATCAGCCCTTACAGCAAGTTCACGCAGACCATAATAGAATTTATTAGGTGAGCAATCAATAACGTTTGAGTCAAATTTTATTACAATTTTGTTATCTTTAACAGCAAACCTGCAATAGTATAGCGAATAATTCATTTCCATCAACCTACGAAACACGGCAACATTCGGATTATCAAATCCGGCAATTACAGAAATTGCGGATATTTTCACTCCGTCGAAATAACCGCGAATTTCTTTTGAACCCTGAATAAGTTGAAACTTAAAGAATCCGTTATCGATTGAATAGAAGACGTTTTCAGAATCAGAATTTTTTAAGTAATCGAAGAATAGTTTGTAGGATTCGAAATACTTCTTTTCATTGTATAATTTCTCACAGTCATTCCACAGGTTTATCTGCGCTTTCGGTTTAAATGCATCGGAGAATCTGCCAAAAGTAATATTCATCGTATTATTATAAAATTTTTTATACAATATATCTCTAATATAATAAAAGTGAAATTCATTTGGTTGAAGAGATAAGAGAATAATAAATTACAATATGAGAGAATTAGATTAAAAGTATGAGTAGTACGCTACAGCAGCAGAAATGATAGTTGACGGTTCATCAGATTTATGGCGGTATTTCAGGAGAAAAGGAAAACGATACTCATAGAAAATAGTTTATATAAAGAGTATATTTGCACTGTTTATGAAAAAATTCCAGAAGATACTTAAAAAATCTGATAGATTAATAATTGGTACACTTTCGGGCACATCTGTTGATGCTGTAGATGTAGTTCTAGCGAGATTCAGAGGCAGGGGTGTAAATGTAAAGATAGATGTTTTAAATTATAACGAGTACAGAATACCCGCTGAAATCAGAAAATATGTTTTAATGGTAAGTTCGAAAGAATCCGGATACGTTGACGATGTTTGCAGATTGAACTTCTTGCTAGGAAAGTTTTATGCAAGATGCATAAATAGGTTTATAAAGAATAACAAAATTAATTATGACGAAATTGATGTTATAGGTTCGCACGGACAAACTATTCATCATTTACCTTTAACAGAAAAATTCGGAAATATAAGATATAAATCAACTTTACAAGTTGGAGATCCTTCCGTAATAGCAAATGATACCGGAATAACAACTATCGGGGATTTCAGGACTGCAGACGCCGGGGTGATGGGCAGCGGTGCACCGCTCGTACCATATCTTGACTTCGTTTTGTTCAGAAGCAATACAAAAGACAGGATTATATTAAATATAGGAGGAATTTCAAATCTGACGTATTTACCCGTGAGATGTGAATTCGACAATGTGACAGCATTCGATACAGGACCCGGAAACATGATGATTGATTATTTAACAAAGAGATTTTACGGGATAGAATACGATAAAGATTGTAATATTTCCATGCGGGGCATAGTTAATGAAAAAGTTCTTAACGATATTCTTAACGCAGACGCTTACTTTAAAATGAAGCCTCCAAAATCTACCGGCAGAGAATATTACAATTACAGATTTATAGAAGATATACTTAAGAAGAGTAAGAATGTAAGACATGAAGACATATTGCGAACTTTTACAGAATATACCGCATTATCAGTCTCAGTGAGCATAAAGAAGTATTTAAAAGTAAAGAAAAATTTCGATCTATATGTAAGCGGAGGCGGTGCAAATAATTCAATTATAATGAATGGATTAAGAAAATATAATAAGGATGCGGCGGTAAAAAGAGTCTCAAATGCGGGAATTACAGCATCAAACAAGGAAGCGATTCTTTTTGCATTGCTGGCACATGAAACTCTGAATATGAATTGCACAAATTTAAAATCTGTAACCGGTGCGAAGAAGAATGTAGTTTTAGGGAAAATTTGCTTAGCATAAATTAATAATATTAATGATAGATAAAGTAGTAATAATTACAGGCGGTACAGGAGCGCTTGGCCGATTTGTTACGGATAAATTTGCATCTGAGGGCTGGAAAGTATATGTACCAGTAACGTCATTAAGAAAATTTACTGATTTGTTTGACAGCTCAAAAGACAATAATTCTGATTTTGCATTACGAAAGATTTATGCGTTTGAATGTGATGCGACTAACGAGAACTCAGTAAAAGAATTTGTAGAAAAAGTCTCTGCGCTTGAAAGGGGAAGGATTGATATGCTTGTTAATACCGTAGGAGGATTTCACGAATTTATAGATATAACAATGTTTGAAACGGCTGAATTTGACAAATGGTTTAATCTGAATTTTAAATCTACTTTTTATTTCTCAAGAGAAGTACTGAAAGTTATGAAAGAGAAAAAATACGGAAGAATCGTTTCAATATCATCTCTTGCCGCGAGGAATCCTATGCCGGGGAGGCTTTCTTATTCCATATCAAAGTCTGCGATATTAGATTTGATGGAAACAATAAATATCGAAAATAGTGAATCAGATATCAAGTGTAATGCTATAATACCGACAACTATTGATACACCGGCTAACAGAGAGTGGGGAAGCGAAGAAGAGATTAAAACATGGGTAAAACCCGAAGCAATAGCGGAGGTTATCTTTGATCTCACGATAAATGATAAAGCAACAATAATTAAAATAGGAAATCAATAAATTAAAATAAAAAGTAAAATATGAAAGTAGTTGTTACGGGTGGAGCGGGATTTCTTGGCTACCACATAGGAACAAAGATAAACGAAATTACCAATTACAGCGAATCTGTTTTTTTTGATATAGCAGATTTTCCAAAAGAAGACTATAATCCAGAAATAAATCTTGTATACGGCGATGTTAGAGTGCAATCTCAGATGGATGAGATGATGAAAGATGCCAAGGTAGTGATTCATTGTGCCGCAGCACTGCCACTCTGGAAGAAGAAAGATATTTTTGAGACAAATGTTGAGGGTATGAGAATTGTATGCGAGGCGTGTTTAAAAAATAATGTAGAGAGACTTATATTTATTTCGTCGACCTCGGTTTACGGAGTACCAAAAGAACATCCTCTGTATGAAACGCATCCAAGAGTAGGTGTAGGACCGTACGGAAAGAGCAAGATTATGGCAGAAGAGATTTGTGAAGAATATAGAAAGAAAGGACTTACAGTCTGTGTATTACGACCAAAGAGTTTTATAGGAACGGCAAGACTGGGAGTATTCCAGATACTGTACGACTGGGTTGAATCGGGTGTAAAGATTCCGATTATTGGAAACGGCAGTAACAGATACCAGTTGTTCGAAGTTGACGACCTTGTTGATGCGATTAATCTTACCGCAACACTTCCCAAGGCAACAATCAACGATACGTTTAATGTTGGTGCTAAAGAATTTAAGACAGTAAAAGAAGATGTAGGGGCTATGTGCGAATATGCAAAATCCGGGTCGAGAGTTATGGGTACTCCTGCCTGGCTTATAAAGCCGGTATTAAGATTCTTTGAAATATTAAATCTTTCACCGTTATACAAATGGATTTACGGGACGGCAGATACTGATTCATTTGTATCGATAGAGAAAGCACAAAAAGTACTTGGTTGGAATCCGAAATATTCAAACTCAGAAGCTTTAATACGTTCGTATCAGTGGTATCTTGACAACAAGCATAAAATACAGCAAGGAACCGGAGTTACACACAGAATCGCATGGAAACAAGGCATACTTGGATTGTTTAAAAAGATAATGTAGAAAACTGCAAAACACTGAACAAAGAAGTTTAAGTTTCAGTTAGTTTTTATTTAATTTTCCTTGTATAATTAAAAATTATTTCATCTTTAATGAGATAAAGGTATTCGAGGGCAGCATTATATTCGTTCGGAATTACCCCGTCAAGAATAGCGTCTTCTATTTTTTTCTTTAACATTCCTACAAGTTTTGAGGGCTCTAATTCGCAGATGGACATTATTTCTTCACCCCGAACCGGGGACTGGAAATTTCGCAAATTATCTTTTTCCTGGACCTCAATTATTCTTTTTTCAACAAAATTAAAATTACTTGCATATCTTTTTACTTTCTGCAGGTTCTTTGAAGTTATATCCGCTCTGCAGAGCTTAAACAAATCAATTAGCTCATTTCCAGCCTCCGCAGCAAGCCTTCTGATTGCTGAATCTGTAGCATCCTGATTTGCAAGTGCAGCAGGTCTTAAATGTAAACGAATTAGTTTCTCAACATATTGAAGTCTTTCGTTTGGGAAACGCATACGATCGAAAATCTTTTTCATCATTCTTGCTCCCAATTCCTCATGACCATGAAAAGTCCAACCAATGCCATCGATAAATTTCTTTGTTTTGGGTTTTGCTATATCATGAACGAGAGCTGCAATTCTTAACCATACATCATCGGTCAATTCTGCAATATTGTCAACCACTTCAAGTGTATGATAAAAGACATCTTTGTGATGATAGTCTTTTCTTTGGTCTATTCCTGCCATTTTAGAGATTTCAGGGAATATGACATCCATTGTACCTGTAAGGTACATCAGGTTCAAACCTATTGAAGGTTTCGGCGACTTCAGAATACATAAAAACTCGTTTGATATTCTTTCCTGCGATACTACCTCATCTTCTTTGAGTCTCTGGCAGTTTACCGATATCGAACTTAATGTAACATGGTCAATAGCAAAGTTTAATTTTGAGGCGAACCTGAAAGCCCTCATAATTCTCAGCGGATCATCGAAGAAAGTTTTATCGGGTTCGAGAGGGGTGCGTATCATTTTACTTTTAAGATCATCGATTCCGCTATAGTTGTCTATAATTTCAACAGGGTTGCGTAAATCTACTGCGAGTGCATTAATCGTGAAATCTCTTCTTGAAAGGTCTTCCTCAAGAGTACCAAACTCAACACTGGGCTTTCGTGAACTCCTATCATAGCTTTCAATTCTTGATGAAGCAAACTCTATTTTAATATCATTCAGCTGAAGCAATGCAGTACCAAAATTTTTGTATACTGCGATCAATTTACTCTTCTTCGACTTTGCGAACTTTTCTGCAAATTTTACGGCATCGCCAATAACCATTACATCGATATCAAGACCATCCTTGTTCATGTTCAGAAGATAATCTCTGACATAACCTCCAACTATGTATGCTTCCGACTTTGAATTTATGGTAAAGTCTGATAGTTCCCTAATAATTCCAGTATTAAACTCAGATCCTTGAAATAGATTAATCAAATTTATACAAGCTCCTGTTTGTTTCTATTTTCATTAGTATTTCATTTGCTATTCTGATAGCTTCCTTTCCGTCAGTTAAAGACACAACGGGATCTTTTTTATCAATTATGCTTCTGAAAAAAAGTAATTCTTCATACTTCATAGCATTTGAAATATTAACTGTGGGTTTATCATAAGTTATTTTATATTCCTTTCCGTTCATATTCACAGGCATAGAAAATACATTTGTTTCAGAATTTTCTGAAAGTCTGAATACTTCAGATGTGTTATTCAGGAAATCTATTGAAATGTAGGCGTTTCGTTGAAAGATTCTCATTTTTCTCATTTTCTTAAGCGATATACGAGAGGATGTTATATTAGCAACACAACCGTTCTCAAATTCAATTCTGGTATTCGCAATATCAACGGTATCGGTCAGAACCCCAACTCCATTAGCATCGATAGTTTTAACCTTTGATTTCACTAAATTAAGAATTATATCAATATCGTGGATCATCAGGTCTTTCACAACCGAAACATCAGTACCCCTTGGATTGAATTGAGACAGCCTGTGGCATTCAACGAACAGGGGTAAAATATTGTACTTTTCAACGGCTAAAATTGCGGGATTAAACCTTTCAATGTGACCAACCTGAACAATCGTATTATCCGTTAAAAGTGATTCAAGCTCTTCAGCTTCATCTAAAGTTTCTGTTACAGGTTTTTCAATGAAAGTATGAATATTTCTTTTAATACATTCCTTTGCAATTTCAAAATGCGTGGATGTTGGTGTAACGATAAATACAGCATCAATATATTCAAGCAATTCATTCAAAGTAGAAAATGATTTAACTTTATGTTGTACAGCCAGTGAATCTGATTCGGTTTTATTAATATCATAAAGTCCAATGACCTTTACATTATGGTTTTCGGATTCAATATCTTTTATGTTTTTTATGTGCAGTTTACCAAGATGTCCGCAGCCAACTATTCCAACTTTTATTTCTTTCATACATTATTTTTAGATGGTTCAGAGTGAATAATAACATTACTGAGATTAGGGTACAATTCTTTAATATACAAAAATATTTTGCTTTCGAGGATTGTAACAACCTCATGGACTTCCTCGAACGAGTATTTACTTATAAAGGAACAACTAAGAGAAATTCTTACCTTACCAGCAGAGTTCATAACTTTTATATCGCCATAATCGGTTATCTTTTCCTCATCGTCAAGAATTCTTCTAACATTATCTATAAGGTCATTAGATGTTGCCGTAATGTCTATAGTGTCAAAAAATATTTCACTCGGTTCATCAAGATGGATTTTAATTTTTTTAATAACCGGAATTTTTTCAAGTATAGAATTTTCAAGGTTTGATATTATTTCATGAGCTTTTATTAAGTCATTTGTATTTTCAATTTCAACGTGCAATTCACTAAAAATATCTCCGTCAATCCTGTGTGAGAATATATCATGGCACTTAAATCCTGAATCCGTTACAATGATTCTTATTTTTTCATTAAGGGTCTCATTTTCAGTTTCCACAGGTTCCGAATGAATAACAACATCAGCATTAGGGAATGCCTTCTTTACAGATTTCTCAGCAAGGTCCATCAGCTCATGTGTCATAGAAAACGATTTAGTCCTTCCAATCATAATAACAGCATCTACGAAAATTCTTGAGCCGCTTCCTCTTATCCTAATATTTTTAATTCCTTCTATTCCTTTAATTGATGAAATATGTTCCGTAATACTTTCTTCAATACCGTCAGGAACTCTGTCAAGTAGAGAGCCAATAGCCCTTTTCGAGAGTCCGAGTGTCGTAATAATGATTATTACAGAAACAACCAAAGCACTTATCGGGTCAGCAAGAGAAGACCATTCGAAATAGCTAAATATCATTCCTATCAAAACTACGACAGAGCTTAAAATATCGGACGAAAAATGAATTGAATCTGCTTCCAATGCCTGAGAATGAGTCTCCTTAGCAATTCTCATTAATGCCCTTGAACGCTGGATATCTATGAAAATGCAGATAAGAATTGCGAGGAAAACAAAAATGTTAAGTTTTATAGAAACCGGAGAGATAATTCTATCTATAGATTCGTAAATTAGATAAGCACACATCAATACAAGTATAAAAACCTGGAATAAAGCAGAGAAACTTTCAATCTTTTCATGTCCATAGTGATGGTTTTTGTCAGGGGGTTTTGCGGCATATCTAATAGATAAGATAGTTGCAAATGTTGCTATCAGGTCAGTTGACGAATGAAACAGTTCAGATAAAACACCTATGCTTCCACTAAAATAGCTTGCAAGAGATTTAATAGTAACTATAAAAACTGCTCCAAGCAATGAAATATTAGCAACTTTGATTTTCTTTTTACTATTTATTTCTTCCTGAATATCCATAAAAATTAATTTATCAATTCTCCTGTCTTTTCTTCTCCTTTCACCTGAGCAAGAAATACACCGATAAATGTAATAATTGCGCCAATAATAAAATAGTACGATATTTGTTCTTTAAGTAAAAGCCATGAAAACACGATAGTGACTACGGGTGAGATATTTGTGGAAGTAGTCAATTCAGTCACGTTAATTATCTTCAAAGCGTATGTAAAAACAAAATAACCAGCAAAAGCAACTACGAGAGAAAGATGAAGGAATCCCAGAAGTCCCGGTAGTGTAACATTGTCGAATGTCAGGTTTGGTACGTCATACAAAAAAATTGGTATATACATAATTATTCCGAAATTAAAAGACATTGTCGAGGTTTTTAATGCGCCATATTTTGCAATAATATCACGACTAAAAGTTATATACGATGCCCATGATAAAACAGCAAAAACCAGGAAGATGTCGCCGAGAAGTATGTCCGATCCTGTGGATTTCGATTTCATAATACTATCGTAAAAGACAAAGAAAATACCAGCTATGGTTAGAAGTATTGGAATTAGCTTCTTAAAAGAAAAATTTTCATGTTTAAGCCATATCGATATCAAATATGCAAAGAGGGGAGTACATGCATAAGTAATACCCGAATGAGAGGCAAAAGACATATTAACGCCATTAAGAAAGAAGAACTGATTAATAGGTATCACAAGGGCGCCTAACCAAATAAACTTATTAAAATCCTTCCGATCTATTTTATAATTTTGCCTTTTTAAAAGGAAGAGCAAATTGAAAAGAACCGCAGCAATGCCGAAACGCAAAAATGCGAGACTTAACGGTGATACTTCAGATACTATGAATTTTGCAGCTATGGGTGTAAATGAAGATGAAAGAATTAAAATTAAGAATATTATGATTTTTTTCATTTGTAAACATACATAGAAACAGGGGATAATTATATCCCCTATCTATGGATGATAAAGTACTATTTTGACTTTTTGTTAGCAAGCATAGCTTTTTTCTTTGCCTGAGCTTTCATTTTAGTTTTTCTATGCTTTTTTAAAGCAACTTTCTTTGGTTTGAACATATTATTTATTTTAGGTTTGTATTAAGCTATTGTAATATTTTTATCAAGATAAACGTCCTGAATTGCATTCAGAAGGGTCACACCGTCTTTCATTGGTTTCTGGAATGCTTTTCTTCCTGAAATTAATCCCATACCTCCTGCTCGTTTGTTAATGATTGCAGTTTTTAGAGCTTCCTGTAAATCAGAATCTCCTTTACCTGTAGAAGCACCACCTGAATTAATAAGTCCGGCTCTGCCCATATAGCAATTAGCGACTTGATATCTTGTCAAGTCAATGGGATTATCTGAAGTTAGTTTTTCGTATACTGCTTTATGCGTTTTTCCAAATTTAAGTGCGTTGTAACCACCATTATTTTCGGGAAGTTTTTGTTTGATAATGTCGGCTTCAATAGTAACGCCTAGATGATTTGCCTGGCCGGTTAAGTCTGCTGAGACATGATAATCTTTATCACCTTTTACGTTAAATGCAGAATTTCTCAGGTAACACCAGAGTATAGTGACCATCCCAAGTTCGTGTGCGTATGCGAAAGCATCTGTTACTTCCTGGATCTGTCTTGAAGATTCATCCGATCCGAAATAAATTGTTGCACCAACAGCAACAGCACCCATATCAAAAGCCTGATCGATATTGGCGAACATTATCTGGTCGTATTTGTTGGGATACGAAAGAAACTCATTATGATTTATCTTGAGAATAAGAGGAATTTTATGTGCATATTTTCTCGAAACAGTACCAAGTACGCCTAATGTTGAAGCTACTGCATTACAACCACCTTCGATAGCAAGTTTAACGATATTTTCCGGATCAAAATAAAGTGGTTCCGGTGCAAATGATGCTCCCGCTGAATGTTCAATACCCTGATCGACAGGAAGTATTGAAACATAACCAGTACCGCTTAATCTACCGGAATTAAAAATTTGCTGCATGTTGCGGAGTACATTAGGAGTTCTGTCTGAATCCTTCCAAACTCTATCAACAAAATCAGAACCGGGTAAATGAAGTGACTCTTTTGGAATAGTTGTACATTTATGAGTAAGAAGCGACTCATTTTCTTTACCGATGATATCTTTAATTTTTAATGTCATATAAGTTAAGTTAATTTATTTATTGAAATAATATTGTTATTATTCTTATTTATATAATAGTCAAAGTTATTATTAAAATTAATATCTCGAACGAAACCGAATCCTTTGAAGTTGACATCACTTTTTGCTGCAGACGATATAAAACCACATTCCGTTTCAGACCCGGAAATATTGGAATATATTTTATCGCCTTTTGAAATCTCAAAATCTGTAATAATTTTAACTAACACTTTTGGTACTTTATCCTGCGAATCGAGTCTTGCAATAACTTCCTGTCCGATATAACAACCTTTATTAAACGAAATGAATTCTTTTAAATTACATTCAAGAGGATTAATATTTTCATTCAATTCATTATCAGAAAAAACATAAGCTTTATCAATTGCAAAATTTAAAAATGAATCTTTGTTTAATTCATCGCATTTCGCATACAAAGATTTCAAAAAAATCGAATCATTGTTATATATTAATGCTATTATTTTTCTGAATGCATATTTATCGAAGAAATAATAATTTCCCTCAATTATTTCAAAGTCTTTAATTTCATTAAAATCACAATAATCATCTGAAATAAGAGTTTGCTTTTTAACACTTTCTACGTTAATACTGATATCCTCCATGATAATGTATTTCTTTAAATGCTCCATCAAATTCTTCTCATTTCCAGACGTTGTAATCAAAGTAAAATCGGTATCTAACTTTAAAATGGTTACAAAATCAACAATTTTACCTTTTTCGTTTAAAAATATTGATCTTTTATAGTCTTTAGAACCAAGATTTCTTAAGTCATTTGTTGTTATTCTCTGTAAAAAGTCTTCAGTATCTTTTCCTTTAAGCTTAAAAACCGAAATATACTCTTCGAAATTTTTCATAAGTAATCAATAATTTACCCAAAATCAAAACAATATTAAATGCAGATTGAAATAAAATTGCAGTTTACATTTAAAAAATAACAGACTGAAATAATAAAACAAAGTAAAATTTAGTTTTTCTTTCCCAGAATTGTAAGAACTAAATTCTGTAATTTTTCATTGTTAAAAGGCTTCGATAAATAATGAGTACATCCGCAAGCTAAGAATTCTTCGCTATCACCCTCCATAGCAAATGCAGTAATTGCAACAATCGGAACAGACTCATATCTGGAATCACTTTTAATAATTTTCGTTACTTCTTTACCGTCCATTCCGGAACCAAGGTTTATATCCATTAAAATTAAAGCGTAATCATTTTCCTTAGTTTTTCTAATAGCTTCCTTGGCATCATTAGCCATATCTATAATTGCATATTTGTTTAAAACTGCTTTAACCAAAGCCTGACTGAATACATCATTTTCCACATATAGTATTTTACTGTTTGATTCTAATGATTCGGGAATTTTAATAATATCAGATTTTTCATTTTTGTTTTCCAAATCATTGTTTGTGTCTTCAATCACTTTATTGAAAGACTTTGGTAATTCAATCCTGAATGTAGATCCTTCGGAGTAAACACTTTCCACTTTTATGCTGCCTCCAAGTAGTTTCATGTACTTTTTACAGATCGAAAGTCCAAGTCCAGTACCTTCGAAACTTCTACTGAATCCTTCACTTGCCTGCCTAAATTCATCAAAGATTATATCGATATTCTCTTCTTTAATTCCTATACCTGTATCCGCTACTTCGATTACAACATCCTTTTCGTCTTCAAGAAGACTTATTGTCACACCTCCATTTATAGTGTATTTAATAGCATTATCAACTACATTGTTAAGAGCATTTAGAATAATTTCTTTATCCGAATAAATCGTTATTGTTTTTTCTGAATTTTTCAGTTTGATATCAAGATTTTTCTTCTTAGCTTCTGCCAAATAAAGTGTAAATGATTCTTCGACAATATCATTCAACACGATATTATCCTTTTTTAATTTGACTACTTCCGCTTGAAGTGATGATAAATTCAGAATTTGATTAAGTGTGTTGTGCAATCTTTTTCCACTATCAAAGATTATTTTTGACATTTTCCCGGTTTCTTCGTTCTTAAGTTCTTCATTCAATATTTCAGCAAAACCGAGGATTCCGTTAAGTGGAGTTCTAAGTTCGTGGCTCATATTTGCCAGAAAACTTGATTTGAGCCTATTCATTTCTTCAGCGTTTTCTTTAGCTTTTACTAAATCAGTTATCAAATTCTTTTTATCAGTTATATCTTCTTTTATTCCGATAAAATGTGTGATTTTTCCTTCATCATTATGAATGGGGGAAATTATTGCAGATTCCCAGTATAATTCACTATTTTTCTTTTTATTGTGAAGTTCTCCATGCCAGTCTTTGCCGGATTTTATCGTATCCCACATCTCTTTATAAAACTCATTCTTTTGCTCGCCAGATTTCAGTATGTTTGGATTTTTTCCATGAACTTCATCAAAAGAATATCCAGTAATCTCACTGAATTTTGGATTTACATAATCTATGTTACCATCATAATCCGTAACTATTATACAGACAGGGCTTTGTTCTATACCGATAGATAACCGGTGTAAAAGTTCCTCAGATTTTTTATGATCAATATAAATGCTTAATTCTCTCGCAATAAGCTCCATTAATACCTGGCTTTTAGCATCATAAGCATTTTTCTTTTCAAAGTTTTGAACAACTATCGCACCAATTACATTTTGACCGATTTTCAAGGGCACACCGAGCCAAGATTCGGCTCTGCTGCCAAACAGCTGTATCTTTTTCTGGTCGGCAAGTTTTCTAATACTCTCTTTACTCAACAATAAAGATCTCTTTTCTTTAACAATCATTCCTGTAAGGGAATTTTCAGCCGACCATTTCTCGATTTTTTCGTCTTCTCCTTCTTCAAAAGGGGAGTAAAGCATATTTGTTTTGGAATCGTACAGTGCAACAAAAAAGTTAGATGCATCAATTATCTTATTCAGTTCATTCCTTGTGCTTTCAAAAAGTTCATAAAGATTCTTCGAGTTTACGACTGTGTTTGCCAGGTTGTACTGTATTTCTTTAATCCTCTCAACCTGTTTTCTTTCAGTAATATCGCTGAACGTTGAAAGAATACATTCCTCTTCACCAAGTTCAAGTATCTCCATTGAAAGAGCTGCAGTAATTATCCCGCCCGATTTTGTTTTGAAATTAATTTCTTTGTTTTTAATAGTACCATTAGATTTTAAATCCGAAATAACAGCTTGCCTGATTGTATTGTTTTCATATAAGTTAATTTCATAAACGTTTTTGCCAATTATTTCATCATAACTGTATCCAAATAAATTAGTGAAACTGTTATTAATGTCCATAATAACGCCCTTGTCGACCCCAGTAATAGACATAGCTGAAGGATTCAAACTGAAGGCTGTTGCAAATCTTTTTTCATATTTTAATCTGTCCTCTTCTGCTTTCTTTCTTTCAGTTATATCATAAACAATAACTATTCTTGCATTCTTACCTTCAAAATTTATTTTGTGAGAATTAATTTCAACGTTTAAAATATCACCGTTCTTTTTTACATGTCGCGATTCACCTGCATTATTAAACTCATTAGATGTCAATTCTAAGTTATCAAAAAGTGATGGAATATCCCTTTGAGGATGAATATCTTTGATTGTCATGCTCAGGAATTCATCCCTCGAATAACCGTATTTTATGATTGCTGTATTATTTATTTCTAAAAACTTTAGAGTGTCGACGTCATAAACCCACATGGGCTGCGGATTGCTCTTGAATAAATATCTGTATTTAGCCTCACTTTCTTCAATTGCTTTAAGTTTCACACGTTCTTCAGACTGGTCACGGAAAACGAGGACAATACCAGTTATTTCATTATTTTCATTCTTTATTAGTGATCTGTTATCGGAAATTGGAATTTTAACACCTTTTTTTGAAATCAGGAGTGCATTCCTCTGAAGATTAATCACTTTTCCATCCTTTAATGCTGCATCAAATGGAATGTCAATTTTCTCTCCGGTAATTTCATCAATTATATTAAACACTTCATTTAAAGGTTTTCCAACAGCATCTTGTTCCTTCCATCCCGTTAGATTTTCAGCAATAAGGTTTATACTTCTTACATTTCCGTACAAATCAGAAGTAATGACCGCTTCACCAATACTGTAAAGTGTAGTCCTGAACTCATCTAATGTGTTAGATAATGATTTTTCGGTTTTGTATAATTCCTTGAAAATATTTTTTTGCCTAATATTATAAAGTACTGTAAAACCCGCAAAAATGAACAGTATAAAAGCAAATGTGAAGATATTCGTAGAAAAGGAAAGAAGTTTTAGCTCTTTAAACATTTCCTCTTTGTCTACTTTAGTTACCATAATCCAGTCAGTATTTGGTATTTTTCTTATAAAAGAAAAGACTTCAACACCTCTGTAATCATGTCCTTCAAAAATACCCTCATATCCAAGAGCTCCCTGTACAGATGATAATTGTGTATCAGTAAGAGGGAGTTTTAATTTTAAAGCAGAACCGTCATAATGCCTAAGGTCATTCAGATACAATGCGGAATCACCTTCTTTTCTCAATATAATTGTTTCAGCCGTGTTGCTTGAAGTAGGCCATTTCTTAATTAATGGATACAGGTAATCTTGAGGATTTATACGTATTAGAATTACCCCGAATACTTCTTTTCCATCGTTAATTAAAGGTGATAATATATCATAATGAATTGTTTTGTGTTCATTGCATAAGTTTAAGTCTGAAAACACAATTCTCTTTTCGTTTACACACTGTCTGTGGAACTGAATCATATAATCGTCGAGTTTTTTCTCGCCGATAAAAGAAAAAAGTATTTCTCCTTCAGCAGTCAGTATCTGAACATCTAAATACGAGCGACCGTCTTTTATAAGCCTCAATCTTTCTTCAATAGTCTTACTTAATTTAATATCTTCTCTGTTTTTAATCCACTTTTCGAAATCTGTCAAAATGATGCTTGATTGTGAAAAATATTTAATGTCGTGTCCTCTTTCACGAATCCATTCTGAAATTTGTTCGGATTTAAGATTACTGATAGCACGAAGTTCTTTCTCTTTTTCTGTCTTAATTATCCTTTCGTAATTCATGTAAAATGCGATACCACCCCATACAACGAGTGAAGTTACGATTAATGCAAACAATACAAAATATCGTTTCTTCTGAATCTGTGGTCTTTTGCTAACCTTCATTTAAAAACTCCAGTAAGATTTGAATAATAATTTCTTTCACTCTTTATGATAGACCCTGAAAAATGTTTTGTAACATGAAAATAATAAATAATATATAATTCTTTATATTCTTAAACTATGTAATTAACAATAGAAACTTAATACTGAAAAATGTAATATCAATAGTTTAAATTATTTTAGATAGGATTTCAAAATGTTTGTAAAAAACAGACTGATTCTAATATTGTACTTTTTCTATATTTTCTAAGTTAATTGTAACCTATTAATAAACATATTTTCGCTACTTTTACACTTTAAAAACCACTATTATTTTGGTATTTTAAAAGTTAAATAAAATTACATTAAATAAAATTATAAATGGCAAAATTAGGAAAATCATTAAGTAAAGCTCAAAAGCACAGCACTGAAGATAAAATGCTGGAATATTATTATAAAGGAACTCAGTATTTTCAGGAAAATAAAAACCGTGTATATACAGTACTTACAATTCTTGTTGTAATTATAGCGGTTATTTTTATATATTTTAGAAATCAAAGCCAGAAGAATGAAACTGCATCGCTAGAACTTTCCAAAGTCAAACAGTATTATGCAATGGACATGTTCCCTACGGCGATAAACGGAGATTCACTCGGCATATCTAAAGGATTAATTTATATAGTTGATAATTACGGCTCAACTGAAAGCGGCCAGACGGCAAAAATAATGCTTGCAAACAGTTATTACAATTTAAGAGAATTTGATAAAGCAGATTTTTATTTCAGAGATTATTCAGGTAATAACGATTTGTTTAAAGCAGCCTCACTTGTAGGAATTGCTTCTGTTTACGAGATTAAAGGCGACTGGAGCAATGCAGCTAAGTATTATGAAAATGCTTCGAAGGTTTCGAAATCTGTTCCTGTGAATGATGAATATATGTACTATGCCGTCAGGTGTTATTTTAATGCAAAAGATGTAGACAATCTGAACAAGTCAATAAAATATTTCAAGACAGAATATCCAAAATCTAAATATCTTAGTATGCTTGCAAGGTATGAATCCGGGGAACAATCTTAGTTTAAGGAAAATGAATCTGAAAGAAAAAATTAACGAGGATCTGAAAAATGCCATGAAGGCAAAAGATACTGTCAGAACTGAAACTATAAGAAGTATCAGAGCTGAAATCCTGAAAATGGATAAGTCAGGATTAGGCAGGGAAATGAATGAAGAAGAGGAGTTGCAGCTTCTGAACAAGCAGGCAAAAATGCGAAAAGAATCTATCGAAATGTTTAAGAATGCAGGCAGGGAAGATCTTGTAGAAAAAGAGTCAAGGCAGCTTGAAATAATCAACGAGTACCTTCCAAAACAACTAACAAGAGAAGAAGCAGAAGCTATTATTGATAAAATTATTGAGAGTTCAAGTCCAGTAACATCTAAAGATATTGGGAAAATTATGGGACCTGTTATGAAAGTGTTAAAAGGTAAGATTGACGGAAAAGTTATACAGGAGATCGTAAAAAGTCGTCTTGGATGAGTGATTGAATGCACTTGACATAATAATATTAATCCTTGTATTGCTTCCGGCATTTTTTGGGCTGAAGAAAGGGTTAATAAAAAGTATATTATCGTACGTAAGCATTATAGCCGGAATTATCCTTGCATTAAAGTTTAATTCCGGTTTTGTATTAGTGTTAAGACCTATCATTAAAGACCCAAAACTTGTTCAGGTTGTTATTTTCGTAGGGATCATACTTTCGATTTACCTTATTGCAATTTTAATAGGCAGTAAAATATCAAAGATGAATGTTTTATCAGAAACCTTCGATAAGACAGGCGGTTTTATTTTTGGCGGATTGAAAGGACTTCTCTTTACGAGTATTCTTCTAATAATTTTTGATAGTTTTTCTTTTATTCCGAATAATCAAAAATCTTCTTCACACACATTTTCTTATACAGTTAAAGCAGCACCCGCAACATATAATATAATCAAGGATATTCTGCCATTTAGTAAAAAAGATTTCTATGATATTATTAATTACGGTGATAGTGATTCCGTAAAAGTCAAAACACAATAGATGAATATAACGGAAGTTCAAAAGAAACTTGAATTCGATAAAATATGTGATAAACTGAAAAAATACTGTGTATCGCAGTATGGTATGGATAAGATTGACCGGATTGAACTATACACGTCAGCTATCCTGCTCAAAATTGAGTTTAATAAGCTCACTTCATTAAAGAAGTTTATTGAGGCAGGTAATGATCTTGAACTCGATGGTCTCAGAGATGTAAGGGAGGATATCGAGCGTTTAAGGATACCAGGTAATTTTATCCAGACTGAAAAGTATAACTGGATAAAATCTTTCTTGAGAATAAGCAGAATAATCAAATCTCAGATTAAAAATATCTCTGAGAAAGATGAAAATGACAACATAAAGAAACTTGCTGATGGTCTTTACTCGGATAAGGTGCTGGAGCATTCAATAGAATCTACTATTAACGAAACAGGGGAAGTAAGAGACTCAGCCTCAAAAAATTTGAAACGTATCAGAGATGAGCTGATTGATAAAAGAGACAATCTTAGAAAGCTTTTAAGTAAGCTGCTCAAAAGAGTTTCGGAAGATGAATACACGCAGGATGATTTAATAACTCTTCGAGACGGTCGGTCTGTAATTCCTGTAAAAGTTGAGAATAAACGCAAGGTTCCGGGAATCATACACAGCTCATCAGCGACAGGGTACACTGTATTTATCGAACCTGCCGAAACAATAGATTTAAATAATGAAATAACAGAACTAACCTTTGAAGAAAAGCGCGAGGTAGAAAGAATCCTTCGCAATTTATCAGAATCGATTGCCAGATACATCAACGAGCTTAAAGTGAATATTGAAATACTTGGAGAGATTGATTTCATTAGGGCTAAAGCACTTTTTGCTATTGAATATGGGTGTGTAGAACCCGAACTTCATAAGGATAAGTATTTACTCAAAAACTGTTACCACCCGATTTTAATTCAAAAACTTGGAAAGAATAATGTAATTCCCTTTAATCTTGAGCTCATAGAGGATTTAAATACGATTGTGATAACAGGTCCTAATGCAGGGGGAAAAACGGTTGCATTGAAAACCGTTGGTCTTCTTCAATTGATGTATCAGTATGGTTTGATGGTTAGCGTTGAAGAAGGGTCGTGTTTTAGAATATTTTCGAGGTATTTTGTCGTAATTGGTGATGAACAATCTATAGAAAACAGCCTAAGTTCTTTTAGTTCACATCTGAAAGAACTTAAAGACGTAATAGAAAATTCAGATTCAAATTCACTCGTTCTGATTGATGAAATATGCAGCGGGACTGACCCTAAGTTCGGGAGTGCACTATCAGCTTCAATGATTAAATATCTTTCAGATAAAAACTGTTTTACAATTGTAACGACACATATAGGAGACCTTAAAGTATTCGCTCATAATAACGAAAGATTTATTAACGCTTCTCTCGACTTTAATTTTGAGAAACTATCACCGTCGTTTAATTTCAGGATTGGAATTCCCGGTCAAAGTTATACATTCGAGCTTGCTGAGAAATTTAAAATTCCTTCAAAAATTATAGAATTCGCATCATCTATGGTTGTTGATGATCAGTATAAAATAGAAGATATGCTTAGTGAACTCAACACATCAAGGATTGAATATGAAAAACTCATACACGAAACTCTACTTAAGAAAAAGGATGTTGATGAAATGGCAAATGAATATAACTCAAAATTATCAGCTATAAAGCAGAAGGAGAAAGAGATATTAAATGATGCACGTGAGGAAGCGGCTAATATTCTTGAAGAAGGAAGAGGATTGATAGAAAGAGCAGTAAAAGAAATAAAAGAAAAGGAAAAGAATGTTTCTGAAATAAAGAAGGAATTCACAGAGAAGTCAAAGGTACTCCTTCCAGAAGAAAGTACTACGCAGGAAACTGCTCATGTGATACTAAAAGTTGGAGATGTAGTTAAAATTAAAAACACTTCTACGAAGGGAGAAATAACTGAGATTGTAAAAGAGCTGGCTGTTATAAACGCAAATGGTATAACTCTGAAATCACCACTTAGCAAACTGGAGTTAATAACCGCGGGATACATAAATAAGTACAGTGATTACAAATTAATCCTTAAAAAGGCATTTGATACAAATCTCGATATAAGGGGGAAATACTCGAATGAGATTACGGATTTACTTGAAAAATTCATTTACGAAGGGCATATTAACTCTGTTGAGAAACTCACAATAGTTCATGGAAAAGGTACAGGAAATCTCAGAAAAGCCGTGCACAATGTATTAAAGTCAAATAAGTTTGTAAGCAATTTCAGGCTCGGTCACTGGAATGAAGGTGATTCGGGTGTAACAATCGTTGAAATTAAAAAATAGTTATGCTAAAAAGAATTCTTATAGTTGATGATGAAGCTTCCATTGTAGAAAGCTTATCGCTGATACTGCGTCATGCAAATTATTCTGTTGATTTTTGTTACGATGGAGTATCTGCATTAAAGATGTTTAATGAAAGAAGCTATGATCTTATTTTGCTCGATATCAAAATGCCGAAAATGGACGGCATGGAAGTTTTGGAAAACATAATGAGTATAAACCGTGAGCAGCTTGTAATAATGATATCGGGACATGGCAATATAGAAACTGCCGTTGAAGCAACTAAAAAAGGTGCATATTATTTTTTAGAAAAACCTCTTCCCGATGTTTCTGAACTACTGATTATAATAAAGAATGCACTAGAACTAAAGCAGAGTAAGGATGAACTTTCTAAATACAAAAATGAACTTATAAGTGCGAATAAAATTATAGGAGTGAGTAAGGATGTTCAGTCCGTCAGAGATCTGATTGAAAAATACAAAGACCTTGATCTGAATATACTCATAACCGGGGAAAGCGGAACCGGTAAACTCCTTGTCGCAAACATGCTGCATTTCGATTCCAAAAGAGCAGATCAGCCATTTGTTATTATTAATTGTGCTTCACTTAAAGGTGAAAATGTTGATGAAGAATTATTTGGTTTAGTAAAGGACGGAAATCCGAAAATTAGAGGCAAACTCGAGGAAGCTGAAGGCGGGTCGATTTTGTTCGATGAAATTTCGAATATTAACACTGAAATACAATCAAAGCTTTTAAAAGTAATTGACGAGTCAAAATACACAAGAGTAGGGGATTCCAAAGTACGGAAAACAAATGTTAGATTTCTATTTACAACGAACAAGGACCTTCCTTTCGAAATATCAGAAGGTCGATTCAGAGATGATTTTTACCATAGGATAAATGTCATGAATATTAATATTACCCCATTACGTGAGAGGACAGATGATATTAAAGTACTTACTGAATATTTTATTAATCAGGTATGTAAGGCATACAATATCAGTTCGAGAAAATTCTCAACAGGTGCTCTTAAAAAACTAACTTCATTCAGATGGACTGGTAATGTTCGTGAGCTAAAAAACTTTATCGAGAGAATAATATTCACTGTCGAAAGTACAGTTATTGAAGAAGAGGACATTGATATACCTGAAACGAAACATACTAAAGAACTGAACGATTTACTGAACAGAAATCTTTCTTTGAATGAGTTTCAAAATGAATCAGAAAAAATATTTTTGTTAAAGGTTTTGAAAGATTATAGGAACAACATCAGTCAGACTGCTGAAGGATTGAAAATACAAAGAAGTCATATGTATAAGCTAATGACAAAATACAATATTCCGACTCCGACAAAAACTAGGTAAAGAGTTTCAAGTCTAAAAGAAGTTCTTTTTCTATCTTGTCGATGATGTAATGGAAATCATTGTGGGAATGAACGAAATCAAGATTATCTTTATTCACAATAATAACTTTGCCCAATTTATAATTCTTAATCCATTCTTCATAACTATCATTTAATTCTTCAAGATAATTTACATCGATTGATTTTTCGAATTCCCGTCCTCGTATTTTAATCTGATTAAGCAGGGTAGGTATACTTGCCTGAAGGTATACAAGTACATCTGGCGGTTTTAAAAAATTAGTCATATCAAAGAACAAACTTGAATAAGTTTCAAAATCTCTGTCAGACATCTTACCGAGTTTGTGAAGGTTTTTTGCAAAGATTTCTACATCTTCGTATATGCTTCTGTCTTGTATTACTGAGCCTGGCCTTTCTGTCAGCTCTTTATGTGTATTAAAACGATGTGCGAGAAAATAAATTTGAAGGTTAAACGACCAGCGGGACATATCTGCGTAAAAGTCGCTGAGATATGGATTATCAGCAACTGACTCATAATATGGCAGCCATTTAAATTTTTCAGCAAGTAATTCCGTTAGTGAAGATTTCCCTGAACCGATATTACCTGCAACCGATATAAATATCTTGTTATTGGACACTTCAAATAAAAAGGGTCAGTATTATGTTAACTGACCTGATTAAGAAAGATTACTCTTTTGTTTCTTCAGCTTGTGTATCTTCTGCTTTTACTTGTATCGCAGGAGCAGGCGATTCTTCAATCACCGATTCAAGAATTTTTCTTCTCTTTTCTTTTATCTTTGTTGCAGCCTTACCCGTAAGACCTCTTAAATAGTATAGTTTCGCTCTGCGGATACCGCCATGCTTTTCGATTACTACTTTTAATATCTTTGGTGAATTGATAGGGAATATCCTTTCAACACCGACGCCATTGGATATTTTTCTTACCCTGAAAGTCTTGCTTAATCCGCTGCCTTTAATTCCCATAACTATACCCTTGTACTGCTGTACTCTTTCTTTGTCACCCTCAATAACCTTGACGAAAACAGTTATTGTATCGCCAACACGAAAGTCGGGTAAATCATTTCTTAACTGTGCTGCTTCGACTAATTTAATTTTGTTCATTTAATTAATTGCTCCTGTAATTATTGTTTATTTAATTTTTTAATTTTTCTGTATTTTGCTAAAGCTTTTTTGCTGCGCCATTCATTTATTTTACTATGATTACCTGATAATAAAACCTCAGGTACTTTTAATCCATCATACTTTTCCGGTCTTGTGTATTGCGGATAGTCAAATCCCGATTCAATTTGAAATGTGTCAGTCAAAGCTGATTCCCCGTCTCCGAGTGCTCCCGGCAATAATCTCGAGATTGAATCAATAAAAACGAGAGCTGCCACATCCCCGCATGAAAGAACATAATCACCTATTGATATCTCTGCTGTAACGTATCTTTTAATGACACGTTCATCGATTCCTTTGTAATGTCCGCAAATCAACAATATATTATTCTTTAGAGAATAATAGTTTACAAACTTCTGGTTCAATCTTTTTCCTTGCGGTGAAAAATAGACTATCTCATCATAATCATATTTTTCCATAAGTCTGTCTACACATTTGAAAAAAGGTTCGGGTTTCAATATCATACCTGCTCCTCCTCCATAGGGTAAATCATCTATTTGTTTATACTTTCCTTCGGCATAATCCCTTAGATTATGCAGATGGACAGATACGAGTCCCTTTTTTCTCGCTCTCGAAATCAAACCATTTGTCAAAGAACTTTCAAGAATCTTTGGATTGGCTGATATAATGTCAAACCGCATCATAATCTATCAATCCTTCAATAAGTGCTACATCAATTCTCTTCTTTATTACGTCAATCTTTGTCACAATCTCTTTAAGAAGCGGAATCATCACTTCATTTCCTTTTGAAGTTTTAACGAATAAAATATCCGAACTTCCAAAATTATCTATACGAATCACCTCCCCAAGCATATTTTTTCCTTCATACACAATACATCCTAACATTTCATAATAATAATATAATCCCTTCGGTAGTTTCACTTTTTTCTTCTCATCTATGCAAATCAGCATATTTATGTAACTGCTGATTTCATTTATATCGTCATACCCGTCAAGTTTCAGCTTTATATAATTACTGAATAGCGAAACTTCCTTAATCTTGAATAATTTTTTCTCTGTCTTGGAGTTTATAACCAATTTATTCAGGCTTTCATTAAAAATATAAACTTCCTTCAGTTTCAAAAACCTTTCGGGGAAGTCAGTTAATGGTATCACCTTTAACAGACCTTTTACGCCTACCGGCTTCGTTATTTTGCCTATGAAAATAAGTTGATTTAAATCGTCCACTGTGTTTTATTTTAAAACAAATATCACATCATCCAAGCATATTCATTACTTCAAACACACAAACTAATTCATATAACCGTTGTAACGGTTAAATACTATTATGCTTTAGCTTCCTCTGTTTTCTCTTCTGTTTTTTTTGCTTTCGCTTCTTTCTGTCTCAATTTTCTCGCTTTAGTCCTCTGCTGTTTTGCAGGTTTATCCTCAAAGAAAAGGTTCATCTTTTCTTCAATTTTCTCCGGACTAATCTTTGAATTCATAAGACGGAATTTCATCATTACACCTTCTTTTTTAAGCAGGCTTCTTACTGTATCCGTTGGTTTTGCTCCTTTTTTTAACCAGTGGATTACTCTGTCTTCTTTAAGTGTAATCTGCATTGGTTCGAGATGCGGATTGTAATGACCAACTGATTCAATAAATTTGCCGTCGCGCGGTGAACGTGAATCTGCAGCTACGATTTTGTAAAGCGGGATGTTCTTCTTTCCCATTCTTTTAAGTCTTAACTTGACCAAGAAAAATGTCTCCTTTCGAGTACGTTTATATATTAATTATTTTAAAAATTTAATTTATGTTAAGCTTGTTCATCATATCAGGTGGTAATTTCATTCCTTTAAGCAAATTCTTCATCTTTCCGCCTGAAAAATTCCTCATCATTTTCTTCATGTCCTCAAATTGCTTTATCAGTCGGTTAACTTCCTGTATTGATGATCCGCTTCCGTTTGCGATTCTTCTTCTTCTCATACCGTTTAGTATTTGAGGATTCTCTCTTTCTTTTAAAGTCATTGAAAGAATTATCGCTTCAATTCTGTGAAAAACCTTTTCATCAATCTCTTTATCCTTTAAGGCTTTGCTTGCTCCCGGTATCATTGAAATTAGACCGCCTATTGAACCCATCTTCTTTACCTGTTTTATCTGGGATAAGAAGTCATTAAAATCAAACTTGTTTCTTCTGAGTTTTTCTTCAAGTTTTGCAGATTCAGATATATCAATCTCCTGATGTGCTTTCTCAACAAAAGACACTATATCGCCCATACCAAGAATTCGTGAAGCCATTCTGTCAGGATGAAACTGCTCGAGTGCATCAAGTTTCTCTCCGACACTGACAAACTTTATTGGTTTAGTAACAACGGCTCTTATTGATAGAGCTGCGCCGCCTTTAGTATCGCCGTCAAGCTTTGTAAGTACTATACCGCTGTAATCGAGCTTGTCATGGAATGCTTTTGCAGTGTTAACCGCATCCTGACCGGTCATCGAATCAACCACAAAAAGTATTTCATCCGGTACCATTGCCTTCTTAATATTAGCAACTTCATTCATCATTTGTTCGTCGATGGCAAGTCTTCCTGCGGTGTCGATAATCATTGTGTCTCTTGCATTCTTGCGTGCAAAATCTTCTGCTTGTTTTGTAATCTTTACTACATCTTTCTCACCATCGAGTGAAAAAACAGGAACATCAATTTCTTTGCCCAGAACTTTTAGCTGTTCAATGGCTGCAGGCCTGTAAATATCACAAGCTGCAAGCAGGGGATTACGCCCTTTTGATTTTAAATATTTAGCGAGTTTCGCTGCTAAAGTCGTTTTACCGGAACCTTGTAGTCCGGCAAGCATAATGATTGAGGGAATTTTATTAGAATGTATTATATCGCTTTTTCCGCTTCCCATCAGTTCAATTAACTCATCATTTATAATCTTGACGATTAACTGTCCGGGAGTTATGCTGTTTATTACATTCTGTCCTAACGATTTTTCTTTAACGTTTTTTATAAAGTTTGTAACTACTTTATAATTAACGTCTGCATCAAAAAGAACACGGCGAACTTCACGCAACGATTCGTCAACGTTTTTTTCCGTGATTTTCCCTTGTCCTCTTATTTTCTTAAGAACGGAATCGAATTTATTTGTTAAATCCTCAAACATTAAATATTTTTAAACAAACACTAAATTTAACGAAATTTTTATCATTTTTCAATGAAATTAAGCGTCTAAGTCTGCTGAAAATCAAGAATCCGGGTTTTAAATCCGTCACCCATAACATCATGAACATCAACGAGTACCATAAACGCTTTTGGGTCTTCATCTTTAACTAATCTCCTTAAACTGCTAATTTGTCTCCGATTAACTACAACAAATAAAACGTTTTGCCTTTTCCCGCTATATCCCCCTTCACTTAGAAAAATTGTAATACCTCTGTCAAGCTCGGTTATTATTCTTTCTTTAATCTCATTTTCCTGATTTGTAATTATGTATGCACCCTTTGTATAAGGTATTCCTTCGGCGGTAATATCCACTATTTGTGTTGTAATGTACAGATTCAGGTAACCCCAGATTATCAGATTAAGGTCTGTAAAAGCAATACCTATTGAAAATATTATCAGTGTCTCTATAATCCAGTAACCTGTTCCTATTGATAATCCGAAATATTTCTTCAATATTGCAACAGGAATATCCGTTCCTCCCGTAGAACCTCTGAACTTGAATATTATCCCAAGACTAAAACCGAGTAAAACCGAACCTGCAAGCGATGCGAGCAGTATGCTGTCAGTAAAAGCCCAGTACTGGGTGTTTATGTAATCCCTCATGATAGGGAAATTCTTATACAGCAATTCAGGATTCAGCAAGTCTGCAAAGACAGAACCTAAAAACATTCCTAAAAAAGATTTTAATCCAAATTGCCTGCCAAGGAAAATCCATCCTAATATAAACAGGGGAATGTTCAGTATAAGCATTGATGTACCCGCCGGTATTCCAAGAAAGTTGTAAATAATCTGTGCAATACCACCGACTCCACCGGGTGATACTTTAAAAGGTATCAGAAACCAGGAGTACGATATACCAAAAATAATCGCTCCAAAGACAATGCCAACGTAGTCTCTGATATTTAGTATTAATTTTCTTTTAGGACTTTTCATAAAATTATATTAAAAATTATTCGATTGTTAAATTGGTTGTAAGAAGTCATGCAATTTACGTATTCTATTACACTCATTAAAGGTAAATTAAAAAAGGCAGATATTTCATTATCTGCCTTTACATAATAAATGAAATTCTTATTTATTTAATCAGTGAACCTATCCTGTTCCATCTTATGGAACCTAATAAATCGAAGAAATTTGCGAAGGAAATATTTGCATCCCACGACCAGTAAATAATAAATGCTTCTCCAACAACATTTTCCATAGGCATAAATCCCCAGAATCTGCTGTCAAGTGAGTTATTTCTGTTATCTCCCATCATCCATAAATAATCCCTCTTCACTTCATACATCCCATCGTTAAACTTCATGTCGTCAGCAGTAAGAGAACCATCCGGATTAAGTATAACGTTACTGTATCCTTCTTTCATAATAAACATCTTGTACCATTCAAAATTAGTATTGTCAATTTTAATCTTATCACCTACTTTTGGAATTCTTATCGGACCGTAGTTATCCTCATTCCACCCCGAGTTTTTAGGAAATATCCTGTTATTAGCAAGATTTGGCGGCTGCAGCGGAGCAATAAATTTCGATTGCGGAGGATTCGGAAATATTTGTCCGTTCCTGTAAAGTACTTTATTTACAACTTTTATTTCATCTCCCGGGACCCCTACACATCTTTTAATATAATTCAGTACTTCATGCGATTTCAATTCATCTCTCTCACCCGGAAAATCGAATACAACAACATCACCGGGTTTTGGATCTTTAAACCCCGGGAGCTTAACGTAGGGGATACGAATATCCGTGAAAGGTATATTCCGCGGTGTAGTCGCTCCGTACGTAAATTTCGTCACGAGTAAAAAATCACCGACAAGCAGTGTATTTTCCATCGAACCAGTGGGTATTCTGTATGCTTCAAACAAGAATACTTTTATCAGAAATGCCACAACTGCCGCCCAAACAAGAGCGTCAAAATATTCTTTAGGTTTTGATTTCTTCTTCTTTTTATCTAATATTTCTTTTGGTACTTTTGAAGGAACGTTTTCTTTTAATGCCATTCTTATTAGTTTATATTCTATTTTTCAATTGAAAGTACTGCTAAAAAAGCTTCCTGAGGTATTTCAACAGACCCTACTTGTTTCATACGTCTTTTTCCCTCTTTTTGTTTCTCGAGAAGTTTACGTTTTCTGGAAATATCTCCGCCGTAACATTTTGCAATTACATTTTTCCTGAGAGCACTTATTGATTCTCTTGCTATTACTTTCGATCCGATAGCAGCCTGGATAGCTACTTCAAACATGTGCCTTGGTATCAGCTTTCTGAGTTTTTCGCAAAGTTTTCTGCCCCAGTAATATGCATTTTCTCTGTGAATTATTGTAGATAAAGCGTCAACTGATTCCCCGTTCAGAAGAATATCCAGTTTAACGAGGTCTCCGCTTCTGTAATCTATTAATTCGTAATCGAACGATGCATAACCTTTTGTCAATGATTTCAGCCTGTCATAAAAATCAAAAATTATTTCCGCAAGAGGAAATTCAAAATAAAGGTCAACGCGTTTTGCATCGATGTAATGCTGATTTTTAAAAACTCCTCTTCTGTCATTAGCAAGCTTCATTATATTGCCTATGAATTCAACAGGCACTATAATTTGCGATGAAATATAAGGTTCTTTCACGTGGTCTATAACCGTTGCATCGGGCATCAACGAAGGATTATCAACAAGTATCATATCACCGTTTGATTTAAACACCTGATATTCTACGTTTGGAACTGTTGTTATTATGTTTAAATCGTATTCTCTTTCAAGCCTTTCCTGTACTATTTCAAGATGCAGTAAACCAAGAAATCCGCATCTGAAACCAAAGCCGAGTGCTACTGATGTTTCCGGTTCGTAAGAAAGTGCTGCGTCATTTAATTTAAGCTTTGAAAGTGCGTCCCGGAGATTTTCGAAATCATTCGAGGCAACAGGATAAATTCCGCTGAACACCATCGGCTTAACTTCTTTGAAACCCGGAATCGGCTCTTTTGCTCTGTTATTGACATCAATTATCGTATCACCGACTCTTGAATCATTAACGTCCTTTATATTCGCTATCAAATATCCTACATCGCCTGCTTTCAAAATGCCCGTTCTTTTTCTCTCCATCTTGAGAATTCCAACTTCCTCAGCTTCAAATTGTTTTCCTGATGCAAAAAATTCAATCTTATCACCTTCTTTAAGGTCGCCCTCAAAAACTCTTAAATATACAATTACCCCTCTGTAAGTATCGAATATTGAGTCGAAAATTAACGCTCTTAAAGGTTCATCATGTATAATCTTTGCAGGAGGTATTTTTGCAACAATCTGTTCGAGTACTTCTTCCGTTCCTGTACCGACTTTTGCACTAACTGAAAGTATATCCTCCCGTTTTCCTCCTATGAGCTCAATAATCTGATCTTTCGTCTCTTCAATCATTGCGCTCTGCAGGTCAATTTTGTTTATAACGGGTATAATCTCGAGTCCGTTATCAATTGCAAGATACAAGTTGCTTATTGTTTGAGCCTCAATACCCTGTGTACAGTCAACTATCAGCAAAGCCCCCTCACACGCTGCGAGTGAACGGGATACTTCGTAAGAAAAATCAACGTGTCCGGGCGTGTCGATAAGGTTTAAAACATACTCTTCACCGTCTTTTGCTTTATAGTTCATCTGAATGGCATGAAGCTTTATCGTAATACCTCTTTCCTGTTCAAGGTCCATGTCGTCAAGCACCTGTCTTGACATGTTTCTGCTCGCAACCGTGCCTGTTAGTTCAAGCAATCTGTCGGCTAAAGTTGATTTGCCGTGGTCAATATGCGCAATTATGCAAAAATTTCTTATATTTGATTTCAGCACTTTTTTATTCGTATCGGGATGAATTATTAAAAAAGTGGGCTAAAAAACATATACCCACTTCTAATCAGTAAGCTATAAAACTCTTTCCGTCCCTTATTCAGCTTTTGTTTTTCTTGTAATTCTAATATCCTGTATCTCTTTTCTTATTTCTGCAGCCATCTTTCTGAGATTGTTAAGTTCTTTTCTCAGTCTTGTTCCGGCAGCATTTTGATTCTTTTCATAGAATTTCTCGATATCGACTTTCATTCCGTCGAGTGTTTCCTGTAATTTAGTAAATTTCTCCATTACATCTCCTTAGTTTAAGTTTAAAATAATATAGTAAAATTAAGATTTAAAAATAATTCAATTTAATGTTATAGCATTCGGATAAGGAATCGAGAAAATTATGATATAACCCCAGGCAGTGAACGCCAGACCGAGTATTACAATGGCACTTACCAGAGTTATTTTGAGCCATGGCTCCATCTTGTAGTCTCTGAAGATTCCCCAGAGTCCGTTTAAACCGTGGTACATACCGAGCGTAAGGAAAACCAGGTCTATAATCCTGTACCATGAAAACTGCATTCTGTTCAAGACTGCCTGATATGTATGTCCCGAATCGAGGTTATAGTGCATTAGAATGTAATGGCCGATAGCAAAAACAACCAGTGCAATACCCGTGATTCTCTGCAGCATCCAGCTTTTTGAACCCGAGCTTTTTGATGATTGATATTTATACATATTATATTAAAATTAAATTTTATTTCAAAAATAAGTGTGAAAGCATAATGTATCCCATTCCAAGGAAGAGCAAAATGCCGGCTATCCAGGAGACTCTATAAAGTGTTTTGTGGTACTTAGAACCGTCGGCAAGGTCAACGAGAACTATTCTCACTCCGTTCAGTGAATGAAATAATACGAAGATAAAGAGCACCCATTCCAAAACGAGAAAAGGACCGGAAGAAAACGTGCTCATTTTTGTCTCAAACGCTGCTTTGCCATCGGTCAGTGTGCTTAATGAATAAACATGGAGGAAAAGGTATGCTATCAATGCTATACCCGATATTCTATGGTATATCCATGCCCAGTTTCCGCTGTCTTTCTTGTAAGATAGGTTTTCCTTAATCCAATCTTTCTGGTCGAATGTTTTAATGTCTTTGTAATCGTCTGTCATTGTTTGATTGAGTTTAGAATTGAAAGAAATTAAATATTTAAATCAAATATTACAATTAATTAATAACTTAAATTTTACATTTTTTAAATGCTTAATAAACATTAATTTTGTAGAAATAATCTGATTATGTTTAAAACTCCTGATTTTATTAAGAACTTAAAACCCTACATCCCGGGTAAGTCAATAGAAGAGTTACAGCGCGAATTCGGACTAAAGGAAATTCATAAGATTGCATCGAACGAAAATCCTCTCGGTCCTTCTCCAAAAGCAATTGAAGCTAAGAAGAAACTCGTGGAGGAAATTCACAGGTATCCCGATGTCGGCTCTGTCCTGCTGAGAGAAAAACTTTCGGCTAAATTTAATATTCCTGCGAAAAATATAGCGGTAGGCAGCGGTTCCGAAAGCATTATGGCAAATATTCTGCGCTGCTTCTTATGCGACGATGATGAAATTATAACCTCCGAAGCCACATTTATAGGCTTTCAGGTACTCGCTATGGGACGCAGCAATAAAACGCATTACGTTCCGATGTCAAGGGAGACGTATAAGTTCGATTTAAACGGTATTCTCGAAAGAATAAACAAAAACACAAAAATAATATACCTCTGCAATCCAAACAATCCCACGGGCACTATAATTACTAAAGATGAATTCGATGACTTCTATTCAAAAGTACCGAAAGATGTGCTTATACTTTTCGACGAAGCTTATTTCGAGTATGCGATAAATTATCCTGCATATCCTAATTCACTCGATTACAGGTATGACAATGTTATAACACTTCGAACATTCTCAAAGATTTACGGTATTGCGGGTTTACGAATCGGTTACGGATTCGCTCATGAATTTGCAGTTGAAACGTTAATGAAAACAAAGCTCCCATTCGAACCTAATACTTTGGCACAGGCAGCGGCGATTGGTGCTTTGGATGACGATGATTTTATAAACAAATCTATTACTCTTAATCAGGAAGGTTACAATTATTTTCTTAATGAATTAAGACCTCTGGAAGAAAAGGGCAAGATTAAGATAACTCCTTCCTATGCAAACTTTGTTATGCTCGATTTATTTTCTGCCGGGCGTGTAACAGATACAAATATGAAGCTATTGCAGAAAGGAGTTATTATCCGTCCGCTCACAGCTTTTGGGTTATCGAACTGCATAAGGGTCACAATGGGGCTTATGAAAGAAAACGAAGCATTCATAAAAGAATTCAGCAAAATTGTCTGATGCGTTTTACAAAAGATACAGATATGGAAGAGTTAATCCGCGTCCTGCCCGCAGCATCCAGCTATTTTGCAAAGTATAAGATCAGGGTAATGCAGGCCGGTACTGTAAGGTGGGGGTCAATAGAGCAAATCGCAAAAATGAAAGACTTCACCGACGAAGATATCGCAAAGTTTGTAAAGGAACTGAATGAGAAGTACGAAATAATGAAAACCCGATGACAGGAACCATACTTTTCGCACTAATGATAATGTTACTCCGCATTATCGATGTATCGCTCGGAACTATCCGAATGATTATCACCGTACAGGGAAAAAAGTACATAGCAGGTGCAATCGGCTTTGTAGAAGTAACAATCTGGGTCGTCGCAATCAGCAGCGTAATGTCACAGCTCGATAACTGGATTAACGTAGTTGCTTACTCATCAGGATTCGCAACCGGCACTATCCTCGGCATCACTCTCGAACAAAAACTCGGTTCAGGTTTTGTATGGCTAAATATAATATCCATGAACTTCGCCGATGATATAACAGATGTGCTTCGCCAAAACAAATTCGGAGTAACGCTCATCCCGGGCGAAGGTGCCAGCGGGGGAGTCACGGTTCTTCTTGTTTTAATACCACGCAAAAGACAAAAAGAAGTAATGCAATTAATAATAGAAATTGACCCCAAAGCATTCATCACGATGCATTCGTCCATACCTCACAGAGGCGGATACCTACACCTGAGGAAATAATTTCTCCGTTTCCGATGAATAAATTCTATGCATTACCGAAAATAGTTCTCTGGATAGTATCTATAACGCTTGCTTTTATCGGCGGTATGCCGCTCGGTATTACCATGATGTTCAGTTTTAAATTTAGTTTTCTTTACCTCCTTCTTTTTCCCGTTACTTTACCTTTAGCCGTCTGCACAATAACGCCGCTAATGAGAGTTTCGGGATATTACATTTACTACTCGCCTATGCTTCTTGGAATTAAATCTAAAAAGAAACTTGACCTGCACAACGGAACCTCTTTCGATTACATCTTATACATGAAATTAAAAGACAAAGGCATAAAAGCCCGGAACAAGTTACTATCATACTTTTTGGAAGGACTTTTAAAAATAATTCAGGAAATAGAAAACGGAAAAATAAAATCCACATTATTTATTGAAGGCACGTCATACTTCTTCAGCGATAGCACGGCAAAAAGACTCGGATTCACGCTGCAAAAGCCGCTATTACATTACCATTTTAATTTCATTCTCAATTTCATTGACCTGACTTTGATGTACTCCTACTCAAAAGGCAGATTCACAATCCCGCGGATATTCGAAATAAAACGCGCGGTTATTTCTCCATCAGAACTTTGTGCGCAAAAAGATAACCTCCGGCGTTTATTGAATATCTTAAACAACAGAATAAGTTAATTCAAGAATTATATCAAATCGTTAACGATATTCTGACTATTATTTCAATTATCCGTACCTCACAGTGATGCTGTCTCCAAACTACAAAATCTAAGATAAAGTCTTTGTTATTTGCAGTGAAATTTTTCTCATATAATTTCCGAAGCCTTTATCACCGCTGACAATACCGAAATAAAAATTTATTACGGAGTATTCTTTCATTATTGATGAAATGCGTTCTCCAATTTTTATCACAGCAGTATCGCCTTTCTTAGTTTTTACAATATTTCCTTTTAAGCCTATAAACCTGTAAGGTTCATTGCTGTTATAATCATGATAATTCAGAAAGAGTACACCGGCGATAATCGCGTTTTCTCTGAGAGAGCATGCATAAATATCATGTGTTTCATCTTCGCTCAAAGCAAACCTAAGCTCCTGACCTTTAAACTTTACCGCTTTATCCGTCTGAATTGAATCGTATAAACCGGGGATTACAGCAGGAGTATCCAATACATCTTTTCCATTAACCTTTTCGTAATTCGCTTTTTGAATTGCGTTGAAAGTACTTCCAATAGCACTTTTGTGCGTCTCCCATAGTGCTTTCAGTTCAGGAACACTGTTAATGCACTTTGCAAGTTTCGTGCTCATACCAAATTTCTGCCTTCTAACAATATCATTGTATGAAGGATTATCTTTTCTTATTCCCGCTGACCGCACGAATGATTTACCATTTTTAGTAAAGTAAACCAACGTTCCGACCTTACCGGAAATTCTGCCTGTTGAAAAATATTTTATTCTTGCCATTTTATTATGTTTTTAAGTTTTAAAAAATTAATTAAATTAAATTGTCTCGAAAAGCAAACGTATGTTTGCAAAAAAGGGGTATTGCCCCCTTAAAAAGGGGCAATACTCTTGGTTAAGTTCATCTGCTTTGAAATCTGAATGTGCACCTTTTGTTTTCATCGCTTTTGAACTTAAGAAATAAATGTGTTAGAAAAATGCACCGATTTGCCATTCTCATCCGACGTTACCAATATCAGAAACGTTTTATGCGTATCGTATGCGTTGTAAATAGTTTGTTTCGTTGAGATTATCGGTATAGTGAAGCTCAACGGATTTGCCAGATTAAGAACTACGTTTGGCGAAAGAAAAGTCATGAACCTGTTAGAAACCTGAGTTCCGTTCACAGGGTCGTATAAATGCATCACACAGCCGAGACGAATAAACTTCTCAACTGCTAAATCCAGACCTTCGTTTAGACCGATTGGGTCGAGCGTGACGCTTATTTCCGTTCCGTCAATGGCAACATCTGTTGGGACAATACTGAAACCGAAATCCGGTGCAAGAAAAGTTTCGTCGAGAACCGCCGTCGTTGAAATGGTCTTGTAAGAGACCTTTGCAATCTTGGCTATAGTCGGGATTCTTTTTGTCACCCCTTCCGGAGTAAAGTCGTTCCAGAATTTTCTAAGCATCGATAAATCATAGAGTGCCTTCGAAAATTTCATACACATCTTGAATCTATTTCTTCTTTCAATCGTTTCTGCAGATGGTTCATTCAAAGTACGATGGGGTAATCTTGAAACGTATGCCTCACCGAAAAGCATTTTAAATACCTGAGGACCTAAAGCCCCCCTCAGGGTTCCGAGGTGTTGATCATTCAACTTAGCCATTGTAGAGCTCCTTTCTGTTTAAGTTTTAAGCTAAATATTTGTATTACTGATAAGAAATTACTCGTATTCATTTTGTTTAATATTTAATGTTTTTAAAAAATATCTTAATATACTTTTGTGCTGTTATAGCTTCCAACATGGGCGGACTTTTTCCGGTGTATCGGGGATTACCTCCCCATTTTAAAGAATTGATTGAATTAATAGACATTGAAAATGCATATTTCAATATGTTTCTATATGAGAGGTATATGAAAGCTATATAAGAGCTATATGCCGTGTATATGGAATCCATATAAAGTCTATATGAAGTCAATATGAAAACATCACCGCTTAAATTAGAGAAACTGCTAAATATGCAAGCAGGGAAATGAAAAACTATAGTAACCAGAGAATGCAGTGTGTCATTTTCCAAGAACATCTTTTTTGATGTATCTCCTTTATTTTCTCTTATCCTTTCTATTCCTTTGTTTTCTTTCAATGCTTTCATTTTCATTTTGCATGTACAATTTTATTTTATTGTTATACAAAATTACCATGAAAGATTTGGGGATACCATTGTACATCGTGGAAAACATGATTGCCAAGGATTGACAATGATTTTATTTTACAGATGAATAAGCAGTAAGGCTTATCAACATTGGGATTAGAGTGATATTATGTATTACTTCTTTTTAGAGAGGGGAGTCTTCTTTTCGCTTAATTCATCTCTTTTTGATTTAAGTGAGTCAATAACTCTCTCAACTTTATGGGATTTACTCGGCTTATTATTTTTGTTTAATTTATAGTTTGACTCAGCAGTACCGGCTTCTTTTGCAGAATAAATAGCTTTGTTTTTCTTGTAAAACGATTGTTCAATAAAATCTCTTCTTAATTCATAATCACTGCTGTTAATAAATCCTTCATCAAACAATTGTTTCATTAAATACGGAAGAAGAACATCGTCGCCTTGCCAATGAAGACGGATAGTGTCTTTTTTAGGTTCAAGAGGAGCGGCTGCAACAGACGATTGTTTAGCAAATGATTCATTTTCCATTTTTTGCTTCTCTTTGTAGAAATCAATTTCAATTGCAAGATATCTCAATAATGATTGTATAGCACCATTCGGGATTAAATTTTCATTCTGCAATGCTTCCTTTTTTACATGCATCAAATAAATTATTGCATCCTGTGAGTTTCCTTTATTTTTAGCAATTTCTTTTATTCCGATGATATCAAATCTGCATAATGATTTGTCAATTTTAAATAATTCAGGTTCATCTTTTTCAGTATTTGTATTGAGAATGTTTTTCTCATTCATACGTTCCGGGAATCTTTCCAATGTGTATTGTAATCTTTTCAACTCACTATATAAATCATCCTCATTAAGTAATATATCTATTTCTTGAGGTGTCATCTTTTTTGAATGCAACCCATGAAAATATTCTGTTCTATTACGAATCATAAAATAGATATAGCCTAATTTATCTATAGTCAACGTATCAATGTATTGTAGTATCTTTTCCTTATTAAAATTAAATACGGGATAGTCTTTTATTATCAGACTATGGTTTTCCTTAAATGATTTATCAAGTTTTTTGATTTCCTTTCGAACGAATGGCAGGAGTTTTCCATCTATTAATCTTAAAAACTTTATATATTCTGACATTGAAATGTGTGTCTGGTATTTATCTGTACTGGGAATATATGGTATCGGAAAGAATTTGTGTCCCAGGTTTTTAGATTTTATATAATTACCAAGATTTTTGTCTTGTACTCTATAACATACAAAAATGAATTCGGAATAAAGTTCTTTCAGATAGTCTAATTTAAGTTTGTTAGATGGTAATGATTTAAGATAATCTTCTATTTCATTTATTTCAAAAAATACAGGAATGTTAGGATTGGTAATCATAATACAATTTTATCATTCAATTATTTAAAATAATTGTTCAAAGAAATAAATAACTAAATTAAAATATATCTTTTATTTATTTGATAACTTATCAAAAAGATTCAATTATTTCAACGTATTTTTTTGAGATACATTTATTGATAAAAGATGTAGATTTGACATAGAAAATTAAACTTGAATATTGACAAATTTCATTCAAATTGCAACAAAGCACCATGCAGACAGATTATAAATTTATAAAGATAAAAAACTCTATTCCATAACTTCTAAAAAATAAAATTACTATTTTAAATAAACCAATAACAGCATATGCCTCTTAGTTGGAACGAAGTTAAAAAACGTGCGCTTGAATTTTCTAAAGAGTGGGAAAATCAAATCAGCGAAAAAGCAGAAGCGAAAACCTTCTGGGATGAATTCTTTTCCATTTTTGGTATCTCACGCAAGCGTGTTGCCTCTTTCGAAGAACCCGTTAAAAAACTCGGAGATAAGCAGGGCTACATAGATTTATTCTGGAAAGGTGTTCTTTTAATCGAGCACAAATCTAAAGGCAAAAACCTCGACCGTGCATACACTCAGGCACTCGATTATTTCCCGGGTATTAAAGAAGAAGAGCTTCCCAAATATGTTCTCGTTTCAGATTTCAATCGTTTCCGTTTGTACAATCTCGAAGAAAACACAGAGCATGATTTCACTCTGGATGATCTTCACAAAAACATTCATCATTTCGATTTCATACTCGGCGTAAAAAAACAGACTTATAAAGATGAAGACCCTGTAAATATTCTTGCCGCTAATCTTATGGGCAAACTGCACGACGCTCTGAAAAGCAATAACTACGAAGGACACAAACTTGAAGTCCTGCTCGTTAGAATCCTGTTCTGTCTTTTTGCCGATGATACAGGTATTTTCCCCCGCGGACATTTTGATTATTATATTCGCAATAAAACTAAAACAGATGGCTCCGACCTCGGCAGCCAGCTTTCTCATATTTTCCAGATTCTAAACACTCATGAAGATAAAAGACAGGTAAATCTCGACGAGGATATTAATGCCTTCCCTTACGTCAACGGCGATTTGTATAAAGAGTACCTCGAAATTCCTTCATGCGATTCGGACATGAGAAATATTCTTCTCGAATGTTGTTCTTTCGATTGGAGCAAAATTTCTCCTGCTATATTCGGCTCTTTATTTCAATCTGTCATGGATAAACAAAAACGTCGCGACCTCGGCGCTCACTATACATCCGAAAAGAATATACTGAAAGTTATAAACGGTCTATTTCTCGATGAATTAAAAGAAGAATTTGAAAAATGCAAATCAAACGAAAACAAACTCCGTCTTTTTCACGATAAAATTGCATCATTAAAATTTCTCGATCCTGCATGCGGCTGTGGAAACTTTCTCATAATTGCATATCGCGAATTAAGATTGCTCGAATTAGAAATATTAAAACACTTATTTACTTTCTCCCGCAAAGAAATATTGTCTGATGGAAAACAAGGCGAGATAATAGAATCAAACATTCAAATGCGTTTTGAGGCTAAAGAAATAAGCAAAATAGACGTTGACTGTATGTACGGTATCGAAATCGAAGAATTCCCCTCACGCATTGCCGAAGTCGCAATGTGGCTCATAGACCACCAGATGAACACAAAACTCTCGATTGAGTTCGGCGAATACTTTGCACGTATCCCTTTAAAAAAATCCCCTCATATAGTCAATGGAAACGCACTCCGATTCGATTGGAACAGCATAATCCTCAAAGAACAATGCAGTTACATACTCGGAAATCCGCCGTTTATAGGTAAGAAAAGACGAGATGAGGAACAGAATAAAGATATGGATTTAATATTCAATGGAATTAAAAATTATGGTGTTCTTGATTATGTTTGTGCATGGTATATAAAGGCAACTGAGTATATTAAAAATGTAAATATCAAAGTTGCATTCGTTTCTACTAATTCTATTTCTCAGGGAGAACAAGTCGGGATTCTATGGTCATATTTATTAAGCCAGAATATTCATATAGATTTTGCACATCGCACTTTTAAATGGGATAACGAAGCAAAAGGAAAAGCCGCTGTTCACGTGATTATTATCGGTTTTGCAAATTATGACACAAAGAACAAAAGATTATTCGATTACGAAGACATAAAAGCAGACCCTGTCGAAATTAAAACAAATAGGATTAATCCGTATTTAGTTGATAGTGATAATTTATTATTTCTATCTCGCAATAATTCTCTTTGTGATGTTCCAGATATAACATTCGGAAGTATGCCTAACGACGATGGTAATTTTCTGTTTACAGATGAAGAAAAAAATCAATTTCTAAAAGACGAACCCAATGCAATTAAATTCATTAAACCATTGATAAGCGGTCGTGAATTCTTACATAATGAAAAACGTTGGTGTTTATGGTTGGAAGATATAAAACCATCCGAAATAAAGGAATTACCCGAAGTTGAAAAGAGAATTCAAAAAGTAAAAACTTATAGGTTGAAAAGTAATCGTGAGGCGACAAGAAAATTATCATCATATCCGTACCTTTTTGGTGAAATAAGACAACCTAAATCAGATTTTATTCTGATACCATTAACATCCTCTGAAAATAGAAAATTTATACCGATAGCGTTTTTAAGCAAAGATAATATTGTAAACAACACTTGTAGTGTAATTCCAAATGCAAATTATTATCATTTTGGAGTTATAACATCTACTATGCATATGGCTTGGGTTAGACAAATTTGCGGAAGAATGAAAAGTGACTATAGATATTCAAATAATTTAGTATATAATAATTATCCTTGGCCGGATAATCCATCAGAAGAAAAGACAAAAAGAGTTGAAGAAGCAGTCGGTAATCTCTTATCCGTCCGTGATGAATTCAAAAACGAATCACTCGCCAACCTCTACGACCCGCTCTCTATGCCAAAGAAACTCGTTGACGCTCATAACAAACTCGACAAAGCCGTCGACCTCTGCTATCGTCCCCAGCCCTTCCCAAACGAACTCTCACGCCTCGAATTCCTCTTCGAATTATATAAGAAATACACCGAACCAATTCTTATAGTAAAGAAGAATAAATAGTGTAATGAAAGACAGTTTATAAATGTATCTTAATTGTAAAATTACATAAAACAAAATTATCTGATAAATGAAAATAGAATTCATGTATATAAGTCTGTTCTGAATTGTATAAGAATTAAGTTTAATTTATTTTTAAACAATTTTAATGAGAAAATAAACTTTGTCAAAAAATAATATTTCACTGGATAAATTGATAAATAAACTAGTTAAAATTACTTAATAAAATAATGAGTAAAAAGTTTTCTATAGATGCGCGGGTAATACTTCAATTGGGTCGAGATAGTATTAAGGACCATACTACGGCATTAATTGAATTGATTAAAAATAGTTATGATGCAGATGCTAAAATAGTTGAAGTTGAGATATATTCCAGAGAAACAAAAGATATTATTAGGGTAGCAGATAATGGTTTTGGTATGACCGATACTGAATTAGAAGACAATTGGTTAAGGATTGGTTTTTCCGAGAAGAAGAAAAACAAAAATAGCACTTTAGGAAGAAGAAAAACTGGAGAAAAAGGAATAGGAAGAATAGCTGCGGACAGATTAGGTTCAAACCTTAATATGATAACTAAATCAAAAAATGAGAAAGTTATTGGAATAGAAGTTAAATGGGATGAATTTGATGTTGACAAGAAAGTAGTGACTGATATTGAATTAATAGAATTAGAAAATCCTACTATTAAAATTCCACAAAAAGAAGATGAATTATCTGAAACGGGCACTGAAATAATTATTAAGAACCTTAGACAAGAGTGGACAAAAGAAAACATTAATGATTTGTATAGAGAGCTATCTTTTTTTACCCCTCTATCGCATGATGACAGTGAATTTCAGATTAGATTAATTAATGACATTGACCCATCAATTCCTAAAGAAGTCAAAACTGCAATTTATGAAGTCGCAGAAATCGAAGTAACCTTGCATTATGATGGGAAAGAAGAATTAATTTATGAATACAAAAATAAGATAGATGCAAGAAGAAATAAAATAAGAATCATTAACAGAGATCAATTTATGCAATCAGAGTATGCAGGTTCTCTTAATACAGGACCTGTTGATATTAAACTTTTATTTTTTCCAAGAAAAGCCGCTTTGTTAGAAGGTACTTCTTTTAAATTAAGCGATTTAAGAACTTTCCTAAATATCAATGCTGGGGTTAAAATCTATCGAGATAATATTGCTGTTAAACCTTACGGATTTGTAAATAGTGAATTTGGTTTTGATTGGATGGGGCTCGGTGCTAGAAAAGCAGAAGATCCTGCTGGAATAAGCAGACCAAGTTATAAAATTACACCAAATCAATTGGTAGGTTTTGTAAATGTATCACGAGATGAAAACCCTAAAATTAATGATAGTGCATCGAGAGAAGGATTAGTTGAAAATGAAGCTTTTGAGGATTTAAGAGCTTTAATCTTATCAACGATTAGGTTACTTGAAACTTATAGATATGAAATAATAAAAGAGACTTCTAAAAAACCAGAAAAGAAACCAGCTCATGATAGCATTCATTATATTACCGAAAAATTGAATTCCGTTGTTAATGATTTAGAAAGTGTAAAACAATATCTCAGTAAGCATAAAGACTATAAAGGAAGCTCTATTTCAAACACTGTTATAAGAGTTAATGAAGCTATTGAGGAGACAGAAAGAACAATTGAAGAACTACTAGAAGAAAAAAGAGTATTAAGTGCTTTGGCTACTCTTGGTATTGCATCTGCAGTATTTGGTCATGAGACAGAAAGTTCAATTAATGAATTTAAATTAGCAGCAAAAACTTCAAGAAGTTATCTTTCCAAAAAAAACCCAGATATTGAAATTGCATTAATTGAACTTGATAAGGCAATTCAACATTCTAAAATAATCTCTGGTTGGGGCACATTTGCTTTATCAAGAGTTGAAAAAGAAAAGAGGGTAAAGCGTGAGAGAAGGATTAAACCGATAATTAATAAAGTTTTAGATCAAATAAAACCCAGTCTTGACGGAATTGGAGTTGAACTAATAAAAGAGATAGAAAATGTTGTTGCAAAAACATACCCAATGGATATTGAATCTATTATCCTTAATCTCTTGACAAACGCATATAGTGCTGTTCCAAATAGTAAAAGAAATAGAGTAATTAAAGTAACATTAAAGAATGAATATATTAATGATAAAAAAGGATTCTCCTTGACTGTTTCAGATAGTGGACCGGGCGTTGCAAAAGAATTCATTAATAGTATATGGGATCCTCTATTTACAACAAAAATCGGCAAATCAGATCAAAGAAGCGGGACAGGATTAGGTTTGACTATTGTCAGATCAATTGTAGATGAGATGGAAGGCGAAATTACTCTTAATAAAGATGAAGAATTAAAAGGGGCAAAATTTAATATTTGGTTACCAAAATAATAATTTATAATTTATAATATATGAAATCAATTGGAATAATAGATGACAGAACAGATGTCCTTGAAACAACATCAAATGCTATCAGGAGTGTCTTAACCGATGAATTTCAGGATTGGTCTTTAATTGCGACGCAACCATTCGAGAAGTTAGATGAATACAGATCATGGATTATTGAAAATGATTTGGGAGTAATTGTAATTGATCAGAAATTGAATGAAAATAAAGTTAAAGAAAAATATTTCTCACCTTTCCTTGGAAATCAAATAATTAATAATATTTGGGGAAATTTTAAGGATCTACCAATTTTTGGGTTAACTAATTATTCTGTTGAAGCAATGAATGATGTGAAAGCTATTACTTATGACATTATTGAAAGACCAAAATTTACTTCAAATATTGAAACATATGTTCGAATGTTCGTGAAATCTGGAGAGAATTTTTATAAACTTAATAGGGACAAATTAGAAAGACTATCGGAGTTAGCAGAAATCATTGCTTTGGGCAATGCTACGGATAGAGATAAGACCGAAGCAAAGGGATTACAATTAGATTTGCAAATTCCTCATTTTGCTTCTGATGCAATTTCGCATGAAGAGTATATAAGGAAACTTGAAAAGAATTTAAATGAAATCAAAGATTTTAAGAGCAAAATTGAGGATTATATAAAGAAGCAAAATCAATGAAGTATTATCAGATAAAAAAAGAGATTAAAAATAAACCCAAAACAGGTGATTATTCAGATTGGAAGCATCCAATATCCGTGGAATGTAAAAATCAATGTGTATATTGCACAATTATTGAGAAAAAATTTGGTGGAATAAGAAATTTTCATGTTGAACATTATAGACCAAAAAGTCTTTTTCCCGCCTTGGAAAATGAATGGTCAAATTTGTTCTTTTCTTGTTCTATTTGTAATTGTTTCAAAAGTAATGATTGGCCAAATGAACCTGATAATACATGGTCTCAAAAATGTTACCCGGATCCCAGCCAAATTGACTATTCAACAATATTAGAATGGTCTGAAAAAACTAATTATAAATTAGAAGGGAAAAATATATCAGCAAATTATATAATTGAAAAGTTATTTTTAAATAGACCACAGCTGTTGCTAGAACGAAAAGAATATACAATAATTAACATTATTTTTGTGGAACTAACTAATATTAACAACTTAATAGACAACATTTGCAATTCTAAAATAACTGATTCTGATCTTTGTAATTTATTTAGGGACATGGCAAAGATGTATTTTGATTTATTAGCAGATATGAATTCAAATTATATCCCTTATACAGAATCTCAAGTGAAAAGAAGTTGAATCAAAAGAAAACTGGCTCATACTACACACCAAAATTAATTACTGATTTCTTGATTAATCACGTATCCTTAATTCTTAAAACTAAATATTTGTCAATTTTAGAACCAAGTGCAGGTGACGGTGTTTTTGTAAAATCTATATTTAAACATCATGACTTATATAACAGAATTAAATCATTATTTGCTGTTGAAATCAATAGAAAAGAATTAGATAAACTTGGTAAAGAAATTATAAGCAAACGACTAAAACTTATAAATGAAGATTTTTTAAAGTTTCAGAAAGATAGCAAAAAAACCTTTTCTTTGGTTGTTGGTAATCCACCTTATATAAAGAAAAAGTTTCTTACCCAAAAACAAATTCGGCTATGTGAAGAAATTCATAATGATTCGTTATTGTCAAATCATAAGATAAATAATATTTGGACAGCTTTTCTTGTACGATGTATTAAATTTGTAGATGATATCGGTATATTAGCTTTAATACTACCTTCTGAATTTATGCAGGTTAAGTTTTCAACCGAATTAAGAGCATTAATATTAAAAGAATTTGAACGAGTCGAAATTTTCACATTCAATGAATTACTTTTTAAAGAATGCAAAGGCCAGGACACTTTACTTTTAATATGTGAAAGAAAATCAATTAATAAAGGATTGTTCTTTGCCAACATTAACAAAGTTGAAGACCTAGAGAAAAAGAACTTTGCTCTTTCTAAAAGAATAGACATTAAAGAATCAAAATGGACTTATCATCATTTAGAAAACGACGAAATTGAGTTAATTCAAAGATTAAAGGATAAATTTAAAACTGTAAATCATTATTGTTCTTCAAAAGCGGGAATTGTTACTGCAGCAAATGATTATTTCATAGTTGACGAAGAGACAGTTAATCGTTATTCATTATATAATTATGTTAAACCAATTATTCAAAAAGGATTCTTTGTTAATGGTAGTGTTTTGTTCAGGAAAAAAGATTTTAATGATTTAAGAAAAGAAAGTAAGCCTATATATTTAATTGATTTAAATGTCATAGATAAAAATAATCAAATTGGGGAGTATTTAAAAATTGGAGTAAAGTTGGGAATACAGAACAGGTATAAAACTTCAATTCGTAAAAACTGGTATTCAATACCGAATATTCAAACTCCTTCCGATGGTTTATTTTTTAAGCGTTGCCACGAATACCCAAAATTAATTATAAACAAAGCTAAAGTTTATGCAACCGATAGTGCTTATTTAGTTACAATGAGAAATGGCTACAACATTCAAGATTTAGTATTTTCCTTTTACAATTCATTAACCCTTTTATTCAGTGAGTTAAATGGAAGATTCTACGGGGGCGGTGTTTTAGAATTAACACCAAATGAATTTAAACAACTTCCAATCCCTTATGCAACAATTTCGAGAAATGAATTCAAGAACTACACAAGAGAATTTTCCAATAAGTCTTCAATTTTAGATATCTGTAATAAATATAATTATTTTATTTTAAAATCTGCAATTCCTAAAATCAGTGGCGATGATATTAGGAAAATTATAGATATTAAAGCAAAATTATTTGCAAGACGTCATAAAAACTAATATCAACTTTATTGAATTCTGCAATTAATTCAAAAAGATTATCCAACCTCATTTAACAAAAACCATACTCTTTATAATATATTTATCCTTTCATTTTTGTTATCATTTTTCATAACTCTTCTGCATAATTAGCCTTTCCATTACTGTCCTTCCTTATTCTTTTCTCAAGGTTTACAGGATTTACGCTATCCTTGGTTTATAAAACAGAATAAAAGGCATTTTTCCGTTTCATAGCGTTAATAGCAATATTGAAAACAATTTATATTTCAACGACTATGTCATAATAATCTAAAATAAGTTCCCAGAATTATCATCTCATTTCTATGCATAAAAATCTGTAATTCCATATTCCTCCACCTTTAAATTTTCTATTGCAAGATAAAAATAATTATTTTATTCGTATTATTTGCTATGAAATGCAACATCCGTGAAAGGAGAAATGGCAGTAAACTGTGATGAAAGAGCCGTGACAGCGTGACGCGTGACGGAGTGAGGACAGGAATAGGATAAGATCCCCGATAAGATCACTCGGGGATGACAGCTTTAAAGAGGAGTGAGTAGGTGAGTTAAGAGCAGTGAGTAGGTGAATAGGTGAGTAGGTGAGTTAAGAGCAGTGAGTAGGTGAGTTAAGAGCAGTGAGTAGGTGAATAAGTGAGTAGGTGACATAGATGCCTGCGAAATTATTAATTTGTGAATTTAATATTTAATATATTATTACTATGTTAAATGATTATTATTAGATATCTCATTTAAAATTTATTACCCTCAAATCAATTACAATATGGAAATAGATGGAAAAGTATTTCAGGTGGATGGTGACGGATTTTTATCAGACCCCCTTATCTGGAATGAAGAAGTGGCAAAATTATTTGCTAAGTATGACGGAATCGGAGAGCTGACCGAAAAACACTGGGCAATTGTAAATTTTATACGCAAAAATTGGGAAGAAAAAGGTATGGCACCAATGATTCGGTCTATTTGTCAGGTAACAGGCGTCAGGTTGAAAGAAATATATGAGTTGTTTCCCCTTGGTCCTGCTCGCGGTGCATGCCGGGTTGCAGGTTTACCAAAACCTGATGGATGTGTTTAGAAAAATTGAATTAATATGACTTTATATAAAGCAATTTCACTTTCAGCATTTCTGATTTGTCTTATAGTATTGAGCTATCATTTTTTAAGGCTAATCAGACTTGGCTCACCGAAAGATTATTCTGCTAAAAGAGGCAACCTTAATGCTGCAATAGGTTATTCTTTTACGGGAGCAATGAACCCGTTAAAAAAAGAGTCTGCATTTTTACATTTACCGACATATACAGCAGGTCTTCTGTATCATACGGGTACTTTTGTATGTTTTGCTCTTTACTTATTGTTACTTTTTGATATCGGTTTTACAAATACAATACAATGGATTTTAGTATGTTTTTTAGCTGCATCAAGTCTGAGCGGTTTGGGTATATTTGTGAAACGAATTGTATTAGGAAAACTAAGAAATCTTTCTAATCCTGACGACTACGTATCAAATTTGATAGTTACGGGTTTTCAGATATTGACTCTGATTGTGCTTGTGGAAGAATCTTTTTCACCTTACTATTTTATATGCATCAGTTTATTGTTTCTATATCTGCCTCTTGGAAAGCTTAAGCATTCATTGTATTTTTTTGCTGCGCGTTATCATCTTGGATTTTTCTATGGATGGCGGGGAATCTGGCCATTAAAAAGCAGGGGGCATATCGGATGAAAAATATAAATGAAAAAAGAGATGAAGCTCTTAAGGTTTTTTCAGAAAAACAAGACAGTAAACTTATTTCATACCTTAACAGCTGCGTTCATTGCGGGCTGTGTGCGGAGAGTTGTTTATATTATCTCGCGACAAAAGAAGAGAAATACATTCCCGCTCACAAGGTAGAACTAATCTCTTCCCTTTACAGGCGTTATTGTACATTTACGGGAAAACACTTTCCCGGGCTTACGGGTGCGAGGGAGTTAGATGAAGCAATGACCGAAGAAATGACAGACCAGTTGTTCGGTTCGTGTACATTATGCGGACGATGCACTAAGCATTGTTCTATAGGCATTGATATTGCCTACCTCGTAAGACAGGGAAGAGGAATGCTTTCAGCGATGGACCTTGTTCCCGCGTCACTGCAATCGACGGTTAATGCTGCGATTAACTCGGGTAATAATATGTCTATTCCGACAGAAGAATTCACTGATACATTATCGTGGTTAGAAGATGAACTTAAAGCCGAGGTGGACGACCCACAGGCTTCAATACCGCTTAATGTACCTGATGTTAATGTACTTTATACACTAAATCCGCGCGAGCCGAAATTTTTCCCGCTTTCAATTACAGCGATGGCAAAGATATTCTATGCGGCAAAAGAAAGCTGGACGCTGTCAACTGCAATGTATGACGTTACAAACTACGCTTATTTTACGTCCAACCCTGATGAGGCAAAAACAATTTCCCAAAGATTATATGACGAAGTGCTGAAATTAAATGCAAATCGTTGTGTGCTTGCTGAATGCGGTCACGGTTCAAGAGCGTTCCGCTGGGAAGGACCAAATTATATTCAAAAGTCATATCCTTTTGATGTACTCACTTCAGTTGAGTTAATTGCAGAATATATACAAAATGGGAAGATAAAACTTGACAAAGAAATGAATAAGGAGATAATAACGCTTCACGATCCGTGTAATTTAGTGAGGGAAGGCGGCATTATCGAACAGCAGCGATACATTCTGAAACATGCAGCCAGCAGGTTTATTGAAATGACTCCGAGCGGCACAGAAAATTTTTGCTGCGGAGGAGGGGGAGGCCAGCTTGCAATGAGTGAATATAATGAGCGGCGAATGAAAATTGCAGAGATAAAAGCAGAGCAGATACGTAAAACGGGGGCATCAGTTGTAGTAACGCCCTGTCATAATTGTGTTGACCAGCTGATGCAGATTGAAAATAAGTTTAAGCTTGGGGTGCAGGTAAAAACCCTTTCTGAAATTGTTGCAGACGCAATTGTTCTTGAAAAATAAAAATTAAAACGTAAATCATATAAAAGCTAAATTACTATTATGAATAAAATAATATATCTCGATAATTCCGCAACAACATATCCTAAACCTGACAGTGTGTATAAATTCATGGATAGTTTTTACAGGGAAAATGGAGTCAGCCCCGGAAGGTCAGGATTTGACGATGCCATTAAAGCCGAAGAGATGGTAATGGGCACACGTAAACTATTGACTGATTTCTTCAATGCCGGAAGCGATGTAAACAGGTTAACTTTCAGTTATAACGCAAGTGATTCTCTTAATATGATAATTCAGGGATTAGCAATGCAGGGAGACCACGTTATAACTACAATGCTTGAACATAATTCTGTCCTGCGTCCTTTACATCATCTGGAAATTGACGGACTCATTAAGGTTACTCACATCACGTTCGATGAACAAGGATATATTAATCCTGACGATATTAAGAAAGCAATACTTAAAAACACGAAGATGGTGGTGGTAAATCACTGCTCGAATGTTATCGGAACAATTCAGCCGATTGCTGAAATTGGCAAGATATGCAAAGAAGCCGGTGTATTACTGATAGTAGATACGACTCAAAGTGCGGGTGCTATACCAATCGACATGCAAGCCATGGGAATCGACGTTGTAGTTTTTACAGGGCATAAATGTCTTATGGGTCCTACGGGGATAGGTGGTTCATACGTAATGGAAAATGTACCTGTGAAATGTACACGATTTGGAGGTACGGGTGTCCGTTCCGCACAGAAGACACATCTTGAAGAATTTCCATACCGTCTTGAGTGCGGTACACTAAATCTTCTTGGTGTAGCAGGATTGAATGCAGGAGTAAATTGGATTCTTTCTAACGGTATAGAATCTGTGCATAACAAAGAAATGATTTTGTGGAAAAAACTCAGGGATGGGATACAAAATACTGAAAATGTTATAACATACTGTGCCGATAGTAATGAAAATCGTAATCCGGTACTTTGTTTTAATGTAAAGGGTTTTGAAGCAGCAGACGTAGGTACAATACTTGATGTTGACTATAATATTGCCTGCCGTACAGGTTTACATTGTGCGCCGAATGTTCATAAAGTTTTAGGAACTGATAAAATTCATGGAACTGTCCGTTTAAGTATCGGTCCTTTTAGTACTGAAGAACATATCGATACAGCTGTTAATGCCGTAAAAGAGATAGCTGTATTAAGAAAATAATATAAAGAGATTTTTTGTATAAAAAACAAAGCCCTGATACATATCAGGGCTTTTTGTTTAACCTAAATTTATTTTTAATCACTTCACTATTAACATCTTCCTTGCTTCTTTGAAAACCTTGCCTGTTCCTAAGTCTTTAGTTTCGAGAGTGTAGAAATACACACCGCTGCTGAGGTTCTCGCCGTTGAAAGGGGAGTAGTAAACGCCAGGGTTCATGTTTTCATTTAAAAGGTTTGATACGTTTCGGCCGTTGATGTCATAAATCTTTAAAGAAACAAAGGATGCATTCGGTATGCTGAATTTTATCTTAGTCAACGGATTAAACGGATTTGGATAGTTCTGGTACAGTTCGGGACTTAAAGCCATTTCTTCTCCTGCCGAGCCGACATTTGTTAAAAGCCATTGATTGTATAAAACCTGAAGTGAATCAATCGGGTCTTTGCTGCCTGTGGTGTTTCCCACAACGAGCTCAAGATATTGCGTACCGACGGTATCTCCCTGCTTTCTGATTCTTAAAAAGGATGATATCGAAGATTTGTTCGAGCCGGTGCATCTTGTATCGGCTCCCACAACCTTCGCACCCTGAAGTGCTGCCATCAGCTTATCCGCAAGCGTTCCTGTCTGACGAAGAAATCGTGCTTCCATCGAATCGAGTATATGCTTTCCGAGAAGAATATTTCCCTGAATTGAATATGTCGGACCTGTTATGTGATTTTTATAATTAGTGCAGTTAACGCCTGTATAATTCGCAACTCTTCCTCCGCCTACGAGGTCAACGAATCCGTATTGCCTTACAGTTGGGTTTCCATCCTGCAGCACGACAGAGTCTCTGATTTGCTGAGGCGAATATCCGAGCAGCATTAATCTTTTTGCATTGTTATAATTCGTTTGAGTCCATGATGCCTGAACGTGAGCAACACCCCAGTTGGGACGCACATAGCTTAGTATAAGGCAGTTCGCTATGCAGGACGCACCGGCGCTTCCGACCTCTCCCGTGACGGGGTCAACAGCACAGATTGAGAATGTGGAGTTTGCAATTTCTATGTTTGTTGCAAGAAATGTGATAATTAAAAGCAGTACAGAAAGTTTTTTCATATGTTAATTATAAAATTTATAATTGATAACAAAATAGTAATATCAATAAAAGAATGAAACACCTATAAATTAGAGAATGTAGAAGTAAGGGATTAAATATTGAAACACTTAGTACTCGGCGCAGACTTTGGATAAAAACAAAATAGAGTAATAAAGGATAGAGATTTTTAACGCAGAGTCCGCAGAGAAGAGCAATGAACGCAGAGAGAACATAGAAAATTAAAATGTTTTTCTTAGTGACTTTTGTGTTTTAGTGGTGAAAATAATCTTCAATAAAATATCTTTTCAAGAAAAAGACCTGATGGGGGAGCAGTGTAAATCGCAAGCCCATCGGTATAGTTTTTTAGAAATCCTTTTATATCATTTTCGTTCATATTCCCTCTGCCGACCTCCACCAAAACTCCCACAAGGCGTCTTACCATTTTCCATAGGAAGTGAGATGATTTAATTCTTATATAAATCTTATCCGTATCTTCAGTTATGTTCACGAATTCAACATTTACTTTAGTTGATTTATCCTCTTCACTCTTTTCGCAAAACGACCCGAAGTCGTGCATTCCTTCAAAGAGCTTGCCAGCTTCTGACATCTTTTTCACGTTCAGCTTGTCCTTCACCCACCAGACAAAACGCTTTTCAAATGCTGTCCGCCTTTTTGATATTACATAAATGTACTGTCTTGCTTCAGCCGAATGACGCGCATGAAACCTATTATGCGTTTTCTCGACTTCAAGTATATTTATATCCGATGGAAGTATATCGTTCAGTTTCATCTTGATTATCTCAGGACCAAGCATCGTTTCGCATTCAAGGTGTGCGACCTGTTCACGTGCATGAACCCCTCTGTCAGTTCTTCCCGAGCCCTGCAAGTCAATGAACCTGCTTTCGCCCTTAGACTTTTTAAAAATGGTTTTCACTGCATCAATCAGAGTACCCTGAACGGTTTTTGCATTTTTTTGCTGCTGCCAGCCTGCGTAGTTCGTGCCGTTGTATTCGAGATATATTTTAAACTTCATGTCTGCAATTTATTTGGAATAGATGGTAAGAGCAAGAGATTAAGAACAGTAAGCAGTGAGTTGTGAATTGTGAATAGCTGGAAAAATTGAAATAACATAAGAACTGCGAACTGTAAATAATAAAGAGAAGAAATTGATTTATTGCTAAGAGATTAAGAAAATTCACCACCAAAACACTAAAAAAGCAAGAGAATTTTACCGTTGATGCCGCAAAGAAAGCAGAGAAGTATTTATTTCTAAGAGCTAAGGATATTTCAAAACCAAAGCACAAAAAGAACAAGAGAATTTTACCGCTGAGGCCGCAAAGAACGCAGAGAAGTATTTATTGCTAAGAGCTATAGATATTTCACCACCAAAGCACAAAAAGAGCAAGAGAATTTTACCGCAGAGTAGAAGAAATATTCTACTAAAACGTAATGTTTGCTATAGATTTTTATTCTAAAATTACGGAAATTGATTCAAAAATATAAATATTATGGAACTGACTTATTCTTCATACCTGAAAATTGATGAGCTAATCAGCCTTCAGAAACTGCACTCTGAGAGGGAAGAGCATGATGAGATGCTTTTTATCATTATTCATCAGGCTTATGAACTCTGGTTTAAACAGATAATTCATGAACTCGATTACCTTAACAAAAAACTGGGAGAGGGAGATATCAACACGGCAATAAAAACTCTCAAAAGAGTGAACACCATTCTAAAGGTGATTGTACATCAGATTGATATACTTGAAACTATGACACCGCTGGAATTCCTTTCGTTCAGGGACTATCTACAGTCTGCAAGCGGTTTTCAGTCTTATCAATTCCGTGAACTTGAATTCATGTTTGGGAAAAAGAATATTAAAGCTCTTGACAGGTTTGAGAAAGGGAGTATTGCTTTCAAGAAACTTGGAAAACGTTACAATGAAAAGACAGTATGGGATGTTTTCATGGACTATTTATTCAAGAACAATTTTAACATTCCTGAAGAAATCACGGACAGAGATATTACGTCCGAAATTCTGCCTAACAGGAAAGTACAGGAAGTTCTTCTCGATATATACAAGAACTTTCCGATTATTGCTCAGTTCTGCGAGATTCTCGTTGACTTTGACGAAGGTTTACAGGAATGGAGGTACAGACATGTTAAGATGGTTGAAAGGACTATCGGAGCAAGAACAGGTACGGGAGGTTCGGAGGGTGTGCAATATTTAAAGAGCACTTTATTCAAACCAATCTTTGAAGATTTATGGCTGATTAGGTCGGAGTTCAAGAATGATTAGAGTTGAAGATTTATCGAATGATGTAAATCCGCTTTCGAAATATTATAAAGATTTTAAGGTTTCGGAAAGAATTCTGCTAACAGGGCATTCACATCAGGCTCAGCCTGATTGCGCCAAAGAGGGGATTATCCAGTGCTGGAATGATGCTTCTGAATTTGCCGACGATAAATGGGAAAAAGTATTTGCGGCAGCAGATAAATTCCGGATTCATTTAGCAGAACTTCTGGATGATGAAAAAGATAACATCGTTCTCGCACAGAATACACATGATTTAATTCTCAGGTTTCTTTCGGCTCTTGATTTGAAAAACAGAACAAAGATAATTACTACAGACGGAGAATTTCACACTATTAGGAGACAGCTGGATAGATTAAATCAGGATATCATTGAAGTTATTAAAGTAAAAAGAGATCCCGTTGAGACTCTCCCGGAAAGGCTGGTTGATGAAGTAGATAATAAAACTGCTGCTGTGATGGTGTCAAAAGTTATGTTTCAGGATGCCTCAATCGTATCTGGACTTTCAGAAGTTGAATCGGTATGCATTAAACAGGGCGCTAAACTTCTTGTTGATGTATATCATGTATTAAACGCAATTCCGTTTTCAATTAAAGTTGAGAAACTCGAAAATTCTTTTCTCGTCGGCGGGGGTTATAAATACTTACAACTGGGGGAAGGGAATTGCTTCATGAGAATTCCTCCGAATGAAGTATTCAGACCGGTAATTACAGGATGGTTTGCGGAATTCGCTACATTATCTACGAAGAAGATACCCGGAGAAGTTCATTACGGTGACAAACGCCGGGCTTTTGAGGGCTCGACTTATGACCCTATATCTCATTACAGAGCATTAAAAGTATTTGAATTCTTTAATTCTCAAAAACTAACTCCTGAACTTCTGCAAACAATCAATAATCATCAAAAGGATTTAATAGAAAGCGAATTTACAAAGTATGATTTAAATCCTTCGATAATTAAATTGAAAGATGTGAAAAACAGAGGCGGGTTTATGACATTCGAAACATCGTATGCAGGAATAATCTCAAGGAAGCTGCGGGAATTTAATATATTAACAGATTACAGGGGTGATTTTCTGAGGTTAGGTCCTGCTCCATATTTGACTGACGGACAATTGAAATATGCGGTTAATAAATTGCAGAAAGTAGTTAAGCATATATAAACAATTAATCATTTTCAAATGAACAAAATATTATTAAATGTATTTCTCTGGTTAGCATTATCGTTAATCGTTTCATCATGCGGGGCGGGATGGAAAGAACTAAAACCCGTATCGAATGAAAAAGGACTACGAATCGACCTTGAAATCACAAGGGAAAAATCAAAATCAGAAGACCAGGGGGCTTTTGCTTTAAGGATAACTAACAATTCGGACAGCGATTTTATAAGATGTTCACTAAGGTTTGATGATAAGCACGAGCATACTTTTGAAGGGCTAAAGGATAAGACCGGAGATGTGGCGATTCCTTTGACAAGGTCAATACTGAAATCACGCGATACTTTCATATTCATTTTCAGCAGTGAAGTTGAGAACTATCAGAGGTTCGGTATAAAGGATGAAAAGAAAAATTACATACCAAAAAAGATTGAATTGATAACGCATGAAGGAAATCTTGTATGGAATGTACCTGACGATTTACTTTAATTGAAAGTCCAGGGTTGTTAGTTGATAGAAGAGATGTTACAACGAAGAGCTGATTTGTTATGATTTAAACTTATTAAACTCATGAACGGGATAGAGATTATTTTCGATTTATTATAAGAACGAAGATACCCTGTAAAAGTATCATGGTATGACAAAATATACTTATTTACAGATTTTGGATTTAACATAAGAACTGATGTACACTGTAAAAACATCAGAGTATAACAAAATATATTTAAAAACATATTTTGATTGTAGAAATAGAAAACCCTGCCGTTGACAGGGTTTTGTGTTTAATAAAGATTTTGGTTTCGTTTATACGGAAACAAAAATTTAATCTCTTAAAAGCTCTCTGGCAATGACTATCTTTTGAATCTCACTCGTACCTTCGTAAATTTCTGTAATCTTTGCGTCACGAAGATAGCGTTCAACGAGATACTCTCTGACGTAACCATAACCGCCGTGAATTTGAATTGCTTCAAGTGCATTCTGGACTGCTACTTTGCTTGCCAGAAGTTTACCCTGAGCTGCTTCCTTTGCAAACTTTTCTTTGTTGTCTTTCTTCAGGGCAGCCTGCAAGACGAGCAATCTTGCCGTTTCAAGATTAACAGCCATATCAGCAAGCTTGAATTGAATCGCTTGAAGGTTGCAAATAGGTTCATCGAATGCTTTTCTTTCCTTTGAATATTTAATAGAAGCATCGAGCGAAGCAGCGGCAATACCGAGTGCTTGGGCAGCTATACCTATTCTACCGCCGTTCAGGGTTTCCATGGCGATCTTGAAACCAAGCCCCTCTTCACCAAGAATGTTTTCTTTCGGAACTCTGCAGTTGTTTAATCCGATTGTACAAGTATCAGAACTTCTAATCCCGAGTTTATCTTCTTTCTTCCCGACTTCAAGACCTTCCCATGCTTGTTCAACAATAAATGTAGTTATTCCCTTATAGCCTTTTTCTTTATCAGTCTGTGCCTGAATCAAATAATAATCAGCTTTTGTACCATTTGTTATCCAGTTCTTCATCCCATTCAAAACGTAAAAATCACCGTCTTTAACAGCTTCTGTTTTCTGATTTGTAGCGTCGCTGCCGGCTTCAGGTTCTGAAAGACAGAATGCTCCGAGTTTCTGACCAGTCGCAAGAGGTCTCAGATACTTTTCTTTCTGTTCGCTTGTACCCCATTTTTCAATACCAAAACATACAAGTGAATTATTAACTGACATAATTACACCTACCGATGCATCCACCTTAGATATTTCCTCCATTGCAAGTACATAACTTACAGTATCTAATCCTGCTCCTCCCCATTCAGGAGAAACCATCATGCCCATAAATCCCATCTCACCAAGCTGCTTAATTATGTCAGTTGGAAATTCAGCATTAATATCCCGATCTATTGAAGACGGTGCAATTTCGTTTACCGCAAAATCTCTTGCCGCATCTCTTATCTGAGTTTGTTCTTCTGTTAAATTAAAATTCATAACTATATATATTAAAGTTTATTTGTTGTACTCGTAAAATCCTTTACCGCTTTTTCTTCCTAAATATCCGGCTGCTACCATTTTCTTGAGCAGGGGACAAGGTCTGTATTTTGTGTCACCAAGCCCATTGTGAAGCACTTCCATAATAAACAAACATACATCCAGCCCAATAAAATCAGCGAGAGTCAAAGGTCCCATCGGATGATTCATACCAAGTTTCATAACGGAATCAATTGCCTCGGGTTCTGCAACTCCTTCCATTACACAGTAAATTGCTTCGTTTATCATTGGCATCAATATCCTGTTTGAAACAAAACCCGGATAGTCTTGAACTTCGACCGGTACTTTTTCAATTTTCTCAGTAAGAGATTCTATGGCGTTGTAAACATCCTGAGAAGTTGCAAGTCCCCTTATTATTTCAACGAGTTTCATCATAGGTACCGGATTCATAAAATGCATACCGATTACTTTATCTGCTCTTTTTGTCACAGCACCAATTTCGGTGATAGATATTGATGATGTATTAGTCGCAAGGATAGCATCGGGTTTGCATGCTTCATCAAGAGTAATGAATATCTTCTTCTTTATATCCGGATTTTCGGTAGCTGCTTCGACTACAAGCTCAGAGTTTTTAGCATCTGAAAGATTAATTGACATGGTGATATTTGAGAGAGTCCGCTTCTTTACATCTTCAATAATAGTACCTTTCTTTACCTGCCTATCAAGGTTGCCTGAAATTGTTATCAAAGCTTTATCAAGAAATTCTTCTTTTAAGTCTATCAGATTTACTTTAAATCCGTTTTGAGCGAAAACGTGAGCTATACCATTACCCATCGTTCCTGCGCCAATAACTGCAATATTCTTTATGTTCGTCATTTTAATAAATATTTATTATATTCTTTCAATAATTAAAGCGCTTGCTTCACCTCCGCCGATGCACAAGGTAGCTAAACCGTTCTTTTTGTTTTGCTGCTGAAGAACATTAATCAGTGTAGTAAGTATTCTCGCTCCACTAGCACCGATTGGATGTCCGAGAGCAACAGCTCCGCCGTTAAGATTAACTTTTTTAGCGTCGAGTTTTGCCATTTTAATAACGGAAAGTGCCTGCACCGCAAAAGCTTCGTTGATTTCGAATATATCTATATCATCAATATTCATATTTGCTTTCTTCACAACATTTTGTATCGCATAAGTAGGTGCCGTAGTAAACCATTCAGGTTCCTGAGCGTATGAAGTTTGTGCGATTATCTTAGCAAGAGGTTTAATTCCCTTTGCCTCTGCTTTTTCTTTTGACATAACCACTAATGCTGATGCACCATCGTTAATTTTTGAGGCATTAAAAGCAGTTATAGTACCGTCTTTCTGAAAAGCAGGTTTTAGTGCAAGGCCCTTTTCAAAGTTTGTTTTCTTAGGTTCTTCATCTTCAGTAACCGTAACAACACCTTTTCTATCCTTAATTTCAACGGGAACTATTTCATTCTTGAAAAGTCCTTTTTCAATCGCATTCAGTGAACGTTTGTAGCTTTCAACTGAAAAGTCGTCCTGCTCTTTTCGAGGTATATTAAGTTCTTTTGAGCATAACTCACCGGCATTGCCCATATGGAAGTTATTGTAGCAATCCCATAATCCATCGTTAACCATACCGTCTATTATAGTGCCATTTCCCATTCTGTAACCGCTCCTTGCTTTAGGAAGATAATAGGGGACATTGCTCATTGATTCCATTCCTCCTGCAACGACAACATCAGAATCGCCGGCAATAATTGCCTGAGCTGCAAGCATAACTGATTTCAGACCTGAGCCGCAAACTTTGTTAATTGTCATACAAGGGACGGATTTTGGAATACCTGCGTAAATTGATGCCTGCCTTGTCGGAGCCTGACCAACACCTGCCGGAAGGACATTTCCCATAATAACTTCTGAGACATCCTCGGGTTTAATTCCCGCCCGCATAACAGCTTCTTTAATGACAATTGCACCGAGCTGAGGTGCAGTCAGAGCCGCCAGAACACCCTGAAAACTACCAATTGGGGTTCTTACAGCTGAAACGATTACAACTTCTTTCATTCAAATAATATTTAAATTTATCAAAATTCTATTGCAAAGGAATAAATTTAAAACAAAATATTTATTAAAAATATTCCTTTAATAACAACAAAAACAATATTTCTACTGAATAGCGGCTTCGATAATTTTTAGAAAACTCTCTGCCTTTAAAGCAGCTCCGCCAATAAGACCTCCGTCTATGTTAGGTTTTGAGAGAAGTTCTGTTGCGTTTTTATCGTTCATGCTTCCGCCGTATAGTATTCTTGTAGTTCCGGCAACAGTTGCATTGTAAAGATTCTCGAGTGATTTACGGATTTCTTTATGCATCTCATCAGCCTGCTCGGGTGATGCCGTTTTTCCTGTACCTATTGCCCAAACCGGTTCGTAAGCAATAACGACGTTAGCCAATTGAGAAGCATTAATATCCTTAAGACACATTGTGACCTGTTCGTCAACAACCTTAACTTCAAGACCTTGCTCTCTTTGTTCAAGAGTCTCGCCAACGCATAAGATGGGTATTAATCCTTTTTCAAGACCTTTGATTACTTTAAAATTTATAATATGATTCGTCTCATGAAAATACTGACGTCTTTCACTATGACCGAGAATAACATACTTGCAGCCAATTTCCTTGAGCATTGAAGCTGAAACTTCGCCTGTGAAAGCTCCTTCATCCTTATAATGGATGTTTTGACCACCGAAGTTAATTCCTGTACCTTTGAATATTTCCGATGCTGCCGGAACGGAAATAAACGGCGGACAAATAACAACGTCAACGATATCAGCAATTTCTTTTGTGACTGCAGATTTAATGTCCTTCATAAGTATTCTTGCGTCTGAATAACACTTATTCATTTTCCAGTTGCCTGCTATTAATTTTTTTCTCATAATTTTATAAATTTATTCTATTTAATTTTCGTATAGCTTTTTAAAACGTGTTATTGTGTATTCTTTTGCTGCATGATGGTCTATTAACGGTTTAGGATATTCAGAAGCACCATATTTTATGCATTGCTCTTCAGACATATCGTCAGGTTTATGAATATACTTATCAGGCACATTTCTCAATTCTTCAACATACTTTCTTATGTATGATCCATTTGCATCAAACCTGACACTTTGCAGATAAGGATTAAAGATACGAAAGTACGGTTGAGCATCGCATCCTGTAGAAGCACTCCATTGCCAACCTCCATTGTTTGAGGCAAAATCAAGGTCCACCAGTTTTTGAGCAAAATACTTCTCGCCCCATTTCCAATCTATGAACAAATCCTTCGTTAGAAACATAGCGACAATCATTCTGACTCTGTTATGTACCCAGCCATTTTTGTTTAACTGCCGCATACCTGCATCTACTATAGGGAATCCTGTCGTACCGTTACACCATTTTTCAAATAATGTTTTATCATAATTCCATTCAATCATATCGAAAGTCTGTTTAAAAGCACCTTTAATTATATGTGGAAAATGGAAGGTTATATGATAGTAGAACTCTCTCCAAAGAAGCTCATTCATCCAGGATTTAATATTGGGAGAATCAACAGTTTTCTTAATCTTATCAAGAGCACATCTCCAGCATTCACGAATACTTACAGTACCAAAATGAAGATGCGGAGAAAGCAGACTTGTTCCTTTTATAGAAGGGAAGTCTCTTTGTATTTTATATTTATTTAGACCATTTTTGTAAAAATCTTTCAGAAACATCAGACCTTCATTTCTACCTCCTTTGAAAACAGGGGATTGGTTGTACTTATCCAGTCTTTCTGAATCTATGGAAATGCAATTATGAGGATTTAATTTATCAAAATCAGGATTTAAACAGGCGTAGTGGTTTTCATTTATCAAAGTATAACATTTTTTGCTGAAGGGTGTAAAAACACTATAAGGCATTCCGTCATTTTTAACAACTTCTTTTGGTTCAAACAACATATTGTCATAATATAACTTAAGTTCACTTCCTGAACTGTTAAGGAATTCCGATACAAGATTATCACGTGAGATAGAATATGGTTCGATTTGACTATTTGCAAAAACGGTAAGACGATTGTATTTCTTTAAAAGCATTTTAAAAACATCTATGCTATTACCTTTAAGAACAGATAAAGATAATTGCATTTTCTTAAGAACTGAAGATAGTTCTTCTAATGAATTTTTCAAGAATGCTAATCGCATTTCACCGTAGAAATTATAACTATCCTTGTTCTTAATGTATATGAATATATACTTGTCCCCGTGATTTACATCATCAATAAACCTTGTCAATGCTCTATTATCTTTAAGTCTGAGGTCCTTTCTAAACCAGTAAACTTTAAGAATTTCATGCTTATCCGGCATTTCAGGCATTATCTACCTGTGGTTTTCTCTCGAGAAATGAATGTGAAGTAAGTTTTACAAAAGTTGCTTTCTTCTGGTATTCATTAATATCTTTTGAATTCAGGTAACTCATTGATGATTGAAGCCCCTCGCGGTATTCTTTTATTAATTTCGAAACACTACCTTTATATGGAACCAGAGATTCTTCTCCTTCTATGTAATTCTTGTTATCCTGCTTAACAGCAAAAGAAGCAGAGCCGCAGTATTTCTTCCATCTTTGATTGCTATATTTAAGAACTTCACCCGGAGCCTCGTCGGTTCCTGCAAGAACGCGTCCAAACATAACGGCATCACAACCAAGAGCTATCGCCTTGCACATCGCTCCGGGAGTGCTGATACCGCCGTCTGCGATTATTTTAACGTTGCTTCTTAAATCGTCTTTTGCACTTAATGCTCTTACTATTGCATCGACCTGTCCAATACCAATACCGGATTTTATGGATGTTGAGCACATAGCACCATTACCTATACCAACTCTAATCGCATCAACACCTAAGTTTATAAGAAATTTCGTTGTTTCATAACTTGCAACATTACCGGCAATAATTTTTAGTTTATATTCCTTTACAGTAGAATTAATCGAGGAGAGAAATTTCTCTATCATTCTTGAACCGCCGTTAGCAATATCAACACAGAATATCCTAACTCCATAGTCAGCAAGTTTCTTTAGCCTTTCAATTTCAGTATTCGCATTAATACCAACAGCTGCAGACTTGAAATCTGAGCCGTTAAGATTACTTTCTTTGAATTCGGAGATTTGCTCGTCGGCAGTATTAAATCTATGAATAATTCCAAGAGCACCGTGGTCAGCTAATGCTTTTGCCATTTTTCCTCCGCAGACAGTATTCATAGGAGATGCTATAATAGGAACCTTTAGTTTTAGACCGCAAAATTCTATTGATGTGTCGCAGTCTGCTCTGTGCTCAACTGCAGAAATCTGGTTAGGAAGTAAAGATACATCGTCATAAGTCAATGAATCTTCAAATAATATATTTTTGTACGACATAGTTGTTAAAGATTTACTTGTTAAAATTTAAAAAGGAAAGCAAAAGAAGTAATCTTAAGCTTTCCTAAATAATCACTTTTAGTACAAACAATTAACTCACTAAAGCTAATGCTTGTGTTACTTTATCAGCTGCATCCTGCAATGTATCAGCAGGTATAAGATTTAATCCAGATTCGTTTAGAATACGTCTTGCTTCTTCCGCGTTTGTGCCCTGCAGTCTTACCACAACAGGAATACTCAGATTCAGGTTTCTTGAAGCCTGAATAACACCGTTAGCAACTCTATCGCATCGAACGATACCTCCGAATATGTTAATAAGAATTGCTTTCACATTAGGGTCTGTAAGTATAATCTTGAAACCATTTTCGACTGTTTCAGCCGAAGCAGATCCTCCGACATCGAGGAAGTTAGCGGGTTCACCGCCGGCAATTTTAATCAAGTCCATAGTACCCATTGCAAGTCCGGCACCGTTTACCATACACCCCACATTACCGTCGAGTTTAATGTAGTTCAGGTTGGACTTTGACGCTTCTATTTCGAGCGGGTCTTCTTCATTCAGATCACGCAATGCTTCGTACTCTTTATGTCTGAAAATCGCATTGTCATCAAGATTAATCTTGGCATCGAGAGCAAGTATCCTGTCGTCATTTGTAATGATTAAAGGGTTAACTTCCAGCATTGATGCATCAAGATCGATATAAGCTTTGTATAGTGAGATAATAAACTTCGTGAAATCTTTAAAGGCATTACCTTCAAGTCCTAATCCAAAAGCAAGTTCTCTTGCCTGAAAGTTCTGAATACCAAGTCCAGGTTCAATCCATACTTTAATAATTTTCTCCGGAGTTTCTGCGGCAACTTTCTCAATTTCAACTCCGCCTTCTGTAGATGCCATAATAACATCTTTCGAATTCATTCTGTCGAGAAGTATGCTTAAGTACAGTTCTTTCTTATAATCGAGACCCTCTGCAATAAATATCGTCTGAATTTCTTTGCCCTCAGCACCTGACTGATGGGTTACAAGTATATTACCGAGAATTTTTGAGGCGTACTCTCTAGCAGCATCAACATTACCTCCAAAGAACTTTACTCCGCCTTGAACGACCACTTCTTCACGGTTGGATTTATTGTAGACTGTACCTTTACCTCTTCCACCTGCGTGTATCTGTGATTTAACGACAAACTGCTGGACTCCTCTTTCGCGGAGTGTGTTAATTGCGTTGTCGAATTCTTCCATCCATCTAATTGCAATTCCATCCTGAATGGCAACGCCGTATTTTTTAAGAAGTGATTTAGCCTGATACTCGTGTATTTTCATCTTTATTAGGTTTTATTTTTTATCTTTAAATTTGTTTTCTATATCCTTTTTAATAGAATCAACTTTTTCAAGAGACTTTGTTAATGAATCTAAATATTTCTTGTTGAAAGCCGAATCTACCTTTTCCAGACCCTTATCAATTGTCTGGTCAATTTTTTCATTTACCTTTTGTTCTACTCTTTCTGAAATCCTGTCACAGCTCAGGATAACAACAAGAACGAAGACAGCAGCAATAAATCTTATCAGATTCATTTTATTTGATTATTTTCTTGCTTGTTAATTTTGCTTGAGTAAAAAGAGATAAATAATCTCTACCGCCAGCTTTTGAATCTGTTCCACTCAAGTTGAATCCACCGAACGGATGAACGCCCACGAGAGCACCTGTGCATTTTCTGTTAAGATAAAGATTACCGACAAAGAATTCACTGTCGGCTTTTTGCAAATTCTTCTTATTACTTGAATAAGCTGCACCGGTAAGACCGAACATTGTGTTGTTTGCAATTTTCAGGGATTCATCGAAGTTCGATGATTTAATGACTGCAAGAACCGGTCCGAAAATCTCTTCCTGAGCTATGGTATCCATTGGTTTTACATCCTTAATAATGGTTGGTTCGACAAAATAACCGCCTTCAATTTCTTTTCCTCCGTGAATTATAATACCACCCTCATTTACTGCAGTATTAATGTAGTTCATAATCTTACTCTTAGAACCTTCATTAATAACAGGACCCATGTTTGGATTATCTTTAGCCTGTGCTACTTTTAATGTTTTCGCTTTTGTAACGAGTGCATCACAGAATTTATCATAAATGTTCTCGTCAACAATCACTCGAGAACATGCCGAACATTTTTGTCCCTGGAATCCGAATGCGGATTGAATGGTACCCAGAACAGCATCATCAAAACTATGTAGTTCTTTATCGATTACTATTGAATCTTTACCGCCCATTTCAGCTACGACTCTCTTAATCCAAATTTGCTGAGGTTGTTTCTTTGCTGCGAGTTCATTTATTCTTAATCCAACTTCCATAGAACCCGTGAATGAAATGTATCTAACAAGATGATGCTGAACAAGAACGTCACCGATTGAACTCCCACCTCCTGTAACGAAATTAAGCACACCTTTTGGAAGTTTAACTTCTTCCATTAATTCTACAAACATTTGTGCAATAGCCGGAGAGTCGCTTGAAGGTTTAAGAACTACTGTATTACCTGAAACTATTGAAGCTGTAGTCATACCCACTAAAATTGCCAGAGGGAAATTCCACGGCGGGATAACAAAACCAACTCCAAGAGGTAAATATTCGAGTTTATTCTTCTCACCTTTTATTTTTGTAAGAGGTTGATTTTTGCTATATCTAATCATTTCCCTTGCATAGAATTCTATAAAATCAATTGCCTCAGCTGTATCACCGTCTGCTTCAGCCCAATTCTTACCGACTTCATACACCATCATTGCGGAGAAATAATGCTTTCTTTTTCTCATTAGTTTTGCTGCTTTAAACAGATATTCAGCACGTTTTGCAGGGCTAACATGTTTCCACTCTTCAAATTTTGCGTATGCAGTTTCAACAGCATGAAGTGCCTGCTCTACTGATGCTTTCTGAAAAGTACCGACAATCTCTTCAGGATTCGAAGGATTGCGTGACACAATCTTTTCATCTGCATAAAGTTTCTCACCTCCGATTATAAGAGGGTATTCCACGCTAAATCTTTTTCTGACATCTTCAAGAGCTTTTTCAAAAGCTTTTCTATTTTTCTTTTCCGTAAAATCAGTAAACGGTTCATTCTTAAATTTTGCGATTGCCATATTATATAATTTTTAATTAGTTAATGTTTTTATTATTAAATTGTGCAGATCCGGTCTTATTTCTCTAATACCGTCATTTCCTCTTGACGGATAAACTCTGTTTGTAAGAAAAATAATTATAATTTTTCTTTCTTTATCGCACCAAACGCTCGTACCTGTATATCCCGTATGACCAAAACAATTTTCAGAAATCAGTTCACCGCAAGCTGAGCGGTATTTACCAATTGGTTCCTGTTTAGTATCCCAGCCCAGAGCACGAGTATTCTGGTAAACGTCAGTAATATACTTATTAGTAAACAGGTCAACAGTTTCCGGTTTGAATAATATTTCTTTTCTAAGATCTCTTGTAAAAGGATTGTAGTACCTACCTTCGTTTAATAGAGTGCGAACTAATTTGTAAATGTCTCTCGGATTCGAGAACAAACCTGCATTGCCAGATACACCTTCCATCATTGACGCTGCTTCGTCGTGCACTTCTCCTTTGAGAAGTCTTTTCCGCCATGATTTGTCGTATTCAGTTGGAGCGATGTGATTTACATCGGACGGGGTAAACATTGTATTCTCCATGTTAAGAGGCTCGAAGATTTCCGCACTACAATATTCGGATAAAGAAACACCAGTAATTTTTTCAATCACCAGTCCGAGAGTTATAAAATTCAGGTCACTGTAAACATAACCTTTTCCTGTTTCATACTCGAGAAGGGAATTCATAATTGTTTCGACGACTTCTTTCCGTGAAGAACAAAACTGGTTAAACGGCATCCACGCTTTTAATCCCGAATTATGAAGAAGAAGATTCCGCACTGTTACATTCTCCTTTCCGTTTGCTGCAAATTCAGGAAGATACGAAGAAACTTTTGCATCGAGGTCAATTTGACCTTTATCGAAAAGCTTCATTACCGCGGAAGTAGTTGCGATTACTTTCGTGAGCGAAGCTAAATCGTACATTGAAATTTCCGTGACACCTTCCTCACTTTCATCATAAGTAAGTCCGCCATAGTACTTCTCATAAACTATATGGTTCTCATTTCCAACTAATAAAGCAGCGCCCGGAAAAAATTTATTTACGATGCCTTTAAGAATCAGATTATCAACTTCAGTGAAGTCATAAGCAATCCCATTAGAATAAAATACCGCGAAAAGGAATATTAGGAAATATCTCTTCATATAAAGTAAATATATCTAAAATGAAGTCTTACTTCAATTTAAAAAGAAAGTCCTATATATAAATGAAATGGACACAATTAGGAAAAATAAAGGATAACAAACAGATTTGATGGAGATCATCAAAACTGGGAAATAAATTAATTTAATGCCGGAAAAAGAAAGGGCTGAGAAAAATCAGCCCTTTACATAAACAAGACTTAGATTATTTTCTCCTTCTGAGATAAATGAATCCCATCCCAAGCAGGAATATTATCGGTAGTTCCATACCGAACAGACCGCATTTCTTACCGGCTTTAACTGTAGCAGTCATTTCAACGTCAGTTTTCAAATCGGCAACTGTCTTTTCCCATTTTACTTTCTGACCATCTTTAACTCCATTTGTAGCAAGTACTTCACCGGGGAATTCAAACTCGTAAGTAAGTTTGTACTCTTCCATACCCATGTTCTTTGCACTAGAAGTATCCTGAAGAAGGACGTATTTGAAATCCTTGCCTTCCTTCCCGTCTACCCAGCTTGCTTTAATTTTCTTGAAGGCAGAGGCATCGGAAAGTTTGTTGATGTCTTTAAATTTAACATTAAGTGTAACGACTGACATTGAATCATTAGTAGCATTCTTTTCAATCTTAATATCACTCGGTTCAGTATTAGATGAAGTATAATTAGATTTAACTTTAGCTTCGGTAAAACCAAAACCTGAAAGCTCATCCCCAGAGACATTGGATGACTTTGTCCAATATTTTACACTCATAGACCCTGAACCATCAGAACTGAGTTTTGTCTTTTGATCGACATTAACACATCCTGAAAGAAATAATGCAACTGCAAACAAAATTGAAACAGACAGTACGGATTTAAAGAGCAATTTCATTTTACACTCCCTCGTTTAGTTTAGAAAGCTAAAATTAAACACTCTTACAACAAAAAGCAATATTTAAATTTAGAGACTGAAATTACAATTACTTATTCAAAAGTATGTGACAAAATATTTTCATTTAATTGTTTCAGGAAATTTTATACATTATTGAATAATTTAAACAAAAATTATGAAAAACTTAATTATCTTGCTTGTTATATTTGCCTCATTTATACAGGCAAATTCACAAACAATAACGGGCGCTTACCCTTTCCCTTATTTTAATTCATACAATTATCTATGGGGAATAACTCAGCGCAACGATACTCTCTGGATAGGTTCCGACTTTAACGGAACAGGTTATCCTACATCAATGATGTACAAAGTCACAAAGCAGGGTGTTATGGTTGACAGTCTGGTAACACCTTTTACATTCAACCACGGCCTTGCATGGGATGGGACAGGATTCTGGATTGCAGAAGATTACAGATCGTCAGGGGGAAGAATATACAAGATTAATTCACTCGGTGCAAAAGTTGACAGTATTTACACGAACTCAACACTTGCTGGAATAGGCGGCATAGCACTGGACGGTAATCATTTATGGGTAGCTATTTATTCGCCTGACTTCGCTACATATCCAAATGCATTCGCATACAAGATTAATCTGGCGACAAAGCTGGCAGTAGACACAATACCGTTACGAGGAAGACAAGTTCAGGGGATTGCCGTAAAAGGCGATACGATATTTTATGTGAACGATAATTTCCAATCGGAACCTGAGCGGATTTATGCATACAGCCAGACAACAGGAGATACATTGTTCTCGTTTCCTTCGCCTGACTCAGACGGTGACTGCGATCCTAAAGGACTTTTTTATGACGGAACAAATCTATGGCTTATGGCATTCAGACCGGGAGGAACTGCATCTGCTTACAGAACTTTGTATAAATATCAGATTGGAGGTTCGGGTAATCCTGTGATAACGACATCGACGAATCTTATTGATTTCGGGAATGTACCTGTTGGTACAACATCAAACCAGACTCTTAACATCTCGAACAACGGAGTCGCTAAGCTTATAATTTCCGGAAAGAACATAACGAATCCGAGGTTCGGAATAACTCCATCAGTAGTACCGGATACGATTAATCCGGGTCAGAATAAAGATTACACTGTTACTTTCAATCCGCTTGCTTACGATACATTATCAGCACAGCTTCAGCTTGCGAGCAATGATTTGATAACACCGATAAAGTTAGTTAATCTTAAAGGAAAGGGTGTGTTTACCGGTGCTACTATTGCACTATCGGCAAACAGTTTTGATTATCAGCAAAGACGTGTAAATTCACTTTGCGGTTACCTGTTTACGGTAACAAATCAGGGAAATGCGAACTTAGACATTTCATCGATGCAGTTCAATACAGCACGATACAGAATTGATACGGTAGGAATACAATTCCCTTATACCATTTTACCGGAAGCATCAAAAGTATTCAGGATTTGGTTTAATCCAAATTCAGGTGCGACATTTAACGATACTTTAAAGATAAACTCAAATGCAACGAACTTACCTGTTGCAAAGATTTCATTGACGGGTACGGGTAATGCAAATCCGACTTTGCTTGGAACATCATTATGGGCAGCAAACACACCGGATAATCCTTTTACATCATCGGACGATCCTCAACCAACGAGCATGAAACAGATTAGCGATGTGAACGGAGACGGAGTAAACGATTTAATTGTATCATCCGGCAACTATTTAACAACTTGCTGGAACGGTAATGCTTCAGTTAACGGAGATATACTATGGTCTTTTAACACAGGGTATGATAATAACAACACGGGTTCTGTTGCATGGGAAGACGCAATGCAGATACGCGATGACGTTGACGGTGACGGAATACAGGATGTAGTAATCGGATGCGGAGGCGGTAATGAAATGGTGTATACAATATCGGGCAGGACAGGAAGGCAAATCTGGGCGTATGGTGATTCAATATCATATTCAGACGGCGATATTGAAGGCGTAAGAGCTGACAAAGATTTTAATGGTGACGGAGTTAATGATGTATTAATCTCCGCAAGCGGAACGGGTAGTTCCGGTACAGGCGGAAGACATGCAATAATATGCGTTAACGGACTGAACGGTAATGTGATATTTTACGTAACTCAGAATTCAGAATTTACTGGTGATATAGTATCAACGCAGTACGGCGCGGCTATTGGCTGGGGCAGCAATGCGGGTGCATATTCAGTTCATGGAACAGATAACCTTGGAAACGGTACATGGGCATTTTCAAACGTGAATGGAAAAACATGGAGCATGAGAGTAATACCGACAACGGATGCAGACACGTCTAAAGAAATACTTGGTTTTTACGGTTTTTCTGGAAAAGTATTTTCAATAGAAGCGGAAACCGGTGCAGAAATGTGGACAGTAACACTTGGGTCAGCAAACGCAGGATTTATTAAAGTACTGGATGACCTCGATTCAAACGGTTCACCTGATTTCACTCTTTCGGGACCACAGACTGTTTTCAGGATTGATACAAAAACACAAAGTACATTATGGACATACTCACCTGGAGCATCATACATTCGCGGAGTTGATATGCTGAGCGATGTAAACGGAGACGGAAAGAAGGACGTAATTGTCGGCATGCAGACACCGGGAGACGTATTAGTATTGAGCGGAGCAACCGGTGGAGTGCTATTTACATATTCATTCGGTTCAACGGTTACGTTCAGGGCCGACAGAGTATCGGCTTTGAACAGCATTGACGGCAACTCGACTTCAGAATTCATTGCCGGATGCAGGAATGGAAAACTAATGTGTTTCAGCGGCGGACAGAATATACCTGTGGGTATAAGCGGATTAGCGGGAGAAGTTCCATCGAATTATGATTTATCGCAGAACTATCCGAATCCGTTCAATCCGAGAACGAGTATTAAGTTCTCGTTGCCAAAAGATGAATTTGTTTCGATAAAGGTGTATGATATACTCGGCAAAGAAGTAGCAACATTAATGAATGAAAACAAGCCGGCAGGAAATTATGACATAAACTTCAACGCTTCTTCGTTAAGCTCAGGTGTTTATTTCTACAGAATGAATGCGGGCAGTTTCAATAGTATTAAACGTATGGTTGTTCTTAAATAAGTTAAACTAACTATCACCACTCAGACATTGTGTCGTCTGAGTGGTGATTTTTTAATTCTCTTACTCTCTTGTCAACTCAGCTTTCTGAATAACATATACCGGATAAGATATAACTTCGTTCTCGCCAGATCCCGTAATGTTTGATTTACTTTTCTGAGCAGAAAGAACTTCAGAATAAATTTTACTATTTTTTAATTCATATCTTGAACTAAGGAGAATATTTTGTGTTTCGAAGTAAGAATTGAATTGATTATCGCCAAAGAAGAAATCGATAAGTATAGTATTGTCTTCATCGAGGATCCACTTTCCATTTTCAATGTCTTCTGCAATCATGAAATAATTCTTTTCCAATTTTGAAGCACCCTCGCCGTATGCAGTTTTCCATGAATATTTATTGGGCGTATCTGTTTTTGAGATTGAGAGATACATGTTAACTTCGCTTGACTTGCCTGCGGTTATGATTAGGAGTTTACCTGTCCAGTTCCCGAGCCACTCGGATTCATTAAAAGTGTTTTTGTTTTGCGAAAAAGACACTGAAGAAAGAAGCAAAAGAAATAGCAGCAATGATAGTTTTTTCATTTTAATTATATTTTATTTTAATAGTTTTACTTAATCAAATTTAATAAAAGACTCTTTATTAGATGCCGGTGGAACAGGGGGAGGGTTGTACAAGCTTATTTCGGGTTTTGAGCCCTTGACATAGAAACCTCCGTTTTCAGCCCACTCATAAGTTTTTTTAGTTTCATTAAGGCTTACAATAGCAGGGAAAACAATCACGGTATTAAAATCGTCTATGTATGAGAAAGAATCATCCTGACTTGCAAATGTGAAACTTGATTTCTGCTTTGGAATAATTTGAAAACCTGTTTGGATTTCTGAAAGAAACTGGCTGACTTTTTTAATTTTTGACTTTGGGCTTACAGGGTCTTTAGCATAAATTAGAGAAAGGAAAGCATAAGGCGGCAGGAAGTCTCCTGTCTGCTTTTTATAAACTGTTACAGCATAATCAACGTAAAACCGAATTTCAAGTTTATCTTTACAAAGCAAAATATCTTCATTGAAATATTGTAAATTATCAGGAAGAATATGGAAATCAGAGCTAACATCCCAAGACCTGATAGAATTGTAATTATGTTTAAATAATTTAAGATTAGTATAGGTTCCGGGAAGTTTAGAAAACTTCCAGACATTCTTAATTATAGTAGATTTATTAACAAAATTACATAATTTAGTCACCTGAGCGAAAAGATTTTCATTCTGGATGACAGCCTCAGAATTTGATTTCTTTCTGTTTTCGGACAACCCAGAAGCAACAGTCTTTTTATTCAACCGTCTGTAAACAGTTTTTCCAATTTTGCCGGTTGGTGTACCGAGTACACCGCTTCTGATTCTTGCCATTATTGTAACGCTAATTTAATGAAATATTGGGTATTTTTATCATCAATTTTTCAATGCGTAAAAATCTTTCCATATAAGGCGCATATAGCTTCCATTAAAGGTATATATAAGGACTGTGTAATTCAAGTGTAAAGACAGTGTTAGTACAGTGTGATTAAAGTGTAGAAGTGGGTTATTTTTGCGGTTTATTTGAAAGTGCGACAATTTAACAAATAGATTAAAATCGTCTGACATAAACATAACAAATAATATACTTATAAAATTTCATAATGTCAAGAAAATATTACATTTATTGCAAAAGAATTTAATCCGTTCAAAAATTGAAAATGAAGTATTAGAACAAGTATTTGCATAAAATTACACTGGTTTAATGAAAAAAAGAGTATAAAGGATTTTGCTAAGTGTATTTTCTTTATTCAAAGCTAATTGCATCGGTTAATTTAGATTCAAGATAAATCTTTAATAGTTTGATTTTTGTGTATATCAGGAGGTATTGTATATTATCAAATAATTGCATAAGTTTTTGGATAACTCATAACAAAAGGAAGTTACTAATCAAACAATATTATGACTGTTAAAAAGTTCATTGGGTTATTATTTCTGGTTTTAGCGAATATCTCTGTATATTCCCAGTCATACTGGACGAGAGTTACTGAAATAGAAGCCGGATTGGATCTTTTAACAATTCAGTTCACTTCAGCACAAACGGGTTATGCATGCGGCGAATATTCAAATATTACGCGAGGTGCAATATTAAGAACAACGAACGGGGGGTATAACTGGCAGACAACAAAATTCAATCAGTTTCAAATTACGGATTTGAATTTCATAAATGACTACACAGGTTACTTTACGGGTTGGACTGGAGGTAATAATAATTACATATACAAAACCACGAATGCAGGAATTAACTGGTTCTGTACAGATTCAATTCCTACAAGTTTCTTTAAGATTAAATTTTATGATGAAAATATCGGAATGATTGCTTCCAAGTACAATACGTATCATTTCACAACAGATGGGGGTTATAATTGGAGTATTCAGTACAATGGTAATTGGCATGAACCGACAAAGATATTGTGTTTTGATAAGGATGTATGGATTGTATTAGATAATGTCGTAGGAATAAATAAAACAACAAACAGAGGTGTAAATTGGACTCATATGAATTTTGACAGCATAGGCAAGAAATGTGCTGCAATAGACTTCCTAACTGACACTATTGCATATTCATATTCCTTCAATAAGAAAGTATTTAAGTCAAATAATTCCGGAAACAACTGGACTCAAATTGGTACAGTTTCAACCAATTATACGCAATATTATAACGATATAATTTTTCTTAATAGCAAGACAGGTTACATAAATTACTACGCAGGAGTGTTTAAAACAACGAATGGCGGGTATAACTGGTTTAATTCAGTAGCAGATTCAACGACTCGTTTTAATGCGCTTTTTTTTCTGAATCCCGATACAGGTTTTGTAGCCGGATGGAAAGGGTTAATATACAGAACTACGACAGGAGGAGAGAAGTATAATCCTCCTCCAATAATTACTCCAGATAAATTCAAGTTATATCAAAACTATCCAAATCCGTTTAATCCGATAACGACAATAAAGTTTGACGTGCCAATTTCTTCGTCGGTAAAGATTTCTGTCTTTGATGTTTCAGGGAGGGTATTAAAAACGCTTGTAAACGATTATTTTCAAGCGGGGACGTATAGTGTAGAATGGAATGCGGCAAAAAATTCCAGTGGAGTTTATTTTTATAAGTTAATAGCACGTGACTTCACCGAAACAAAAAAGATGTTGATAGTTAGGTGAGAGTGAATATACACCATTCAATATTATCTCCAGCTTAAATTCAGATGATTTTCTTTGAAAAACATCATATCATTTTGGCAGCAATCAAATTTTATAATCATAGATTTTATAGTATAAATATTATATTTTAATTCGCACAATATAGAATTAATTATAATACTAAAATCTTTGAACTTCAGAAAGCAAATAATATTTGGAATAGCAATATTCTCAATTATATTCTTGGTAATTCCAGCAAGAGTATTTTCTCAGTTTGCGGTATCTTATAAGAACCTCAAGCATAATTACAGCATAAATCTTCCGAAGTCGATGGTATTGACAGAAAAACAATCGCCAGAGGATTGCGATACATTGATTGCCGAGGGTGAGGAAGGTTCAAGGTTAGAAATAGTTGTATATTCAGACAAGATATATAAAGGGGTAACGAGTAGTCAGCTTTCGTACAGGTCGTTTATGCCTGATTTTAAGGTAAGGTATAAGAACATAAAACTTGCAGAGAATGACTACACAGATATTTCAGGAAACCCGGCTATGTATATGAAGGTTGACTTTAACAATGAAAAAGAAGACGGGATAGTATCGCAGTTCCTGCTTTTGAGGGGGGAAAAGATATATATCATAAGACAGGTTGCTTCAAAGGATAACTATGATAAATTCATGTCTGAAATATCGGGATACATTTACAGCTTCCAGTTCATTGAAAGTTCGAACACAGGATTTTACAAGAATGATGAGTACAATTTTATGATAAATTTTCCGACGGCATGGGTGTTTGACAATAGTACATTTCCCGTACAAGCGAATAATTCAAAAGGGTCGAGTGTATTTATTGAAGTGATAAAGAGCTCAGATTTTAAGGATATCACAGCTCAGGACCTTGATACAGAGGTACTTCTCGATGCGTTTAAGAAAAAGTTTACTGACATAACGATTATCATTAAGAGAAATGAAGAGATTAACGGAACGCCTGCATTAATGGTAAAGTACAGATGGCTTCAAAAAAACACGGATAAAACGAACGGATATTTTGTTATACATTATTATTTAATAAGGAACGAGATGCTGTATATAATTCAAGGGATAGTGAACGATACAAATCCGGTTAATGATGAGAAACAGATACAGAAATGCGCTGAGAGTTTTCAGTACATAAAGTGATGGGGATTAGATAATCCTCTTCTGACATAAAGAATTTTGAACGCAGATTTGCACTGAAGAAAGGATTATCTCAGATTAAAGATATGAAGATATTTTAACGGAATGATGAATGATTTTACCACAATGAAGGCAAAGTATGCATAGAAGAAAATTATTTTCATTTCTAAGAGAAGGAGAATTATTTTTATAAGGCAAGGGTCACAGAGTAGAATACATTCTATTGCTAAGTGCATGAAAATAATATCTAACCGCAAAGTTCGCAGAGTTCGAAGTGAAGAAAATGATTTATATCTAAGAGAAGTTGAATTAATATTTTGAGGCAAGGGTCGCAGAGATTTAATTATTATTAATGGTGAAAAGCATTACAAAATAGCTTTAATTGTTGGATTAGTTTTGATAAATTATTTGTTAATTATAAATAATCATTATAATGAATACTAAAGAGATACTGCAAAAGTACAAGAATATCGCCGTGGTTGGGTTCTCAGACAATCCGGAAAGAGACAGCAACAAAATTGCTATTTACATGATGAATAACGGTTATAACGTTGTCGGGGTGAATCCAAAACTTGACGGCAGGGTTGTAGATGGAATAAAATGCTATGCACATTTAAGCGAGATACCTGAGAAGATTGACATTGTGGATATATTCAGACTTCCAATTGCTGTACCAGGTATTGTTGAAGAAACTATGAAACTTAAGAATAGACCTGATGTAATCTGGACACAGCTTGGGGTAATAAACGAAGAAGCGAAGAAAAAGGCTGAAGAAAACGGGTTTATATACGTTGAAAACAAATGCCTTTATATAGAGCATAAATTAAATAGGTAGATGAATTGAAGACAAAACTATATTTTTCAATCGCTTCCTTTTTTATACCGTTTATAGTTTATGTCACGACACTTGCTCCCGGTTTGTATTTTATTGACACGGGTGAATTAGCGGCAGTATGCGTAAAGCTTGGGATTGCACATCCAACCGGTTATCCTTTATTTACAATACTGGGAAGTATATTTGCAAAGCTTCCTATAGGAGATTATATATACAGGCTTAATATAATGTGTGCGGTACTTTCATCGATAACTGCACTCGTGTTCTTCAACATGATGTATTTTATACTTACAGAACTTAACCTTAACAAAGAGCAGGATAAAAGTACAAGATTTTATACGGATGAAAAGAATACACTAACAGCAATTCTAATTTCTTTTTCCGGTGCAATGGTACTTGCATTTTCAAGCACTTTCTGGAATACATCCAATTCTCTTGAAGTATATTCACTGCATGTTCTTTTAGTAGTAACGGTGATGTTTCTATACCTTAAAGCAGGAAATTCATATGTGAAAGGGGATTACGACCTCAAGTACTGGCTCTTATTTGCTTTTGTGCTTGGATTAAGTTTTACAAACCATCTATCAACGATATTTCTCAGTGTAGGTTTTCTATACCTGTATTTTGCGGTTAACGGATTCAGTAAAATGTCGTTCAAGAAGATATTATATATGATAATTCCGTTCGTGTTAGCACTATCCGTTTATGTATATTTCTTCGTTCGCGGAGACAATACTGTTATTGCATGGGGAAATCCCGTTACATGGGATAATTTTATGAGGCACGTATCAGGAAAACAATTCAGCGTATGGATGTTCACTTCGACCGGGTCAGCATCGAAACAATTCTCGCATTTCGTAGATATTTTTCCGAAAGAGTTTTTCTACATTCCAGTTATAATAGCAATATTCGGTATCATTGAAACATTTCTCAAACAGAAGAGATTCTTCTATTTCACATTACTGCTATTTGTGTTTAACATACTATATGCGATTAACTATGACATACACGATATAGATACGTATTTCCTGCTGGCATTTGTCGTAACATCGATTTGGTTTGCGTTGGGACTGAAATTTTTGTTTGCAAAAATGAAAATCAGCGGATTAGCTGCAGTATCATTATCACTGATTATACCCGCATTTTCGATATACGGAAATTATGATGAGAACAATCTGAAAAACAGCCACTTCGTTAAAGAATACACGAATAATGTTTTTAGGTCAGCAAGAGAAAAGTCTATTATAATGTCAACGCAGTGGGATTTCTGGGTCTCAGCATCATTTTACGAACAATATGTACATAATATTAGACCAGACGTTATTGTGATTGACAAGGAACTGATGAGAAAATCGTGGTATTTAAAGCATTTGAAAGATCACTATCCAGAATTGTATTCACGAAGTAATGCGGAATTTTATACTTACGCAAAAGAGTTGTATAAATTTGAGAAATTTACGGAAAATTATACGAAACCAAAGAACGAAACTGACAAACAGAATTTGATTCTTATACAAAATGCATTCATGAACCTTCTTAACAGCATAATAACCAGAAATCCGGAATACGCATTTTACACGACCTCTGAAATAGAAGAAGAAAAAAATGAAAGAATGATGAAAGATTATGCAAGAATACCTGAGGGTTTGTTATTCCGGTATGAACCGAAAATGGAATTTGATTCAACTTATGCAGAACCTGAGATTGTTTTCACAAAAACAACTGAAACCGACTACTATCACACTTTTTTGATGAACGCATATTATTTTATGTTTTTGAACAGAGCAAGTTTCCTGATGAATTTCAACAAACTTGACAGAGCTGAAGAACTTATAAAGAGGGCTTTAGAGATAAAACCTAACGATAGAACCGCGATAGGAATGCAGAAGAGATTAAATGAAATGCGCGGATTAAACCCATAGATTGAGAAAATACATACCTATAATATTATTCATATTAGTTGCAGTAACTAATATATATTCATTTGAATTAAACGATACTCTTAAAGTTGATTCGACATATATTAAAATGATGCAAGAAATGATAGTTGAGCGTATTATTTTAATCGGTAATACGAAGACTAAAGATGAAGTAATACTTAGGGAAATGATGTTAAAAGAAGGTAGTAAGTTTAATCTTGAGTATCTTGAGAATGATGTAAAAAGACTTTATAATCTCGGACTTTTTAACCGAGTTGACGTTATACCGGCACCTTTAAGTTCAACGAAAATTAATCTTGTTTTCGAATTTGAGGAAGGCTTTTATTTTTTACCTATACCTCAGGGAGGGTTCAAGGAAGGTTCGCTTAAGAAGATATGGGGCGGATTAAATTTCTTGTGGAAGAATTTCAGGGGTATGAACGAAGCAGTGAATTTAAGTTTCGGTGTTGGATACGAACCATTTATTTCTGCTTCCTATTTGAATCCTTGGATATTTGGAAAAAGTCATTACTTTTTCAAGACCGGCATCAGATATTCGAGGAATTATCCACGCAGTGTTGGTAAATCAGATTCTATAGGAGTTATATTTGATAAGAACGAAGTACCAACCTACACTCAGGATGATTTCAGAGCAGATTTAAAAGTTGGCAAATACATAGGTCAGAATTCTTCAATTTCAGCAGACATTCAAGTAAACAAAATCTGGACATCTCAATATGAGCCCGGAAGAACTGTATCAAAAGACGGCAATGATTTTTTCCCGACGATGGGAATAGATTTCACGTTTGATACACGAGATTACAAGAAGTTTGCAACTTACGGGAGTTTTTATTTTACAAGGTTGTCGAGGAGCGGCATGTTTACAGGGGTAATTGATGTAAACAAATTTCAAACTGACCTGAGACGTTTTATTCCGATAAAAATCACAAAAGACTATGCACTCGTTCTTGCCGGAAGGTTTAACTCAGTGCTATCATTCGGAGGCGGTGAGATACCGGTTTATCTGCAGGAATCTATGGGATATGACAATTTAATAAGAGGATGGGATAACTTTGTATTACAAGGAGAGGATAAGTTATTTTCATCATTAGAGCTCAGGATACCGCTTGTGAAACCATTTTACGTAAAGGGTTCAGACCATTTTATAATCAGCAAACTTCCGATAGCAAATAGTTTTTCATACAGATACGGTGCGTATGCTACGCTTTTTTTCGATATAGGAGGTGTCTGGACGAGAAAAGAATCCATATATGACGTACAGTTTAAGAACGGATTCGGAGCGGGAATAAACTTTTTACTGCCGTTCGATTTTGTTGCAAGGCTTGACCTTGGATTTAGAAAAATCCCATATAAGACAGATTATAAGGGACAATTAATAATAGCATTAGACGCATCATTTTAATTATGGAATATTATTACACAGAACCAGAAAATATTGACAAAGAAAGCAAACTTCTTTTAATTAAAGGTTATGAGTACAAGCACCTCGTTAAAGTATTACGAAAGAAAAAGGATGATATTATAAGTATTACAGACGGACTTAGGAACATTTACGTAACCAAAATAGTAAATATTCAAAAGGATTCGATACAATGTGAAATAACCGAAACGAAGTATAACTTAAATGAACCGAAAATTAATCTAAGACTATTCTTATCACCATTAAGGAAAAGCGACAGGTTTGAATTTCTTGTAGAGAAAGCAGTGGAACTGGGTGTGTATGAGATACAGCCTGTTATTTCTAAACACTCGATACTGCAAACATCTTTTTCAAAGGCAAAAATGGAAAGACTGCATAAAATTATGATAAGTGCTATGGGTCAGTCGCAAAGATGTTATTTACCCGTTCTTCATAATACGATGTCTTTGAAAGAAATGATTATAAGCGCCGAAGTATACAAGAATAAATACGTTTATTACGAATATGCAGAAAACAAAAAGGGAATAATTACGAAATTGGATAATGAGGAAAATATTTGTATCTTTACGGGACCAGAGGGAGGATTCGACAAAAGCGAAATACAACAACTAATAGAAAACAACTGGCAGGTCCGAAGTCTCGGTGAAAGAAAACTGAGAGCTGAGACCGCTGCAATTATAAGTGTGTTTGAAAATTTAAAAAACCTATAAAAGGATTAATTATGAAAACAAAAATTCTATTTGTAATTTTAATAAGCGTAATGATAACAGGAACATCATTCGCGCAGTTTGACAAGCTTGTACTGCAATTTTCAATGGGATTAACGAATCCCGATATGGGACTACGGGGAGGAAGCAGCTACATAAGTTACTCAAACAGTTACAGGTACGTAAGCCAACCTTTAAATATTGATACGACGTTTGTATTTCCGTGGGAAATTGCAAGCGTAGATCAGAGTTTAATAAGTCAGAACTACGGAGCGAAAACAGGATTATTCTTCGCAGGCACTGCAAAAATTAACATAGACAAGTATGAAACAGCACGCCTTATCGGTTCTTTAAACTTAAGTACTTTCAATACATTTGAGGGTTCAAAGTCAGGATACATACCCGTTTTCACTCAGACATACATACAACAGACACCAATAAGCTATGATTACAGTTTTACTAATTTCGGCCTTGGACTTGGAATTGAAGTTGCTCCACTTTCTTTTACAAAGTTAATATCACCGTTCGTGAACGGGCAGTTTAACTTTAACTTTATGTCTGCAAAACTAAGTAAGACAACAGGACCGAGTGACTCGACAAAGATAGAGTTTAGTGATTTTCGTATGGGAGTATCATTAGGAGCAGGTGTAGAGTTTAAGGTTACACCTCAATGGGGAATACTTGTTGGTGCAAAGTACGATTTTGCAAATCTTCTGCTGCAGAATACAGACAGGTCGGGAAGGATTGAATGGGGCAGAACCAATGCATCAATCAACGATGCTGAAGGAACATACTCGGCGAATATTTACGACCCGCCCGGAACACCTGTACGGGATAATATAAAATCCCAGCAAAAGGCAATTAACTGGGCAACATTTTACATAGGTGTTAACTTCTATCCCAATATTACAGGAACCGGAACTACAAAAAAGTAAATTTATAATATAGATAAATGAGAAAAATATTATTAGCTGTAATAATATTAAGCATATTTATTTCTTCCTGCGGAAAGAAGGAAGAGCAATCAGTAAACAGCGAAAAGAAAAAAGATAATACAGAAAGTACTTCTAATGATTTATCCGCAAAAGGAAAAACGATATTTTATCAAGCATCAAACTTGACCGGACTAAAATGTGCGGACTGTCACAGCGACGGCACAAACACAGACCAAACAAACACGAAGTATTTTTCTGACGTAATTCAGGCAAACAAAAGGGAATCTGTTTTTGCCGGAACGATTATAGGTGAGAATGTTAAAAAGAATGGTGGCGGAGCTACGTTTTGCTGGGAAACTTTTTCAAAGATGGGAAGACCGATTACTGAAGAAGAAATCAATTCCTTAAATGCATATTATGAATCTCTAAAAGGTGAAGTAAAAGAAAGCAAGTACACTACGATTGCGCTGCCAAAGCCGGACAAAGCAAAGTTAAAAGCAGACCAGATAAAGATTGCGGGTCTTACGCCTGATATTCAGCATGGCGAAAAGTTATTTAAAGAAACATGCGGATTCTGCCACGGCGGAAAAACAGTAAAACGTGTACCATCCCTATTTGATGAAGATTTTGAGGGAAATTTAAAGAGCATAGTTTATCATGTAAGATTCGGAGCTAAGTTTATGCCGTTCTATTCGTATGAAAAGCTTACTGATCAAGATGTTGCTGATATTGCGGAATACATAATGAAGAATCAGAAGAAATAGAAGTATGAGTTTTAAATGAAACTTAATACAGGACAAAATTGATATAAGAAAAACCCGTTTGAAAAGACCAAACGGGTTTTGTTTTTTAAAATCAAGTTTAAACGAACAGGAAATAAAGAATTATTATTATAACTCCTGCTACAGCAAATGTCCCGTAGTCTTGAATAACTCCAGTTTGTAATTTCTTCCAGTCAAGACTTGTACGTGATGCAAAATTCGCAGCACCATTAACAATTCCGTCAATAATTTTAACGTCAAAAATTTTCCAGAGAAGACGATCCGATGTTTTAAAGATAGGTTCTACAACCGTCTTATCGTATACTTCATCAAGGTAGTACTTATTCTCCAAAACTTTGCCAAGACCTCTTTCTTCTTCGAAAGATTCTTGTTTAGAATACTTTCTGAACGAAATTAAAATTGACGCAGCTGCAACGATGACTGAAACAATAATTAAAATTATTTCTGTAGAAACAGCATGAATTGAATCAGGACGCCATGTTTGTATTACTGAATATGAATTTGCAAAAACCGGTTCAAGCCAGTGTTCAAGAACGTTATATCCAAAAATATGCGGCAGACCGATAAATCCTCCAAAAACTGACAACACAGCAAGAATAATAAGCGGTATAGTCATAGTTGAAGGTGATTCGTGAGGATGAACATTAGAATCATAACGCGATTTTCCGAAGAATGTTAGTCCTACCAGCCTGAACATATAGAAAGCTGTAAACGCAGCAGTAATAAGAACGAGAAGATAGGGGAGTATTCCCGCATTAATAAATGTTTTATAAAGAATTTCATCCTTACTGAAAAATCCTGAGAACGGGGGAATGCCTGAAATTGCGATTGCACCCATTAAAAATGTAATGTATGTAATTTTCATCTTGCTTTTCAGGCCTCCCATTTTCCGTATATCTTGTTCCTCATGCATTCCATGTATGACGGAACCGCTTCCGAGAAACATAAGAGCTTTGAAAAAAGCATGTGTTACGAGATGGAATACTGCGGCAACATAAGACTGTGTTCCTAGCGCGATAAACATGAATCCAAGCTGAGATACGGTTGAATATGCAAGAATCTTTTTTATATCATTTTGTTTAAGAGCTATTGTAGCAGACAATATTGCGGTTGCGATACCGATAATAAGAATAACATTGCTTGCTATTGGTGCCAGTGCATAAAGCAAAGACGTACGTGCAATAAGATAAACACCCGCAGTGACCATTGTTGCGGCATGAATTAGGGCAGAAACAGGAGTAGGACCTGCCATAGCGTCCGGTAGCCAGACAAACAAAGGAATCTGAGCAGATTTACCTGTAGCACCGAGAAAGAAAAGCAAAGCTATTGCAACGAGCAGGGGACTATTGACAGGAAAACCTGCGATACTTCCAGAGAATGTTGAAATATTTAGAGTACCAAAATATTCAAAAATTAAGAACATCGCTATCATGAATCCAAAGTCACCTATTCTGTTTACAACGAAAGCTTTTTTGGCAGCATCTCCTGTAAACTTCTTTTCATACCAGAATCCAATCAGAAGATACGAACAAAGTCCAACACCTTCCCATCCAAGGAATACTAAGAGAAAATTATCAGCAAGAATAAGGTGAAGCATGGCAAAAATAAAGAGATTCAGGTTAGCGAAGAAGCTCGGATAGCCTTTATCTCCGTGCATATACCCGATTGAATACACATGGATAAGAAATCCGATACCGGTAACCACGAGTATCATAACGAGTGACAATGGGTCAATGAGAAAAGAATAGTCAAGATTAAAACTACCAGCGCTTATCCACGAGAAATATTTATAGACAATAGTCCGAGATTCAGGAGGAAGTTTAAGTAATTCAATTAAGTAATAAACTCCAATTAAGAATGGTATAAAAACCAGAATTGAAGACAGCCAGCCTGATAATTTCTCAGAATTTAGTTTTTTACCAAGAAGTGAATTTACTAAAAAACCGAGTAGGGGTAAAACAACGATTAAAATAAAGTAATTCTGCATCAACCTACCATTTTAAGATGTTAATTTTATTGATATCAAGAGTTTCCTTGTTTCTGTACAGTGAAATAACAATAGCAAGTCCGACAGCTGCTTCAGCAGCCGCTACAGTAAGAACAAAGAAAACAAAGACCTGTCCGCTGTCATTACCAAGAAAGCTCGAAAACGACACAAGAGAAAGGTTTATAGAGTTTAGCATTAACTCTATACACATAAAAATTACTATTGCATTTCTGCGAACCAGAACGCCAACAACACCTATGCTGAAAAGCACAGCACTTAAGACAAGGAATAAGTTTAAATTTAATTCCAATTTTGATTAATTAATTTTGCAAATTTAGGCATTTATTAGGTGAAAATAAATTTAAATCGGCAGGTTTAACAAATTCTAAAATTAATTTTTAAAAAGTATAAAATCAAAATAATAGACCAGGGAAAATAATTTGTATTGAATTTCTTGAACGATATTTAAGTGAATCTCTCAATACGTTTATAAGACTTAATGCAATAAGAAATCGACTATAAAAATGTTGTTTGACATCAAATTACAATAACTAAATGTTAATAATATTGTATTATAATATGTATTATGTAAAGTCATAATTATGTATTTTGTTAATAACCATACAATAGCTGAAAAAATATATTGCTATTTGACTTCCCTATTTCAATTCCATTACAATATTTATTAAATTGTATGTTATTATTTTTAAGATTATTTTTGTTTTATTGATGAGACTTCTTGACAAATACATTTTACGCAGCTTCATACAGAATTTATTGTTTGGAATATTCTGTTTTGTAATTATTTTCATTTTAGTTGACTTATTTGAGAATCTAGATAGATTTATAGATAAGAACCTATCTATAGGAATGCTTACCCTGTATTACATGTATTTTATACCTGATATACTGAAGTTAATAACACCTATCGGTATGTTATTGGCGTCTTTATTTACTATAAGCCGGTTTGTAAATTACTCTGAGTTAACGGCAATGAAGTCTGCCGGAATTTCGATTTACAGGTATTTATTACCTATTATGATATTTGGATCAGTTATAACACTGTTCTTAATATACTTTAACGGATGGTTAGTACCAGGTGCAAACCGGTTGAAATACGATTTCGAAAGGAAGATTCTTGGAAGAAATCTAATATCTGATGTGACGGAAAATATATATATTCAGGATAATATAAACCGCATAATTATCATAAATTATTATAATAAAACCGAGCAGACATGCGGTAATACTTTAATTAAAGTGTTTAATAAAGATACACTTTACATTACTGAACAACGACTTGATATAGTGAGTATGAAGTGGGATTCACAAAGAAAAGACTGGTTCATAAATGAAGGATATATACGTTCATTCAGTAAGCCAGATAATGAGACACTTGAAATAATAAAGGATACACTACTTTCGGAACTTCAAAGCTTCGGAAAAATAAATCTTGAACCTGACTTGATTGAGAAACAAAGATTACGACCCGAAGAGCTAGATTTGACAGAATTCAAAAAATTTATTGAAAATCTCGAAGCCAATGGTCAGGATGCAGCAAAAGAAAAGGTTGATTATTATTCAACAATCTCATTCCCTTTTGCGAATCTCATAACAATAATATTCGGAGTATCCATTACTTCAAACAGACGAAAAGGAGGTGCGGCTCTACATTTCGGAATAAGCCTAATAGTAAGTTTCTTATATCTTGGTTTTGTAAAAATATCTCAAGTCTTTGGTTATAATGGAGATGTTAACCCCATATTGACAGCATGGTCAGCAAATATAACTTTTCTTGCTGTATCTCTCTTTAATTTTTACAGACTAAATCGTTACTAATTTACCTTTTCATTTGAGGGTTTAACAGGCAGTTGAAATCCAAATGCGTTATCATTTGACATACCGACTAATTTTATATCACCGTATTGTGCTTCAAATCTCTCAATATTGTCCCGTAATGCGTTTAAGAACATTTTACAATGCTGAGGGGTCATAATAATCCGAGAGTGAACTTTTGCTTTGGGAACTCCCGGAAGAATTCTTGTAAAATCGATTATGAATTCAGCTCCGGAATGTGAAATAATCGCTAAATTAGAGTAATTTCCTTCTGCTTCCTTTTCTCCTAGTTCAATATTTATTTGGCCTTGCTGTTTTACGTCATCCATATGATATTTTTGTTTTTTAACAATTTAACTATAAATAAATCAAAAATAAATTTATAATTTCATTTCGCTTTACGAAATTAAGAATTAATTTTGGACAAATTTAATAACATCAAAACATACATAATGAGCTTACTCGTAATCGGATCACTGGCCTTAGATACAATTGAAACACCTTTTGGAAAAGCTGAATACACGCTTGGTGGTTCAGCGACATTCATTTCTACAACAGCGAGCTACTTTGTTGACGGAGTTAGACTTGTAGGAATAGTTGGAACTGACTTCCCTGCTGAAGAGATTGAATTTCTGAAATCGAAGGGTATAAATACATCCGGTCTTGAGATTTCCAAAACCAAGAAGACATTTCACTGGCACGGCAGATACCATACTGACATGAATAACAGAGATTCAATTACGACAGAGCTAAACGCATTTGAAGATTTTAATCCGACAATTCCGGAAAGCTTCAAAGACAGTGAGTTTGTATGTCTCGGAAATGTAAATCCTGAAATTCAGAAAAAAGTAATTAGGCAGTTAATAAATCCGAAATTCATAATGATAGATACTATGAACTTCTGGATTGAGGGTAAGCTTGATGCATTGAAAGAAACTATGAAACTCGTTGACATGATGGTTATAAACGACTCTGAAGTAAAGATGCTTGCTGAAGAAAATAATCTTCTGCTCGCGGCAAAGAAAATTTTCTCTATGGGTCCAAAGATGATGATTATTAAAAAAGGTGAACACGGCGCACTACTGATAACAAAGAACTTTTTATTCAGCGTTCCTGCTTTTCTACTGGAACAAGTTTTTGACCCAACGGGAGCAGGTGACACATTTGCGGGCGGATTTATGGGATGGCTTACAAAGACAAAAGACGTCTCCCCTGCCAATTTAAAGCTGGCTATAGTTTACGGCAGTGTTATGGCATCTCTTGCGGTAGAACAGTTTTCACTCGACGGCATAAGACATCTCACAAAGGAAAGAATAATGAAGAGGTTTACGGAATTCAGAGACCTTACTCATTTCGAAACTGTATCGCTTTAGATGTAACATTATGAACCGGTTATCCGTATGAGTAATATAAAAACAGAAGCAATAATTCTCAAAGGATTTAAATACGGAGACTCGAGTAAGATTATTACTCTATTCTCCGCAGATGCAGGTAAATTTTCTGCAATCGTGAAAGGTGTACGAAATTCTAAATCGAAATTGAGCGGTATCTTTGAAACACTGAATCACGTTAGCGTTATTTTTAACAAGAAAGACAACAGAGACCTTCAGATGATATCGAACGCTGATTGTATATCCGCATATCCAAATGTTAAAGAGAATTTCGAGAAACTAATGACAGCTTACAAAATTTCGGAGCTGACTTCGAGCATGATGTTTGATTATGATGTAAGCAAGGAAGTATTTACACTGCTGCGGGATGTTCTTGAAACACTTGAATTATCAGGAAGAAACTTTAATCTGCTATTTGTATTATATCAAGTTAAGTTTTCTTTTATTCAAGGTATAAATCCGGGAAGGACAGAAGAAACAAGAAATTTTCTGGACAATAAATTTGTTTTAAGAGATAAGGATTCTTTTTCAAGTAAAAATTTATTCGATAGCAAGGAAATAAATGATGCCATAAATGAACTGAATAGGACGGAACCTTTTGAATACGAAAGAGTTAAAATGGACGGGAAATTACTGGACAGACTACAGAATGCATATGATTTCCATTTTATGATTAATACAGGAAAATATGGTTTAAGCAGAAACAGGCAAATAATAGAAGAATTATCAAAAAAACATTAAATATGTAAATAATTTACTTTTTATTTGAAATTAAAATTATAAAGTAAAGGAGAGAAAAAATCATGTCAAAAAAAGCAATATTTGTGAGTGCGTTTTTATTTGTATTTGCACTCGCATTCGGCGCAGCTATGGTTGTTAATTTCAGCAACGTTAAATCACTTGTAGCAAATTCACAGATTGATTTTCAGACATCTCCCCCGGTACAGACAAGCACTGACCTTAAGGGGCTTAACGATGCATTCGTGGAAATTTCAAAAATTGTGACGCCTTCTGTTGTCTTTATTGATGTAACTGGAAAAGCAAAGCAGAACAACGAGGAGATGGATAAGAACTTCCAGTTCTTTTTCGGACCCGATATGCAAATGCCTGATAACATGCCCCAGCATGGTTCCGGCTCAGGTGTTATAATCAGCAAAGATGGTTACATAATAACGAATAACCATGTTGTATCGAAAGCTGACGAGAGTGGAATAAAAGTAATACTAAGCGACAAAAGAGAATATACTGCTAAATTAGTAGGTACAGACCCGAATACGGACATAGCAGTTATCAAAATTGATGCAGACAATCTTACCGTAAGCTCTGTTGGTAATTCTGATAATGTTCAGGTAGGGCAATGGGTTCTTGCCATAGGTAATCCTATGGGACTTAACAATACAGTTACAGCAGGTATTGTATCTGCATTGGGCAGGAATATCAATATTGACGGTAACAGTTACGCAATTAATAATTTCATACAAACGGATGCTGTTATTAATCCCGGAAACAGCGGCGGTGCACTTGTGGATATAAACGGATTAGTCGTTGGAATTAATGCAGCTATTAAAACAACAACAGGATACTATCAGGGATATGGTTTTGCAATTCCGATTAACATAGCAAAGAATGTAGCTTCTGAGCTTATCAAAAACGGAAAAATTGAAAGAGGATACATTGGAGTATCAATAAAGGACGTTGATTCAAAAGAAGCAAAAGGATTAGGACTTGAGAAAGCAAGAGGCGTGTTGATTCAGAATGTTATTAAAGGTGGTGCGGGCGATGATGCTGGGTTAAAAACCGGAGACATTGTGTTTAGCGTAGACGGGAAAGATGTTAATGCAGCGAATGAACTTCAGACGATAATTGGTTCAAAGAGACCGGGAGAAACAGCTTTACTCGTTGTGTACAGAGACGGAAAGACAATGGATTTCTCCGTGAAATTAAAGCCCCGTACTGATGATTTGTCCGTGAATAATAATCCTCAGAATGAGAACAAAGAAGAAACTGCAAGTACAATTAAAAAATTTGAAAGCCTGGGATTAATTGTAACAGACCTGACTGAAGCTGCGAGAAAATTGAATGAAGTTGAATATGGTGTCTTAGTTAAGGATGTTGCCCATTTTTCAGAAGCATTTAACAGAGGTTTACGTTCAGGTTATGTAATAGTAGAAGCAGACAAAAAGCCGGTTAGAAGTATATCTGATCTTGAAGATGTACTCAGCGGAAAAAGTAAGGGAGATGTGGTAGTATTTAAGGTTGCAACCCAGATGAAAGATATCAGGTTAGTAGCGATTGAAATTCAATGATTAGAATAATTGAAAAAAGGCTCAGAAATGAGCCTTTTTCTTAATAAATATATATTTTTTGAAACAATTCATGATATCAGGTGTAAAATAATTAACAGTAAAATAAAATTTGTTAATATATTGAATTTTAAGTTCGGAATATATAAATTGGAAAGTATGAAAAGAGGATTAAACATATTACTTTTGTTAGTGATCTTTCTTACCGGCACAAAAATTTATGCCGATAATAACGAACACTACAACTCTGATCCAATAAGTGCTGGAAAATATACTTCCTTGCAGTCGGATGACTATAAACTTTATCAGAATTTTCCAAACCCGTTTAATCCTACGACCAAAATAAGTTACAAGATTAAGAAAGAAGGAACGGTTTCTCTTACGGTCTTTAACCTGGTCGGACAGGAAGTCGCGATGCTTGTTTACGAAAAACAATCCCCTGGTAACTATGAAGTAGAATTTAATGCTACTGATTTAACTTCAGGTGTTTATCTTTACAAGCTTCAAATTAACGGATTCACTTCCGTTAAGAGAATGACTGTTATTAAATAATTTTTATTAATTAAATAGGATTTTACAAATGAAGAAAATTGTTCTATTCTTAATTTCTTTAATCATATTCACTTCTACTTTATATTCACAGGTTAAAACGTACGATGATTTTTCTAAAAAAGACCTAAGCGCGTGGATATGGGGCGGAATTGAAATGAAGTATTCTCATGAAGAAGATAATAGAGAAAACGGTTTTGTCGAAATATTTTCGACACAAATAATGAAATCAAGTTCTTACGTAGGTAAGGTTACAAAATACTTTCCCATGCTTCTTTCTGCGGGCAATTATTTGAATTTTATGCTTCAGGGTGTTAACGATGAAGCAACGGTTAAAATACAAATATTATACGACATAGATAATAACGGAAAGTACAATGAAGATAAAGATATAATACTTCAATCGAAACCAGTCTCTCTGAATTTCAGAGGTTGGAAAGAAGTAAAGATAAAACTTGATGAAGATAATTTCAGCATTGTATCAAAGTTTAACGATGATTTTACTGTTACTGAAGAAGAAGCCATTGGTATTCAGTTTGAATATGAAACAGGAAAAAACTTTAAAGATTCGAAATTTGTAACCGGTATCGCACTCATATCAGAAATTCAGAATAAGGACAGCTTTACGCAGAATGAAAAAGAATCAAACACTTCTATTAATGACAAGGAATCTTATTTTAATGCTAAAAACTATCCGAATCCGTTTAATCCAACAACAACGATTAGTTTTACACTTCAGGAAAGTTCTTATGTTAAACTTACAGTTTATGACAGGTTAGGGAGAGAAGTAAAAACGCTAATAGATGAGAACAGAAATGCAGGTACACACACGACTGAATTTAATGCATCAGGACTTCCAAGTGGTATTTATTTTTACAGAATTAAGACTGACTCCAGGACTGAGGTTCGCAAAATGATTCTTGCTAAATAATTTCTGTATAAATCAATAAAATAGGGCATCGATTAGATGCCTTTTTTTATTCTCTCATTATGTTACATTCAATTTCGTATTGTTTAATTTCATCTACAAAAGTTTCCGGAAAAGGAACCGGGCGGTTTGATACAAAATCAACATTCACAAGAATTCCTTTACCGGTAGATAGTATTATATTTTCCTTATGATTGACAATAACGTGTTCAAAGCAAAAGCTTGAGTTCTTTATCCATGAAACCCTTGTAAATACATCAAGAACATCATCCAATTTAGCAACGTTATGATAGTCTACGGAATTGTGCACAACAAACACTTTTAGTCCGTCAGTGAAAGTACCGTCAGGACTGAGGTTATACCCGAAAGCTCTTCTGTATTCGAGTCTCCCGATTTCCATATATCTAAGATAATAAGAATTGTGGACTATCCCCTGCCAATCCACTTCCCAAGTTCTAACACGCACCTGGACTTTATGTTTGAACAGCAATATATCTTCTTTTTTCAAATTTGTATTTTCGTTTTTATTTAAAAATTGCATAAAGATACTACTAAATCACTTAAAAAATAAGAATAAAATTAGTATATTTACAATTCTATATCAAATTTCTAAATATTTTTCACAAACAAACTTAATTTTTATGGACAAGATTAAAGTTCTTATTATGGGTGCCGCAGGCAGAGATTTTCACAATTTTAATACAGTTTATCGTGATAATCCGAGATATGAAGTTGTAGCTTTTACTGCAACTCAAATCCCCTACATTGACGACAGGAAATATCCTGCTGCTTTATGCGGAAAATTGTATCCTAAAGGAATACCGATCTATCCGGAATCAGAATTAGTAAACCTCATCAAAAAGTATAAAGTCGATGAAGTGGTCTTTGCATATTCTGATGTTACATTCAATTATGTTATGACAAAAGCAGCTATTGTAAACAGCGTAGGTGCTTCATTCAAAATGCTTAGTTATGATGCGACATCCATTAAATCTAAAAAACCTGTTATAGCGGTTGTCGCAGCGAGAACGGGAGCAGGAAAAAGCCAGACATCGAGAAAAGTGATCGAAGTATTAATGGCAATGGGTAAGAAAGTTGTTGCTGTCAGACATCCGATGCCTTACGGCGATCTTGTAAAACAAAAAGTACAAAGATTTGCAACTATAGCAGACCTTAAAAAGCATAAATGCACAATTGAGGAAATGGAAGAATATGAACCACACGTTGCCAGAGGTAATGTAATTTATTCAGGAGTTGACTACGAAGCCATTTTAAGAGAGGCAGAAAAGGAAGCCGACGTAATTCTCTGGGACGGAGGTAACAACGATAATCCATTTTACAAAGCCGACCTTGTTATTACCGTAGTTGATCCTCACAGACCCGGTCATGAACTTACTTATTTCCCGAGTGTAACAAATCTGTTGATTTCAGACGTAGTGGTTATTAATAAAATTGATTCAGCAACACCTGAAAAAGTTAATGAAGTCAGAGACAATGTGTTAAAGATTAATCCAAAGGCTGTTATAATCGAAGCAGCTTCTCCAGTATCTCTTGAAAAAATAGATGAGATAAAAAATATAGACGGTAAAAAAGTTCTTGTAGTGGAAGACGGACCAACACTTACGCATGGTGAAATGAAGTTCGGAGCAGGAACAATTGCTTCTCAGAAATTCGGTGCAAAATCTCTGGTAGATCCAAGAAAGTACGCTGTTAAAAGTATAAGCGAAACTTACAAGAAATATCCTAATATCGGAGTATTACTGCCGGCTATGGGTTATGGAGATAAGCAGGTAAAAGATCTGGAATCCACAATTAATAAAGTACCTTGCGATTCAGTAATAATAGGAACCCCAATAGATTTAAGACGAATAGTCAAAATTAAGAAACCATGTGCCAGGGTATCATATGATTTACAGGAAATCGGGAAACCAGATATTACAGATATTTTAAAGAAGATGTTTAAAAAGAAATAGATAAAACAAGCGTAATCTATTAAAAAAGGCTGATAATAACTTATCAGCCTTTTTGTATTAATCAGGATATATTTTTTAATTTCTTGAGTTTTTCCTCAGATTCTTTCAGCTTCATTTGTTCTTTTTCTATTATATCGGGTGCCGCTTTTTCAAGAAAATTCTTGTTTCCGAGTTTTTTCTTGAGACTATTTATGTATGATATAAGTGATTCCAGATCTTTATTTTTATTTTTTGAATTTCCTGAGTCCTTTATTTGAGGTATTTCGTTTAGAAATTCAAATCTAACCGCAAAATAATTACCGGAAATTCCATTAAACTCTTTATCATCTTTAATTTCCACAACTTTATTTTTGTGGTTAACAAGAAGTTGTAATAATCCGGTTATAGAAGGTAATATACATTCTGAAGTTGAGTTCAAAGGTTTAATATAAATGTCGTACGAATAATTATTTATTCCTGAATATAAAGACCTTACATTTCGGGTCACAGTAACTAAATCTTTCAAATACTCGAAAGAAACCTCTATGTTTTCGTTAATCTTTCCTTCCTCAATCTGCGGGAAATTCTCAAATGAGATTGTTTTTCCGTTTCTGTCATCTTTAAGTATGTGCCATATTTCTTCTGTTACGTAGGGTATAACAGGGTGTAGAAGCACAAGTACTTTTTCATACATCACAAGAGCTTCATCTATAAGTAATCTACCGGATTCTGGATTGGAATTAACCTTGTTCTTAATAAGTTCTATGTACCAATCACAGAAATCATTCCATATAAATCCGTACAAAGATTTTGTATAATCGTTAAGCCTGTACGCTTCAAGAAAGAAATTAATTTCTTTTATTGTTGTATTAAACCTGCTTTCTATCCATTTTTCTGCAATGTCATTCTCCAAGAATTCATTACCGTATTCATTAGAATTGTAAACTTTGTCACGCATCATCATAAGAAAACGGCCAGCATTCCACAATTTTGTAATGAAGTTTCTACCTATTTCAGTGTTCTTTTCATCAAACAAAACATCGCTTCCAAGCGGAGCAAGATATACAATAGTAAACCTTAGTGCATCCGCGCCATAGTTGTCAATTAGAACAAGAGGATCAGGTGAATTACCAAGTGATTTTGACATTTTTCTACCCTTACCATCTCTGACAGTTGAATGGAAATACACATCTTTAAAAGGAATATCATGCATGTACTCAAGACCGGAAATTATCATTCTTGCCACCCATAAGAAAATAATCTCAGGAGCAGTTGAAAGAAAATCTGTAGGATAATAATAATTCAATTCCTTATTCTGCTTATCATCGGAGTTATTTTTCCAATTAAAAACACTGAATGGCCATAACCAGGACGAAAACCAGGTGTCCAGTACATCATTATCTTGTTCCCAGTTTTCAATATCTGCAGGGGGTGTTGTTTCGCTATATATTTCCCCGGTTTGCTTATGATACCAAATTGGAATCTGATGTCCCCACCATAGCTGCCTCGAAATGCACCAGTCTTTCACATTATCCAACCAATGAAAATAAGTCTTAGTCCATTTTTCGGGATGAAACTTGATTTTTCCTTCTTTAACTACCTGAATTGCAGGTTTAGAAAGCTTTTGCATAGACACAAACCATTGATCCGATAAGAATGGTTCAATTACAGCTCCAGAACGCTCAGAAACAGAAACGTTATGAATATAATCTTCGTCTTTAACAAAATAACCTTCTGTATGAAGCTTTTTAAGTATGTTTTTACGAGCTTCATTAACAGATTGTCCTTCGAAATCATATCCATTTTCATTGAGCTTTCCGTCTTTTGTAAGAATGTTTATAGTCTCAAGGTTATGTCTTTTACCTAGCTCAAAATCATTCATATCATGTGCAGGTGTTACTTTTAAAGCACCTGTACCGAATGACATGTCGACATATTCATCGAAAATAATGGGTATAGATTTATTTAAAATCGGTAATATTACACTCTTCCCTTTATACTTCAAATAACGCTTATCTTTCGGATTTACTGCAACAGCAGTATCCCCCAGCATAGTTTCAGGTCTTGTCGTTGCTATAACTAAGAAATCATTATTATTATGTATAAAATACTTTATATAATATAGCTTATCTCTGCTTTCTTTATAACTTATTTCATCATCACTTAATGCTGTTTGTGTAATACTATCCCAGTTTATAATTCTTTTTCCTTTGTATATATATCCCTTTTTATACAAATCGACAAAGACTTCCTTTACAGCTTTTGACAATCCCTCATCGAGTGTAAACCTTTCTTTAGACCAGTCAACCGAATATCCCAATTTTCTTACTTGCTGAAGAATTATACCGCCATATTTTTCCTTCCATTCCCACACTTTTTTAATAAATTCATCCCTACCCAGATCATATTTACTTATATTTTCTTTCCTTAACTGTTCTTCGACTTTTATCTGAGTTGCTATTCCTGCATGATCCATTCCCGGGACCCAGCATACTTCAAAGCCTGACATCCTTTTCCAGCGGCAATAGATGTCCTGTATTGTAAGGTTTAAAACGTGACCAATATGCAGCATGCCTGTTACGTTAGGCGGAGGTATAACAACTGAAAACTTAGGCTTTTCTGAGACTTCTGATTTATAAATCTCATTTCCTTCCCAATATCTTTGCCATTTTTCTTCAACTTTTCTGGGATCGTATTTTGCAGGTATTTCTTTCATTATTGGTCTTTGTTTATTAATTCCTGATTTTTCGTTATTAATTCATAAGATAAATTTATATATGCTAATGAACCGTCTGAATTTATTCTGTACAAACATAGAGGTTTACCATAAAACGTGGCTTCGTTCAGCAGATTAGTCACAGGAATTGTTGTCTCGAGCATATATCCCGAATACTTTAATCGAAGTTCCCGTTCAGATATTTCCGTAACCTTTGAGTTTTTCTCATACATCGTTAATAATATACCTTCTATATCTAAATATGGATTTGAAACTTCCCTGACCCAGCTTATGTAATCAAAAAGTTTATCAACAGCATCGAGCGAAAAATGTCCGCATTTAACCGGAATTAAAACCGAATCAGACGCTGTTAGAGCGTTCAGAGTAATACCTCTCAGTGTTGGTGGACAGTCTATAATAATAAAATCGTATCTGCTTTTTACGTCTTTAAGTGCATTTCTTAAAATTACTCTGTTCTCTGTCATTTTAGCAAATCTTTCATCATTCTGAATCGAATTAATATTCGCAGGAACGAAATCTAAATATGGCAGGTCTGTTTTGTGAATAGTATACTCAATTGCTTTTGCAAAATTAAATATTTCCGAAATACCTGCTTTTATTCGGTCGGGTGTAAATCCCATAGCTACTGCCGAAGAACCATAGGGATCTATATCAATTAGTAATGTTGATTTTTCTGCTAATGCCAATGATGCAGCTAAATTAACGGCCGTTGTTGTTTTGCCGACACCACCTTTAGCAATACATACACTTATAATCTTAGCCATTGAATCTCACTTTCAGTTCTAACATACCACTTAAACTAGCTCGTAACTCATCACCTTGCTTCAACTGACCAACACCTTCAGGTGTTCCCGTAAAAATCAAATCTCCTTTTGATAGTCCGAAAATTGTTGATAAATATGATATTAACTTATATATATTTATAATCATTAAACTCGTATTACTAAACTGTTTTATAGTATTATTAATTTCCAGTGAAAAATCTAAATTCATTGGATCAGTAATATTCAACTTTGTCAAAAGGTCACTAACAGGTGCAGAATTAAAGAAACCTTTTGAAGTCCCCCACGGTAAACCTAATTTTTTTGCATCAGATTGTACATCACGGAGAGTTAAATCAATTCCTATACCATATCCAAATATATTTTCCGTTGCATCTGATTCCTTCACATTTCTGCAATCATTATCAATAGCAACAACTACTTCCGTTTCGTAGTGTACATTGTTCGATATTTTCTTACCGTTAAACTCAGGAATATTTATAATACCGTTATTTTGTACTATTGAAGTACTTGGTTTAAAAAATATGACGGGAGATATCGGTGCCTTTTCATCACCAAACTCTTTTATATGGTCAAAATAGTTTTTTCCAATGCAAAATATATTGTTTACTCTGAACTTCTCATTGCTTCCTGATATATTTAAAATTCTGTTCAATTTACAATTCGGATTTTAAAAATTTGCTATTGTTATAAATTCCATATGGTTTACATTTAACCTCAAAACCATTAAAAGGGGTATTTTTACTTTTTGATTTAAACTTTTTCGTGTCTATTACCCAATTCGTATTCGTATCAAGAATCGTCAGATTTGCTTTTTCTCCCACTCGCACAGTAATTCTTGGCAAATTCAGAAGTCGTCTTGGATTATCAGACATTTTCATTATCAGACTTTCTAAAGATATTAAACCAGTGCTAACTAAATATGTATAGCTTAATCCTATGCAGCTTTCAAGACCAACGATACCAAAAGGCGCTTTTGTCAGTCCAGCATGTTTTTCCTCACTGGTATGGGGAGCATGATCTGTACAAATTACCTGAATAGTATCATCCTTTATTCCAGCTAATATTCTATCTACATCTGTTATTTCCCTTAAAGGAGGATTCATTTTTGCATTACTTCCCTCTCGAATAACCATTTCATCAGTAAGTATGAAGTGATGAGGACAAGCCTCGCAAGTAATACTTTCATTAGTAGTTCTTGCATTTCTTATTAAATCAACAGTCTCTCCGCATGAAATATGCTGAACATGGTATTTTGTGCCTCTTATACTATTTGCCAGTTCTATATCATTCTTAACCGTCAGGGTTTCACTTTCATAGGGAATCCCTTCGACTTTCAATTCCTCTGATACTTTACCTTTATGAACTACGCCCTTACCACTTAACTTATAATTCTCAGCATGCTGTAAAAATGGTATTGAATATTCAGAAGTGTATTTAAAAGTCTCAATTAACACGTTTCTATTGAGCAAAGGACTGCCGTCATCAGTAAACGCTAATGCTCCAGCCTTCCGTAATTCATTTAAATCCGATAATTCATTTCCTTTTCTATTCTTAGAAGCACACGCAGAAACATTTACATCAACAATCATACCTCGAGCTTTTTGAAGAATGAAGGAAATGATTTCTCTGCTGTCTATCGGGGGTTTTGTATTCGGCATACAAAGGACACCAGTAAAACCGCCGTTAGCCGCCGATTTGACCCCTGATTCTATATCTTCCTTCTCCGTCTGACCCGGATCTCTAAAATGAACATGCATATCATAAAATCCCGGAACAACCGTTAAGTTTTCATCGCAAATTATTTCATCGTAGTCAGTTACAGAATTATTTCCCGGAATAACAATGTTTTCAATAATACCATTTCTTATAGATAAATCAAATTTACCTTTTAAATTATCTGAAGGAGATATTATGCTGATATTTTTAAAAAGAATGTTCAAAAATATTTATTTTGAGTGGGCAATACTGGATTCGAACCAGTGACCTCTTCCGTGTGAAGGAAGCGCGCTAACCAGCTGTGCCAATTGCCCTATATTCTTTTAATTTACAAACTATTAGCCAATAAGAAAATTCCATAAAATCGCATCAAGTATAAGTATCATTGCAGCACATATTACAAATGATTTGATTGTCGAAAGTCCAACACCTTCCGCACCACCTGACGTTTGAAAACCAACATAACAACCAATTGATGATATCGCGAGACCAAATACTGTTCCTTTTATAAAAGCAGCATTCACATCACCTATTTCAAATGATTTTCTGAATCCCGAAATAAATACTCCTCCTGATACATCCAGAAAAGTTGTGGAAACTATATATGAACCAAGAATTGCAATTGCACTCGAGTAAATAATCAGAACTGGCAGCATTATTGTTGTGGCAACTATTCTCGGTGTTGCGAGATATCTAATAGGATTTATCGCCATAGCTTCCAGAGCATCTATTTGCTCAGTCACCTTCATCGTTCCTATCTCAGCACTTATTGATGCTCCGACTCTGCCCGCGAGCACAATAGCCGACAAGACAGGACCAAGTTCAATTATGATTGCTTTCGGAGTAGCAGACCCAAGTATGCTCAAAGGTACCATTCCCCTCATTTGATACGCTGCCTGCCAGGCAGAAACTGCACCAGTAAATAAACCGATAATAGATACAAGGATAAGAGAATTAACACCAATATGAACCATTTGGTCAAGAATTAATTTTCTGTCGATAAATACTCTTGGCAAATACTTTACAACCTGAGACTGAAGTGTAAAATAGCCTTCAACGTCCTTGAAGAAAGTAAAAACTTTTCTATAAATTAATTCAATCAATTATTATGTTTATTTATTTATCATTCTTTGTACTTTTACCTGAAGAAGCCTGTTTCCTGATTTCTTCATAATCGTAAAAACAAACTCTTTGTAATCCACTCTTTCATAAATTTCAGGAACATGACCGGTTACCTTTTGAAGAAAACCGCTGAGCGTATGATAATCATCGTTGTCAATAGGAATATCTGATTTGAACTTCTGATTAAATTCTTCAATACTGATTATCGGATTGACAAGAAATATCCCAAGTTTATCTTTTTGTACATTACGCGTATCAATATCATATTCGTCCTCTATCTCTCCGACAATCTCTTCGATGATATCCTCAAGAGTAATCAGACCTTCAACGTTTCCATGCTCATTAACCACGATTCCCAGATGAATTCTTTTCTTCTGAAAATCTTTAAGAATCTCCCCTATCTGCTTTGTTTCCGGGACAAAATATACCGGACGTAAAATATCTGTCAGAACAATCAGATCTCTGAATTCCGCGGCACTGATAAGGTCTTTTGAATATATAATCCCTATAATATTATCTATTGAGTCCTTGAATACAGGTACTCTTGAATATCCTTCGTCAATTACCTTTTGAATTATTGCATCCCTGGTGTCGTCGATATTTATTGCAACGATATTATTTCTTGAAACCATAATATCACGAGCCAGCTTATCGTTGAAATCAAATATCTTTTCGATCAACTGATGCTCCGTTGAATCAATTACACCTGTTTTCCTGCCCTCAGAAATAAGATACCTAATTTCCCTTTCCGAATGATGAATATCCTCTTTTGTTATTGGTTTCAAACCTATTAACCTGATAAATCCGTTTGCAGAGATATTAAGTACAATTATCATGGGTTTAAAGATTGTGTAGATAATCTTCAAAGGGAATGATAACCACATTGATATCTGAAGCGGATATTGAATTGCAATCATTTTAGGTGCAAGCTCTCCGAAAGCAACTGTTATGAAAGTAATAAGTAAAATACCTACAATTGAAGATACTGAACCCGGTATAACGTTTCCCAGACCAATCAGACTGAATAAACTTCCGAATAATCTACCAAAAGAATCTTCACCAATCCATCCGAGTAACACATTAACAAGAGTAATTCCGACTTGTGCAGCAGAAATGTATTTATCTAAATTGTCCTTTACATTTCTAAGATATCTTTTACGAAGAGAATCCTTTTCATTGGAGTCTGTTTCTATCTCCGATTTTCTTACTTTAATAATCGCATATTCCAGTGCAACAAACAGTCCGTTTATCATCACAAGTACTGCAACCAAGAATATGTCGAACAATATTGATTTCAAACTTATTAGATGTCCTATCTGTTTTCCTTCAGGAATTTCAGGCGTTTTTCAAGTTTTTCTCTCGGAATTAATAGTTTACCTTTACCGAAAATTGCCTCCTCCTGTGATTTGAAAACTAACTCATATTCATCGCTCATAATAATTGCTTCCTCCGGACAAACCTCCTCACAGAATCCGCAAAATATACAACGTACCATGTTTATTTCGAATTTTTCCGGATATCTTTCTTTATCAAGGTCAGTCTCATTTGCCTGTACTTCTATTGCGAGAGCCGGGCATACTCTTGAACACAATCCGCAAGCAACGCATCTTTCAACTCCATTTTTTTCGAGTACTAAAACCGGTCTTCCCCTGAAACTCGAAGGCGTACTCCATTTTTGTTCAGGATATTGTCTTGTGAATTTAGGCTTGAACATCTGCTTGAATGTCAAAGCCATTCCCTTCGCTATCTGCGGCAAATAAGTTTTATCAAAAAATGTTAAATCTTTATTCTTTATATATTTCATGTATTATATCAAATTTTAATCATAGTTTGATTAAGAACACCGGTTGTTAAGACATTTCAAATTTATTTTATCAAAAGCATTTTCTTCACTGAAGAAAACGATTCTGATTTCAACGAATAATAATATACTCCAGAGGTAAGATTATATTTTGAAGCATTAAAATCGAAAGTATATTTACCTGCTGCTATTGTTTCATTGTTTATCAGGTTTGCTACTTCATTACCCAAAATGTCGAATACTTTGAGTGATACATTCTCCCTTTTCCCAAGAGAAAAATTAATCTTAGTTGTCGGATTAAACGGATTAGGATAATTCTGTTCCAATTTGTATCCATCGACAACACTTGAGATTTGTCTTATCCCAACAGGACCTAAGTGAACCTTAAAAGTATCAGTTAAAAAATTACTTGGATTATTATTCACCCATGCTTTGATAATAACTGTACCCATGCCTACTGTGATACCGTTGAAATAGATATCTAAAGTGTCTTGCTGCCCGGGTAATATGGTCAAAGGGCTTGAACTTGGAGGAACGGAATCAAGGAAAGGAGCATAACAGAACCCCCTAAGGCACATACTGGTTGTCCAGTCCGGTGCAGGAAGGTCGTTAAGAATTCTGAAAAAGGAAAAATCAAGGTTAATACTTCCTGTATTCTTGAAAACTGCTTTCGTTTTAGTAGCGACCATAAACGATGTATCGCCGTATACAATTGCAGGAGTAAACCTTTGGAAAGTAAATGTCTGAGATTTGGTGAAACTTGTTATTACAAATAATAACAACAAAAGGTGTAATAATTTTTTCATTTTATATTTAATTAGTTCGAGATAATAATCTGTAATAATTTTTTTCTGCTACTTTATAACCGGGATTAATAGAAAATGCTTTCTTGTATTTTGATATTGATTCAAACCATAATCCAAGCTTTTCATAAACGACACCAAGATTGTAATGAGCAAATTCCCTGTTTTCGTATTTCTCTGCTTTTATAGCGAGCTCCAGCCATGCAATAGCTTCTTCATACCTCCCGAGTCTTATCAGGTATGCGCCAATATCATTATAGGGATTACCGAAATCAGGATCTAATTCAATAGCATTCTTGCATTCCTCAATTGCATTTTCAAGGTCTCCCTGTGAACTTAAAGCCCAACCTAAAAAAGTATATGCTTCAGCTGTAGGATAATAATCAAGAGATTTCTTGTAATGCTCAATAGCTTGCTCGGTATCACCTGACATCTGAAGCTTATAAGCTTTTTCAAAAAAGTCCTTAGATATTTCAATTAAATATTTTGCATCCATTTAATCAGTATTTATTAATATATCCAACTCAACAAATATACCAAAAGTTTCGTTCTTTAAAAATTCAATAACCTCTATTTTTGGCTTAAAAGTGCTTTTTTGAAAGCAGATACAAATTTAGATAAATAAAAAAGGGTTGCCGTTTCCAGCAACCCTTCCATACAAATTGTAACAATTACTATATGTTCTAAATTAGTTTAGTTTTAAAGTTTTGTAACATTTGCTGCTTGAGGTCCCTTTGGTCCGTCTTCAATTTCGAATTCGACTGTGTCGCCTTCGTTAAGAGTTTTATAGCCTTCGCCTAAAATTGCATTAAAATGTACGAATACATCTTTTTTACCGGCTACGGTGATAAATCCAAAACCTTTTGAGGAGTTGAACCATTTTACAGTACCTTTTTCCATTGTGTTTCCTTTCAAGAAATTATTAATTTTTTACTTCCGGATAATCCGGAATTTACATTTTCATATAAATACTATGTGTGATTGTGTTTATTTCCATCTATCTGAGGGGTATCTATTAAAGAGTAGACCTGCAGAACTAAGAAGATTTCTTCGTAGCGGTTAAACAAACTTATTACAAATAACTATTTATACTTGGCACAATATGTGTTTAATAAAGATAAATAGCAAGCTAAAAATAATTAAAAATAATTACCGGTTTTCCAATTAATTCTAATTATCCTCTTTACAATAATTCCCTCATTTTTATCGAAAATAAAAATATATGAATTAACTTTCAAAAATAAAATATATATATTTCTTAAATGTCAAAAATTGCTGTAATATTAGGTTCAGGTCTTGCGAAGTTTAAAAACGAAATTTCGTCGGCGAATGTAGTGTATTCCGAACTCGGCGGGATTCATGAAAAGCAGGTTATTGAGGGAAAGATTGGAGACAAAAATATTGTTTTATTTACAGGCAGAAATCATTTTTATGAGACACATTCAAGAGAAAAAGTTTTCAGAAATATTTTGATTGCTAAAGACATGAATGTTGATTTCATGGTAGTAACTAATGCTGCCGGCGGGTTAAATCCTAATTTTAAAGTATCTGACCTTATGCTGATTAAGTCATATATTAACTTTTTTAATATCCCGCTTGTTGATAAGCAAAACCTGTATTTCGATAACGAACTGTTTAACTGGGCAAAAGAAAAAGCCGAATCGAATAAAATCCGCATTCATGAGGGTAATTACTATGCGTCATTCGGTCCTGTTTATGAAACGCAGTCTGAAATAAATTTCATAAGAAACGCAGGTGCTGATTGTGTTGGTATGTCAACAATTCCTGATATTATAAAAGCAAATGAACTCGGGATTAAGACACTTGGAATTTCCTGCATAACGAACAAGTTGTATTTCGGGGTTAATAATACAATAACCCACGATGAAGTAGTTTCAGCCGGTAATAAAGCATACAAGGTTTTTTCAAATTTCTTAAAAGTTATTATTAATGATTATTGATACTCATGCCCATTTGTATTATCCGGAATTATCTGACAATATAAATGAAATAATTGATAAAGCACTTAGAGCCGGTGTCGAGAAGATTATTGTTCCCGCAATTGATTTAGAAACCACGGATAAAATACTGAACCTTTCGGCAACTCATGAAATTATCTATGCCGTAATCGGATTCCATCCCTGCGATATACAAAAATTAAATGAAAAAGATTTTCAGTCTCTCGAAAATTATCTGACTGAGAAAAAAGTTGTTGGAATTGGTGAAACCGGACTTGATTATTACTGGGACAAAACATATAAGGATAAGCAGAAAGATTTCTTTAAACGTCATCTTGAGTTGTCTGAAAAATACGATCTACCGATTGTAATCCACACCCGTGATTCCATAAAAGATGCAATAAAGATTATAGAAGAATCGAAACACGAATGCAGCGGTCAGTTCCATTGCTTCCCTGGGGATAAAGAAGACCTTAAGAATATTTTAAACTTCAAAACCTATTTCTTATCTTTCTGCGGAAACATAACCTACAAGAATTTTAATTCACTCGATGCCGTACATGATGCACCGCTTGATATACTTCTTGCGGAAACTGATTCTCCTTTTCTTACTCCTGTTCCTCACCGAGGTAAGAAAAATCAACCTGCTTTTATTTTAAATACTATCAAAAAGATTGCTGAAATAAGAAATATTGATTTAAATATTCTCGAGGACAATCTTGAAGCAAATACACGCAGATTGTTCAAAAAAGCATTTCAATAAAATATTACACTCCGCATACTTATCGACCCCATATCAATCTTATCATTGAAGAATTCATATTTGTCAGACTTTTCTCTCAGTCCCAATGTATAAAATAACGGTAAGAAGTGGTCATTAGTCGGATGTGCTGAATATCCAATCTCTCCAAGTTTTTCGTATTCAGTTAAAGTCGAAGGTGTATCATTCTCAATACTTTTCTTTACTATTTCGTCAAACTCCAGAGCCCAGTCGTAAGGCTGCTGTTCGCCTCTCAATTTAACCTTTCTTAAATTGTGAACCACATTCCCGCTTCCAATCACAATTACTCCCCTATTTCTGAGAAATGAAAGTTCTTTCGCAAGATTAAAATGATAATCAGCAGATTTTGTAATATCAACACTCATTTGATATACCGGGATATTAGCATTGGGATACATGTTCATTAAAACTGACCATGCTCCGTGATCGAGACCGTAATCTGAATCCTTCAATATTTTAGCCATGTCACTTTAGAAATTGTTTCCTCGGCATAATTTCTCGCTCCCGAAACTGGATAATTCACCTTAAATAGTTCGTCAGGAAAACCATAAAAATCATGTATGGTTTGCGGTTTATCAGTAACAGAAACAAAAGTGCCCTTAGTCAACCAATGGGCAGAAATGCATAGTACTGCTGACGGACGAACTAATCTGCTTCCTAATTCACACCAAGTTATCCTGTATTCATTGTCGGTGATAGCATTCATTGGATTACCATGTCCCACAAAAACAACGGGCATTCTTTCTGATAATTTAGAATTCCTTAATTCCTCATGTAGTTCTTTTGTATTCATATGTTTATATAAATTTAACAACTACATATTCATAAACATCTCATAAAATATGTGCTAAATAATAAATCTTGATTAACTTAACAAAAACATATATATTTGTTGAACATTACTTAACTAAAATTATAGTATCATGGACAATAACTTACACTTTCAGGACAGCGGTTCGACATTTACACCACCGCCTCCTCCGCCACCACCTCCACCACCGCAACCGACTATGGGCGGAAGTGGTAATTATTCAACGGGAAAAGCAAGCAGCAGTGCAATCTGGGCTCTTATACTTGGCATATTATCATGGGTAGCTTGTGGTATATTTGCAGCTATTCCTGCCTGGATAATTGGAAAAAAGGAAATTGCGGCTATAAAAGCTGGTCAGTCTGATTCTGCCGGTAAGACCATGGCACAAATCGGTATGTGGCTTGGAATAATTCAGGTTATAGTAGCTATTATCGCTTTAATAGTAATATTAATCATATTGATGCTTGGTGGATTTGCAGCATTGATGGAAAGTTAAACTATTTTTAAATATGGCTGTCAGTTAGAAAATTGACAGCCTTTTTATTTATGAAAATTAAAATATCAAAATTTAATCAAGCCATAGATTGTGAATTACCAAAATATGCCACAACAGACTCCGCAGGTATGGATCTCTCTTCTTCATCATTAGAGCCAATTATTATTAAACGCGGTAAGTACTGTCTCATTCCAACAAACCTTATAGTCGAAATTCCATCCGGTTACGAAGGACAGGTAAGACCTCGCAGCGGTCTTGCTCTCAAACATGGTATAACTGTTCTTAATTCTCCAGGTACAGTTGATGCAGATTACAGAGGCGAAGTAAAAGTTCTTCTTATAAATCATGGAGATGATGATTTTGAAATAAATTTCGGAGATAGAATTGCTCAGTTAGTAATTGCAAAACATGAAAAAGCAATTCTGGAATTCGATAATAATATTTCAAAGACCGATAGAGGTACAGGAGGTTATGGCAGCACAGGGAAATAAAAAGTCAAAGAGCAAAATATTTAACAAAACATTCAAAGAAATTCAACTTTTCAATATTGATAAACTTTTAAATTCTGATATTAACAATAAATCCTCTGATTCTGTTAAAGGAAGACTGATACTCGTTACAACCCCCATCGGTGATTTTCATGATATAACTTATCGTGCCTTGTATTCAATCAAAGATTCAGAATATCTCTTGTGCGAAGATACAAAAGAGTCCTCAAAACTCTTAAGGGCATTCGGCATTAAAAAGGATTTGAACCTTCTTAATGAACATAACGAATCTGTGGTTGTTCCCGAAATACTAAAATTACTTCTAAGCGGTGTAAATGTGACTTTAATTTCTGATTGCGGTACACCCGCATTTGCAGACCCGGGACTTAAACTCGTTAATGAATGTATTCAAAATGATATTAAGATTGACTTTGTACACGGAGCAAATTCGGTTATATCCGCAATTACAATTTCCGGCTTTGATATAAGCCGTTTCTATTTCTACGGATTCTTGTCACCAAAAAATGAAATAAGGATTAAAGAACTAAAGAACATTTCATCACTCCCCCATCCCGTTATTTTAATGGATACGCCCTACAGGATGTCTAATCTCATTAATGACCTCTTAGCTATCTTTCCCGACAGGAATATATTTCTTGCATTAAACCTCTCAACAAAAGAAGAAAAGCATTTACGGGGAAAACCATGTGACATTAAATCACAACTTTCTGCATACTTTGGTGAAAGTAAACCGAAAGCTGAGTTTATTGTCGTACTAGATAAACTTCCAAAACATATACCTGTAAAACAGAATCCCTCTTAAATTCCTATTTTAATTTTTTCTTTACTTATTACATAATATTTAACATACTTAATTATTATTTTATAATTACATAATCAGCTATTGTTCGTTAATAAATTGCTTTTAAAAAAATAATTTACGCTTAACTTATATAATAACATTTCATTATTTCAACATCGCATAAACATCCGATTAGCATCCCATATGCATACGTTACTTATTCTTAAAGAACCCAAAAAACAATACTTCAAATAGTACAATTCCTCGCCAAAATACTATCAAAATGAATTGAAAAAGGGGTTTATAATCGCTAATTTGTAGCATGACTTCTTATAAATCCTCAGGAGTAAATATTCATAAAGCAGAAAAATTTGTAGAACGGATAAAACCGCTCGTTAAGCAAACTTTTAGCAAAAATGTATTATCGGGTATAGGAAATTTTGGTGCTTTCTATGAGCTAAACATGAAAAACTATACAAAACCTGTATTCGTTTCGAGTACTGACGGAGTCGGTACCAAGGTTAAGATTGCAGCTATGCTTAACAAATATGATAATATCGGAGAGGATTTAATTAATCATTGTGTAAACGATATTGCCGTATGCGGTGCAATTCCCCTTTATTTTCTCGATTACTATGCGATGGGTAAGCTGAACGTTAACAATTCAGTGGATGTTGTTAAAGGACTTGTAAGAGGATGCTTGCGTAATTCAATGTCCTTAATTGGCGGTGAGACTGCCGAAATGCCCGGAGTGTATTCTGAAAACGATTTTGACCTTGCGGGAACAATAGTAGGAGTTGTTGATAAAAAGAAGATTGTCAGTTCCGGGAATGTAAGGAAAGGAGATGTTCTTGTTGGTTTTAAATCAACGGGACTTCATACTAACGGATATTCACTCGTTAGAAAGATTTTCAGCACTAATGATTATAAAAAATATTTTCCGGAATTAAAAAATACACTTGGGAAAGAGCTTCTTAAAGTTCATAAATCTTATTTGGATATTATACAGATCTCATTAAAGAAATTCGAAGTAAACTCATTTTCCCATATTACAGGCGGCGGAATTGAAGGTAATACAAAAAGAGTTATACCCAAGAGCCTGAAACTGGAGGTAGATTGGTCTTCGTGGGAGCGTCCCCCAATTTTTAATCTGATTCAGAGGAAAGGCTGCGTTTCTGAAAACATTATGCGAGAAACACTCAATCTTGGTATAGGTCTAATTGCAATTCTTCCCTCAAGCATTGCGGATAAATACTGCGATTTCTGGAATAGCAAAAAAGAGAAGTGCTTCATCATCGGAAGCATTCATTAAATTATAATAATTCATTCATATTTTAAATTAGGAGTAATATGCAAAAAGTCGTTTCTATTCAGCCCGAAAAAGTTCAGGATTCATTAAGAAAACACATGCTGGTCGATGGTTTTGACATGACGCTTGACCTTGATAAGTCAAATCACGGGTATCTATACGACTCAAAGAGTAAAAAATATTTTCTCGATTTTTTCACGTTTGTTGCTTCAAATCCGCTTGGTATGAACCATCCGAAGCTCAACAATCCCGAGTTTATTAACAAAATCGGAAAACTTGCACTTAATAAACCCTCTCTATCGGATGTTTACGCTCAGGAACAAGCAGAGTTTGTTGAAACTTTTTTCAACATTGCTGTACCTTCATATTTTAAATATTCATTCTATATAGAAGGAGGTACGCTTGCAGTTGAAAATGCGATAAAAGCTGCTATAGACTGGAAAGTTCAGAAGAATTTTGCTAAGGGTTACAAAGAAGAAAAAGGTCAGCAGATAATCCACTTCAAGGAAGCATTTCACGGCCGCTCTGGATACACGCTATCTTTGACTAACACTGACCCGGTGAAAATCGCTTATTTCCCGAAATTCAAATGGCCCAGAATATCAAATCCAAAAGTATTGTTCCCTCTTAACGATGAAAATCTTGCTAAAGTTATTGAAGCTGAAAAGCAATCTATCGCAGAAATAAATAAAGCCATAGCGGAAAACAAAGACGATATCGCTGCAATCATATTAGAGCCTATTCAGGGAGAAGGCGGTGATAATCATTTCAGGAGAGAATTCTTCATGCAGTTAAGACAGATATGCAATGAGAACGAAATACTTCTTATATTTGATGAAGTCCAAACAGGAATTGCCCTTACAGGAAAATGGTGGGCACATCAACATTTTGTAAAACCGGACTTGATTTCTTTTGGAAAGAAGACGCAAGTATGCGGTGTTCTCGCAACAGACAGAATGGATGAAGTGGAAGAAAATGTATTTCGTAAATCAAGCAGAATAAACTCTACATGGGGCGGAAATATTGTTGACATGTACAGGTTTAAGAAAATTCTTGAAGTTATAGATGAAGAAAACCTTGTCGAGAATTGCAAAATCAACGGAGATTATTTAAAGACTAAAATGGAATCACTTTGCAATAAGTATCCGGATAAAATTAGTGCTCCGCGAGGACTTGGTTTGTTTGCTGCATTTGATATTGCCAGTACTGATTTAAGGAATAAGATAACAGCGGAATCGTTAAAGAATGGTCTTATGATTCTTGGATGCGGCGTCCGCAGTATAAGATTCAGACCTCCTGTTACGATTACAAAAGAGCATATTGATGAAGCATTCGTAATTCTTGATAAAGTTATTAGCAATACTTAATTAACTTTATAAATCGATTTCGAACCTTATTGCATCAGGAATACATTGAACGACAGAATTAAAAATAGTTTCATAGAATATTTAAAGAAAAACAATCACAGAATCACTAACGAGAGATTTCTTATTCTTGATTCAGCACTTTCTATGGAGAAACATTTTGATGCCGATGAATTGTACAATAAAATGAAGCTTGAATACATAAAAGTTTCGAGAGCTACTGTTTACAATACACTCGAACTTATGAATAAATGCAAGATTCTGACTAAACATAATTTCAAAGGTGATAGAGCACGATACGAGAAAAAATATGGCAGAAAGAATCATTACCATATTATATGCCTTAAGTGTAATAAAATAATTGAATTTGAAAACAGTTCAATCGAAAAAACGCTTACAAAATTGTGCAATTCAAGAAATATGGTGCTTTTTGATCACTCAATTCAAGTATTTGCGTCATGCAAAGATGATTCGGGCTGTAAAGGTTTGCAAAGAAACTGATTGCGTTTATCAAGCGGAATTCTGTATGAATATTACCTTGAATATACTAAAAAATAAGTCTATTTTACAACTTTTGAATTTTTAATAAATACATTTAAATATAATGAAGAGAACTTATCAACCAAGCAACACAAAGAGAAAGAATAAACACGGTTTTCGTGAGAGAATGGCGACTAAAAACGGGAGAAAAGTACTCGCCAGCAGAAGAGCTAAAGGCAGAAAGAAACTTACTGTCAGCGACGAGTACACCAGATAGTATTTTAGATTTATTGAATGTCTTACGACAAAGAAATTGATCGTAGTTTAGGAAAAAATGAAATTATAAGAGGTTACGAATCGTTTAAGAAAGTCTTCGCGAGTTCAAAAGTTTTAGTAAACGGATATTTGAAATGCTATTTACAGTTTGATAATGATTTAACAAGCCCACAATCTCTTAAAGTGGGCTTTACTGTTTCAAAAAGGAAAGTCAGGAAAGCATTCGTAAGGAATAGGATCAAAAGGCTTTTAAAAGAAGCATACAGAAATGAAAAACACAGATTATTGATGAAACAAAATATAAGGATTATATTTACTTTAAGTGATTCAGGCAGCAATTCGATTAATCTGCTTTACAAATCCGGTTTCATTCTTTTCACGGAAAACATGAGAAGTTTGTTTGAGACTATCAACATAACATACGCTCGATCATGAAATACATTATGATAGGAATAATAAAGCTTTATCAGTACATTATTTCTCCCTTGTTTCCGCCGTCCTGCAGATTTTATCCAACCTGTTCAAATTATTACATTGAGGCTTTAAAGCTGCACGGATTTTTTAAAGGTAACTTTCTGGGAATAAAGCGAATTGTAAAATGCAACCCTTTGTTTGAAGGAGGAATAGATAATGTCCCTGAGAAAGGCAGCAATATTTTTAAATTAGATAAATATAATAAGTAAAATAATTAATGGATAAAAAATCTATAATCGGTTTTGTTGTAATTGGTATCATACTTATCGCATGGATGATGTGGACTTCGAAAAACCAAAAGCCTCAAACTCCGCCAAATCAAAATGTTACGACTGTTCAGGATTCGGGCAAATCAAAGGTAAGCACCGATTCTGTCAAAATCATAAAGAAGGATACTACGGTTGTTAATGAGTATTCCACTAATTTTGGAAACACATTCACACGAAGCTCTATACAATATTCAAAGGATTCTTTATCAGCATCAGAAAAAATATTTACGGTTGAGAATGATAAATATCGGTTTGAATTCTCAAACTTCGGAGGGGCGCTTCTTAAAGCTTATCTGAAAAATTTTACCACATGGGACGGCAAAGAAGTTCAGCTTGTAGACTGGAAAAAAGAAAGAGAACTCAACCTGATGTTCACTTCTAAAGAGGGTGTAACTATCAACACAAGGGATCTATTGTTTATTCAGTCAGATTATCCTCATCAAAATGTTAACCTTACGGAATCTAAAGATTTTACGTTAAAATACAGTCTGATTCTCAATAACGATTCATCGCAAAAAATAGTAAAGACCTATACATTTATTCCAGACTCTTACGAATTCACAGTAGATTATGAATTCAGCAATCCCTCAAAATTTATTGCAGATAATAAATATCAAATAGTTTGGGGATCATCACTTAATCTAACTGAATACAGAAGCGACGAAGAGGCAAGATTTTCAGGTGCTTACTCGTACATGGGCGGCGAGCTTGAAGAAATGATGCCATCAGACTTTAACAAAGAAGAAAAATTTGATGCAAACGGCAATACCGACTATGTTGCAACAAGGAATAAGTATTTCGGGGTTTTCATAATTCCGATTTCGAGAAAAGGTGACGGTGCTTATCTTACGGCTAACAAGATGCATCTGCCGGATGAAGGACAAAAGAATCTATTTTCTATCGCTGTAAAAATGGATATCAAGAACGATTCTTATGAAAAATCAGCTTTCAAGATTCTTCTATCACCTGTCGATTATAAGATTCTTAAGTCATATAATATGGAACTTGAGAAAACCATGCGTTTCTCTCTTGATTGGCTTGTCAGGCCGATTGCGCAGTATGCAATTATCCCCTTCTTTAACTTCCTGCATTTATTCATTCCTAATTGGGGTGTTGTCATAATAGTTTTTGCTATAGTTCTTAAAATTGTTCTTAATCCGCTTACAAAGAAGCAGATGTCATCAATGAGAAAAATGTCAACTCTAAATCCAAAGATGACTGAAATACGTGAAAAGTATAAAGATGACCCTCAGAAGATGAACTCTATGATAATGAAACTCTATAAGGAAGAAGGAATAAATCCGATGGGTGGTTGTCTGCCTATGCTTCTCCAGTTGCCTATTCTTTACGCATTATTCGGAGTGTTTCAATCTACGATTGAATTAAGACAAGCTTCATTTATTTGGTGGATTACAGACCTTTCGGCTCCGGATGTTCTATTCCACTTACCTTTCAAGATACCCTTGTTTGGTATAGATCAAGTATCGGGACTTGCAACCCTCATGGGCATAACGATGTTCATACAACAGAAAATGACAGTTACTGATCCTAAACAGAAAAGTCTGGTTTATATTATGCCAATAATGATGACCCTTTTATTCTTTAGTTTCCCATCAGGATTAAACCTGTATTATTTCATGTTTAACCTGCTTTCAATCGGTCAACAGTATTACACGACTAAAATACGTCCTCCAAAAGAAGAAGAAATAAAGAAGCCTGTAAAACCAGGTATGATGGCAAGATTCATGGAAAGAATGCAGCAGCAGCAAAAGGAAATGAACAAACGAAGGAAGAGATAATAAATTCAATAAAAAAAGGGGATGTAAATCCCCTTTTTAGTTTTTGTGGAAATGCCGGGAGTCGAACCCGGGTCCGAAAAGCAGACCATTGAAACATCTACAAACTTAGTTTGTTTTTAGTTTTCAGGAATCATGTCTAAACAAACAAACCACTCATCCCTATCCCGATTAATCTCGACACAAACTATCAGGCATTATTCATGTCCATCCCATCAGTCGGCATCATTCATTCCCGGACAGGAAGCGGGAGATGATGATGTTTAGCTGCAATTAAGCGGCTAAAGCGTAGTTATTTTCTGCGTTTATTTTTTTCCAGCCGTTTAAAGTGTCTGCCGGGAACACTGATTGCTGTTTCAACCATCTGTGCATTCCGTCGAAGCCGTTGCATTCCCTATAATTCTATTACTTCGTTTTTATATTACTTGTTCCACCGCCGGATGTTTTCACGTCTTCTATTTTGGAAGATTTATCCTTGAATAAAATACCGAAAGGAACTATCACAATGTATCCTAACACCAGAAGGATCGGAGCAATTACAGTCGGCAGAAAACCGTCAACTGAATTCTCTGACATGAAAATATAGCCAAGAATAATCAGAAGTATTCCGGTTCCGATTATTGCATAATTCCTGTTTGTGAGTGACAAGTGAAATGTATCAGCTTGTTTTGATTTTTTCGATTTTACAACTTTTGCCATATCAATTATATTTTAGAAAGTTCATCGTAATAATAAGCAACAGTGCTTATTCCTTTATAAAAATTGTTAAGGTCAAATTTCTCATTTGGTGAATGTATATTATCATCCGGTAGACCAAATCCAAGAAGAATAGCATCCGCTCCGAGTACTTCATTAAAAGAATTAACGATGGGAATTGAACCTCCTTCTTTAAAGAAAACCGGGTCAACTCCAAAGGCATCTTTCAGAGCTTTTACAGCAGCCTTTATTGCAGGAGTATCTATAGCAGTGACAGAAGGTTTACCTCCATGAAGATAAGTAACCTTCACCTTTACAGATTTTGGTACAATCTTCATTACATACTTTTCAAAAAGTTTAGCTACTTTTTCCGGATCTTGATTAGGGACAAGCCTCATTGAAACTTTTGCACCTGCAACCGAAGGCAGCACTGTTTTTGCACCATGCCCCTGATAACCGCCCCAGATACCGTTACAATCCAGCGTAGGTCTTGCAGAAACTCTTTCAATTGTGGTGTACCCGTCTTCTCCACACAGTTCTTCAACCTCCAGGTCCATTTTGTATTTTTTCTCATCAAAAGGAAGTCTGTTAAACTCATCTCTTTCTTTTTGCGAAAGAGCGACTACATCGTCATAAAATCCATCTATTAATATTCTATTCTTATCATCTTTTAGTTTAGTTATTGTCTCAGCAAGTGCATTTATAGGATTGTGAACACCGCCTCCGAACGTACCTGAATGAAGGTCTCTGTTTGGGCCTGTTATATCAATCTGCATAAAACATAGTCCTCTGAGACCGTAACAAATTGACGGCATATTGTCCTTATACATTGAAGTATCAGAAATAACTACATAGTCAGCTTTGAGAAGTTCCTTTTGCTTTGCGAGAAACTTATATAGATTTGTGCTCCCGATTTCTTCTTCACCTTCAAAAATAACTTTCAGGTTTATAGGCAGCTTACCATTATTCTTAAGATGAGCTTCAATACTCTTTATATGTATTAAGATTTGTCCTTTATCGTCTGCTGAGCCTCTTGCATATATCTTACTTCCTTTTACAGTCGGTTTGAAAGGATGATTTGTCCAAAGATCAATCGGGTCAACGGGTTGAACATCATAATGACCATAAACAAGAACAGTAGGCTTGTTTTTTCCTGCATTTAAACAATCTGCATAAACAATGGGATGCCCATCAGTCTGATATACTGTCACATTATCAAGTCCGATACCCTTCAGATGATTTTCGAGCCAGGAACATGCTTTCTTGACGTCATCTTTATGTTCTTCCTCATTGCTAATTGAAGGAATGCTTAAGAAATCTTTTAATTCTTCAAGATACCTATCTTTATTCGATTCAATGTATTTTATTATTTTCTCCATATACCAAAAATTATGCGGTTAATAAAGATACTAACCGCATAGTATAATTAAAAGTTTAATAAAAATAAATGTTATTGTTTTCCAAGTTTAGCTTTAAGAGCTTTAATCATTTCAATCGCTTCTTTATTCTCAGGTTCAAGTTGAAGGATTTTCTCGTAGGTTTCGATTGATTCCATATCTTTGTTTCCAAACCTGTATGACCGTGCAAGAAACTCAAGTGCAAGGACAAATTTAGGGTCTGATTCAATAACTTTCTGGAAAAAAGGTACTGCATCAAGATATTGTTTCATAGAGTAATAGCAGAATCCCTTATAAAGTGTTGAGAATGGGTTTGGATTTCCCAGATCAATACTTTTCTGAAACTTTTCAATAGCTGCCTCATACTTTTCCTCTTTGTATAGCGATTTACCCCATTCATAATAAGTATCATAATCTAAGCTGTCCTTTTGAAGAGCCATCTTGAAGTATTTCTCTGCTTCATCGAATTTCTGAAGGTTCGAATTTACCTTAGCAAGAACCTGCAGGTCTTCTTCGTCATAGTATTTAATTTCCACTTTAGAGAAGTATTCAACAGCTTTATTCAGAAAGTCCGTTTTATTTACATCATCTATCTCAGCTTTTTCAGCGTAGATATAAGCAGTGTAAAGATTACCGGTTGAGGATTTCGGGTCAGTCTTCAAAACCCCATCAAGAATCTTTAGGGCTTCATTGAATTTTTCGTTTGCCGGTTCGTTCTGATTTCTGTCTGAATAATAAACACCCTGAGCATATAGAACTTTTGCGTAGTATGAGTTTCCTTCCTGAGAACCTGGCATTAATTCACTGTACTTCTTAAAGGCTTCGAGAGCATCGCCGAACTGACCACCAAAATAAAGGATTCTACCTTTTCCAAAATAAGCTGGTGCATAATTGGGGTCAACGCTAATAGCATTATTAAATTCGACAATAGCTTCATTGTACTTTCTTTGTCTTGCAAATGACTCACCGAGACCTGTATAAGCCTCAGGAATTTTTTTCAATGCAATAGCCTTCTTGTAATAATCAGCGGCAAGCTTGAAAGAACCTCTTATTCTGTAAGCATCGCCAAGACCTACGTAAACTTTAGGATTCTCTTTGCTGATTGTAGTAGCAAGAGTCAATACCTTTATTGCGTCATCGATTTTTTCCTGTGCGGAAAAATTATCAGACTGTGCAATCATAAGGTCGATATTATCCGGTTCGATTTTCAATCCCCTCTTGAATAAGTTATTAGCTTCTGAATATTTCTTCTGGGAACTATACAGATTTCCAAGAGTTATCATAGCACCTATACCCTCATCATCCTCACTCAATGCTTTTTTAAGATTCTCTTCGGCTTTAACCAAAGAACCTGTTCTGTAGAGAGCGAGACCATAAAGATAATAAGCATCGTAATCTTTATCATTGACAACTACTTTGCTGAGAATATCAACAGCTTTAAGGTAATCACCTCTGTTAATCGCATCTCTGCCTTTTTGTAAATCATTCTGTGCCTGTGCAGTCAATGCAAACAGCACTAATAAGCAAATCGATAGAATTGAAACTTTAATCTTAATCATGTCTTTTATACTTTAAATTTAATCTATTAATCTAATTGTATAACCTTAACCGGTTGTGAAACCGGAACCAGTCCTCTCTCTAGAAACACTTTTTGTCCGTCTTTGTTCCTTAGGAACGTAATCCAACCAGTCGAAAGCTGTATATCAAGAACTGTAGTATAAGCCCAAATCTTTCGAGTGTATGGATATTTTTTAGTGAATACAAGTCCCTGGTGAAGTTGTGCATAGTCATCCTGTCTTCCGCTCGGGTATATTCTCGATACCCTGAGTGTTTTAACAGAAGTATCCAGAGAATCCTGATTACCCATCGATAGCCAAGCAAGGTTTGAGATACCAATACTATTCTTAGTGCTTCTAATCATATCAAGCATCTGAACACTGGTTGAACATATAACCGCAGTCTTAATGTATTCCATTCCTGCAAGGAGAGTATCTTTAATGTAGGAATAAATAGCTGAATTTGGTCTTTGAATAAAAACCTTTATTTTGTTATCATTACCCTTCAAATTTGCCAAGACCTCTTTATTTTGTTCATCATCAGGTGCTTTTATCTGTGACCATAGTTCATATTTTCCTGTAAATATATTTTTTAGGTCATCTGAGGTAACTCTGAGTACGGGATTACTCTGATTGACGATAAATGCAACGGCGTCGGTTGCAATCTCCTGCTTTTGAAACTCCATTTTATTCTCTTTAAGAATCCTGAGTTCTTCGTCATTTAACTCGGAAGCGCCCATTATGAGTTTTGTATCTTTGTTGATAAGGTCTGCAATTGCAACCTTTGTAGGTTTTGAACTGTAAGTAATCTTAGCTTCGGGATTCAGGCGTTCGAATTCGCTTTTAAGATAAGGTAAAACGGGTTCAATATTTTCATCAACTTCAATAGAAAGCTCGCCAATCGTTGCCTTGGATTTAATCTCTTTGAAATCGCAGCTGCTAAAACCTAACGAAAATAAGACCAGTATAACTAAAAAATATTTACAGGAATTGTGTTTCATAATCTGATGTATAAAATACAGGCGACATTTAGCCGCCTGTTTATGTGCTAATCTTTATGTTGACTTTTAATTAACTCTTCCTGAGCTCTCTTAATTCTTTCAATTTCTCTTTCCCTTTTCATCTGATTCCGTTTGCTTTGAACATAAACGTAACGGTAAATTCCGTAACCCATAAATACTGCTCCAAAAATCAATCTTTTAGAAATATCCAAATTTTCGAACAATAATCCGCTAAACAAGAGAATACCCATAACTACACCAACGATAGCAGTAAAGATGTTTATGAACATCGCACTATTCATCGCAGGCAGAATTAATTTTCTTCTTTACTTTCTTCTTTATTCTCTTCCTTTTTCTCTTCTTTCTTATCTTCGTCGCCGGAGTCTTTCTTGAACTTACCCGTCAGTGTGAAGCTGAACGGAACGCTAACCCAGCATCTAACAGGGGCACCCTGCTGCAATGCGGGGGTGAACTGGAGGTTCATTACCTTTGATGTAACTTCATCTCTGAACACATCCGGGCCGCTGAAACCGCCAACAGAAACTACTGATCCATCTGGTCCGACAAGAACTTTAACGGTTACCTTGCCTTCAATACCGCTTGAACGAGCAATTTCAGGATATCTCATCGAGCTTTTAACCTGTCCTAAATTAACAGCTACAGGCGGTTTATCGACTTCAAACTGCTGATAAGTTTTGTTCTTTTCTTTCTTTTCTTCTTTCTTTTCAACTTCTTCTGTCTTCTTTATATCAACCTGAATTTTACCTGTTTCTTTGTTAGGGTCAACATTTTCACTACCTTCAGATGAAACGAATGCTTTAATCTTTTCAGTTTCATCAACTTTTTTGATTGTTTCAATGTCAGCCTTTTCTTTTGCTACAGGTTCAGGAGTTAAAGCAGCGAGGTCCTTAAGAGCTTCAGGTTGCTGAACCTGAACATCAGGAGGAGGAGGAGCATCTTCTTCCTGAGCTTCGGTTTCCTGTGTTTGAATATCTTTCAACTCAATATCTCTCTTAATCTGCAGCTGTTTTTCTTCCTGAATCTTTTCAATGTATATCGTAACGATGTAAGAGCTAATCAGGAAAACATGAATAATAATAGCAAAAATCAATCCTCTCGAAGCATACTTAGCTGCAAATTTCTTTAACTCCGGAGCACCATATTGCATCCTTTGTTCTATGGGTTCCTTGAAGTCCCCTAATGTTTTATTTTCTTCTGTCATTTTGATAACCTCCGCTGTTTAAAGGTTTTATTATTTTAAAATATTCTAATTTTTGAACTTATAGTATTTAAAAATGTTCCCTATTTAATTTACAAATATAATCATTTTACTGTATAAAGAACATTCATTTTAATATAAAATTAATGCTTTTACTTTAGTTCTCAGGAGGGAAATAAGGCAGAATTCCGATAGGATTATGGAAATATTTCTTTATCAATTCTGCAGATGAAAGGTCCTGATCCGTCTTTCTATCATTAATAACATAATCGTCAAAATTCATCCCGACAAGGTATTCGGCAGATTTAACACTATCAAGAATATCACCAGAACCGATAGTCATTAACCTGTCATCCTGATTTTTGAAATAATATATACTCTTCAAAGTTTTTTGTTTATCAGGAAGTTTTGCGTCATAACCTATGTAAACACCCGAAACCGGAATAGTCTTTGGATTAACTATGAAAAATCTCCTATCCGAGATAAAGTACTTTCCATCGAGAATATTGTGAAGGTTTTCAGCGAGGAGGAGTTTCTCTTCATCTTTCGTCAATGAATCTGTAGTAGAGAATTCTTTTGGTGCAAAGCCAACAGTACGAGCAGTCTTACCGTTATGTGCAAGAACAAGAGTTCCAAGCGGAGAATCTTTAAACACTTTGCGAACGTCCTCATGTCTCATTCTTATGCAACCGTGAGAAGAAGGTCTAACTCCGAGGCTACCATAATAACCAGTACCGTTGAGAGAATGAAAACCAATACCCTGATTGAACGGCATAAAGAAATACATTTCTGCACCGTTATACTGTGATGATTCATGTTTTTCAGTCTTATGGAAAATAGCGAATAAACCCGGGCGCGATTCCACGCTTCTGCTAAGATATTTATTACCAGAAGAAATCGGATACTTAAAAACGCGTCCGTCCCTAAAATGCTGATAAAGCATCTGCTGGTCAATTCTAAGTTCGAGCCAGCTATCTTTATCTGTGTAAACGGTATCTTTTAGTCCGACCGAAACATCGTTTTCAGAAAGTATATTAATTTTCTTAGCGGCATCGTTTCTCTTCGTTGCATGCGGGAAGTATTCTGTGAAACCGTCGTTGATAAATGCAGTGTAAAAAGTATTCTGCCCGGCAAGCAATACGTATGACGCAAGTAAAAAACAAACAAATACAAAGGGAATAAAGATTATATACTGACTTCTGTCGTTTTTACCCACTGTATATTGTATATTATTTTGCATGTATATTTAACATATAATTTATTAAAAATATCTCACAAATTCTATGTTTTTGGGATGTATTAACCGAACCTGCCGGTAATGTAGTCTTCAGTCAGTTTTTCTTTAGGTGATGTAAATATTGTACGTGTTTTCCCGAGTTCAATAAGTTTGCCGAGAAAGAAGTAAGCTGTAAAATCACTTACTCTCGCTGCCTGCTGCATATTATGGGTAACGATGACAATTGTATATTCTTTCTTAAGCTTTGTAAGCGTTTCTTCAATGGCTGAAGTAGATATCGGGTCTAAAGCAGAGGTCGGTTCATCGAATAGAATTATTTCAGGATCAACAGCAAGAGTTCTTGCAATGCACAGTCTTTGCTGCTGACCACCTGACAGAGCTAAAGCAGATACTTTAAGCCTGTCCTTAGATTCTTCCCACAAACCTGCAAGGATGAGTGATTTTTCAACGATTTCATTTAAACGAGATTTTTTATATCGTTTGTTCATAATCAAACCTGCAACGACATTATCGTAGATTGACATAGTAGGAAAAGGATTTGGTTTCTGAAACACCATACCAACTTTTCTTCTAACTTCAGTAATATCGTATTCGTTTATATCCTTGTTATGAATTTTAATTGTACCGGTAACTTTAGCACCTGGAGTAAGATCATGCATAAAATTAAGAGAGCGTAGAAATGTAGATTTACCGCAACCTGAGGGACCGATGATAGCAGTTACAGCATTACCTCTGATTTTTATGCTAACGTCCGAAATAGCTTCCCTACCGTTAAATGCAACTGTCAGAGATTCAGTTTCGACGGAATGCTTTATTTTATCCATCTTAAATGAATCCACATTTTGGAAGTCTTCCGTCAATATATCTTTTACGATTTCTTCTGTATCCATATCAACTTTGCGAATATTTATTTCGAGTAGCGAGTCTAACGATAAGACTAACAATAAAAACGATGCAAATAAGAACAAATGCACCAGCCCATGCTTTCCTGTGCCATTCTTCATACGGTGATATAGCATAATTAAAAATCTGAACCGGAATTGATGCTATGGGTTCATCGAGATTAGATGCCCAGAAGCTGTTACCGAACGAAGTGAAAAGCAAAGGTGCTGTTTCCCCCGCAGCTCTTGCGATTGCAAGGAGAATTCCAGTAATGATTCCGCCTGATGCAGTACGAAGAACTATTCTGAGAGTTGTTTTCCATCTTGGAATCCCGAGAGCGAGTGCGGCTTCACGAAGTGAATGCGGAACGAGTTTCAACATTTCTTCCGTTGTTCTTGTTATTGTCGGTATCATCAAAATACCAAGAGCAAATCCACCTGCTAAAGCAGAGAATCTTTGCATTGGAATAACAAGAACTCCGTAAGCAAAGATACCTATTATGATTGAGGGAATACCGCTTAGAACGTCGGTTACAAACTTTACTAAATTTGCAAGAATACTTTTGGAATACTCATTCACATAAATTCCTGCCATAAGACCGACGGGAATACCGATAAGTGAACCGAGTCCCACGAGTATGAAAGTACCAACGATTGCATTAGCCATACCTCCGCCAGTTTCTCCGACAGGTTTTGGCAGTTCAGTAAAGAAAGCAAGATCGAGAGAAGAAGCTCCCTGCATAGTTGTATAGAAGAATATATACAACAAAGGAAGAATTGCTATGAACGCTGCAATTATGCAAGCCATAAGCATAATTGTACTTTTAATCTTTCTTCTTGATGCATGAGTTTTACTTACTTTTGCATAATAATCAATCATTATTTTATCTCTGCCTTTCTAGTGTAACTGTAAATGAGAAGTCTTGCGAATGAATTGATTATAAAGGTAACTCCAAAAAGTATAAGTCCGACTTCTATAAGAGAAGAGATATGCAGGCTACCCGATGCTTCAGCAAACTCATTTGCAATGACAGAAGCCATAGAATAGGCAGGTTCGAATAATGATGCTTTAATCTGAGCTTTATTACCGATAACCATTGTAACAGCCATAGTTTCGCCGACTGCTCTACCGAGTCCGAGAACGGTAGCGCCGAGAATTCCGTTTTTCGCGTTAAGGAGAGCCATTTTGATTGCTTCCCATTTAGTAGCGCCAAGAGCGTAAGCAGCTTCACGCTGAGAGATTGGAATTGCTCTTAGGACATCCCGTGAAATAGCAGTGATGATTGGTGTAATCATGATTGCGAGAACGATACCTGCAGTAAGCAATCCAAACCCGATTGGATTGCCTTTAAATATAGGTAAAAATCCAAGTGTATCCTGAAGGAAGGGCTGAACGGTATTTCTCATAAAAGGAGCCAGCACGAAAATACCCCAGAAACCATAAATAATACTCGGAATAGCTGCGAGAATTTCTACGAGAAAACTAATTGTATTTTTAATGAGCTGAGGTGCAAGTTCGGTAAGAAAGACTGCAACGCCAATACTAACGGGCAGTGAAATAGCTAATGCAATAACTGAAGAAACCAGAGTTCCGTAAATAAAGGTAAGAGCGCCAAAATTATCTTTAACAGAATCCCAGTTTTCCGAGAAAATAAAACCAAAACCGAAAGCATCACGGGAGGCTTTTGAATCGATGAACATTATGTAAATTATATACCCTACGAGTAAAATAATCATGAATGCGAAAACGAGGGTAATATTCTCGAAGAATATATCCGAAATCTTTTTCCCGGCTTTTATCTCTTTTCGAATTAATACTTTATTTGCCGAGTTAGTCGATTCTTCATTTATACCATTATTCATATTAATACAAAAATATGAAAATTATTAATTACCCAATGTAAACAAATTGTTAAGTTTTTAATGTAATATTTATGTAAGCAGATATAAAAGAAAAGGCACTTTTGCGAGTGCCTTTTATGATGGATGAAATAAAAATGATTTATTTTGCTACTGTGATTGTTCCCCTGCCCTTAAAATTAGTCGGAACTAATTCAATCTTTGTAGAAGGACCCGGAAAGGACGGTCTTAAGGAATCATTGACTGTGCTCATAGGAAACGAAAATCTTCTTGTAGTATCGCTGTATGAATTCACTGTCATGGTACTTGAAGCATCGCTATTTTTATAAGTCATATTATGTCTTAATTTAAGAATCGATTTATTGAGATTCACAGTCCAACTAACGGGCTGCGAAGATGTTACTCCACCGATAGCATAAGTAATAGTAATAACTGAATCGTTTAGATTTGAGAAACTGTAAGAGAGAGTATCAGATGTGTTCGAGATTACTGTTTCATCCGACGAGCAAGAATAGAGACTTAAAGCAAAAAAAGCTGCCAGCAATAAAGGAATAATATTTTTCATTTAATATAATAATTTTAATTATAATGATGTGAAATTAATTTATTTATATAAAGTATGCAACTCAATTATATCATTTTTAATATAGAGAAATCTTTCTAATTTAATGTATTTAACAATAAAACCTCATTTACGATTATGAAAGAATTAAAAGGAACAAACACGGAAAAGAACCTGCAGGCGGCATTTGCGGGTGAATCTCAAGCACGAAACAAATACACTTATTTTGCAAAAGTTGCACGTAAAGAAGGCTATGAACAAATAGCAGCTTATTTCGAGGAAACTGCCGATAATGAAAAAGAACATGCAAAGATGTGGTTCAAGCAGCTTGAAGGAATCGGGACTACAAAAGAGAATCTCGAGCAGGCAGCAAAAGGCGAGAACTATGAACGCACGATAATGTATCCAGAATTTGCGAGAACAGCCCGTGAAGAAGGGTTTGATTCAATCGCAAGATTATTTGAACGCGTTGGTGAAATTGAAAAGCGTCACGAAGAAAGGTACAAGAAGCTATTATCAAATCTTGAGAATGATTTAGTCTTCAAGCGCGGGAAGGAAACGATTTGGATTTGCAGAAACTGCGGGCACATACATGTTGGAACCGAAGCACCTAAAGCATGTCCGGCTTGCTGGCATGATAAGTCTTACTTCGAGGTATTCAGCGAAGATATTTAGTAATTGCATATGAAAGAAAAAGGCTGCTTTAATGGAAGCAGCCTTTTTAATTTATCTTTTAGTTATACGTCTGTATTTAACGATTGGTTTAGCCTCTTCTTCTTTAATTAGTTTTGCTTTTGCTCTTCCTCTCTCGTTATATTCATTATCAAGTTCAAAGCCTTTATAAAGATAGCTGAAAGAGAAGGTCCAACGGAGTTTATTGTCTTTATCGTTGAAGAATAAGGAAAAGAAAATTCGTACTCTTTCATAGTCATCGATAATTTTAAACTCATTCGGGTAATTATCATATTTGATAGTAATGGGTGAAGTTCCATTTGATTCAATTTTATCAAAATCCTCCTCGACAAGAATATAAGAATTATGTTCGAGAACTTGTCTTCCCTTTCTGTTAACAAGAGGAGTATTCAAATAAATAATCGCAACTGTTGAAACGGGACCAAGGTATTCGGCTATTAAATCATCGGAAGGCGAGATTTGAATTTCAAAATTACTATCGTCGTGTTTAAATCCTTTTATTTCGCAATCAATTCCTTTTGGAACAATTACGGCAAAAGAATTCATGAAATCGGGTAGTCCGTATCTGTAATTGAAAGAATGAATTTTGTCGTAAGGACGTTTACCTTTGATGTTTCTGAAAGTCCCCCAAGCATATTTCAAAAGTTTAGAACTATTCACAACCGAAGCAAACTTATTTATGACAGTAAATCGGTTGTTATTATCGATCGAATCCTTCGTATTTGGCTTTTTCCTGAATCGTTTATTCAAATAAACGACTCCCTCACGAGAGTTCTTAGACCTAAAAATATAGTCTCCAAGCTTACCGCTTACTGATCCGAGATGCTGATTTCTTACCTTTGCCATAGAATTATATTAAATAATAGATAATTTTGCATATCTGAGGCCTGATTCATGCTGCGGGGATACTGAGCGCAAGCTACTTGCAGGCTTAGAGCATGGTATGTTCATGGTATGTTGATGGGATGTTCATGGGATGTTTATGGGATGATAAAATAATTAGCTGGATTTACAGAGGATTAAAGCATGCTTCTTTTTTATAAATTCAAAGAAGTCTTTAAATCTAATATGACTATTTTGAGTAATCACTGTAGATAATATACAAAAAATAGATGATTAAGTCAATGCAAATCTCAAACAAAAAATTGATATTCCAGGAAAAAGAATAATTATTCTGAGAAATATTTATGTATTAAATTCAGTAATTCAACTTTGTCAATGGGTTTTGAGATATAATCGTTGCAGCCCGCTTCTATTGCTTTTTCCTTATCACCTGATAGACCAAAGGCAGTTTGGGCGATGATAACGACATTCTTATTGAATTGTCGAATTTGTCTTACGGCTTCATATCCTCCCATTTCAGGTAGACGTATATCCATCAGAATGAGGTCAATATACTGATTAGCACGAACGATATCAACAGCTTCTGCTCCGGTATTCGCCTTAAAAACTTCTTTACTAATACTTTTAATAGATTTATTCAACAATATTTCCGAAACCTCATCATCCTCAACAAGCAGTATATTTAAATTTCTGATATTTTTCTTGTTTTCATAATCAGCGGGAACCTGTTCAACGTATTCTTGCTTCTTATTAATATCGTAAGGTAGTGTGAAGTAGAAAGTTGAGCCTTTTCCTTCTTCGCTTTCAACCCATATTTTCCCTCCAAGCATTTTCAAATATGCTTTGGAGATTGAAAGACCAAGCCCAGCACCCTGGAATGCCATTCTGTCTTCAATATCGGCTTGAATGAAACGTTCGAAGATTGCATGTTGGCGGTCTTTAGGGATTCCAATACCTGTATCTTTTACATAGAATTCTAAAAACCCTCCTTTATGAGTACAACTAATTTCTATTTCACCTTTGCGTGTAAATTTTATAGCATTTTTTACGAGATTAGTGAGTACCGCGTACAGTTTCTCACGATCGGTATTTAACATCTCTTCTTTGTTTGGAAGCGAATTTTTAACAAAAAGTTTCAGTCCATTGGCTTCAGCTTCTGGCTTAAAGAAGGTATATATATATTCTATTTGCTCCGATATGTTCGATTGTGTTAAGTTTAATTTCATTAGACCAGCTTCAATCTTTGAAATATCTATAATATCGTTTATAATGTTAAGCATCCTTTTACCGCTTTTGTTAATCAATTCAATATACTCTTGCTGTTCATCACCAGTAAGATCGGGTTCTTTCAATAGTTCTGCAAAACCGAGAATACCATTCATCGGGGTGCGTATTTCGTGGCTCATATTGGCAAGGAAAGCCGATTTCAGCATATCACTTTGTTCGGCTTTTTCTTTGGCTTTTATAAGTTCAACTTCAGCAATTTTCTTTTCTGTAATATCCTGATTAACTCCAAAAGTTTTAATAGTATTCCCAAACTCGTCTTTTACGATAAAAATCTTAACGCTAATATAACCAATACCACCGTCAAAGTATAATATACGATGCTCGATATACTTCGTGAAATAAGGATCTTTACTTTCGATTGCTAATTGCGTTTCATGAGCAACTGAAGATGAATCATCGGGATGGACAAAACGATTTGCATAATCTTCGATGGACATTTGATAACCACCCATATCCTTAGCAGAAGTATGGAACATGCTATAGAAACTATCGGTGAAAGTAAAAATACCTGTTCTTATGTCCAGTTCCCAACTTCCCAGTTTAGCAATTTCGTGCGCCGCTTCAAGTTTTCTTCCATTCTCTTCGGCTTCTTCTTTTGCTTTAAACAATTCAATTTCAATATTTTTCCTGTCTGTAATATCCTGGCAGGTACCGTACGCTTTTACCGGATTTCCTTGATTATCTTTAATAACCCTCCACCGTTCTTCAACGTACTTAATATTTCCAAGAGCGGTAATTATTCTATGTTCAATCTTATTATAGTCATCCTTATTGTATGAGTTAGAAAATGCTTCGTTTACATTTTGCCTGTCTTCAGGATGGACAAATTCTAAGAATGAGTTATGGTCAGGATAGAAAATGGCAGAGTTTAGTTCGAAAATTTTATATGTTTCTTCAGACCAAATAACATTCAGGTTGGATAAATCGGTTTCCCAACTACCGACTTTAGAAACAGTTTGAGCTTCAATTAAACTAATTTCATTTCTTTCTGCTTTCTCTTTAGCTTTAAGCAACTCTTTCTCTGCTTTATTTTTTTCGGTGATATCTTCAAAAATAACACAGAACCGATCATTTGATTCCCAGGGGCGATACACATTACAATGGTAGAGTTTATCAGTTGCCTTATGGTACATGTCAAAAATAATAGGAACACCAGAAACAGCCACATTGCCATATAATTCAATCCAAGACGATTCGGTATCCGGCCAAACTTCATGTATTGTTTTCCCATACACTTCTTCCCGCTTTACTCCTGTAATTCTCTCGTAAGCGTCGTTGATGTACTCGAAACGATAACTTATGAACTGGCCGTTCTGATTAAAAACAGACTTAAAAATCACAAATGCGTTCATCATGCTTCGAAGCAGCCATTCTTGTTCTTGAGCCTTAGTACGAACTTGCTCTTCAGTTTTCTTGCTTTCTGTTATATCAATTGTATATCCAGCTAAATAATTTTTCCCGCTTATTGCAATCGGAAACTTTATAGTAGTATAATCTCGGTCATTTAGATTTTCGTCTATCTTAAGAACTTCACCTTTGGAAACAACATCCCAATCATCTTTTGATATTTTTCTTGCAAACTCAAGCGGATAAAGCTCCTCCATTTTTTTGCCAGTCAATTGAGAACCGGGAACTCCAACCATATCGTAGAAATTTTCGCTTGCAAACAGAACACGGCTTTCATTTTGAGTAACCTGCTTCAGATATGCATAAATAGGTGAGTTTTTAATGAATAATGAAAACATCTTATTACTCGCCTCGTGTGCTTCCTCAGCAAACTTTCTTTTTGATATATCTCGAACAACTGAAAGAATGCGTGATTGCCCGTTGATGTTCACATTTTTCAGAGAAACTTCTGCCCAAAAAATATCGCCATTCTTCTTCCGGGATTTCCATTCGAAAGTTTGAGTACCATCCTTAAAGACTTCGCGAAGTAACTTCTTTGCTTCTTTCATTGAATAAGGGCTCACATCAAGACTGAAATCCCGGAGCGTTAACGACAATACTTCATCATGACTGTATCCATAAAGACGGAGACCTGATTCGTTGGCATCGAGTATTGCACCAGATTTCGCATCGTAGACAAAAATGGCTTCTGTTGTGGAATTGAATATTTCTCTATAATTACGTTCACTTTTTTGCAATTCTTCTTCAGCCTTTTTTCTATCAGTGATATCTTTTACAATTGCTAACACCACATTTTCATTTCCGTAACTAACTATGCCAGTTGATACCTCAACAGGATAGACAGTGCCATCTTTACGACGATGCTCGCTTTGAAACACGAATCGCTGTCCTGGCACCCATTTGCTCCAAGTAAGTAAAATATCGGTTCTTGTCATGTCCAATTTATCATTTGTCTGACCGTCAAACACTGTTAATCCAAGCCACTCCTCTCTTGTATAACCTGACTGCCTGCAAGCCATATCATTAACTTCGAGAACACGTCCTTCCAAATTGTGAATATAGATACCTTCAGATAATTTATGAAACAAAGTGCGATACTTTTCTTCACTTTTCAGTAACGCTTCCTTCGTTTGTATTTGTTGAGTGATATTCTGAGCATGAATTGCAATATCTTCACCAATCGATACAATCACCAAACGCAGCCATGTTGGCACTGAAAGTATCTCTCCAACATATACTTCTTTTAATATCTGAGTTTTACCAGTATTAGCCGCGAGTAATAATGCTTCAAAAACGGATGTTCCTTTATGGTTTGGGAAAAGTTCGAGCAGACTCTTTCCTTTGACTTCATCCGGGTTAGTTCCATTAATACGGGCAACTGCCTTATTCTCGTAAACCCATGTAAAGTCAATTACATCACCTTTTTTGTTTCGCAGAGGATGAAGAATAGTGAAACCATCTGGTGACAAATCCTGAGCAATCTGAAAACGTTCCTCACTTTCACTAAGCCTTTTACGCATTTCATTGTTTAGACGCAGTTCTTTCTTTAATTCTTTTGTCTTTTCCGCAAGCATTTTTTCGAGACGCTGATTTTCGGATTTATTCACCTCTTTAATTTTAATCATTGATTTGATTTGAGCGAGAAGGTCGGTTTTGTCAAAAGGTTTGGTGAGAAAACCTTCTGCACCGCTTTCGAGGGCGCGAACTTTGTTCTCCTTTTTTTCTTTTAGAGGGGTAATAAAAACAACGGGAATGCCGCATAGGTCTTCATCCGTTTTAAGACTTTTACAAACAGTGAAACTATCTACTATATGGATATCGATTAATATCACGTCGGGATAGCGGGTTTTTGCGACTTCGATACCCACTTTTCCGTTAGCCGCTGTGTATATTTTGAAACCGCTGAACAATTCAGCAATAAGCGCATTCAAAGATAACAGACTGCCGGTATTATCACCGATGATTAAGATTTTTTTCCGTGTTTGCGCCATGGATTAATAATTATCAATTTTAGAAAGATAGAAAATCTAAGTAACAGCACCACTTAGTTTATGGGTTCGACAATTTGCCAATGAATTCAGAATAGAGCATCCTAAGCAACATTATTTTATGACCAATTATTGTGTAAATTACTTACTTATTTTTTATAATACAATTCCTTTTTTCAGATACAAAAAAGTGCAAACTCTTTACATTTCATCCGGCAATTCTTTTAAAGGACTAATTAATTGTGGTAATAAAAAGAGAAAACACTAATTAGATTAATGAGATTGATTAGTATATGACGAATGCGAGAGATAAAAATGAATTTATAAGTATTACAAGGCGTGGCAAGAGCGACAGACAGAGATAAAGATAATGAATAACTGAGAATTCAACCGCTTGAGTCGTTCGCCACAGCAGACTTACAACTTGGACGCAAAGAATAAATATCAAAATACGAAGGAGATAAGAATTTAACGCAAAGTTCGCAAGGGAAGCAAAGGACGCAAAGAAAACCATTATTATTTTATTTTTATTATGGTTTGATTTTTACACAGTTTTAAAACATGGTAACATCAGGTTAAGAAATATACATTGCCAGCATGAAAGAATAGGAATACAATATAGATATATAAAAATGAGTTATGGATATAAAGATAGAATACCCGTAGATTAGATATATTTTTTGATGTAATAATCAACTGCTGTTCAGTGATTTAATACAAAGACTACAATGTTGATTTTAAATGTAAATGTTTGCGGATATTAAATAAAAAACCCGCAGGAATACTGCGGGTTTTGCAAGTCATTATAAAACTTTTACAATATTATAAAAAGTTTTACTTCAATAAAGACATTACTTTAGTAGCAATAAAATCATTTGTTATGATTCTATAAAGATATACACCGCTTGACAGTTTAGAGCCATCGAAAGTAAACTCAAAATTACCTGCTGACAAAGTAGAATTTACCAATACAGAAACTTCCTTACCAGTAATATCAAAAATACTTAATCTGACAGGACCAGCTTTTGCGAGAGCAAAGCTAATCTTTGTTGACGGATTGAATGGATTCGGATAATTCTGATTTAATGAGAATTTATCAGGAACATTTGTTCCAATCGGATTAACACTCACCATACCATTCATAACCGAATTGTACATCATGCCCGTATTTCCAGCCCCAGTACCGACTTCACCAACAACAGTACCTCTATGAATATTGTTCAGGCAGACGCCGTAGAAATGACGTGTTTCACCGATTGGAGTTTGATTTGACCATACATTACCCCAATCAGTAGAAGTAAAGATAACACCATTATCTCCGCAGACAGTGATAGTTCTTTTAATGTTTGTCGGCGGGTCTGTTTTAATCACATCAATTGAGCGTAAATGCTGCGAAGTGAATGAAGGTTTAACTAACCAATCGATACCATAATTTGTTGACCACATATATCTACCGTTATTGCCGATTAAATAGGCAATATCTTTTGAGGCAAAGACAACATCATTAAGGTAATCGTAGATACCAGCATTTCTTGGTCCATAATTTGTGGTCCAATTAACACCGTGATTTGTAGAGTACCATAAATAACCGTCAGTACCAGCAATAATTCCTCGAGTTTCATTAGTTGAAGCAACATAGACATAATCAATTGAATGCATAGTCCAAGGAGTTACATCGGTTCTTTTCGTGAATGTTAAACCAGCATCATGAGTTTCGAAATAGGTGCCTGCATAACCGACAAAGGTGACATAATTATAATCATAAGCCTGACTAACAGCAATACCCCTTATTGTATTGTAAGGAGTATCGTAGGGTCTTATAACAGACCAGGTAAGACCAGCATCTATTGATTTAATAATAACACCTCCCATACCTGCTGCATAAACTACCTGTTCGGTAGCAAACTTAACGTCGTTCAGCCAAATATTAATATTCTGGTAAACAAGCGTCCAATGGTCTCCTGCATCACTTGTTCTAAGAACAGTACCACCCTGTCCTACCGCAACCCCAACAAGTTCATTCAAACTTGGGTTGAGATCATTTTTATAAAAATCCACTGCAAAGAGTGAATAAGGAACGCCAGTATAATAGGCATTCCAGGTTTGTGCCTTAATAAACGTGACGCCAATAAATAAAAGGCACGCGAGTAAAACCAGCTTTTTCATTGTAATTAAATATTTAATTAATGACTTCATTGAATTTTTGTTCAATTTTAGAATACTTAATAATGAATGTCAAGTCATATTAATTAATATTTGCAATTCTTAAATTATGGCATAGAAAATGTATGAGAAATGATGTTTTACCGGCGTTACAAATTTTAGAGACACCTCAGGAATAGAAATTTAAAATCAAATTGGATTAACTTGCTTAAATAAGAATAAAGAAGATTAATACAACATATCAGGTTCGTAAAGAATACTTTACGAATAACGAAACGTTTTATCGGAACGAAAGCTTGTACGGATAAAAGAAAAGATTATGAATGAAATACACTGCAATTGTCTTGCACGAGATAAACAGTGATTTTTTATTTGAAAGATATGATGGCAATCCCGAGATGATAAGGATTGAAATAAATAGTGTTAAAATTGCAAAGGCTGCAATGAATCGCAGCCTTTGATTAAAACGCATATTAGAATATAGAATGATAGTCTAATAGCCGAAGATTTGTTCAAGTGTCAGTTCTTCAACTTTACCGTATTTTTCAAGAATGCTAAAATCAAGTTTGGATTTATCCCCAATCACGAGATAAACATATTTGTTACCTTTTACGAATTTTTCATTGAATGCTTTTACGTCGTTAATGTTGAATTTACTGACGTTATCGTAAACATCTTTTCTGATATCATAATCAATTCCCTGTCTTTTTGCAGAAAGATAAGAACGGAGGACATCGCTTCTGAGTATTCTTTCCGTCTGAATACTTTTCAGAACACCATCTTTTGCGGCACTGAAAGTGACTTCACTCATCGGCATATCGTTTAGCAATGCATCATATCCAGACATTGCCTCGCCAAGTTTGTCAGACTGAGTGCCTATGTAAGAAGACATCATAAAATGTTTCTCTTTGGAATCAGGGATTCCGTATCTTGAGGAAACAGAATACGCAAGAGCTTTAGCTTCTCTCAAATCCTGGAAAACGATTGAGCTCATACCGCCTCCGAAATACTCATTGTAGAGAGTTATAATAGGAATGCTCTTTGAGTCAAACGTACCACCTCTATTAATGAAAAGAATTTCGACCTGTTTCATCTTATAGTCAACAAAATAGACTTTGTTTTCGTTTGTCGGAAGTTCCTCAAACGTTTTATTTACAGGAGGAGAAGCGGGCAGTTCTTTTGTTCGATAGTAGAAACCAGAAATTTTCTGAAACTCATCTTTGTCGAGCGGTCCGTAATAAGTAATTATATGTTTTAATCTGCCGAGAGATTTCAGCAAGTCCGTCAGTTCTGAAGGATCCAAGCTTTTCAGTTCACTTTCGGAAATCTGAGTTGTTTGCGGATTAACCGGACCGAACATACCCCAATTCATCATAGCTCCGCGAAGTATAACATTTTTTGAAAGTTTTCCGTTTGTTCTGCTTTTAAGAATATCGTCAACCAGATTTTTGTATGCCGCTTCATCGGGTACAGCATTTGTTAGAAGTTCCATTAACAGGTCTAAAGCAGATTTAAAATTTTCGCTTAGACCGCTTAGAGAAATCTGCATTCTGTCACCGAACTGATTTGCGCTGAAGCTACATCCAAGTCTATAAAACTCCTGACTGATTTCGGATGCTGATTTATCCTTTGTACCAACGAGCTTTAAATAGCTTAGTGCTGCTGATAGCTTTTTATCAGCATTATTTCCGAATTCATAGATGAATGCCATTTCAAAAAGATTATTTTCGATATTCTTCATTGTATAAACATCCACACCTGGTTTTAAGCTGAGCAATGATATTTCCGAATTATAATCCACGAACTGCGGTGCGATATCAGCTACAGGTTCATTAACCATCTTTGTCAGGAATGATGACTCCGATTCTCTGTTTACCTGAACGGGAGTTATTTCAGGTTTAACAATTTTCTGCACACTTTTATCTTCACCTGTTTTCTTGAAGACGACAACATAGTTATTTCCGAGATATTTATTTGCAAGGTTAACAACATCCTGCTTTGAAACTTTTGAAATTCTAGCAAGAGATTTATAGTATCTATCCCACGGAATGTTTGTCGTGAAAGCACTGACGTATGCCTGAGCCCTGTAATCGTTACTCTGGACTCCTCTTACTCTGCCGAGTTTATAGTTATTGATTGTAGCTTCAATCATCCAGTCAGGGAAATCACCTTTTCTGACTTTATCGACTTCAGCAAGGATTAAACCTTTTAAATCGTCAAGAGACTGACCTTCACGCGGTGCAGCAGAGAAGATTAGAGTGCTGTAATCCATCATGTCGTCAAGGAATGCAGCGGCATTAAGAGCCTTCTGCTGTTTCACTATGTTAAGATCTATGAGTCCTGCACTTCCATTGTAGAGGATACTACTCATCATGGACATAACGTCGAATTCATCAGTACCCACCCCCGGAAACCTGAAGCCAAGAAGAATACTTTCGGATTCAGGTGAAAATACGGTCTTCTCAATAGGGCTTGAGATAGGGTCTTCGACAGCAGGAATAAACTTCGGAACAACCTTTGAGGGTATATTTCCGAATTTTTCATCAATAAGTTTAATTGCTTCGTCCGGGTCGAAATCACCAGCGATAATAATAGCCATATTGTTTGGAACGTAGTAAGTATTGAAATAATTTATTACTTTTTTCAGTGAAGGATTTTTCAGATGTTCAACAGTACCAATAGTAGTTTGGGTACCATAAGTGTGTTTCTGAAAAAGCCCCGCATAAAGATTTTCGAATGCTTTTGATGATCCGTTATCCATAGAGCGGTTCTTTTCTTCATAAACAACTTCAAGTTCTGTATGGAAAAGCCTCATTATCGGTTCTCTGAACCTTTCAGCTTCAATCGTAAGCCATTTTGTAAGCTGGTTTGATGGAATTTCATTCGTATAAACCGTCTGTTCGTTTGATGTATAAGCATTCGTCCCGGTGGCACCGATAGACGCAAGCATCTTATCGTATTCATTCGGGATAGCATAAGCCGATGCAAGATAGGAAACTGAATCTATTTTTCTGTAAATCATTTTTCGCTGCAGTTCATCTGATGTAGCCCTGTGCTGTTCATATAAGTCAATGATTTCATTAATAAGTATCCCTTCCCGAGAAAAATCTTTGCTGCCGAAATTACTCGTACCTTTAAAAAGCATGTGTTCGAGGTAATGAGCGAGACCAGTAGCGTCAGACGGGTCATTCTTACTTCCTGCTTTCACGGCAATTCTTGTGGTGATACGGGGTTCGGCATTGTTGACCGACATAAAAACAGTCAAACCATTTTCGAGTTTATAGATTCTCGTCCCCATCGGGTCATCGTCGAATGTTTCATAAGAATATTTCTTCTGTGCAAAAATACTTGTAATGGCAAAAGACAGTAACAAGATAAATAATAATTTTTTCATGATTGTAATTTGAAATTATTTAATGAATATAACATAACCTTTAAGATATTTTGTTTCGGACATCTGAGGCAAAACCGGATGGTCGTATGAACAGTTTACAAAATCAATAATTTGAATTCTCCTCCCTGCTTCAGCTGCTGACTTTACAAGAATATCTTCGAAGTGAGATTCTGAGATATGATGCGAGCAACTGTAGGTCATAAGGATTGAATTCTTATGGAGAAGCCTCATAGCTTTATAGTTCAATTCAAAGTAACCTTTTAAGGCAGAAGGTACATTCTTCTTCGATTTTGTAAACGAGGGCGGGTCGAGTACGATAAGATTGTATTTTGACTTCGACTGAAATACAATATCAAAGTACTTATTCACATCTTCGCAAATGAAGTTAATCCCATCAAACCCATTAAGATTTGCGTTTCTGACAGCCTGCCCGATAGCGTGCTTCGATGAATCTACAGCAGTAATTTTCTTACATCCTGCATAAGCCGCATTAAGTGCGAATCCGCCGTCGCTACAAAAAAGGTCGAGTACTTCAGAATTCTCAGTAACAAACTGCCTTATTTTTAATCTATTAAAAGCCTGGTCGAGATAAAATCCAGTCTTTTGACCTTTTAAGATATTAATTGAATATTTTATCCCGTCTATTTCTACGGTAAAATCGTCAACATTTGAGGCGCTTTCAGCGAAAAGCACTCCTTCCTGTTTTTCAAGACCCTCAAGAACTCTAAGTTCATTATCATTTTTTTCATAAATTGCAGCAGCTTTGAAATCATCCTTCAGAATGGAAACAACATCCTCTTTAAAATTTTCCATTCCTTTAGAGAATATCTGGATTGAATAAATATTTTCAAATTTGTCTATAATAAGTCCGGGAAGGAAATCGGATTCGCTGTTGCATAGCCTGAAAGTTTTCCTTTCCGGATGAACTTTAAGTCTGTGCTGTTCGGCAGTTTTAATTCTTTTTCTTAAAAAGTTTATATCAATATCTTCATCTGCATCTGTTAAATGCCTGTAAGCTATTAGGGAATGCTTATTATAAAATCCTCTGCCTAAAAATCTTGCATTGTTCGAATATATTTCTGCTACGCATCCGTCGATGATTTCTCCATCGATTTTTTCAATTTCATTTGAGAATATCCACTGGTGTCCGATCTTCAGACGTCTTTCTTCATTTTTCTTCAGATAGATTTTCATTCTTCGCACCTCATTATTCTTTTTTTAATTAATTCATTATCAATCATATTCATGCATTTAAAATGTGCCTTCGGACATTTACTTCTGCCTATGTGAGAACAAGGTCTGCATTTTAGTCCGAGAATTTCAAAGACTTCAGTTGTAGCAAGCTGAGGGAAAAAACCAAACTCTCTAACAGTACTACCGAAAGTAACAAATGTCTTTTTCCCGAGAGCTTCTGCAAGATGGAAAACTCCGCTGTCATTACATACGACAAATTGTGCGTCTTTAAGGACGCCGGCAAGTTCCGAGTAACTGAGCTTACCGCAAAGGTTAATAGAATTTTTTAAATTCTGCACAAGGTATCCGCATATTTCTTTATCGGTATGATTATTATCGCCTGTTAATACAAACTTAATATTTGCATCTTTCAAAATATCAACATAAAATTCTTTAGGAAATCTTTTTGTGAAATGCTTTGACGACGGAGAAAGTACGGCATACTTTCCCGAGACATAATCTGTAACCGAAAGTTTCTGGGCGGAATTTGAAAATTCTGTTTTAGCGGTACTATTAAATTCTTTTAGAGCGTTAAGATATTTTCTGTAAACCGGAATCGGCTCTTGAAGAAGGTTTATTTTAGTGTAAACGAGCAAATGCTTCTTCCATGTCTCTTTTCTTACATTGAAAACTTTTCTGTTTGAAGGAATGATACGACTGCTTTTAAAGTTAGCCTGAAGGTCAAAAACAACATCGTAATTATTCTTATTAAGATTATCTTTCAGGTTGTCGCTGAAAGAGATTATATTGTCAACGAATTTATGCAGTCGAACGAGTTCAGAATACTGTTCTTTCACAAGATAATCAATCTGTGTATCCGGGTATAGTCTTCTCAGTTCATTAAGAAAAGGAAAAGTCAGAACTATATCTCCGAAAGAAGAAAGTCTGATAACGAGTATTTTTTTAACATCAATCAAAACAGTCTTGGCTGGTCTGTCTTTATCATGTTTTCGGTTGAAATAACCTGATGCGAAAATTTATTAATCTCTACGGTATTGAATAGTTCATTAATAAAACCAAAGCCGTATTTGTTGAGGAAATATGAAATATTAATGCTTCTTTCCTGCGGTTTTCCGTTCGGATATACACCGTTAATGACGGCTGTCAGTTTAGAACCCGTAGAATCATTTTGTTTGATCTGAGATTCTTCAAACTTCTTTTTGCTCACGGCAAGGTTTTCCAGAAATTTATCGTATTTGTTTTTCAGGTTGGTAGTTAGGTTTTTATCGATGTTGTTCAGCTTTAGGCTGTAAGTGTACATAATTGCATTAAGGTCATCTTCAAAATTACCGAAAAGATCCTGAATATTGATCTCACTAAATTTCCCGAGTAATTTTCTTGTTACTTTTTCTTCATCAAAAAGTTCTTCAAAACCTAAATCGAACTTTTCGAGAAAAGTTTCTATCCTTTTTTCCAGAATTGTTATTGAAGTTCTTGGATAAACAACGGGTACTTCCATGTCGAAAAAGTTATAAACATCTCTGAACTGTGCAAAGTAAGCAACTTCAGAAGGTCCGCCTATATAAGCAACAGTCGGGAGGAGATAGTCCTGACAAACGGGTCTCAGTATTACATTAGGACTGAAATTCTCGGGATTGGTATATAGGAGATGAAAGAATTCATCTTTCCCGTATTTCTGACGAGTGTGCCTCAAAGAAAACATACCTTCTTTAACTTCGACAAGATGCCTGCTATTATTGTGTGTGTAAAATATGTTTATTGACCTTGGTTTAACCTGTGGTTCATAATCTTTGCTTTCAAGCCTTGCGGAAGTATCAACAATCCTTTCACATGTTTGCGGAAAAGTATTAAGCTCTTTCTCAAAAACCGGAATCATCATCTTTTTAAGTTCTTTATCGGTGGGGTTGCAGAAAATAATGCCTTTATCACCGCAAATGTAATTAAAGAACCTTGCGAATGCGGTAATTAGGTCAATACCTTCTTTGTAAGATCTGTTTATGAAATCAAAAAGTGTCTCCGTGAATTCTGTCTGTAAAAGCGAAATCCTTAAAATCTGCTTAAATTCTTCAATATAGTTATCAAGTACTATACGACCTGTTGGAGTAAGGTATCTTTCTTTTTCGATACCTTTTTCAAAATAGCTGATGTTTCTGACAGAGTTTGAAGAGTCTAAAACATTAATGTTGTTAATTTCAAGAAAATCATGGTCGTCTGCCTCGAGCCAAAACACGGGCACAAATTTATAATCAGTATATTTAGCTGAAAGTGAACGTGATAACTGCACTGCATTTAAAGCTTTTATGATTGTGTATAAATTACCTGTAAGCAAACCAATTTGCTGTCCTGTAACGACAGCAAAGGTATTTTCTTCTTTCAGAAATTCAATATTCAGGAATGTTGATTCACCGGAATTAAAGAATTTATTCTGAATTTTAAGAATTTCAGCAAGTTCAATTCTGCTAATTCTTTCATTGTTATAACTTTCTTTTCTGGAATTTATGGAATTAATGATACCCTGACCGTCGGGAGAAAAGGAGAAAAACTGCGAAACCTTATCGAATTTATTCAAATAATCGATGAACAAGTCATTAAAACCGTTCAGACTTGTGTAAGGTATATTCAATTTGATTTGCATTACACTTAGTATATTTAATTGTTAACTTTAGAGGTTGAAGTTAGTCATAATAAGATTAATTTGTTATGATTTAATTTGGAACTTAAAACGATAGAAAAAGTATAAAATTAATAAAATAAAACAAATTATGAGAACAAAAATCATTCTGGCAGTAATAATACCGATATTGTTTGCATCGCTTTCTTATGCACAATATATTACACCGGGAACCGGAAAAAACTGGACACTGGATAGTCTTGTTGCAAATTCAGGAGGTGTTGTAACGTATAGCAGCGGTTCATATTTATTCAACAATACTGTAACACTTAATCATTCAGACACATTAAAGATACTGAATAATTCAACTGTAAAAGTAGCGGGAACGATTTTATTCACGATTCATGGTACGCTGATAATAAATCCACCTGACTCTGTTAAGTTTACGGCAATTGACACAACGAGCAAGTATATGGGATTCAGGCTTGACTCACTCTCAGACGCATCTGTTATGAAGCGATTAATATTTGAACATGCGAATTCTATTTACTTTTTTAACAGTGATGCACTACTTGACAGTTCAATAATTAGATACAATACTTATTCGGGTTCCGGTTCACGCAGCGGAGCAATTTATCTTTACCGTTCAAATCCTGTTATTTCTAACTGTACGATATTCGGAAGTTACCGTTCAGCAATCGGCTCCGGTTCCAATGTTGCTTCATCACCAACGATAATAAATAATTTAATCTACGGCAATGACGTGACGAATGGAAATTATCCACAAATAAATTTAGGAGCAGGAGGTACACAACCGGTAATTATCAGAAACAATCAAATATTAAGGGCATCCACAAATTCGGGAGCAATGGGATTCCTACCTATCGGAGGTATACCTTCTCTGATTATTGAAAATAATGTAATTAAGAACAACAGATTCGGTATTGGAATACTCGCCGGTGGAATTAACGCATACATTAACAATAACATAATTGACAGCTGCAATACGCAGGGGAATCCTGCACTTGGCGGCAGTGGTATTAACTTTGCGGGTGGTTGGACGACATCGAGCGTGATTGTGACAAGAAATACTGTCAGAGGAAATCTATGGGGAGTTACGATTCAAAATACAGCTAAGCCTAATTTAGGAGACCTTACATCTTCGGATACTACAGATATAGGATTAAACAATATATATGGAAATGGTAACAGCGGTAAAATTTACGACGTGTACAACAACACTCCTGATACCATAAAAGCAGAGAATAATTACTGGGGAACCGATAATATAGATACTGTTGAAGCACACATTTTTCATAAAGCGGACAGTTCAACATTAGGTTATGTTGATTTTCTTCCGATTAAGACTTTAACAGGAATTGTAAGTAATCCGGTAAAAGTTGATACATACGAATTTATGAACATCTATCCTAATCCATTTAATCCAGAAGTACTAATAAAATTCAGGATTAAGGCAGACGGTTATACGCGTATCCGAGTCTATGACCTGCTTGGAAGAGAGGTTTATGTGATTGCGAATGAATACCTGAGAGCCGGGGAATATGAAAGGAACTGGCTATCGAAGGGATTACCGAGCAGTGTTTATGTAGTAAGACTAGAAACACAGACCGGTAACATTGCGAAACGTGTTGCGATAGTGAAATAAGAAATTGTAATATATTCAGATAAAGGAAAGCCGTTCGGATTGAACGGCTTTTTTGTTTCAGCATTGCATAAACTTTTTATAAACCGGCTTCTTTAGTAACCCAAATATTTTCATCTTTTTTATAATTTCTAACGTACATCAAATAATTTTCTGCACTTCTTCTTATCTTTTCAATCTCTTCAGGTCTGAGGTCTCTGACAATTTTTCCGGGAACTCCTGCGACGAGTACTCCTTCAGGAACCTGAAAATGCTCTTTAACGAGTGTACCTGCAGCAATAAAAGAGTTTTCTCCAATAACACAATCGTCAAGGAGTTTTGCACCCAGACCTATTAGAACATGGTCTTTTACTGTGCAACCATGTATAATTGCTCCGTGTCCGATAGTAACGTCGTTTCCGATTACCAACGGATATTTTTTGTACGTATTATGGAGAATTGCTCCGTCCTGAATATTAGTCCTTTCCCCTACTCGAATGTAGTTTACATCGCCTCTTACGACAGCATTGTACCAGACGCTGACGTCTTTTTTCAGCACTACATCACCGACTATTATTGCTCCTTCGCAGATATAAACCGATTCATGAATATTGGGATGAATCCCCATGTATTGTAAAATCATTTTGTATTAATTTATATTTATTAAAAATCTTCGCGGAGTTATACCCGTTTCAAACTGTTTCAACAGAACGCCGTTTGCTCCGTAAACATACATGCTTCCGGACGATATGAAATTCTTTGCGTCAGCCAGGAAATGTTTTCCGTTCATATAATCAAAAACATAACCGTAGATAAAAGAGTTTACCTCCGGTTTTGTTATTATTTTTGAAAATTGCTTTGTATCCATGTTAAGTCTAATAATATCTCCGTCATAACCTATGAAGAACACATCGTTAGAATTCCTGTCAACACTAAAATCTTTTGAGAAACCAAAAGGGGAAAATAAAGTATCTACAAGAGTGTAATTTATAGTTTCGAATACATATATTTTCCCGGCAGCACTCCATGAAGAAACGATTAGCATGCTGCCGTTAGTAACTGCGAGTGATGAAGGGTCTCTATCAACTTTTAGAGTATTCACCAATATATCATTTCCTGCGTCAATGATTGAGACAGTCGAATCAGAAACACCGCCATATGCGCTTGTATTACAAACAAAGACTTTGTTGTTATAACTTATAATTTCCTGAGGATATGCCCCTACCGATATCTCCTTTATTACATTCAATGATACCGGGTCAATAATCAGGACTTTCGATGAAGGACCGTTAGTTATGTAAATTTTATTGTTAGCTAAACAAAGTGAATAAGGATTAACACCTATTGACTGTTGAGACAAAATAGTTGCGTTAATGTCTGCTTTGTATATTTTACCCGCTGAGCCAAAATTTCCCTGTTCTGTTAAGTACAGATTGTTATTGTATTTAATCATACCGTCAGGGTAGGCACCGAGATTGTACGGATTAACGACATTAACATAGAATGAATCATTTGAATAATCGTAGTATGAAAGTTTAGATGAACCTGCCGAGTATGACCCCTCGCTAAGCAGGAAAATACCTTCAGATGTTTTGATTACAGGATTAACGGCAATGTCATTACTGCATGAAATATGCAACATTGACAGAATAAATAAAAAGATATATAAAGTATTCTTCATGTATAAATTTTCTGTAGTTTTAAATTAAAATTCAATACCCAGACGAGCGGGTATTCCTTTGTCAAAATAATGTTTCACCTTTCTCATTTCAGTAATCAAGTCAGCTTTTTCTTCGAGTCCTTCCCATAGTTTATGTCCTGTCATTATAAGTTCGAATCTTTTATTTTTCTTATAAAGAGTAATTAGCTGTTCAATTTCTTCCTTTTCGAGAAGATTGTATGCAACTGTTGCTATTGCTTCATCGAGGATAAGGACGTCCTGCTCGCCGTTCACTATCAATTGCTTAGCAATTTCAAGTCCCCGCTTTGCTTCCTCGAAATCTTTCTCCTCATTTTTAAATCTAAATGTGCCGTCGCTGTTCATTCTTTCACACCCTGTTGGATAAATATCAATATTGTAACCGATTTCTTGAAGTTTACGAAATACGTTACGCTCAGCATAATGTTCATTCTCACCATCATATCCTTTATCAAACTGAACCAATGCAACCTTCTTACCAGCACCAAGCGCTCTGATAGCAAGTCCAATAGTGCTTGTTGTTTTTCCTTTACCGTATCCATAGTAAATGTGCAAACAATTCTTATCCTCTTCAGAAAGATTCTTGTAACCTTCTATAGTATTAAGCATTTTTTCCTTTAATTTTTTCCCTCCGGAATCTGTTTCCATAATTAATATTTTAATTTTATTAAAAATCTGAAATTTCTCAGGGGCATCGGATAACCCGAGATTACCTGATAGTTTTCGTTTGTAATATTATTAACCTCAAGCTTTAGTAATGTATTTATTTTACCGATATGCAGTTTATAATAAATATTGCCATCCAGAATAAAGTCCGGGTTCATCAAATTTCTGTTTTCAACGTCTGAATACCTATTTCCAATAAAAACACTTCCCGCCCCAAAGCCAAAATCTTTAATATCGAAGTTTAAATTTAACTTAAACATATTATTAGCTATATAAATAAGCTGTTTACCATATGTTAAATCACCTTGATAATCCATATTGTTTTTTATAGATGAATTATAAGTGTAATTAAGATTAAGCATAACGGATGAAGATTTTGAAATAATATAATCTGAATTAAGAGTCAGACTAATGATATTGGACAATGAATTACCGACATTTTCAGGAGTCCAGTAAACAGAGTTTCCAGGTTTCCAGAGAATCTTATCGGCTGCATTAATGTGTGTATATGTGAATTCAAATGTGTTATTTGAGAACAATCTGAACACCGTTAAAAATCCAGCCTCAAAGCTTATGGATTTTTCAGGTAATAGATTAATATTCCCGCCTGTTTTCCAGTAGAGTTCATTAAACGATGGAGACCTGAACGAATTTCCAGCTGATGATTTAAGAATCAGAATATCGTTCTTAAAAGGTTTATAATTCAAACCAATTTTAGCAGTGAGAACCTGTCTATCAATATCTGATATGCTTTCAAATCTTGCCGAAGGAAATATCACAAAATTCTCTAAAATCCTGGTCTCATTGGAAATAAATAAAGCCGAAGTATTCCTTTGTTTGTTTCCGGCGAGCTGATCGCTTTCAATTGAAGACGCTGAATATTCGCCTCCAAGCAGAAGTTTATATACAGAGTTGTTTATAAGATAGTGTGCTGATGCGGAATAAATTAAGTTTTTATAATAGTTTGTACTATTCGGGTAAGGACTAAAATTTATTAGATTGTTTTGAAAATTTAATGAAGCATTAAAAAGGTTCTTACCCTTCTTTTCAAAGTTAACGATTGTATTCCAGTTTTTATCTTTTTGATTTGCATTAGATGGGTCGGACCCTGTTTCTATACCGGGCAGAAATCTATCGGCAGTATTGTAATAAGAAACTAATGATAATTTTGAGCTGCTGTTATCATAAGTATAATCAAGAAAAAGATTGTCTCTGTCATACGAATTGTTATACCTGGTTTTAAGCTCGTTTTCTTTACCGTTGAAGTAATAATATTCAAAATCATCTTTTGAACTTTCATTTGAGTATAGTATTTTGAAACTTGAATATTTTAATCGCCCTGATAAGCTCAAGTTGTATTTTGCATAACCATAAGAACCAAAGTCAACACCTAATTCAGTATTAAATGAATTTTTATGAGTTATACTTCCAGAAGAAATAGTCTTTATGTTTATAACACCGCTTAATGCGTCACTACCGTATGAGGCACTGCTTCCTGACGGAATTATTTCAATGCTTTCAATAAATTCCTTAGGAAGAAGGGATATATCGAACTGTGCGTTCTGAGTCGAGTTCAGCCTTACACCGTTTAATAGAATCAAAGTATGCTCTGCACTTAATCCGTTAATTGATACAGTTTTCAATGATGAGTTTCCGCCATATGATTTAACGTACACATTATTAGCATTCTTTAAAACGTCCGAAAGCTGGGAGCCATTTATCTTATCGATTGACTCTCTGTCGATAAACTGCACACTAAAAGGAGAGTTTTCTCTCAAAATAGGTAATCGATTAGCACTGACGTTAATTAGAGGTGTTATGCAAAATGATGAATCAAAATCGGTTTGAGCATTCACACCGGAAACTAACGACATAAGTAACAATATTTTAAGTAATAGTTTATACATTTAACTCTATAAATTTTGCGGTAAGTGAGTATGCAGGTATGAAATAACTCCGTGAGTTAAATGATATCCCAATTCTTTCCACCGCAGAATTTGAACTAAAGATTATATCGGCAGGTCTCCTGACTTCAAAGCAATTTCTGTTTACCTTCCCATCCTAAAACAGAACAGTGGTTAAGCAAAACAGTCTTCTTTGTAACAGTTGCGTGGACAGTTCCGGTATCACACCGAATTCCCTATTATTGCATCAGCAACCGAATAACCTATTAAAAAGAACTTTTAATTTAATATATTAAAATTTAAAATAATCTTTTTGTTCTTAACAATCAATTGTCTTTCTTTTACACCAGAGAGTTTAAACATCTTTCGTGAAGCTTTTACTGAATCAGAATCTTTATATTTATCAGATAGGAAAACGACTTCTTTTATTCCGGACTGAATAATAAGCTTTGCACATTCATTGCATGGGAAGAGGTCTACATAAATTCTTGCTCCATGAAGGTCTTTTGTCGAATTAAGTATTGCATTCGCTTCAGCATGAACAACGTATGGATATTTTGTTTGATTCTGATTTTCGGCTTGTCTATCCCATGGAAGATTATCGTCGGAACATCCTATCGGAAAACCATTATAACCAATACCTACTACTTTATTTTCCCCATTAACAATACATGCTCCAACCTGAGTACTCGGGTCTTTGCTTCGTTTTGCCGACAGCATAGCAATACCCATAAAATATTCGTCCCAGCTTATATAGTCATCTCTTTTCATAAGTAGTTAGAAAGATTTTGGTTTAATTCATCTAACGTTAAATTATTAAATACAGTAAAGTCTGCAAAAGCAATCGGACCGCCTTTATCCAGTTTTTCTATCTCGCCGAAATCCCTTGATATTGCTTCCTCGTATGTGAGCGGTCTGAAAGGTCTTTCTTTAAGTCTTTCGTAACGCAATGATTTAGTAGTGAAAATATTAAGTAGTTTGAATGCATTTCCAAATTCACTGCTGAGAATTTTAAACTCTTCCCATGAATAAAGACTTTCGACAACAACGTTTGATTCTTTGATAAAAGTTTTAATTTTATCAATACTCTTTAATGCCATTACACCCATACCGAATTCTTTTCTAAGATCTTCCCTTACTATACGTTCATTCACTTCATTAATATCCAGTTCTCTTCTTTTCAGTTCATCAATGACAACTTCTCCAAAATATACCTTTTTATATCCGTTCTTCTCGAAATACTTAACAGCCTCACTTTTTCCGGATCCGCACATACCGATTACTGCGACAATTTTTTTCATTCTATTTCAGAAATTGTTTTGAAGTAGTTAAACCAGTCTCAGTTATATCAAACGTTATCGAATCTTCTTTTGGATTATAATACTTTTGAATAAGTAAATACTTCTCCGCGGTTCCTTCGTAGTATTTAATCAGATAGAGTGAAGAGGATATTTTATCGATAGTTACTTTTGAAGCAGAAGATACTTTTGGATATACGGACTCGCTCAGGAATGACTCAAGTTCAACTTCAGATTCGTCGTTCAGAATGCTCTGAGCCAGAACAGCACCGAACGATTCAGCGGGAGTAAGCGAAGTTGTATCGTTCTCCTCCATCTCCTGCTGTAATACTTTTTCATTCTGTTCTTTAATTTCTTTTTCTTTTCCGCAGCCCATAACAATCACAGAAAAAATCAGAAAAGAAATAACCGAAAGCTTTATCATTTAATAACTCCCATTTCCCTGCCTATCTGTCCGAAGACGTCAAGAATCCTGTTCAAGTGCTTTTCTTCGTGAGTAGCCATATAAGAAGTTCTAAGCATAGAAAGGTTCTGCGGAACTCCGGGTGGTACAAATGCATTCACAAACACACCTGCATCGTAAAGTTTTCTCCAGAATTGGAAAGTCAGCAGGTCATTTCCAAGAATCACCGGTACTATAGGAGTGACACCTTCGAGGACATGGAATCCTAAACCTTTAAGACCTTCTCTCATCTTCTTTCCATTAGCCCTTAGTTTATCAACTCTTTGAGGTTCTTCTATTAGTATCTCAAGAGCTGCAATTGCAGCTGCTACCGATGATGGGGTTGGTGAAGCTGAGAAAATAAGCGCAGTCGAATGATGTTTAAGGAAATTAATTACCCTTTCTTCACCGGCAACAAACCCGCCGAGGGATGCAAGAGTCTTTGAGAATGTACCCATGATAAGGTCAACTTCATCGTCAAGTCCAAATTCAGAAGCGGTACCTCTGCCTCCCTTTCCAATTACGCCTAAGGAATGAGCGTCGTCAACCATTATTCTTGCGTTGTATTTCTTGCAAAGTGTAACAATTTCAGGCAGCTCTACAACAGTACCAGACGTAGAAAAAACTCCATCTGTAGCAATAAGCTTTCCCGCTTCTACTGGGACTGATTTTAATACTCTTTCGAGGTCGTTTAAGTCTCCATGCTTGTATCGAACAAGGTCAGCAAGAAGTCCTTTAGCCATTAATGTTCCTGCTACGATGCTTGCATGATTGTCTTTATCAGAAATAATATATTCACCTTTATTCACGAGTGTAGGAATTATTCCCTGAGCAGTTTGATAGCCTGTTGAGTACAGCAGGCAGGCTTCCTTTTTCAGGAATCTTGCCAGCTTTTCTTCAAGTTCTATATGAAGGTCAAGAGTACCGGTAAGGTATCTTGAACCGGAACAACCTGTTCCATATTTTATAAGTGCTTCCTGGGCTGCTTTAACAACCCTTGGATGCGTTGTAAGTCCGTGATAATTATTAGAGCCAGCCATAATAGTTTCACGTCCTTCGAGTTTCACTACGGGACCCTCATTTTGCTCAATTGGTCTGAAATATGGGTAAAAACCCGCAGCTTTAACCTCATCCGCTCTAGTAAATGTATAGCATTTTGTGAATAAATTGTTCATTTATCTATATATTAAGGTTGATACTTTCAGAAAATTTTTAACATAGAAAATACATATTAATATTAATAACTTCTATGACAAAATTAAATTATAAAATACTAATGAAAGCATTCGTAACAGGCGCAACGGGATTTGTCGGAAGTCATTTAGTTGATTTATTGCTGGAAAAAGGCATTGAAGTTGCATGTTTAAGGAGAAAAACCTCCTCAGTTAAGTGGCTTGAAGGTAAAAATGTAAATTTTATTGAGGGTGACTTATATTCAAACGAAGCACTCGAAAAAGCTGTAAAAGATGTTGATTATGTGTTTCATGTAGCCGGAATTGTAAAAGCAAAGAGCAAAGAAGGATTTGAAAGAGGAAATAATCTCGCAACCAAAAATCTGGTAGAAATTACTGCAAGAGTTAATCCAAGACTCAAAAAATTTGTATATGTGAGCTCTCTGGCAGTCTGCGGTCCTAATCTTGGTACAGAGCCATTAACCGAAGACCTAATTCCAAAACCTATAACAACTTATGGAAGGACCAAAAGAGAGGCAGAAAAAGAAGTACTAAAATTCCGGGATAAAATACCGGTTGTGATAGTAAGACCCCCGGCGATTTACGGACCGCGTGACACGGAAATACTCGTATACTTCAAAACGTTTGCAGGAGGACTGAACAGTATAATCGGTTTCAATGATAAATATTTAAGCCTGCTTCACGTAACGGATGTTGTTATGGGAATTTATCTTGCAGGAATTAAGGAAACAAAGAGCGGTGACGTTTTTTTCATATCATCAGATATAGAATATAACTGGGACGATATCGGAAAAGCTGCATCCAAAGCTATGAATAAAAAAGCCATAAAGCTCAGAATACCGCATTTTCTGGTATTTACAGTAGGTGCAATTACAGAATTCTTTTATAAGTTTTCGAAATCAGCTCCCACACTGAACCTCGAAAAGTGTCTTGATATAACCCGGGAAGGATGGTTTTCTTCAAACGCAAAAGCAAAGAGAATACTCGGATTCCGGGAATCTTTCACACTCGAGGAAGGATTCAAAGATACGTATGAATGGTATAAACATCAGGGATGGCTTAAGTAATACAATATTATTTAAATTAAACTTAACGAGATAAAATTTGAAATATATAATAAGGAATATAGTCGGAAAAACCTTGAAGGAATTGAATTATTCTCTCGTGGACTTTAGCATTGACTATCCGAAGAACAAGAAATTTGGAGACTTTTCAGCAAATGTTGCATTGGTTCTATCAAAAGAATTGAAAAAGAATCCGAGAGACATAGCGAATGAACTACTCCCTTTGCTTGAGAAGGAAGCAGTATTTTCTAAAGTGGAAATAGGAGGTGCCGGTTTCATAAACTTTTTCGTATCTGATGACTTTTATGATGAACTTGTAAGAAAAGTTATCATTGAAAAGGAATCATTCGGCAGGATATCAATTAATGAGGGCAAAACAGCAAACCTTGAATGGGTAAGTGCTAATCCTACAGGTCCGCTTCATGCCGGTCACGGAAGGCAGGTTTGTTTGGGAAAAGCTATAGCAAACCTTCTCGGATGGACGGGATACAAAGTCACGAGAGAATATTATTATAACGACGCGGGAAACCAAATGAACAACCTTGCAAAGTCAGTTTATTCACGATATATGCAGATATTTCAGCCTGATTTTCCTTTTCCCAATGATGGATATGCGGGCGATTACATAAATGATATTGCTGAAACGATTTACAAAGAGAAATCGGAAACATTAAAGGATTCTGATGACCTTAATTATTTCAAGAGTAAAGCGGAAGAAGCAAATTTTGCAAGGATTAAAAATACTCTCGCAAAGTTTAACATAAAACATGATATATACTTCAGTGAAACAGACCTTTATAAAAACGGCGATATAAAAAATCTGTTAATGCTTTTTAAGGATAAGGGAGTCAGCCGAGAAGAACAAGGGGCGACATGGCTGATAATGGATAAAGATAAATTCCAAAAAGACAAAGTAATAGTAAAAGCTACAGGAGAGCCAACCTACAGACTTCCAGACATTGCATACCATATCAATAAAATCAAGAGAGGTTTTGATTTAATAGTAGATATTTTCGGCTCGGATCACGGCGATACTTATAAAGAAGTTTTATACGGAATTCAGGTTGCAGGTTTTAACACTGATAACATAAAGGTCATAATACATCAGATGGTAACATTCAAAATGGGAGAAGAGTCAGTAAAGATGAGCAAACGAAGCGATAGAGTTTATTACCTCGACGACCTGATAGAAGACGTTGGTGTTGATGCAACTCAACTTTTCTTTGTTATGCGCTCTGCAAACACGCATCTGGACTTTGATATAGAGCTTGCTAAAGATAAGTCGGACAAAAATCCGGTTTATTATCTACAGTATGCACATGCACGTATTTGCGGAATATTCCGCAATGCTGAAGAAAACATATCCGGATTTAGTAGTGACTATCTTAAAAAAGAATATTCACATACCGAACCAGAAGCATTCGAATTGATTAAAGCACTTGCGAAGTTTCCTGAGGAAATACTGAGTGCTTATGAAGGAATGGAACCTCATAAGCTAATCTACTATCTGAATACTGTCGCAGAATTATTTCATAAATTTTATCACAATAACCGCGTCGTTAATCCTGATGATTTGCATACGACGTACTCACGTCTTCAGGTTTGTTTCATAACTAAACAAGTTCTTCAAAACGGATTTGCTGTAATAGGAATATCTGCACCCGAAAGGATGTAGAGATTATAATAATTATTAAACAAAAAAGGCAGTATCTTCGGAATACTGCCTTTTATAATTCTCAAAGAATATTTATTTCTTCTTTTCTTCTTTCTTAGGCTCTTCCTTCTTCACCTCTTTCTTAGGTTCTTCTTTCTTTACTTCTTCTGTTCCTTCTGTCTTAGGTTTTCTTACTTTTTTCTTCCAGGTCATTTTGTTGAACTTGTCTTTCATAGCATTCCATTTTGTAAGCTGGTCTTTTGTTAAGACTGTGTTCATATCCTTATCGACACCGGCTTGTAGTTTTGCTACCTCGTCTGCATAAGCTTTTTTATCGAGCTTCTTTACCTTAAGGTCTTCTACTTTCATTTCGTAGTTTAAATAAACCGGATAAACCTTGTTGTACTGCTCAACGGTTAAATTGAGTTTCTTATACAGATAATCTGATTTCATTCCGGCTCTGTCTCCGGGAAAGCTGACTGCAAAAGCTGAACCGAAGAATCCAACTATAATTGCAATTACTAATAACGCTTTAATTCTTGACATAAAGTTTTTAAATTTTTAATGTTATAAAATAGTTAATAACGGTGCAAATATGAATATTTATTTATAAAAAGTAAATATCATTTTTTAGACACCCCTGTCTATTATTTCAGACTGTTTAATTTGTTTCCTTTTTGTTATATCTTCAAAATTTATTAATAGTTATTTTATCACAAACAAAATTTACCGAATGCTTGATACTTTTATTTCAGAACCATTCCTTGGATTTAGCGAAAAAGCTTTGGACTTTTTTTCTAAACTAAAGAAAAAGAAGTACAATAATAAGAAATGGTTTGACGCCAACAGACACATTTATGAAGATGAAGTTAAATTACCGATGCGTTCTTTGCTTGATACGCTTACTCCGGAATTGAAAAAATATGACGAAAGGATTGTCATTTCATATAAATCAATTTTCAGGATTAACCGGGACATCAGGTTTAAGAGAGACAAGACACCTTACAAAAGCCATTACGGTGCTTCTTTAACATATGATAAAATTAAGACTCCTGAGGTACCGCAATTTTATTTCCACATTTCATCGGATGAGTTTCTTTTTGCTTCAGGACAATACAGTTCTGAAACAGCTTTAATTAAAAAAATGAGAAAAAGAATCTTTCAGGATAAAGATTTATTTCTTTCGATTATAAATGAAAAGAACTTTTTCAAACATTTCGGACAGATAAACGGTGATAAACTAAAAAATATACCTTCTGAATATAAAGGAAAGAATACCGAAGGAATCACTGACTACCTGAAAATGAAGCAATTCTACGTTTTCAGAAATTACAGTCCTGAGACAGCACTTTCAAGTGATCTTGCAGACAGAATTTTAGAAAATATAAAAATCACAGGCGAATTCAATAAATTCCTGTATGATTCACTATAAACCAAATTAGAAAGGAACAAAATATGGAAGAACCAAAGGTATTTCAGAAATCACCAATCATAAAAGATGAAAAAGTCGGGACTTATTACTGGTGTTCATGCGGCCGATCAAATAATCAGCCCTACTGTAATGGATCACACAAAGGAACGACATTTTCCCCGATAAAAGTGGATATTACCGAGGATAGAAAAGTTGCATGGTGCGCATGCAAGAACACAAAAAACAGTCCATTCTGCGACGGAACACATAAAATTTTATGACATGAAAAATTTGAATATAAACGGGCTCGCGGTTAAAGATTCGGATAACGGGAAAATTCCTCTTTTATTTGTCCATGCATTTCCCCTCAGTTTAAAGATGTGGGAAAATCAGGTTTCAACATTCGGTACTGATTACAGGGTTGTAACTTATGACATAAGGGGTCTCGGTAAAAGTTCACAGAATGACAATCAATTCATGATGGAAACCTACGCTGATGATTTAATCAATCTAATAAATGTACTTAAACTCGAAAAAGTGAACGCTGCAGGGCTGTCTATGGGAGGATACATAATTCAAAGAGCTTTATTAAAAAATCCCGAATTGTTTAAAACAGTTATTCTTGCCGATACACGTCTGGAAAGGGATTCAAATGATGGACTATCTTCACGAGCTACCGCAATACAGAGAATCAAAACAGGAAAGCGACAAGAATTCCTTGAAACATTTACTAAAAATCTTGTATCAAGCGAAAACTTCAAGAACAAAGAGTTAATGTCGAAAATTTATTCTATTATTGAAGATAATAATGATGAAGGAATCTGTGGTGCTCTTCTCGCACTCGCTACTCGATCCGATAATGTAGGAGCGTTTAAAAACTGCAATATGCCCGCTCTTGTAATAGTTGGTGAGCATGATGTCCTGACTCCAATAGAAGCAGGTATAAAAATTAAAGAGGAATTCAGAAATTCTGAAATGCATGTGATAAAAGATTCAGGTCATTTGAGCAACATGGAAAATCCTGTGGAATTTAATAGATCTCTTAAAGGTTTTCTTGAAAAGCACAATGAATAATACAATAGATTGAGAAGCATAAATGTACTTGGAGTGAATGTGAATGACTACGGAGGAAAAGGAGCACCTCTCCTTTTCGTCCACAGTTTTCCTTTATCGAGCAAGATGTGGGATGAACAAGTCGCATATTTCACTGATAAATTCAGGGTTATTACTTACGATACAAGAGGACTTGGCAAGAGCAGCTCGAATGACAATGTCTTTTCGATGGAAAAGCTTGTTAATGACTTTTTCCATATTATAAACAGACTGAAGCTATCCAAAGTAAATGCTGTCGGTCTTTCTATGGGTGGTTATACGCTCCTAAGAGCAGTTTTAAAAGACGCCGATAGATTTCATTCGATAACTCTGGTAAACACAAAAGCAGATAAAGATGAAGACGAAGAAATATTAAAAAGGTCTTCACAGATTATTAAGATTAAATCGGGCGGCAGAGTTGCTTATCTGAATAAACTTATACCAAATCTAATTCCGGAGAACAAGAAAGAAATATCGGAAAAGGTTAAGGAAATTATCAGGAATAATACTAACGAAGGCATTTGCGGCAACCTTCTTGCACTCTCAACGAGAATTAAAACACTTAATCTGGTTAATAAAATAGATGTATCTGTTCTTATGATATCGGGTACAGAGGATAGAATAAATTCTTCGGATCAAATGGATATGCTTTTCTCAAAATTTTGCGATAACAGGAATAAAAGTACATTTACCACACTATTGAAGATGACAAACAGCGGGCATTTGTGCAATATGGAGAATCCTTATGAGTTTAATAAAATTCTCGAATGGTTTCTTAATGGGATTGAAATTAATTCTTAAATAGGATATATTTTTGCATACATGGCGGGTATAGCTCAGTTGGTAGAGCGTCAGATTGTGGCTCTGAATGTCACGGGTTCGAGCCCCGTTATTCGCCCTCTTCACTCCTTTAGCATTTCTTTAAAATAGTGGGAACTTTTTTAGTTTCTCAATATTTCTTTAATTATTCTTTATTTAATTTTTCGGGAACTTTTATTTTTTAGATTTTCACTTGATTATGTAAACCGAAATAATTAGTTTATCTATCTATGGCGAGAAAGAAAGAAAATAGCAAGAATAAAAAAGCAAATGTACTTCCGCCAAAAGACGAACGATTAGCAGATTACGACGAAGAGAATGAAAATGAAAGTCAGGAAGAGGAAGAATCTGGAATTGAGGGATATCTTAGCGAGGAAGAAGTAGAAGAGCTTAAACGGGAATTTGAAAAAGAAGCATTACCGCACATCGGTATATTGTATAACTATGCTTTTAAAATGACCGGAAGCCAGGATGATGCCAACGACCTGTTACAGGAGACCTATCTGCGAGCATACCGTTTTTTCCATAAATTCGAAAAAGGAACCAATTGTAAAGCATGGTTGTTTCGTATTATGAAAAATTTGTTCATTAACAATTACAGGAAGATTCAGAAAACTCCAGGTCAGGTTGATTACGATGAAATTGAGAATTTCTTTGAGACGATAAAATCAGATCGGCTTGATTCAGCAGACCTTCAAGAGAAAGTATTTAACAACCTTTTGGATGATGAAGTCACGAGAGCGCTTAACACTTTGCAGGATGACTTTAAGACAGTCATTATACTTTGTGACCTTGAAGGACTCAGCTATGAAGAAATTGCCGACTTTGTTCAGTGCCCCATTGGTACAGTACGCAGCCGTCTACACCGGGCAAGAAAACTACTTGCTCAAAAACTTTACAACTATGCTAAAACCAGAGGCTACGACGTAGAGAACGCCGTAGTTTGATACTTCCTTCTTCAAATTATTTAATGATTACACAATACGGAGAAAATAACGTTGATTATACACTTATAACTGCATTCATAGACAATGAATGCAGTATTGATGAGAAAGAATTTGTAATAAGGCATATTGAGTCTGATTCAAATTTCCGTATGCATTATGAGTTTGAAAAAGGATTCACGGCATACTATAGAAAACACTTCAGAAAATCGCAGCCCTCAGAAGACATTATCAAGAAAATAAAGAATAACATCGATTCGGAAACCAAAAGACGCAAAGAACTTATCAAGAAAAACAAGGATCATAAATTCACAGTTTACTTTTATCTTTACCCTGTTGCAGCCGCACTTGTTCTTTTCCTCGGTTATTATATTTATAATTCTCTTTATACGCATGATTCAGACTTTGTTCATCTGTCTCATGATTTATTTTCTAAATACGAGAATAATGAGATACAACTGCAGCATGTCAATTCAAACGCATTGGAACTACAGAAAATACTGAGCGGTTCAGCCGGATTCAGTGTTTTCGTACCCGAATTAAAAGATGCTGTATTAATTGGAGGTACAGTTAATGAACTTAACGATGAAAAGGTCGTCCATTTCATTCACCGTAAAAATGACAAGCTGATATATACGATGCAAATGAACAGAAAAGATTTAATGGATGATGACAAACTCGTTCTCCACAAGAATCACAGACAGGAAATTGCAGACGGTCATAACTGGATTGAATGCGAGAAAAATAATAACGATTGTACTGTTATTTGGTTTAGAAATGGAGTAATTTGCTCGAGTGTATCAAAACTCGATGCGAAAGAAATAGCATTTGTCTTAACTAATTATAAATAAATTAATGAAAATCTTAAATCTAATTACTGTAATTGCAATTCTGTTTGTGATTTCTTCATGCGGTAAAAAAGAAGAAGCACCAAAAACAGAGCAAAAGAAGACAGAAACAACACAACAGCAGAATACATCTTCCAATACTTCTGCTTCATCATCTCAGATATTCAAGATTTCGGCAGTTGAGGAATCAAAATCTGAAAAATTACTTCCAAATGTAACCTGGGATGAAAACGGCAAAAAGGTAACACTTGCAGACCAAAAAGGGAAAGTACTCTTAATAAATTTTTGGGCTACATGGTGCGCTCCTTGCAAAAAGGAAATGCCGGATTTATCTTTAATAAACACAGAATTAAAGGATAAGGATTTCAAGATGTACGGAATAAACGTATTCTTTAAAGGTTCGCCGACGATTGAGACCGTACTGCAGCAGATTCCTGTATCTTATCCTATTCTCGACGGGAACGATGAAGTCGTTGCCGCATTTGAAAAAGCGATGGGCTCAAAAATGGAAGGAGTGCCAACAACATTGATAATTGACAAAAACGGGAAGATAGTAGATACAATGGTCGGTATGAGAGATAAAGAAACATTCATGTCATCAATTAAAAAGTATTTATAAATACAATTATAGTTTTCCGCAAAACCCTCTATACAAGAGGGTTTTTTATTGGATATTAACGATTTAATTTGCTATTTTTGGTAATTAATCTATAAATGAAATATAAGGTAGGTATACTCGGTTCAACCGGGTCGATAGGCCAAAATTCCCTGGAAGTTATAAAGAACCTGCGAAAAGAAGGATTTGATTTTGAAGTTGTTTTCATTAGCGGAAACAGCAGCATATCAATTCTTAAAAAGCAAGCCGATGAGTTCAAGCCGAAAACAGTTTTTATTAATAACGAATCTTCTTTTAAGGAAGCGAAAACATCGGGTGTTTTTAATGGCACAGAACTTCTAAACGGCGAAAAAGCATTAAACGAACTCGCAGGCAGGGATAATTACAATATACTTATAAATTCATTTGTCGGATTTGCGGGTACTTTGCCTACTATTGCTGCAATTAAAGCAGGAAAGAAAATAGCTCTTGCTAACAAAGAAACTATGGTTGTAGCTGGCAAGCTTATTAATGAACTATGCGCATTATACCACTCAGAAATAATTCCAATTGACAGCGAGCATTCAGCAATTCTTCAATGTTTGATGGGCGAGAAAATGGAAAACGTGAAGAAGATTATACTTACTGCTTCGGGAGGACCGTTCAGAGGTTATAACATAAACCGTCTTAAAGATGTGACCGTTTCACAGGCTTTAAAGCATCCAAACTGGAACATGGGGAATAAAATCACAATCGATTCAGCAACAATGATGAATAAAGGGCTTGAACTGATTGAAGCAAAATGGCTCTTCAAAGTCAGCCCCGAGATTCTGGACGTTGTAATTCATCCTCAGTCTATTATTCACTCAATGATAGAGTTTCACGATACATCAATAAAATCCCAGCTGGGGATTCCGGATATGAAAGTGCCTATTCAGTTTGCACTGACTTATCCGGAGAGAATAAAAACGGGATATCCTTCTTTAGATTTAACAAAAGTAAAAAGAATGGACTTTGAAAGTGTTGATTTAGAGAGTTTCAAATGCCTCAAGCTTGCATACGATGTGATGAAACTTGAAGGGACATATCCTGCTGTTCTGAATGCTGCAAACGAAATTGCCGTTGACCTATACCTTAAGGAGAAGATAAAATTTACGCATATTGCTGATATAATAGATGATTCTTTATCAAAACATAAGTCTGTTGATACATTGAGTATAGAAGATATTATTGAAGCAGATGCACACACAAGGAAGAATTTAGCAGCAAAATATTATTAAATTTTTATCAACTTTTAATTGTTAATTACGTATAGAAACTAAATTAATTATGGAAATACTAAGCACAATATTTTATTTTTTAATAGTAATCGGTGTACTGGTTTTCGTACACGAGTTCGGACATTTCTTCGCTGCCCGGGCAACAGGAATGAGGGCTGAAGTTTTTGCTTTCGGTATGGGATACAGGCTTTTCGGATGGAACAGACTTGATGGTTTTACTTTCGGAAAGCTTAAGAAGGAAACTGAAGAATCTCTTGGAAATCATACCGATTACAGAATTTGCGCATTCCCTATCGGGGGTTACGTGAAAATTCCGGGTATGATTGATGAAAGCATGGACAAGGAATTTATAAACAAACCTCCTCAGCCTTGGGAATACAGGGCAAAACCGGTCTGGAAAAGAATGATAGTAATAACTGCGGGAGTAATAATGAATATATTTCTCGCATTCTTAATTTTTTATTCACTTTCAATTTTTAAGGGCAAAAGCCTGATTGACACTACTACGATAGGTTATGTGGCAAAAGGTTCTACAGCTGCAGAATTCGGTATTCAGAAGTACGATAAGATTTTATCAATAAACAACCAGCCCATTTCATACTGGGATGACGTACAGAGCGCTCTATACATAGATAATCTCGGTGAATCAATATCAATTGACCTATTAAGAAATTCACAAAATATAACTGTAAAGATTCCAAAAGAGAAAGTAGGTATACTCAGCGATAAAGCGTTTGGGCTTTATCCGGAAAAAATGTATCCTGTGCTGAACGGCACGGTATCAGGAAAACCTGCTGAATTTGCGGGACTGACAAAAGGAGATAGAATTAGTTATGTTTCCGGACAAAAAATTGATAACACTCAGGAACTAATTGATAACATAAAACTGAATGCCAATAAAGACGTTGAGATTAAGTGGATGCGCAACGAAACAGAGATGTCTTCACTAATTTCTGTCGGAGCTGATTCTACAATAGGAATTGATATTGCGACAAAATATGAAGGTACTGTAAAGGAAGTTAAGTATAATGTAATTACTGCAATTCCCCGCGCTTTTTCGGATATGTATTATTTTGGGATAGAAGTGTTTTTCAAATCGATTGGTAAAGTGATAATCGGAGACATTCCTTTTAAAAAAGCGATAGGCGGACCGATTAAAATTGCACAGGCATCAGCCCAGTCTGCAGAAAGCGGATTTGCTGCTTTCATAGGATTTGTTGCATTGCTGTCTATGTCACTGGCAGTTATTAACATACTTCCCTTCCCTGCACTAGACGGCGGACATTTTGTAATACTTGTTTGGGAAGCTGTATTTAGAAGGCCTGTACCACATAAAGTACAGATTGCATTACAGAATGTTGGATTTATACTTTTAATTGCTTTGATGTTGTTTGTAATCTATAATGATATAATTTCGATAAAATAATAAGATTTTGTACTTAAATGAAAAAGGCGGGTGATTTCTTACCCGCCTTTTCTTATTGCATTCTAAGCAATTTTGCCCAATTGCCTTTATATTCTTTTTGCTGGAAAACAGTATCCGGTTTCCGGGTCTCTTCTTTTGATTTCCCTGATAAACTTATCATACTACTTTCGTAAAGTCTACTGAGTTCTCCCTCTATTTTATTAAATACATCGCTAATCTCAGTTGTTTTTTTATCAAAACGACTATTTAATTTTTGATTCATTTTTACTCCTTTTTATGCAATTTATTATACAACTATCATGCCAAGAAATTATGCAGAATAGGATTAATTTTAATAAGTTTTGAGGCTAATTCAAAGAAAACATAGTTAATCGACTAATATTAGAGTTGATGAACTATCTTTCAAAGGTTAGTGATTAGAATTTCGCATTAATTCCGAATGTAGGCAGTATAGGAAACATTCCGGTTGTTCTTTGAGTAATTTGTAAATTGCTGTTCAGGTTATAATCATAGCTCAGGACATTTTTTCGGTTATACACATTTATGACATCAAGGTAAAAAGTCCAATCAGCGTTCCAGAATCTTGCGAATGCAGAAAACCTCAAATCGAGCCTATGGTAAGCGGGTTTTCTTGAAGATAATCTGTTTTCATCAGTTCCGTAGTCAAGATTAAAAAGCACCTGATTAGAAAGAGGATTAACGACCAGAGAATCGTTAAGAATTCTCGGTGTAATCCCTACGGGTTCAGTAAAAGGAAAATTGCTCGCATAATTCCACTTCACACCGATTTCAAACCAACTGTTCACCCTATAGTTCAAGACGATATTTATATTGTGTGTCTGGTCGAACCTGAATAGAGCTTCAGATCCGTATCTTTGACGTGTCGCTTTTGAGTATGAATAGTTTATCCATCCGAATAATTTTGTTTTTGGACCAGTGTATTTTCTTTCGAGACTAATTTCAAACCCGTATGCATCTCCCGAACTCGCATTCACTGGTATGGAGGTAACAGAATCCACCGCATACCTTTCTGCCGACCTCACCCAGTTTAAAGGATTTTTCAGATAATTCGGGTCATTATTCGCCGGGTCTAAAGGTGTAAATTTGTACTTATAAGCTGTCAGCCTCTGAGATGTAATCAAATCGTCAAATTTCTTATAGTAACCCTCAACTTTAAAGAGCCATGAATTGTCAATCCATCTGTCAATGCCGAGGACAAAATGAATTGCTCTTTCGGCTTTAAGGTCTGTCACCTGAGGATTTTCGAGGTCATAAAAGTTCTGGCCGTCAACTAACTTTTCGTAACCGGGTGATTGATAGTATAGTCCGACAGATGTTCGCAATGTAGTCAGTGGATCGAAAGCATACCCGAGGTTAATCCTCGGTGATAAATATATTTTACTCAACAATGAATAATAATCTGCTCTCAGAGAAGGCTGAATAAAATACTGCTTTCCAATCTCAAACCTTGCCTGTCCGTAAGCACTGCCTCTGTAATTATCCTTTCCTTCAATCATAAAATCCTCAAGCAAAGACCTTGCGTTTGTGAATGAATTAATAAAATTTCTGAAGGCATCGTCAAGGTTAAGAGTGTATATTAAATCATTTCTTATAACATCTACTCCCCCGCCGAATTCGTATTTAATCCTTCCTGAGACTAAAACAGACCTATTACCAAGCGATATTTTCCTGAATGCATACTGCGAGCTGAATCCGAAACCCAGAAGCGCTCCAATAGCTTTTAAGCTGTCTCGCTGTCCGGGAGAGAGTCCTTCCCTGTCAATCAAAGGATCGAGTATATCTCCCTCAAACTGATTATCGCCGCTGTTTCTGTACCATGACAGAGTCGTTTTGGAAATGAACCTTGGATTCGGATTGTAATGCCAACCGATTGAAAGCACATTATTTGTAGTTACGTCATTGACCGCAACTGAGTCAGGGTCTGACCTTTCAGTGCCCGGGACAATATCCACCCCGTCCCTCGAAAATATTCCGTTAACCAGAAACCTGTGTTTCTCAAAAGGACCGAAAGCAAACTTAAACTGAACATCCTGAAAAGCCGGAAATGAAGAATTGTCTGTAATGAGACCTGCATTTCTTGCAAACGGACCGAGAATTAAGTCGTAATAAGTTCTCCTTGCGGACACAATCCATGAACCTGGAATTTTCAGCGGATTTCTTCCCTGCATTACGACATTTGCATTAGCTATATTAACATTAGCGAGTAAACTAAACGGTTTATCTGAAATCCCCTCTTTATTAGTTACGTCAAGTACTGCAGAAAGCCTGTCGCCGTACTTTGCGGGAAATCCGCCTGTTATTAGGTTAATATCGCTAAGAGTTTCGGGATTGAACATACTTACGAGTCCATAAAGTCTGTAAGGATTGAAGATTTCAACTTCATCCATGATAATCAAGTTCTGGTCGGGTCCCGAGCCTCGAACGACGAGCTGTGATGTGAAATCATTCGGAGCAGTTACACCGGGTAATGATTTTAAAGAACGCATCACATCCTCAAGACCACCGGGTAAAACCTTAATGTTTGAGGGTGAGACGTTAAACCAGCTCGTTCTTAGGTCGCTCTGGCTTTGCTTCTGACCGAATACTTCAATTTCCTCAGTGCTGAACAGTTTTTCAGTAAGCGTAATATTTATTGTTACATCTGATTTTCCAGTGAGGTCAACATCATCCAGCTCGAAGATACCGTAATTCTCAAGGTTTGCATTAAGTTTATAATTTCCTTTCGGAGCGAGAATAGAATATTCTCCTGAAGTGTTTGATTTTCCCCTGAATATATCGAATGTATTCTTATTTAATATTGAGATTGTTACGCCGGAAAGTTTCTTGTCTTTTGCGTTCGTTACAATCCCCTTTATTGTGCTAATGCCTGTGTCGGTTTGAGCGAAAACACTACCCGTAAACACGATGCTCAGTAAAACGACAAATATTATCCTATAAAGTTTATTCATGAATGTTTCAATTTAATGTATATACATACAAACGAATATACACTCACTTAAGTTTCAGATGACAGGAGATTAAATGCCCCTTTTCCGTATGTACTTCAGGATACAAAGAACTGCATATTTCCATCGCTTCCCTGCACCGAGTAACGTAATAACAGCCTTTAGGTTTGCCGGTTGCAAAGGGTAGCTCGCCTTTTACGACTGCACTGATTTTCTTCTTCCCAACATCTGGTATTGCGTCCATAAGTGCTTTTGTATAAGGATGAAAATAATTACTGAATAATTCTTCTGTTTCAGCCTGTTCTACAATTCTGCCTAAATACATTACGGCTACAGAATCGGATACGTGTCTTACAACGGATAGATTGTGAGAAATGAACAAATACGTGAGATTGAACTCCTCTTGTAAATCTTTCAGAAGGTTTAAAATCTGGGATTGTATAGAAACGTCAAGAGCAGATACCGGTTCATCACAAACAATAAACTCCGGCTCAACAGCGAGCGCCCTTGCTATAGCTATACGCTGCCTTTGTCCACCCGAAAATTCGTGGGGGTATTTATTTACTGCTCTTGAACTCAGACCTGCCTTGTCAAGCAGTTTATTGATGTAAACAGAGACTTCCCTTCCCTTTCTTATTTTATGAAACTTAACAACTTCATTTAAAATACTTCCGACCGTCATGCGAGGATTTAAAGTCGAATAAGGATCCTGAAAAACTATCTGCATCTTCTTCCTGTACGGTATAAAATCCTTTTCCGCAATGCTAAGAATATCTTTTCCGTCAATAAGAATGTTACCCTCATCACTGTCTACTAACCGCAATATGCATCTGCCTATGGTAGATTTTCCGCATCCAGACTCACCTACAAGTCCAAGGGTTTTTCCTTTAGGTATTGTGAATGACACATCATCAACCGCTGTAAGTACATTCTTTGGTTTTCCAAAAAGTTTCCGTTCAGTATACCGCTTAGTTAAATTTCTTACTTCGATTAGATAATTTTGCATTTAATAAATTAGTAATTATAAACATGTCATACAATTATATTAACAATAAATCTTTGGAAATAAAGTTAAGGTCTGATATAATTCCTTCGAATAAAACCGTTGTTAATATTCATGTATAGTTAGAATTTACGGGCTGATATTAACAGCATAATTATTTTTATTTCTTAATGAAAAACCATTTATATGAGATATACAGATGCAGATACATAACTGACATTAATAATAAATACTCGTTTGCAAGTATCCACACAGCTATCCAAATTAACTTGGGAACTCAAATAAACATTCATTTACAGCCTAATTTGGACAGATACCGTGTTTATTTTATCATTTTCTAAAACAACCCCTTATTCAAATATATTCGTATGCATTCCGCTGTCCAAAACAATTACTTTAAATTTTTAATTTGAATAGATGTGAATCTCCCAAATTTCGATATAAAATATTTTTATTTCATTATTCACTAAAAAATCTTATATTTATGTTTTATCATAATCCATCTAAATCGATGAAACATAGATTTACAACCATATTTCTGGTAAGTAATGATAATGCCGAAACAAAATTTTACACTGTAAAAACAAAGCATGTTGAGAAGCTAAAATCTTACGCAAGAACGACTGCAATAGCGCTTTCTGTACTGCTGCTGTCTCTTGTGCTGCTCGTGGTTCTGCTGAAAGTAGCTAACAATGAAATATCAAAACTGAACAACAATGTACTGTCGCTGAAGAGCGATCTGAAGATGCTTGATTCTCTCGAGATTAAGAAGAAGGTTAACGACATTGACCAGAATATAAACGACATCAACAAATACCTTATTGAACGCGGTATATTCAGCAAAGATAATTCAGGGGGTCCCGCGGATGATGAAAATCCAGATATAAGAATTTATGAGTTTTATCTTGATAAGACAACCACTATTTTAAATACCGTTAGGAATGTACCTATCGGTTTGCCGCTTATCGGGGAACACAAATCATTTTTTGGTTACCGTTCAAACCCATTCAGCGGCAGAGGTTCAGAGTTTCATAAAGGGCTTGATATAAAAGGTGAAATCGGAAACCCTGTGAAATGCACGGCGGGAGGAAAGGTTATTTTGTCTGATTATGACGGCGGGTACGGTAAATGCGTGGTTATTGACCATGGAAACGGACTTACAACAAGGTTTGGTCATCTTTCGGATTACAAAGTGAAATCGGGCGATTTTGTAAATGCAGGTGACGTTATAGGTTATGTTGGTTCTACGGGAAGGTCAACAGGACCACATCTCCATTATGAGATACGATTTAAAGAAGATTACGTGAATCCTGAAGAATTTTTAAACATTAAACAATAGTATTATGTTCGGAAAAAAAGAAGCAGAGAAACCGGTTGAAACATATACATCACCGGCAAGAGTTCAGAGTGCACAAATCCGCACACTCATCAGCGAAGGCTGTAAATTCGATGGAAATTTATTCTCGCCGGGCACGACTAAAATCGACGGAATAGTAAAGGGTAATCTAACCGGTGAAAGCGGACTTATAATTGGTGAAAAAGGATCTATCGAAGGTGATATTATGTCGATTGACGTAACAGTTTACGGTCACGTTAAAGGTAATGTTAAAGCTGATAAACTTGAAGTTAAAAAAGGGGGCAAGGTTTACGGCGATGTTAAGATTAATCAACTTGTCATGGAACCGGGAGGAGTGTTTACGGGGCATTGCAATATGAACGAGGAAAAACCGCAAGTTAAAAATGAAGCTTTCAATATCCCGAAAGAGATAAAACCTGAAATGAAAAAAGAGGGTAAAATAGACGATAACGTTCAGATTAAGAAGTTCGGGTAAAAATCTGTATTGACTCTGATTTTTCTTTTGGTATTTAGCATTCTCCTGACTTAAGAATTAGATATGATTAAGATTATATATCTATATTTAACAATCATATAATTATTATGGTTAGCTTTGTTTTCTAAAGTAAATGTTTAAAGTAATCATTTGTTAATTTTATATATTATGAAGAAAATTTTCACTTGACTTTTATTTATATTTTATGCAATTTTAATTGAATTTATAAAGTGTAATAGATTAAACATGAATGGAAACAGACAAATATTTAGTTTCATAACTTCCATTTTTGATTCAAAAGACGATTGTCTTCCTCACCTCTGTAAAATCAATAATTTACTCTAACTAATGCGTTTCAAATGCGTTTCTCATGCGTTTCTTATGCCTTTTTTAAGCGTGGCTCTCCTTAACCTAAAACCAAGCCCGCACCTGGACTGTATTTATACTAATAATATACTATTCTAAACCATTATGGCTAAAGTCAGGGATCAACATTTAGGAGTTTTGCAGGACAAACTTGGCTCTTTTGTCTCGAAAATTAGAAATGGAAAATCTTATGTTGCTTCCGCACCAACAGATTATAAAAAATCCACGAGTGAAGGATATCTCACAAATCAATCAAAATTTGGTACTTCTGCACGATTTGCTTCAGCTATAAATCAATATCCTAATATGAAATCGGTTTGGAAATACAGTGAAAACAAGGGAAGAGATGCTTATTATAAAATTCAGTCTGAAAACAGCAAATCTTGCGGTTTAAATCATGTTAGCATAAAAGCAAAGGTAGTCCCCTGTTTCAGTCACCAACTTTTGATAAAGAAGGTACTCCTTAATTCTTCTGAACTTGAAATTACTTTTCAACTGGATAAGTCATTGCCGGAAATGTTTTTCCCTCCTTATAAAGCATATCCGATTTTTCACCTTGGTTTTCCTGAAGATTTTGTTGATTCAAGCCGAAAGAAATTCCATCAGTTCCTATCTCTTAAAGAAGAATTTACCGAACCTTATATTAAATCACACGGTGAGTACAAACTTATTTTTTCTGTCGATTTTAATGACCTGAAATTAGTTGAAGATTATAACCTTATAGTTATCTTTCTTGCACTCGTATCTGAATTAGATTCTACAACACATATTGGTGTTTGCTCTGAAGGATACGTCGCAAAGGGGAATGATATATATATTAGAGAAGCTTCGTCAACAGAAAGAATCAATGAAGCAATTAAAGCGTCAAAAACACCAAAAAAAGAACCTCAGAAAAAACTTGAGATACGAATAGTGTAAGATAATTGGGTCTCAATGTGAATTAAAATGTTTATCCCTCCTACCGACTTTTCAAAATTCTAAAAAAGAATCACATCAAATTCTCTGTACACGGAAAATAATTATTATAGTAAAACAAAACTTGCTAATCGAATGTTTAAATGATTAAACCACTTATTAAATAACAGCATATGAAAGAAGCAGGTAAAAATATAACATTATTATAACAAATTAATTGAATTTTATACACTTTGCAAATTATTGTCTTGTACAAAAACTGCCGTTTGACCACGGGATTAAATATTGTATATATGATTGAAAACAATTATTTTTGATTAAGGATATTCGTTAACCTCGTATCATATGTTTAATAGAATGGAATATAACTATATACTCAAAAATATTTTAAAAACTATAAAAGTATCATGAAAAATTTAAAAGTATTACTTACGGCAGCAATCGTCATTTTACTTGTATCGGTTGCGAATTCACAAACACCTATAAAGCTCAATTTAACAGGCGGAGCAAGCTTACCGGTTGCAGCATTCAGCGACATGTATAAAACAGGATTTTCAATAGAAGGCGGAGTGTTTTATTCAATTCCTATGGTTCCCGTTGATTTAACATTGACGGCAGGATACAATCAGTTCACTTACAAGAACGAATATTTCACAGACCTTGTAACAACTAACCTTGGAGTAGGAGTAACCGGTTTTAATCCTTCATGGAACGCTGTAGACATTCCACTGATGATAGGTGCAAAATATATCATCCCTGCTAAAGGAATTTCACCATACATATGGGGTGAAATAGGAGTTCATTTTCTAAGTTTCAATGACAGGCTGACAGGCCGCGTAATCGGCAACTCCTCCTCTCCAACCGAAATCAGTTTGAACGGTGCGACAGAATCGGGCAAAGAAACAACATTCGGATATGCAATCGGAGGAGGTATTACAATTCCTATAGCCCCAAAAATCGGAATAGATATTAATGTAAAATTCAACGGTAATACGGGAATATATGCAAAAGCATATGAAGTATTCAGGAATTCAAATTCGAAGTTTACAAATCCTGAAATGAAGAATATGGGATTTATGACAGCAAGAGCCGGTATATTAATCACGTTATAATTATTTTTTAATTGAAACGAAAGTAAAGATGACAAAAAGCTGATGATGTAGTTCTATAAACATAGAATAGGTAACAAAGCCCTGTAGATTAGAAATTATCAGGGCTTTTTGGTTTATTATTAGGTCCTATTACAAGAATTAAGAAATGAAAAAACATTTGGGTATAATGGTACACATAGTTTGAGTTGTAAACAAAGAAAAGAAATTATCACGGTGAATACAGCGATGCAAGAGCTAAAAATAAAGTTAGATATTACCATAACAAACACAGAGATAATCACGATAACACAGAGAAAAATAAATCAACGTTAAAAGCAACAGATTTTATTCTGTTGAGAACACATAGAAGAAAAGAATACAAACAGAAAAAGCTGATTTGATTATGATGTTCACTGATTAAAAAAGAGAAAAGTGCGTACGTCTGGAGTAAACGGAAAGTTCTAATGAATCGGATTATAAAACTTGCGTTAAAACGAAACAGTTTTCAGATGAGATAAGAAATGTAACTATATTAAGAATATTATAGTTATACATTTTATCGAATGTTATTTAAGGGTGATTCTGAAGAATTGAATAGAGTAGGTTTTGCAATTATGTTAACGTAGATTTTTACTATAAGCATATAAGAAATAATCTATATGGATTAGATCCCTACCAAATAATATAGGAAATGGTGGGATGAGGAAGGGAAATGAAAGAGTATTATAATAGTAATGTGTAATATGAAATGGCCGGTATGGAAGTATGGGGAAACTTGATGTTGTAATATTTGTTTTTTGGCTTGAAATAGACATCATTTATTGGTAACATAAGTGAATGAACTCGTATAAAAGCTCAAAAGGACCGCACTCAAAAAATAGTTCACAGAATAAAGAAAATTCAGAACTCTATGCTGCTTTGGAGATGTTTTTCACAAAGAGTACAGACCTAATGTGCATAATTGATTCGAACGAATATTTTCAGCTGCTTAATCCGGCATGGGAGAATGTATTAGGTTATTCGAATGAGGAGCTGAAGAGCAAACCTTACTACGAATTTATTCATCCTGATGACGTTCAATGGACCAGAGAATTAGCTGAAGAGGATGCAAAAGCCGGTGCATCTGTTACAAGTTTAATAAACAGATACGTAGCAAAGAACGGCTCGATTGTCTGGCTCGAATGGAAAGCATCGATGTTTCAAGACGGTATCTCGGGTTGTGCTGTTGCGAGAGATATTACGGAAAAAGTTATAGCCGATGCGAATTCCAGGAATGAGAAAGAAAGGTTTTACCGTTCATTCAATCTACCGTTAATAGGCTCTGCAATTACGTCGGTAGACAAACAATGGCTCGAAGTGAATTCAGAACTGCAAAAGATGTTCGGCTATACAAAAGAAGAGTTAAACAAATTAACCTGGGCTGAATTAACGCATCCCGAAGACCTGCAAAAAGATGTTGATCAGTACTACAGGCTGTTTACGGGAGAAATAAACAAGTATTCTCTCGAGAAAAGATTCATTAAGAAAAACGGGGATATAATCTGGACGATAATGTCTGCCGGATGCGTAAGGAAAGAGAACGGCGATGTTGACTACATAGTTGCAAAGCTACAGGATATTACATCCCGCAAGAAAGCTGAGCTCCTGCTTGAAACGAGTGAAGAAAGGTTCCGCAGGGTAATTGATGCAACGGAAGATATTATTTTAAGATACGGAAAGAATTTCAAAATCCTTTACGTAAATCCGTCCATAAAGAAATTCTGTAAACCATCTAATGATGAGGTCAAAGACAATTCAGATGAAAGCAAAGCCATCGAAGAGATTACAAAAGCATTGCGCACTGAAATTAAGAATGTGTTTGATAAAGGGAAGTCCGATAAGGTGATAAAAGAAATGAAATGCGGCGATGATGAATTTGTATTCCAGTGTTTCATAGTACCTGATTCTGATGAATCGGGAGAAATAACGTCGGTACTGACTACATTAAGAGATGTAACAGAAATTCACAGGGCAAATGAATACATAAAAGAGCAGGCAGAGTTTCTTGATAACATCGTTAAAGGTGCAAGCATAGGTTCGTGGGAATGGAACATTCAAACTGGAGATGTGAAGATAAACGAAAGATTCGCTGAAATATTAGGTTATAAGCGGAGTGAACTTGAACCCTTCAATATTGATAATTGGGGGAAATACTTACATACCGAGGATAATAAGACAGCAAAAGCCGCAATCGAAAGAATTCTTAGCAACGTTACGTCTGAATTCAGGCAAGAAAGCAGGATGAAGCATAAGAACGGGAAATTGGTATGGGTGCTCGATATCGGTAAAGTTGTGAAATGGAGTCCCGTCAAGAAACCGTTAATAATGGCAGGAATAATCATCGATATAACTGTCAGAAAGAATGCTGAAAAGGCACTGAAAGAGCAGGAAAAACTGTTTCATGATATATTTGAAATCCATGATGTGATAAAAATAATCATTGAACCCGGAACGGGAAACATCTTTCAAGCGAATTTAGCAGCGTGTAAATTTTACGGATATGAAAAAGATGAGCTGGAAAGGATGAATATAAAGGATATTTTCCTTGTTAGCGATGAGGATATAAGGAAAATGATTAATAATATCAAGGAGGAGGAGATAAAAGAACACAGGTTCAAGTTAAAGCTTTCTTCAGGAAAAGTCAGAGAGGCGGAGGTCTATTCAAGTCAAATACTAAAAGGCGAACGGCCACTGATATTTTCAATAATTATTGATGTTACGGATAAGAATAAAGCTCAGCACGATCTGAAGGAAAGCGAAATGAACCTCAGGAAATCGAATGAAGAAAAGGACAAGCTATTTTCAATTATTGCACATGACCTACGCGGACCATTAGGCAGCTTCATGAATTTATCAGAATTAATAAGCGAATCACTGCCTACGCTTACGAGAGAAGAATTAAGCAATTTCATTAACATAATGAAAGGTTCCGCTTCAAGCGTATATGACCTGCTTGACAATCTTCTCGAATGGTCGATGGTAAAAAGAGGAATGGTTGAAGCAGAGAAGAAACGATCAGGACTTCTGAATGTACTGGAGCCGACTTTAAAGAACCTGAAGGCAGAAGCCACGGCAAAGGAAATAAAATTCAATTATTCCGTTCCGAATAATCTGACTATATTTACGGACGATAGAATGCTGAACATAATAATAAGAAATTTCGGAGCGAATGCGGTGAAGTTTACTCCTCATAAAGGCGAAATTAACGTGACCGCTTCAAAACAAAACGAGAATGAGATAATAATTTCAGTCACGGATAACGGAATTGGAATGAGTAAAGATATGATTAAAGACCTCTTCAAAATAGATGCACAAACAGGCCGCAAGGGCACTGATAATGAGCCAACAAACGGATTAGGGTTGATATTGTGCAAAGAATTTGCGGACAAGTTAAACGCAAAGATACTGATTTCAAGTGAAGAAAATAATGGGAGCACATTTTCGATAGTATTGTCTGAAAATTAAATGGGTATGGAAGATAATACTGATAGAAGGGATTAATGATAATGATATGCCGCCACTACGGAACTGTAAAACATTAGAATCCAGTACAAAATATATTAAATTGCCGTATTCCAGATTTTGCCGGTTTTTATCTTAAATCAAAAATTTTACAGCAGAAGCTTAAAAACAATACCGGGAATCGATAAGATTCCCGGCTTAAAAGTAAACCTGCGATTGTCAGTCCAAGAAAACAATCGAAAATGATAAACGGAGTTAGAATTAAGAATAACTGACCTGAGAATCTTCGACTTCCACAGGAATGACAAATAATTAAAACTTACAAGAATAAATTATTAGAAATTGATTTTAATTTTATTTATTTGCGGTCAGTTTCATCTCGATTTCCTTTTCGCTGCCACTCCTGATAACCTTTAGTTTAAGCAAGTCCCCTACCCTAAGGTCATTCACTTCTGTAATTAAGTCCTGCTCATTCCTTATCATAATTCCGTTTGCCGATATAATCACATCCTCGGGCTTCAGACCGGCATCGTCAGAAATACTTCCTCTCTGCACCTGAGTAACAACTACACCGTTCTTATTTTCGAGACCGAGATACTTTGCTATCTGGTCATCAATTCCCTGAATCCTGAATCCGACATTATAATTTCTGTCAATCTTGCCGCTTGATTTCAGCTCATCAAGTATTGCTTTAACACGGTTTATTGAAATCGAAAATCCCACGCCTATACTCCCCTGACTGAACTGTCCGCCTGTATAAATAATCGTATTCATTCCTATTACTTCACCGTCTGCATTTATAAGAGGTCCGCCTGAATTACCGCTATTGATTGAAGCGTCCGTTTGAATCATATCCTTGTATGCACGTTTCTGGTCTGCGGTTACTTTCATGTTAAGAGCACTGACAACTCCCACCGTAACAGTCGGTTTGTCATTTATTTCAAAAAGTCCAAATGGATTTCCAAGTGCAATTACCCATTCTCCGATAATAATATTGTCAGAGTTTCCGAACTTTACGGAAGGAAGTCCTGACTTATTAATCTTAAGAAGTGCAACGTCTGAAACAGGGTCGGAACCGATAAGCTTTGCCTCAACCGTTTCGCCCGTTGTCAGTGTAACTGAAATCTTCGTCGCATTTCCCGCAACGTGGTCATTCGTCAGAATGTATCCATCTTCAGAAACGATAAACCCAGAGCCCAGCCCGCGAATTGTCTGCCTTTGCGGCGCCATCTCTCCGAAGAACTGCCTGAAGAAGGGGTCGTTCATAAACGGGTCTCTCACTTCCCGAACTTCTTCAACGTTAATACCTACTATTGTGTTGCTGACTTTTTCGATTGCAAGCGTAATCGCCGTCTGCCTGTCCTGACTTATCTGTTCATTCTTCTGTGTTTTATCAAATGCAGCTGTGTTAAGATTATTCGGTGACTGCTTAAAAAACTTAGTAAACAGCACACCTCCTGCTATAACTCCTGTAATTAACAAAAGCACTGCAACAACTGCCGCCGTTACTTTTACCTTAACTGAATTTGCATTAATACTTAATGTTGACATAGTTTTTATTTACTTAAATGTTTTTTAACTTTTCTGATAATTTCTTCATCATTTATTTTATATTTACGCATAAGTTCTTCCATTGTTCCGCTCTCGCCGAATGTATCCTCAACCGCAACGTAATCCATCTGTGTAGGTCTGTGTAAAGAAAGGACCTCTGAAACCGCTCCGTAAAGCCCGCTCTGCTTCTGATGGTCTTCACAGGTAATTACTAAATTTGTTTCTTCCGCTGCCTTTACCAATGCCTCAACATCAATCGGTTTTATCGTGTGAATATTTATCACCTTTGCATTTATTCCATCCTTCTCAAGCTCTTTCGCCGCCTTCAAAGCTTCCCAAACCAAAAGCCCGCTCGCAACAAGAGTTACATCCTTGCCTTCCCTGAGTATCTGAGCCTTTCCGAGTTCAAACTCTTCATTTACATTGGTAAAATTCGGAGTTTTATCCCTGTAGAACCTAACGTAAAAAGGACCTTCGGTCTCAACGCATTTCATAATTGCTTTATACGTCTGATTGTAATCGCAGGGCGTAACAACAGTCATGTGAGGAAGAAGTCTCATCAAACCGACATCTTCAAGCGACTGATGTGTTGCACCGTCAGGACCAACCGAAATACCGCAATGCGAGGCACAAATCTTCACGTTCATTTCACTGTAAGCAATCGACTGGCGAATCTGGTCGAAAGGTCTTCCCGTCGCAAACTCACCGTATGCAGAGGCAATCGGAATCTTACCCGCAACCGCTAAACCCGCTGCAACGCCCATCATATCAGCTTCCGCAATCCCTACCGAAAAGAACCTGTCAGGATAAGCATCACGGAAAGCATTCACTTTAACGGAACCGGAAACGTCGCCACCCAGCACAACTACATTCGGGTTTGTCTTTCCAAGCTCCATCAGTGCATCCGAAAACGCCTGACGTGTTTCTTTCATATCAGGATTTGCAAGATTAATATGTTCAACCTTTTTATCTTTTGGTTTCAAATCAGATTTTTCAGTATGTAATTTCATTCAAAATATAGTTTAATAATTTATAAAATTCGTAAAATTGTAGAAAATTTTAAAGTCGAAAGAGACGATAATATAACATATAATTAGTATTAATAAATCCGTATTCAAGTAAATTTCCCGTACTTTCTCCCCTTCCCTGTCTCTATTTGTCATTCCATCATGTTTGTAGATGGAATCCAGGAATGGAACAAATATTTTAAACAAAATTGCTCTTAGTGTAACTCAAATCGTAAATGTGATCCGGCGTACTTCCAGTTTGAGGAAAAAGTGAATCCCCGATAAAAACATTCTTGAACGACAAAAAAATAAGGGAAGAACGGCAAGAGTGATGGATGCATTACTCTTTGTGGAGGTGATGTGATTAGATCCCCGATAAAAGCATTCGAGGATGACAAAGAAAGGAAAAGCAGAAAAAAGGATGTACGCCACGGCGCATCTTTGGTTTGCATTACCCTTTGTGGAAATGATGTGATTAGATCCCCGATAAAAACATTCGGGGATGACAAAAAAAGGGAAAGAGCGGCAAACAGGATGGGTGCATTACCTAAAAAAGAGCAGGCGGGAATAAAAACAGGGGTAGATTTTGTTTTGATAAAAAAGTACTTGTATAAGTATCTTGGAAGAAGAGCATATCTCCCCTATTAGGCTTTTGGGGTATGACAAATTAAAAAGGTATCTGCGCAGAAGCGCAGATACCCGAGATTTTTGCAAACTTTGGAAATATGATAAATTATGGACTATTTAAAATAAGGTCCATATAGAAACCATATTATTAAATATTATTTGATTAATAACATACGTTTTGTATCGCTGAAGTGTCCTGCCCTCATTTGATAGAAGTAAGCACCGCTTGATAAATTATGACCATTGAAATCATAGGTATAAGTGCCCGGTGATTTAACTTCTTCAACGAGGACTTTCACTAATCTTCCGGTGATATCATATACTTTTAAATTCACAAGACCTTGCACCGCTACAGTATATGTAATTTTAGTCACCGGATTAAACGGATTAGGATAATTCTGGTATAACTTATATGTTTCGGGTGTTGAGGTAACATTATTACCGTTATTAGTAATAATACATCCGAGAGAATCAGTAAGACAAAAGAGTTTTGTTGTTGTTACCGTTGATGGATAGAATCCTCCCGGTATCCAGATTTTCACTTTGTTATTGACTATACTTGAAGAAATTGTTCCCCAGTAGTTTGATGCAGAATTACTTCCTCTTCCTGTTAATATAGTCGGAAGCCACATAGAATCGGATACACTCCAGATATAAATCGAATCCTGTGCAGACGCTCCCGGTGTGCTTTCGCCCGCAACGAAATAGAATCTGTTATTAACTGCATGTCCTCCGGGTCTTGAATTTCCCGTGCCGCGGACAGGAACGTCTACTGATTGCGTCCAGATAATATTTTCAGCAGTATTTCCGATTGTTCCAATCCAGAAATCCTTTCTGAAAGTTCCTGAATATCCGGCCGCTACAAATAATTTATTTCCCTGTATTCCACCTGCAAAAGATCTTCTGCCGTTTCCGGAGGGTAATGAGTCGGTAGCTCTGCTCCATGTGTCTGAGTTTGGTCTATAGATTTGAATACCTTTATAATAGGTACTCCAACCGCCCATCATGCAAAATATAACACTATCACCCCAGGATTCAGCGACATTTCCCGTAACAGGAGTTGGTATATTCGCAACAGCAGTCCATCCCGATACAACATCGTATTTATAGACTATATTATCGGCTGCACCGGTTAGCGTAATACTTCCGCCTCCTATATAATAAAGATTATTTCCGCATTTGACAAGATCGCCGCCTACTTTTGGAGTTGGCAAATCCCTGCCCGGGCTCCAGACGCCTGTATTTACGGCGTACCTTGTAACAGTAGTGCTTGCGGCAGGATTTGTCCCTGAACCAACAATAATTGAACCGCCCGCAATGTAAAGTGTATCGCCAAGCGTTGCTGAGGCATGTCCCCCAAGAGCTCCGCCTGAATATTGCGGAATCAGACCGTAATCACAAACATTAGAAGGGTCAACTAAACTTCCGGCAACGGGAAGTTCGACGTTCCATGTAGCTGCAATTTCTACAGAGCTTAGTGCACGATTATAAAATCTAAATTCATCCAATAAAGAACCCACAGGAATACTATTTGCAGTTCCATAACTCCCTACTTTAAACGGAACGATTGCATTCAGGTTTAGCGGTGCTTGCAGCACTGATGACTGGAATGCACCATTTAGATAACAGGATATTGTGGCTGTAACAGAATCATAGACGAAATGGACCACGCTTGGTCCAGGCAATACTCCGGTAACGTTTACATTTGTTATACCATTGCCTCGAAGCGTGATATTGCTCGTACCCGCTGCACCATTTGTAAAACATCTGAAACTTGTTGTAATATCATTGCCAAATAAATAAGAAGTACCCGAGGTAATGTTACTAATCCACAGCGAAATTGTCCAGCTTGAGGTTCCAAGGTTCATATTCCATCCGGAATTAACATGAGTGGAAGTTCCAGTTCCGCCGTTACCAAGCAAGGCATTACCAAACTGTCCCCCGCTCCCCATTGACATGTTTGATAACTGGGCATCAGTGAAGCCCTGTCCCGGAACTGCCAGATTAGGGGTAGTTGTGGTACCCGTATTAAATTTGTAATAAAGAATTTCGGGGACTGAATAAGATTGAGAATAAAGGTTTGAAAAGATGAATGTAACAAAGAAAACAAGCAAAAAAAGTGTTTTAAAGTTTTTCATAATATAAATTTTAGTTAAGAAAGAATTCTATAAAAATTTATTTATATATTTGCTCTTAAGTTTAAACACGGTCAGGTCAAGATGTGGTAATGTAAACTGAGTAAAAATATCTTCTATGAAAGAACGTTATATTCTATTGGTGACAATATAATTATAAATGTAGTAAGTAATATTCAAAAATCAAATGGAAAAAGGTATGAGGGCGGTTATGAGTCACAATAAAAAGAATCGGGACGCACAGAACGCACAGTCAAGTGCTGAAAGAAAAAGAAAAGCAGCAAGCAGGATGGAGGCATTACCCTTTGTGGAAGTGATGGAGTTATGAAGTGATGGAGTGAAGGAGTGAAGGAGTTATTGAGTGAGGAGGCTATGGAGTTATGAGGTTATGGAGTTATGAAGAGCAGGAAGCAAGATTTATGCTTTATCATTTTTATTGGAGTATTCATTAATTAATTTGGGGAAAATAATTTTATGGATGAAAATAAAGTGCGGTTGACGCAAATGGTTTCGACGGCGGGGTGTGCAGCTAAGATTTTTCCGTATGTGCTGAAGGATGCACTGAAGGATGTGGATTGGTTTAGGGATGAGAATGTTATAGTGGGATTTGACGGGGCCGACGATGCCGGGGTTTATAGGATTTCGGAGGAGCTTGCTCTTATTCATACGACTGACTTTTTCACGCCTGTGGTTGATGACCCGTTTACATACGGGAAGATAGCAGCGGCGAATTCTCTGAGCGATGTTTACGCTATGGGCGGGACACCGCTGAACGCACTGAATATCGTTGCTTTTCCGCAGAAGCAGGATTTAGCGATTCTGAAAGATATTCTCGCTGGAGGTGCCGAAAAAGCACGTGAGGCAAGATGCCCAATAATCGGGGGTCATTCGGTTGATATTGAGAATATTCTTTACGGCCTTGCGGTTACGGGTACGATTAATCCGAATTATATTAAAGGCAATGATACGGCAAAACAGGGCGACGCTCTTATTCTTACAAAAGCACTTGGGACGGGTGTTCTGAATAATGCAGTGAAGTACGCAAGACCCGAACAACATTTTATTGATGAGCTAATTGATTCGATGTGCCGTCTGAATCGAGACTCCGCAGCCGCAATGGTAAAGCACGGAGCGAATGCCTGCACAGATGTTACGGGATTCGGTCTCGCGGGTCATGCAATGCAACTCGCGAAAGCATCGAATGCTGTTCTTAATTTTTATGTGAATGAACTTCCACTTTTAAGGGGTGCGCTCTGGGCTGTGGGTGAGAAGCTGTTAACACGCGGGGATAAGTCGAATAGAATATACACGAATGAATTCGTTGTTAATAAAGGTACAGTCAACACACAAAAAGAGCATCTGCTTTACGACCCGCAGACTTCGGGAGGGTTGCTGGTATCAATTACTGAATCACGAGCTGAACAACTATTGAAGGAGATTGCAGATAACGGAGATGAGGCGGCAAGGATTGTGGGTTACGTCACGGTTCCCGATAATGATAGTAAAGCGGGTACAATTGTATTTAATTTCTGAGAATGCTTTCTTTCAAATCCGATAAAGAAGTTTTTGATTACGTAAGAACGTTCGATCTTTGCGGGCTAAAGCCACTTTCCGCACAACTTGAAAAGTATGCATTCAATTTTATTGATATAGATACCCTGCTTGAACATTTATACGATGAGGATACGCTGATAGTGGATGCGCGTTCTGAGAAGGAATTCGGGGAAACTTCAATACCGACTGCGGTGAACTTTCCAGTGCTGAACACGGAAGAGAGGCACAACGTAGGGATTGTTTTTAAAAACTATTCTGACCTTGCTGCGGTTGAGCTTGCGGTGCAGTATTCAGCGAAGAAGGCAGAAACGCTGAATGACTTTCTCGAGGAGCACGGTGCGAACGACAAAAACATTTATGTCTATTGCTGGAGAGGCGGAGGCAGGAGCAAATACCTCAGCAAAATGATTTTTGACGCAGGTTATAAACCGCATTCACTGATTAAAGGCATAAAATCGTACAGGCATAAAGTTAACGAACTCTTTACTGCCGAAGTATTCCCGAATAAACTAATCGAAATAAACGGACTGACAGGCAGCGGCAAGACGGAAATAATTAAAGCACTTCACGGAAAGCTCCCTACACTCGACCTTGAAAAAGCCGCAAGGCACTTCTCTTCACTGTTCGGGTTCATCCCTTATAAGATAAGAGGTTACTCCCCTGTTCATAACCAGACTGCTTTTGAAAACAATGTGTACGCGGAGTACGTTAACAACAGAAATATATTCGGCGGATACGAAACATACATTGTGGAAAGCGAAAGCCGGAAGGTCGGCGATTTTTTTATACCGCTGAACCTTTACGCAGAGATTGAAAATGCAAAAGTTATTAACATAGAGACATCGTTTGAAAACAGAGTAAAAAGACTGAAGACGGATTACTTTGAGTATTCAAGCGGCTATGCAGATATGATTAATATATTAAAAACCAAAGAGAGGTTTTTCAGGAAAGAGATGAGCAGCGTGCATTATGAATCGTGCCTTGATGCACTGAATAAGGGGAATGCGAAGGAGTTTATTTCGGTTATGCTTGAAAAGTATTATGATGTGAAGTATAAGAATAAAGGGAAGAAACCTATTGCTGTTATAAACAACGGTGATGCGAAAGAGGCGGCTAATCAAATTATGAGGATTTATTCAGATATCGAAGGTCTTTCCGAACTTTAGAATTTTGTAATCGTACTTCTTCCTGATTTTATCCATATTCTTCACAAGGGATTTAAACTTGTCTTCGCGGATGAACATATCTTCCTGCATGCTGCCGTCATCTTCACGCAAATCACCAAAGCGTACGCCGATTAGCCGAATCTGCTTGCCCTTTCTGTAAAGCTTATCAAAAAGTTTAAGCGAATCTTCGTAGAAATCCATTTCGATGTTTGAAAAACGCTTTACGATATGCGACTTCTGATTAACGGAAAAATCAGCGTACTTTACCTTAACAGTAAGACTGTTTGAGATGATATTCTTCTTCCGCATTCGTGAACAGGCGCGTTCGAGTACAAGGTACAATTCCTTTTCAAGATAATTCCTGTCGTCGGTATTAAAATTCAGTGTTGTTTCCTTTGACAACGATTTTTGTTCATAGTCCTCGTATGTGTTGATTTCCCTATCGTCGATTGCATTTGCCACGTTTAACAGATAATCCGAATGCATTCCTATAACATTCTCGTAAAAACTTTTGTCATGATTAAGTATATCTCCGATAAGAAAGATTCCGTGCTTATTCAGATGTTTCAGAGTTACTTTCCCCACACCCGGAATCCTTTGTACGGGAAGACTGTGAAGAAAATCCTGCTCCTCTTCTTTTAGAATGTACGTAATTCCGTCGGGTTTATTTTCTTTTGAGGCAATCTTAGAGCAGACTTTATTTGAAGAAATGCCTATTGAACATGTTATATGCAGTGTCTTTTTAACCTCGCCCTTCAGCGAAACAGCCAGTGCATAGACATCACCTTTGAACGGGCGCAGTGTGTCAGTAACATCAAGATACGCTTCGTCAATGCTCATCGGCTCAACGAGAGGAGTGTATTTATAGAATATTTCCCTGACACGTTTTGAATAATCGGAATATATTCCGCGTGTGCCTCTGATGAAATTTCCCTCGGGTGCAAGCTGAAGTGCTTTGGCAATCGGCATTGCAGTGCGAATACCCTTTTTGCGTGCAAGATAATTCGGACAGGATACAATACTGCGTAAATCGCTGCGGGTACCTCCGACTATTAGTGGTTTTCCCCTTAAATCAGGATTTACTGCTTCTTCGCAAGAAGCAAAGAAGGCATCCATATCGACGTGGAGTATGTATCTCGGTTTTGACATGCCTTAAAAATACTCATTCGTAACAAAATATGAAGTACACGAAGTTTAACATTATCACTGATTTTAATTTAAAGAAGATTTAAATTGTGCTTTAATATTATGGTATCGAAAGAGCAAATATCGGAAGCCCACGACAGAATAAGTCAGTATATTCATAAAACGCCTATTCTGACGTCTTCTCTTTTAAATGAAGTATCAGGTTGTAATCTTTTCTTTAAATGCGAGAACTTTCAGAAAATCGGTGCATTCAAAATACGGGGTGCTATGAATGCCGCATTGCAGCTGCCCCCCGATAAACTCTTAAACGGATTAGCGACACATTCATCAGGAAATCACGCACAGGCAATAGCTCTTGCCGCAAAACTACTCAATACAAAAGCTTACATTGTGATGCCCGATAACTCTCCCGAAGTAAAGATAAATGCCGTGAAAGGATACGGTGCGGAAATTACTTTCTGCAAGCCGAACCTGAAAACAAGAGAAGATACGATGAATACAGTTTTGAATAGAACAAGAGCAGAATTTATACATCCGTACAATGACGAAAGAATCATCGCAGGTCAGGCAACTTGCGGCAAAGAATTAATAGAAGATACAGAATTATTAGACTTTGTTATCGCCCCTGTCGGCGGAGGAGGGCTGCTTTCAGGGACTTCCCTATCGGCAAAATACTTCGGCAATAATATCACTGTGTATGCGGGCGAGCCCGAAGGTGCTGCCGATGCTGTTCTTTCGTTTAAATCAGGCAAAGTTGAAAGTGCACCATTTATAGATACGATTGCAGATGGTTTGCTGACAACTCTTGGTGATATTACGCTGAATATTATAAAAGAGAATGTTAAAGATATATTGCTTGTAAACGATAATGAAATAATATCCGCTATGAAAATGATTTACGAAAGAATGAAAATTGTAATCGAACCGAGTGCTGCTGTGCCGCTGGCAGTAGTTCTTAAGAACAAAGAAATGTTTTCAAGAAAGAATGCCGGGTTAATACTTTCGGGAGGTAACGTTGATTTAAGAATATTCTCAATAATTTAAATTCTCTTTATCTACTCCTAAATGACAGAGCGCAAAATCGTATTTTACAGGGTCAACAGGGTCAAACTTCTTTAGCTTTTCGGTTAATTCAGTCGCAAATTTAATGTCTAGCGACTTTCTTTCTACAATTTTATACTTTCGTGCTATTTTATAAACGTGTGTATCGACGGGCATGATTAATTTTGAAGTGTAAATTTCTTTACTCCATAATCCTGTATCTACTTTATCTTTCCTTACCATCCATCTCAAAAACAGCAGCAGCCTTTTGCATGTTGACTTCCTTGATACAAGAGGAACAAGATATTCAAATGATTTACTGCCTTTGGCAATGTGTCTTATTTCCGGGGTGAAACCGTTCAGAGCATTTATCACATTTTCATCATTTTTGTCGTAATACTTCCGGAATAAATTCTTAAGACTGCCGTATTTCTTAAGAATAACGGATATTGCATGTATAAGATCAAAGAAATCCTGTGTGGAATTGAACCTGTAACGGAAATCAAGACCCGCTTCTTTACTGCTTCTATTGTAGTTGAGGATAAATTCAGAGACGTTTAAAGAAGTGAATTCGAGAACCTTGCTAATGAAGTTATTAATCTGTGTAATATTGCCGTAACAGTAACATGAAATGATAAAAGCGAGTACTTCTTTATCTGATTTGGTTTTGACTTTATTAAGTTTCCAGACGGGGTCTTTTGAGCTTAAGTGTTTATTATATTTTACATAATATGAGTCTAATAACTTCTTTGTTATTATAGCAGATACAGGCATTTACTTAATGCAGTTTTCATATATGATTTCATGTAAATTATTCACAGTTGCATCTATCCATTTTATACGTTTATCAGCATTAAACCACGTTAATTGACGTTTGGCATATCGCCGGGTATTCATCTTTATTTTCTCTATCATATTTTCCTTGTCAATTTCTCCTTCTAAATATTGAAAAACTTCTTTAATGCCTACTGTGTTCAGTGAATTATGAGTTTTATAAGACATATTTCTGTGCCTGAGTTCCTCAACCTCTTTGAGTAATCCGGAATCAAGCATTTTATCCACACGATTATTGATTCTTTCATAAAGCAATCCCCTATCCATTTTCAGCCCGATTTGAATACTTTCAAAATCAGGTTTCACGTTATTCATCTGAAACTCAGAAATCTTCTTCCCGGTAACATAATATACTTCAAGCGCCCTGATAACGCGTCTGAATTTTCCTGAATCCATTTTTGAAGCACTTTCAGGGTCAATCTTTTTCAATTCGTCATACAGTACTTCTCTGCCTTCTGATTTTAATCTTTCATTGAGTCTGTTTCTTATTTCAGATGAGTTAATATCTTCGTCATATAATCCATCAATTAGTGCTTTTATATAAAGTCCGCTGCCGCCGACAACGAGTACATTCTTTTTCTTTCTAAGTGTTTCTTTTATAATAAGCCTGGCTTTCTTTGCGAATAAGCCTGCATTGAATTCATCAACGGGTTCAAGTTCATTAACGAAATAATGTTTCACATCCGAAATTTCTTCTTTTGTTGGTGCACACGTAGCTATCTGAATGTATTTATATACCTGGCGCGAATCAGCTGAGATAATTTCAGCATTTAGTAATTTTGCCAATGCAATGCTGACAGCTGTTTTACCTGACGCAGTCGGGCCTACAATTACATAGACTTTATCTATTATATTAGATTTATTCAGAATTTTAATGTATTTTTGTTAATAAAATAGTAAATTCTTTCTTATTAATTAATAGCATTAATCACAATGAAAATACTTATTCTCCTTACACTGTCTTTACTTTTATACACGAATTCCTTTGCATTCGAGAAAACAGACACAACTTTTAATAATGACCTTAATAATGACGGTAAAACTGAATTAATCAGTATTAAAGTCAATGAAGAAGAAGGAACTTATGTTTTAAGTGTTAATGATTCTAAATTCTTTCATTTAGCTGAGTCAACATCCGACCTGAGAGCAACGGTCGTTCGTATAAACTATGCTAAGTACTTAATGGTTATGAACATGGCTTACTATGGATTCGAAACCGTTCTGTATGAATACGACAAAAAAATTGACAGCATTGGTCAATTTTGGTCACTTGATATACCGGTAGTAGAGGAAAGCGGAATAATTAAAGTTAACAACTGGATGGGATTCTGGAGTGCGGACTATGAATATCATATGATTGACAAAAAACTAATCCCTATGTATAAAACAGAATATACTATACCTGAAAACGTAAAAGAAAACGACATCAAGACATCGGCAAGTTTATTTTTGAGACCGGAAAAGAGTGAATCTTCAAAATCGAACATTGAGATTAAACCAAACACACAGATATTCATTATAAAAGCTGATATTCAATATAAATGCAAATCCCCTGATGAATGGGAAGATGGCTGTAATTGGTATTACATAAAAAGCAAGGACGATAGAACAGGGTGGATTATGCTAAAAGATTTTCAAGACAAAGTTGAAGGTATTCCCTGGGCGGGATAGTTAATCAGTTAAAAGGGAAATAAAAAGTCTCTTACAACCACTTATAAGAGACTTTTCTAAAATGTTTTTGCTTTATTAATTTAGGGAAGAAAAACCGCGCATGAAATTACAGTAGTCCAGAGACCGTACTTATCCCCTTCAGCTGATTGAGTGACGTTGAATGTTTTGAATATTTTACCGCTTTGTTTATAAACCTGCTCACGTTCGTTCCATGCTGTTTCTGTGTCAAACTCAACACCGAGAGTAGTAGCAAGCATCGTTGCTGCCAGATCCTCAGCATATTCACCTGAAATCTTTTCAGTTTCACCGAAAGGATGGTGTTCAGAAATGTATCCGTAATGACTGTCATCTGACGGTAGTGCCACACCTATTGAAGTAGCGATAAGACGATTAGGTTCGTTTGTAAAATTCCTTGCCATCACACAATACGTTATATTACCGGGTAAAAGCAGCTCCATACCCTGTTCGCGGGAAATTCGTTTACAACCGGGCGGATATATACTGGAAACCATTACAAGGTTTAACCTTTCAATACCTGCATGCCTTAAAGCAAGCTCAAAAGACTGCAGATAATCTTTATGTCTTCCTACACCTTTAGTGAAAAATATTTTTGTTGGCTGAAACATAACACCCTCCTCTCGATTGTAATTTATTAAACAGATACAAACTTATATAAAATAAATTTAAAATATAATTAATTAATTCTTACTTCATTTTCACTTTCAGGAATTTTCTTTTCCCGACTTTCAAAACAAAATCTTCAGAATAATTTAACACAAGATTAAAATCATCTATCTTTTCACCGTTGATCGTTACACCACCCTGTTCTATAAGTCTTCTTGCCGCTGCGTTAGAATCCGCCATCTTATTAGATACTATAAGATTAATTAGCTTTGTGCCTTTTTCTTTAATTGCTATTTCGGGAATATCGTCCGGAACTTCCTTTTTAATGAAAATTTTATCGAACTCTTCGATAGATTGTTTAGCGACTTCTTTGTTGTAATACAGTTTAACGAGTTCGTATCCGAGACGGCGTTTAAGGTTGCGCGGATTTGTGTTCGGGTCTTCAAGTTCTCTTTTAATTTCCATAAGTTCTTCCGGTTTAAGACGCGTTGCGAGTGTAAAATACTTAAATATAAGGACGTCCGGAATACTCATCGTCTTACCGAATATATCCTTTGGCTCATCTGTAATACCAATATAGTTGTTCAATGATTTACTCATTTTTTCAGAGCCGTCTGTTCCTTCTAGTAGAGGCATCAGCATTACTATCTGAGGTTCCTTGCCGAAACGCTTCTGCATATCACGCCCGACAAGATTATTAAACTTCTGGTCTGTTCCACCGAGTTCAACGTCGGCATTTATAGCGTAAGAATCGTATCCCTGCATTATAGGATACAAAAGTTCATGCATTGAAACTTCTACCTGGTCACGCATACGGTTTGTGAAGTCATCTCTTTCAAGAATTCTCTGGACGGTAAACTTTCCGAGAATTTTAATAAGCTCCTGCAGGTCAATTTTACTGAGCCATTCAGAATTGTATACAATCTTTGTTTTATTTTTATCGAGTATGCGTGATGCCTGTTCGAAATAGGACTTACCATTCTCGCGGGTTTCTTCAAACGTAAGCTGGGGACGTGTTTTCTTCTTACCGCTCGGGTCGCCTATCATGCCTGTATAATCTCCCACTATCAGAATTGCAGTATGCCCAAGGTCCTGAAATTCTCGGAGTTTATTAAGAACAACTGAGTGCCCTATGTGAAGGTCGGGAACAGATGGGTCGCATCCAAGCTTTACGTTAAGGGGATTTCGTGTCTTAATAGCTTTTTCGATTTTCTTAGTTAATTCTTCCTCGGGTATAATTTCAACTGTTCCCTTTCTGAGGATATCCATTTGTTCATTCAGTGATAAAAACATATCAGTAATTTTTTAGTTTCCTTTCGGTTTCCCGGTTTTTTATTGTTTCCCTCTTATCATAAAGTTTCTTCCCTCTTGCGAGTGCTATTTCAACTTTAATTTTTGAGTTCTTAAAATATATTTTTGTTACGATTAATGTCAGTCCAAGTTCTTCGAGCTTTGCTTTCAACTTACGAAGCTCTTTTTTATTCATAAGCAGTTTTCTTTTCCTTAGAGGGTCATGATTGTTCAGGTTTCCATACTTATACTCATTTATATGCGCACCTATAAGCCAGAGTTCATTGTTTGAGAACCTTCCGTATGCATCTGACAGATTTACCTTTGCCTCCCGGAGGGATTTTACCTCTGTACCCAAGAGTACAATACCAGCTTCATACTTATTCAGGATTTCGTATTGAAAATTAGCTTTTCTATTAGTTCCTATTATTTTAATTTTATCAGTATCGGTCAATTTCAACGAATAAATAACATTTAAATTATTTAATAACTTTTGTAAAATCAATTTAAATAATGAAAATAAAAGCATTCACCGTTAATCCATTTCAGATGAATAGTTACGTCTATCACTGCGAAAACACGCACGAAGGAGTATTAATAGACCCGGGATACCATACTTTTCATGAAAAGGATGTTCTTCTAAAGTACTTGCATGACAGCAAAATAAACATCAAATTCATTCTGATGACTCACGGACATGTTGACCATGTTCTAGGCAACGGTTTTGCGGTAAAGGTATTCGGAGTTGATTCTTATATACACAAGGATGATTTGTTTTTGTATGAGAATGCTAAAACACAGGGAGAATTTTACGGAATACAGTTAGAGAATTTACCTACGGTAAGTAATTTTATTGCAGAGGACACTATTGTTAGAGTTGGGGAGAATGTGCTGAATTTCATTCATACTCCGGGACATTCTCCAGGGGGAGTCTGCATAACGGATAACAAAGAGAAAGTAATATTCTGCGGTGATGTTATCTTTCAGACTTCAATTGGAAGAACTGACCTGCCCGGAGGAGATTACGACACCCTGATACATTCAATAAAGCACAAACTCTTTGAGATTTGTACGGATGAATACGAATTGTATCCCGGTCATATGGGTAAGACCAGCATCGGTTATGAGAAAAAGTACAATCCCTTTTTACAGAATTAATCAGAGATTAATCATAAAAGTGTAAATGATAGAACTAACATCATATTCAAAATCACTATGTTTATACGAATTATCGGCTATAAACCGAATCATATAACTATAGAACTCGCCGTTATTATCTTTTATTGTAGTGTAATAGTAAATCTTTTCATAGGTGTCTTTATCCTTGTAATCGGCAGACTTACTTTCGTAAGATTCATTGTCTGATTTAACGTAATCGCTTATTCTTTCGGGTATATTAAGGTTAAAATCCTTTTCGAACGTGTATATAAGGTCGTCGATTTTCTGAGGTGAAGCAAATTTAAAAGCTATAATAGTAGCGGCAACTTTTGAATTCTTGCTAAAGCTGTAAGTTATCACATCTTTCTTATCGGTTTCTACTTTTGAGACTTCTTTCCATTTATTATCGAAACTAATTTTAAATTTATAGCTGTTGTTATCTACTTTAATCTGAGAAAAAACCGGGGTAACAAATAAAACTGCGATAAGTATTAATATGTATTTCATTCTTTTAATTTAATTTTGATTTAAAAATCTGGTATTCATCATGATAAATACCCTTAGTTGAATCGTTAACAATCTTATTCTTCTTCATCTGGTCCTTAACATTTTGAATCCTATCCTGAGGCAAAGGGTGTGTGGAAAGGAGACGATCGAATCCTCCACCTACAGTTCCTGCTTTCTGCTGTTTTTTGAGAATGCTATCGAAGAAATACTGAATACCGCCGGGATAATATTTTGATGTCATCAGATATTTAATCGAATAATTATCTGCTTCTTCTTCATCTGATCTGCTGTTTGCGAGAAAACCCATACCCACGAATAAGTTTGCAGCTATTTCGACAGCGGCATTAGGATTGTTTCCCAGTACAATACTCATGAGCATACTTATACCGTAATACGACGTTAAACGCTGTGTCATATGGCGTCTTTCGGCATGAGCAATCTCATGGGCGATAACACCTGCAAGAGTTGCTTCATTATCAACAAATTTCATCAGACCAGTGTAAACATAAATAAATCCGCCTGGTGTACAGAAAGCATTAATAATTGTATCGTTAATGACCTGAAACTTATAAGGAAAAACATTTTTATATTCAATTTTCGGAGAAGAATTAAGAATGTATTTACCGAGGTCTGATACATAGTTTGTGATGTCGGGTCTATTAGTTAACAGCGGAAATTCGTTAGGTTTGTTATGAATTTCCTTGTCCAAATCCTCCCCCAGTTTTACATCGTCGGCAGTTGAGAATAGATTTGCACCGCAGCTGTAAAAAATTGAGATTGAAAATAACATAAATATCATCACAAATGCAGAAAGAGGTATTATTTTGCTAATTTTCATCATAGTTGAAAGATAAATATTTCTATAATGTTTTACAATAATAATGGCAATAATGTTCCTGAGGTAATATTTGGGATAATATAGACACGTGGGTGTAGCAGGTAAAAAAATGAGGATATTGTACAATGAATACCTAATAGTTGATACCACAAAATATTAAAGAATGAAAAGAACAAAAGATTTTTACTACAGAGTACCCAGAAGTCACAGAGAACTAAAAGCTAAGTAACATAAATTAATGATAAAAACTTTAACGCAAAGAAGTACCACCTCATAGTGAAAGCCACAAGCACGGAAAAGATTTTACCACTGAATACACAGAGGTTTTCACAGAGATCAATGAGAAAATATATGAAATAATATAACGGTTAAAAAATTATACCGCTAAATTAGATCAGAGATCAAAGAAAAGAACAGAGATGAACGTGCAAAGCATAGAGAGTTAATAGAACAATTTCACGAAGTAAGGGGCTTATTTAAAACAAAGAATACGATTTACAATGATAATAAAAGAATTATTTATTTTTAAGGACAGATTACAAACATAGAACTACGTTACGAAGAAAGAATTTAGAAAATGGAGTTCAAACACAGAATTGGGACTGATTTATGTGTGTTATTTTAATCGGGAAAGATGGTTCCCGATTATAGTATTTCGAGAGCTTAATGAATTGAGAATGACTGTATTTATTGATATTTTTAAGATTTTACAAATATATTATTTCATTTTTATTTTCATGAATGAGAAAAAGAAATTACTTGTTATCGCATTAGGGGGGAATGCTTTATTAGATTCTAAATCCAAGGGTACGATTGAAGAAAGAGAAGCTGCGTCGGACCAAACGGCTGAGCAGTTAATACCTTTATTGAAATCTCCGGAATATGATGTCATACTCACACACGGAAACGGTCCTCAGGTTGGAAATTTACTGATTCAGCAGGAAGAAGGTTCTTCAAAAGTTCCGCCAATGCCGCTTGATGTATGCGTTGCAGAAACACAGGGAGAAATTGGTTATATACTTCAGAAATCTCTACAAAATGAGTTTGAAAAACACGGGATAAGAAAACAAACATTAGCGCTGCTTACTCAAGTTATGGTTGATGAGAAAGATCACGCTTTCGAAAATTTAACAAAGCCTGTGGGTCCATACTATACACTTGAACAAACCAAAGATATTCTAAGAACAAAAAGCTGGAAATTCAAGGAAGACCCGGCAGGCAAAGGATTCAGAAGGGTTGTTGCCTCGCCTAAACCGATTTCCATCGTTCAAAAGAATATTATACACGACTTAACGAATAACGGATACATAGTTATTTGTGTGGGCGGAGGAGGCATACCCGTTTATCACGACAGTAACGGAAACCTAGCGGGAGTTGAAGCTGTTATTGATAAAGACCTTGCTTCATCTCGTCTTGCTATAGACCTTAAAGCCGACCTGTTTGTGATTTTAACTAACGTTGAACAATGTTACATTAACTTCCGTAAACCGAATGAAATCAAGCTGAGGGATTTAAACCTTGATGAAGCTACTACATATTACGACCAGGGACATTTTACAGCGGGAAGTATGGGTCCGAAAGTGCAGTCTGTCATTGAATTTGTTCAAAACACCGGTAACAATGCTATAATAACGCACATTGAAAAACTATTGGATGCGATTGAGAACAAAGCAGGTACATTAATTCACCAATAAGAATAGAAAACTTAAATAACATATATGACAAAAGCACAAAAAAAGTTTGATGCACTAAAAAGTCTTTCATGGGAAGAATTTTATAAATTAAAGCTGGATAAAAAGCTGATTTTCTTTGAGAAAGACGGCAGAATTTTCGACTGCCTATTCGCTCAGCAGCTCACACCTGAACTTTTAAACGATTTGTTTGAAATTGCAAATAAAGTTAGAAAGATTTCCAAATCGGAAGAGGGTCTTGATTACATGAGGACACTACTCTCGCATAAAAGGGCAATGCTTTATTTCGTACAACCTTCGACAAGAACTTTCATTTCATTCCAGAGCGCCTGTTACATTCTTGGTTTACAGGTTAGTGAAATACGTTCTACTTCTACATCATCTGAAGTGAAAGGTGAAACTCCTGAAGATACTATACGGACTTTCAGTTCATACGCAGATTTAATTATAATGAGACACTTTGAGGAAGGTATGGCCGAGAAATCAGCATGGATGCTGAACAAGACGAAAAGACCAATAAGCATAATAAACGGAGGTTCGGGTAAGGACCAGCATCCTACACAGGCTCTTCTTGACATGTACACGCTGCATCAGTCATTCCTAGACAAAGGCGGTATAAATGGAAAAACGATTGTTATGGTCGGAGATTTAAAGAGAGGCAGAACAGTACGTTCTCTTACATATCTCCTTAAACATTACAAAGGAGTCAAAATTGTTTTCGTTTCTCCCGAGTACCTCAGAATAGGCAATGATATAAAGCAATTCTTAAAGAAACAAAAGATGTATTTCAGAGAAACATCGGACCTTGTTAAAGTGCTTCCCGAGGCTGACGCGGTTTATATGACGAGAATTCAGGATGAATACGATGTAAGCGGTGAATCTCAGGACATTGATTTTTCAAAATTCCATTTAGAGAAAAAGCATCTTAAACTTATGAAGAAAACAGCAATCATCATGCATCCGCTCCCAAGAAGACAGGAAATAGATGTTGCTATTGATGACGATCCAAGAGCAAAGTACTGGAGGCAGGAAAGAAACGGCATGTGGGTCAGAACAGCGCTTATAGCTTACATAATGGGAATTAAAGATAAAATCTTAAATATCTAAATTGTTCTATGGCTAAAAAAGAATCAAACATTAATCCAACTGAAATCAGATTAAAAGAAATTGAGAAGGAATTAGCCGAGCTTAAATCGGAAAGGGATTCACTGATTGCACATTGGAATCTCGAGAAAGATCTAATTAAAAATATAAGAAAACTTAAAGAGGATACGGAAAGGTTAAAGCTTGAAGCAGACACACTTGAAAGAAACGGAAATCTTGCAAAAGTAGCGGAACTGAGATACGGAAAAATTCCAGAAGTTGAAAAGTCCATAATTTTAAAATCTGAGGAATTAATAAAAGTACAGTCGGAAAAGAAGATGCTAAAAGAGGAGGTTGATGCAGAGGATATTGCCGAAGTGGTTTCTAAATGGACGGGAATACCCGTAAACAGGATGCTCGAAAGCGAGAGGATGAAATTGCTTCAAATGGAAAAAAATCTTTCAGCAAGGGTTATCGGACAGGATGATGCTGTAGCTGCGGTATCAGATGCAATAAGAAGGTCAAGAGCGGGGTTGCAGGATGACAACAGGCCTATCGGCTCATTCATTTTTCTCGGGACTACGGGTGTAGGCAAGACAGAACTTGCAAGGGCACTCGCAGAGTTCTTATTTGATGATGAGCATGCAATAGTAAGAATTGATATGAGTGAATACATGGAAAAATTCTCTGTATCAAGGCTTATCGGTGCGCCTCCGGGTTACGTGGGGTATGAAGAAGGGGGGCAGCTTACAGAAGCAGTGAGAAGAAGGCCATATTCAGTAGTATTGCTTGATGAGATTGAGAAAGCACATCCGGATGTTTTCAATGTACTTCTACAGGTACTTGATGATGGCAGGCTCACAGATTCACAGGGAAGGACCGTGAATTTCAAGAACACAATCATAATTATGACTTCAAATCTTGGTTCACATTTAATACAAGAGCATCTTCAGCTGATGAATGAAAGGAACAGGGACGAAATAATCGGAGATTTGAGGATGAAACTTGTTGATTTGCTAAAAGCAACGATAAGACCTGAATTTCTGAACAGGATTGATGAAATAATACTTTTCAATCCACTTACACAGAAGGAAATAAGGGCAATCGTTGATATACGGATTAAGTATTTATCAGAAAGACTCAGTAAAAGCAACATCAAATTGATAATAGATAACGATGTTAAGGACTGGATAGGAAAGCTTGGTTTTGACATACAATACGGAGCGAGACCGCTTAAGAGGACGATACAAAAGAATATTGCAAATCCGATTGCAGAAAAAGTACTTGAGGGTGGAATTTTGCCTGGTGATACTATACGGATTAAACTGGGTAAGGAAGGGCTGCTGGACTTTATAAAAGAATGATTAATTATACAAATAAGTTTTTCAGTATTGACATACTCAGAATTGATGACATTAAACTTCACGAAACCACAGAGACAAACAGATTAAGAAACATATACGAACGTATATCAAACAGCAGGTATTTAATGAACCCTGTAATAGTGGGTAATTACGACAATCAACGGATACTAATAGATGGTGCAAACAGGCTGAGTACGTTAAAAGAAATCGGATGCAAACTTGTAATTGCTCAATTAACAGATTACAAGAGCAAAAGGATAAGATTAAGAAACTGGAATCATTTAATCTACGACGTGAAAATCGAGAATGTGATTGATTATTGTCTTAAAAAAGGCTACAAGTACGAGAACAAGACTTATAAAGAAGCGAAAAACATAATACAAAAATTTAATAATTGTATATTAGTTTCAGACATCAGCAACGGACAAAGCATTTTAATATACTTGCCAAGGAAATTTAAAGAAAATATTGAAAGACTTCATACGTTTACAAAATTCTATTTTAATATTTATAACTTTGACAGGTCTGAGGAGGAAATAACGTATTATGATTTGCGGAAATATTCAAGAAGAAATGGATTGCTCGTCGAATTTTTTCACTTTAACAAAAAGCAAATTGTAAAGATTGCTTATAATGATGCGAAACTTCCAGCCGGAATTTCAAGGCATATACTTGATAACAGAGTTCTACATGTGAGGTATGAGATAGCAAAACTTAAAGATGACAGGGATCTTGAGCAGAAAAGAGCTGATTTGAATAAATATTTGTTGAACAAGATAGACACGAACAAGGTGAGGCAGTACAGAGAATCGGTAATAGTTTTCGACGAATAATGAGAACTGAATTTTTCATAGCAAAGCGGTATTTATTTTCCAAGAGGAAGGTCAGTTTTATAACTGTAATTTCGACAATATCAATCGTTGGGGTATCAATAGGTGTTGCTGCGATGATTGTGGTTCTATCTGTGTTTAACGGTTTCAGTGAGAAGGTTACATCAATTTTAATAGGTTTTGATCCTCATATCAGGATTGAAGCAAAAGGCAATGCGAAATTTGATAATTACGAATCAATGCTTCAAACAATTTATGCGAACGATATACCGAATGCAGCACCGTACACGATGAATAAAGGCATGCTTGCGACGAAAGACGTAAATAAGGTACTTTTAATAAAAGGTGTTGATGAAAAAGTAATTGAAAAAGTATCGGGGATTAAAGAATTCACAAACTACGGGAAGTTTGACCTTGCGGATAAAGGTGATTTCGGTAGCATAATAATAGGGTTTTCACTTGCCAACAATCTTAAAGTTTTTATTGGAGATACGATTACAATACTGAGTCCTGTCGGGCTTGAGTATTCGCTTACACAATTTGTTGAACCAATTACTAAACAGTTTATTGTCACAGGAATATATGACTCGGACAACAGGGATTATGATTCGAAGTATGCATACATATCGATTGAGAATGCACAGAATTTGTTCAGACTGAACAATACAGTTAACGGAATTGAATTAAGGTCTAAGGACATTGATGACGCGGATAATCTGAAATTAAGGCTGCAGTCACAAGTTGACACTTCGAAATTCAACGTTATGACGTGGTATGATTTGCACCAAGATTTTTATTCAATACTTAAAGTTGAAAGATGGGCAGCATTCATATTACTGAGCCTGATTATAGCAGTTGCATCGTTCAACATACTCGGTTCTTTAACGATGACAGTAATAGAGAAAAAAAGAGACATCGGAATACTTAAAGCCATGGGTGCAAGCGATAAAATGATAACCAGAATATTTATGTTTGAAGGATTGGTTGTGGGAATGGTTGGTGTAATAACGGGTTCAGTTTTAGGACTTGGACTTGCTTTGATGCAAATTTATTTTAAAATATATAAACTGGATACATCTGTTTACAAATTAGAAGCACTGCCCGTAGAATTAAGATTCTCGGATTTTATCTACATACCATTAGCGGCGCTTTTACTTTGCTTTTTAGCTTCTTTATATCCTGCTTTAAGAGCGGCGAAACAGAAACCGGTTGAATCAATTCGGTGGGAATAATGATGGAAAATATACTAATACAATTAAGCGGTATAACCAAGGAATATCAGATAACGAAAAAGAACACACTCCGTGTCTTAAAGGGTATAGACCTGACAATATACAAGAGCGAGATAGCGGCAATTGTCGGAAAATCTGGGGCAGGAAAGAGTACGCTGCTTCATATACTTGGAGCTTTAGATATTCCGGGTTCAGGATCGATGGTATTCGAAGGGACAGACGTTTTAGGATACAACGACAAGCAGCTTGCGAATTTCAGAGCAAATGATATTGGTTTTATTTTTCAATTCCATCATCTTCTGCCTGAATTTACAGCTCTTGAGAACGTTTCAATCGCTTCAAGGATAGCAGGAAATAGTGATGAAGCTAAAGCAAAAGACTTGCTTAACGAAGTCGGTCTAAGAGACAGAATACATCATAAACCTTCAGAGTTATCCGGGGGTGAAGCTCAAAGGGTGGCAATTGCGAGGGCACTGGTCAACTCTCCAAAGATTATACTTGCGGATGAACCTACAGGAAACCTTGACACAGAAAATGCTGACTCAATAATTGAGCTGATTTTCAAACTCAGGGAGAAATTCAAGCAGACATTTGTTATAGTTACCCACAATGAAGAATTTGCTGCCAAATGCGACAGAATTATTAAGATGGTTGACGGTAAGATTATTTAATGATTTTTTTACATTATGTTTAATCTTTAATCAATAATATTACATATTTTCCGTAACATGACGAAAACAAAAGAAATTAAAATAAGCACAGACAATCTAAGCCTGTTTTACGGAAAAAATATTACTTTAAAAAATGTTTATATCAAGATTAATTCGAACAAAGTAACAGCATTAATCGGACCGTCAGGATGCGGCAAATCGACATTTCTTAGAACATTAAACAGGATGAATGACTTAATTAACGGTGTGATAATCAAGGGAAAAGTACAGATTGATGATGAGGATATATACAGCAAAAAAACCGATATCGTTGCTTTAAGAAGAAAAGTTGGGATGGTCTTTCAAAAATCCAATCCATTTCCTAAAAGCATATATGAGAATGTAGCTTACGGGGCGAGAATTAACGGCATTAACAAGAAGGAATGGCTTGATGATATTGTTGAGACAAGTTTAAAACGTGCTGCAATCTGGGAAGAAGTGAAAGATAGATTAAAAGAGATGGCAACGGGGCTTTCCGGCGGACAGCAGCAACGTGTCTGCATTGCGAGAACTCTTGCAGTAAATCCTGAAGTTATATTAATGGATGAACCTGCTTCAGCACTTGATCCAATTTCCACATCAAAAATTGAGGAACTAATTTTTACTTTGAAAAATAGCATCACAATTGTTATTGTAACTCATAATATGCAGCAAGCCGCAAGAGTCAGCGATGCAACGGGATTCTTTCTGAACGGAGAGCTGATTGAATTTGATTCAACAAGAAAAATATTCACGAGCCCTTCTGACGAAAGAACACAGAATTACATCACGGGGAAATTCGGATAATTAATTAAATCACAAATAATAAATGTATCATTATTTAGAAGAAGAATTACAGCAATTAACAAACAAGATATTGAAGATGGGAAGTCTTGTTGAAGAACAACTTATTCTTGCCGTTAAAGCCCTATTTGATAGCAATCTGGAATATGCGCAGCTTGTGATTGAAAGAGACGATAAAGTTGACAAATATGATATAAAAATCGATAAACTTTGTCAAAGAATCTTTGCATTAACTCAGCCTGTGGCAATAGATTTACGAATTATTTTATCGGCATTGAAAACAAACAATGACCTTGAGAGAATGGGTGATATAGCGGTAAATATTGCTGAACGCGCAGAGCCGCTGCAAAGCCACCTCCAGATATTGCGTACAGTAGGTATGGATTTGATGGCAGAGAAGGTTCAACTTTTAGTTTCCAAAACACTTGATTCTATTGTTAATAATGATCACGACATGGCATTGAGTGTAATCAAAGCGGATGACGTTATCGATAAACTTGAAAGAGATATTTTTGATAAACTAATAGACTTAATGGAGAAGGACTCCTCGACAATTCGTCCCTGTGCACACTGCATAACACTGCTCAGGTATTTTGAAAGAATAGCCGATCATGCAACCAACATAGCTGAAGAAGTTGTATTCCTTGTCGATTCAAAGATTATAAAACACAGGAATAATCTTGACGGATTCGATTCGAACACAGAAAATATAATTTAAATCTGACATGAATATCTTTAATTCTATTGGGATAATATTACTTGCGATTTTGTTCAGCAAATCGTTATACTCACAGAATAAAGATACATCAATAACTAAAACAAATCAGAAAGATACTGTAAAAGTTAATTTTAATCAGAACAAGATTAATAAACTCGATTTACTTTCATCTTTTTCGGATACAAGCGGTACTAACGACTTTATCTTGAATGACAAAAGAAACTTGCAGGAAATATTCAACGAGAAATCAGGATATTATGCATACTTCTTCGGTACCGGCGGTAAATCTCTAATAAACTATAACGGATTTTCAAATGTAGGGGTTTTTAGAAACGGTATTGAATCTAATAACCAGTTTTATGGAGGTTTTGATGTGGAGAGTTTTTCCGTGAATGAAATAGATAAAATTGAAGAAGTGTCCACATCCATGTCCTTCATGTACGGACTAAATCCATATAGCAAGATAATTAATATAATTGACAAAGATATTTTTCAGCCGAATTTATTCACTCAGTTCAGGTATTCACAAGACAGAGACGGGGCTTTATTTGCCGACGTTTACATGAATCTGCCGATTTCAAGAAAGTTTAATTTTCTATTTGGTATTAATAATTATGCCTCAGAAGGACATTATCAAAATTCAGACTTTTCATTCTGGAGAAGCAGATTTCAGTTTAATTATTATCCATCGGACAGATTTAATGTTAAGTTTTTTGTGTCAGCGAATAAACAGGAAAGAGGACAGAATGACGGATTAATGTTTAGCGGTTCAAAGGATACACTGATGGACATTAATCTACCTATTCCCGTTAATCCCGACGCGTATGAGAAAATATTTACAACTTATAGTGACATAAAGATAACTGGCAGGTTTTTTAAAGACACATTATCTCTAACGAATTTGAATTTCTTTACGAATAATTCAATCAGAGAGTACAGAGATGAGGAGAACAGGGATGAACCTAATGGGATTTTCATCGGAAAGAACTACCACAGTGTGCAATACGGATTTAATATTAATCAGACAATATATTTAATTCCGTTTAAATTGTCGCAGATAAAATTACTTGCAGGAGTTAAAGGATACTATAATCTATATAATTATGACAGAACAACATCGATGAAAATAGATTCAGTAATCGGAGTCAGATATTTTAATTTTAATGCTGTTGACGTATACTCAAGACTTGACCTTGTATACGATAAATTTTTAATTTCAGGAGCTATCAAATCTCAGAAATTCAACGACACATATCACTTTATGTATGGCGCAGAATTGAATTACAGAATAGACTTTAGTAATATGACAAAGCTCGAAATAAAAGGAGGAACGAATAACACCACGTACGGATTTGATTATGAAGCTTTGTTTTACGATGAGAATTTTAACAGGTTCGAGGAGAATTACAATTCATCGCGAAAGCAGTATTATGAAGCAGGGTTTAAGTTTATATACAATAATTTTTCAATATCATACTTTAATTACCATTGTAACGTTTTCTCAGATTATTCAATCAAAAATTCGAATATAACGTTGGGTTATGATTCTAAAAATATAGCGTTAATTCTTAATGTAAATTCATTTGATAAGAATAATTATAGTTTAGAAACAATACCGAGAATATTCATATCCTCAGATATTGCTTATAAGGATGTACTATTCAAGAATAAACTTCTCCTGAAGACGGGATTCAATGTAAAGTATATATCCGACAGACCAATAATTGGCTATGATCAGTTTGCCAACTCCATAACCATTGAGGATAACTACTCTGCATTTGATTACTTTGATGTTGATTTTTACGTTGGTGCCAGGATTGGGAAAGCAAATATAAATATTACCGTAGCAAATATTTTTAACAACCTTTTATACAATACAGCGTTATATCCGTTTGATGACAGGGGCGGATTGCTCAGGAGTATCTCAAGGTTTACAATTACCTGGGATTTCTGGAATTAGTTTAATAGACTAACACACGCGGAATAAACCTCCTCAAGTTCTATTGTCCTGATACACTTAAATTCATCATCACCTTTCCATTTACATCTTGCGGGTCTGGGTGAATTGAAAAAACAAGGACTGCATTCAAGCCCTTTTCTGACTATTACATGATTAGTCTTCCACGGATAAAGTTCTTTGTGATTTGTATATCCGAATATTGCAGCTATTGGAATTCCGAATGCTGATGCAGAATGAAGAAAAGCGGTATCGTTTGACACAAATAAATTACACTGTTTCAACCGAGCCATTGAATCCATATAATTGTTTGTGGAAGCTATCACTCCCCTGCCGTTCATCAATTTGTTTAATTCATTGTTTAATTCAAACTCAGAACCAAACAGAAGAATTTTTGCATTCCTTTCTTCGATTAATCTATTTCCAAGAGCTGCGTATTTTCTAACATCCCAGCGTTTGTTTATATGATTCTTCAGAGTTGAGGAGCCGGCATGAAACCCAACTAAAAGTTTATTGCTATCAATACACTGATCTTTCATCCAGAGCTTTGCTGCATTCTCATCATCCTCATTCAAAAATATCTCAAGCCCGCCTGCATCATCAATATTAAAATCGCAAATCAACTTAACAAGATTCAGGTTTTGAACAACATTATGAATATCCTTTTCCTCATCGATTGTGAGATTATTTAAAAAGCTTAAGCTTGGAAACTTTGGATTGCTATAAGTATGTCCGTACCTTTTCTTTGCTCCTATCAAGTAATTCAGTATATTGTATTCATATCTATTAGATGGATAGACATTTACCGATATGAAATAATCATTCTTCCTTATATCATAAATCTCTTTGAGTGATTTTACAGATGATTGCTTTAAAAAATCGATATGATAAATATTGTTAAGGTAAGGTGAAGTCCGGTACAGCTCTTTTACTGAATGAAACATCACTAACATATCTATTTTATAGTTCGGCAGATTATCATAAAGTATCTTCAAAGCAGGCGAAAACATCAATGCATCGCCTATACCCGATAAGGCGTTAATCAGAATTTTCATTCTTGTCTGAAGACTTTTTCCTTTTCGACAGAAAAACAGAAGCCGGTAATGTTATGATAAATAATAATGCTGTTACGAGAGAAATCGTTAGTCCTTTGCTGAATTCATCAGACTCATATTTCATTTCAATCACATGATTGCCCGCGGGAACCAGAACAGCTCTCATACAATAATCTGCTTTTAGTATTTTTATATGCTGCCCGTCTAAGTACGCTTTAAATGCAGGATAATATACTTCGCTGAAATACAACAGTCCTTCTTGGGGTGTATTAACTTCCACTTTCATTGAGTTTATATCCCTGTCAAAAATCCGATAACTTGCCACAGGTTTAGGCTCATCAGCATTTAATTTGGGTAAATTCAAATTTTCTTTGTCTGTTATTACTAACGTCCTTCTGTAATCGAATCCTGAATAAGTCATAAAATTTTTTGCAAGGCTGTCATTATCAAACTGCACTGCATCAAAAAACATCGCAACTCTTGGAATAAACGATTCATTCCTTCCAAGATACGGATTCTTTTGTATTGAATCGGTCATCATGTGATACTTCACATTCATTAAATCGTGAGATTGGGTACTTTTCGCATCGTTCCCATTTGGAGGAATAAAATCTTTCAGGAGAAGTGCACCGTATCCTTCTAGAAGTTCAATGTTATCTACGTATCCCTGATTCCTTTGAAAAAGCATCGCACTTGGATTATAATGTCTCGAATTTACTCTGAAGATTTCACTCTTCATTTCCTGCTTAAGTTTTTCTGCAATCTGAGAACGCTGCATATATAAGGATTCAGGATTCTTTGTACCGTTATTCTGGGCAAACCATATCTGATAAATTTCAATCAACAAAACCAATACTATTAATAGACCAAAAATATTAGAATTCAATTTCCCGTTCGAGTATAAATATATTAATGCTGCAAAAGCTACACTGAACAGCAAAAAGGTCAACGCCTGAGACTTTATATAATCGACTATCTGTGAAGTTTGAGATGCGTTTGCCGGTAGAAGCATACCTGTGTAAACAATTAGAAAAAGGAGAAACAGAATTCCTGCAACAGAGAATATGTATTTATTCGTGAAATATTCTTTTATTTTTCCGCTGCTAACAATACCGTTTGTTCCAATCATGGTAATTAGTATTACTGCCATCATGGTAATGTAAACTACGTGAGCGGGATTCCTGAATCTGTTAAAGAAAGGGACATAATCGAACAATAATTTATGGAAAAAGAAGTTCCCGCCTAAGGAAAAGAAAAAAGTAAAAATAATTATAAATAGGGTAAAATATGCTAAATAAACATTTTTCTTCTCTTTAAAGAAATATTTTAAAGATGGATAGAATAAAATAACAATAATTGTAGAAAGGAATATATTCGAAATTGAAAACATCCAGGGACCTTCGGAATGTTTCGACCAATACTGAATATCAGTTATCTTTTCATTACCGCTCCATACTCCGAAGTACTTTGGAATAATCAAAGTAATATAGTCATAAATATGCATCGAGCCCTGTTTGGCAAATGCATAATCAAATGAAGCACGATTCGAAATACCGACAAACTCAAGTGCCGGCAGCAACTGAAAGGCAGTCAACCCAAATGTAAAAATCAGAGATACTGCAAGTCCTAAAAAAAGATGTACTATATCAGAATTTTTCTTTTCTCTGTAATATCCGTATGCAATAAACAATGTATAAACACCTATAAAGAAGAAATTAAAGAATGGAACCTGAGGATATCCTGCAAGTACACACAAAGCCATTACTAGTCCAGCAAGTATGGAATAATGATATTTTTTTGAATCGACAAACTTAAGCCACAAAAGAAAGAAAAGCGGAAACCACGTTGCAGCCTCAATAAGCGGTTGGTGCATCATGTGTATCATCATGTAACTTGAGTATGTGAATAGCAATGCAAATATGGTAGAAAACAATCCAGATAACTTAAAATGTTTAGCTAAATAAAATGTGAATATTGAAGTTAGAAGATAATGAAAAATTATCGTATTCTGAATTGCTAATGCGGATAACTTATCGTTCTTGACAAAAAACTGCAGGATGTAATTAAACGGGTACAATACCGCTATCTGTAAATCAGCAAAGAATGGTACACCGCTAAAGGCGAACGGATTCCAGAACGGGAATACACCCTTGTTAAGCATCAGCGAAGCCATATACTTCCCGGGATAATATTGTTCTATGAAATCATCGAAGAGATAAGCGTTTCCGGGAAGTAGTTCCCGGAAAAATACAAGCCAGAATATTCCTAACAAACCAAGCGCAACATAATTGTTATCAAGCAGGTTCGTTACAGCGGATTGTACTTTAGACGTCGTTGATTTTTTAATTTGCTTTGCCAATTTAATCGCTCTGTTTTTTGCAAATAAATATAAACTGATACCCTAAAAGTCTCTTAAACAAAACTGTTTTAATGTTTAAAAGAAAATTTAAAACATAACCAACATTCCTTTTAAGCATATCAGGGAGTATCTCAATTACGGGTATTGGTGTAACCCTCTGTTCAACTATATCAAGTTTATGATTCCTTAAAATATTCTTTATAATCCTGTATGTGAATAAATGCAGGTGTGTCTTGTCAAGTATTCCTTTATCAGCCAGCGGAAGCCGCCCAATGAGCAGGTTCAGCCGCACATATATGTTTGCAAAATTCGGAAGAGAGATTACTACCCTGCCGTCTTTTTTAAGTAGATTTTTGGAATCATTAATGAGATTATTGTAATCTTGAAGATGCTCAAGAATATCCATAAAAAGGATATAGTCAAAACCATTCTCCTTTTCAAGCTCCCTGGGAAATCCTTTATTCAGGTCGTACTGATAAAACTTATTGAAGTTCTTCGTTGTATTTTCCGAAACGGGTATAAAATCAACACCAACTTTATAATTCTTTCCCGAAATATGTTCAGCGAACAACCCGTCACCGCAGCCAGCATCAAGTATTTTTTGATTGTCTTTCTTGTTTAAAATATCGAGTATAATTTTATGGCTCGAATATGGATAAAGTTTTAAAGGATAAGGAATATAATATTCAGAATACACATCAGATTTCTTCTTACCTTTAATAGTATTAATGTATTCCTTTGTTGTACTGAAGATATTACGTGCATACTTCATTCCGTTCACATAACATATTTCGTCTCCGTAGTAAGTTGGAATCGGTATTTCATCAATCTTTAAATTGTTATGATTTGCTTTTATGATTATCTGCGTATCAAAATGGAAATCATCAGTTGTGTTTTCAAGATTAAGTTTTTTAAGTCCTGAGATCGAATAAGCTCTGTAACCAGAGTGAAACTCAGTTAGGTTCATCTTAAGTTTTCTGTTCTGAAATGTAGATAGTATTTTATTGCCAATGTATTTATAAAACGGCATGCCGCCTTTTAATGCGCCTCCGTACTTAGTCATCATTCTTGAGCCGAGAACAACATCGGTATCGCCGTCAGTTATCGGAGAATACATATCCTGAAGTATTTCTGGAGCATACTGTCCGTCTCCGTGAAGCAGTACTACGACATCAAATTTTTTTTCCGCAAAGTATGAAAATCCTTTTTTCTGATTTCCGCCGTACCCAAGATTCTTATCATTCAGGTATAAATGGAGTTTCTCAAGTTTATTTAATTCCTTATATCCTATTGACACCATGTATGTATTATCCTTGCTGGCATCGTCGAAAACAGCTATCTCGTCAATCTCATCATAAACATTCTGCGGTATTCTATCAAGTACTTTATGTAAAGTTGTTGATGCATTGTAAGCTACAATCAGTATACCGATCTTTTTATTATTTCTCATGTCTATCCATTAATCTAAAGGAATCTATTTCTTTTCCTCTTCGCCAGACATTTTCAACTTCAAACTTTCTCTTTTCTGATTGACTGAAGGATCTCTTTGATCGAGTTCGTTTAAAAGATTGAGTGCTTTTTGATATTCACCCTTTGCTTCATAGATATCAAGCAATATTCTGTAAGGATTATAGAAGCTGGATGTATTCGGATTTGTACTCCTTTTATCTATCAGTGCACCTTCCTCAGCGATTTTCGCAAAATCATAAAATTTTTGTTTATTACCGATCATGTTGTATAACATTGCTACCTGATAACTTTGCCTGTAATCCATCTTAAATTTGGAAGTTGGTATTACATCTTCCATGCGTTTAAGTACTTTAGCAGCCTGATCTAAATTAGTGGAATCCATTCCGTAAGTATTTGCTAACCATACAAAAATTGTCCTGTACATTTCAATCATTCGTTGCTGAGTCTCATCAAAAAACAGGTTCTCATGGTTTAAACTTCTGAACAAAAATCCGTACTGAGGTGTCATACTTGGTACTGCTGGAGGTTCAAATATAGACTTATAGGTAATTTCTTTATTAACAGCAACGTCCATACCGTTTCCAACTTTGTATGGTAGTAATTTATGAGCCATACCTTCCAAAATCAGATAATCACCAAGACCTACAAAGTTTTCAGGTGACACTGTTGCCGAGAAATAAATCGGCCTTTTCCATTTATTAGCTTTTATAATATCAAGAAGCAATATATCATTAAATTTAATCCCGGTTATTGTTCTATTTCCAGATTTCTGCCGAATCGTTGCAGGAACTGTAAAGACAATCTTTTCGGGTTTTACTTGCATCGTATCCGGATATACTTCTGATGGTACATCAAGTACCTGAATCTTCTTTTCATCCCATTCTCTCGGCCGTATAAAATCCGGATTTGACAATTGTGCATCCGTAATTGTCATTGGTACGGTCAGAGAACCATAAGGTCTCTCATTCTTTAACTGAAGATTATACCAATCTGTTTGTGCTAATGACAGGTTAATAATTCTTATATCCTGCCTTACGCCGTAAGCAGCCTGTAGACACCATAAAGGGAAAGTATCGTTATCGCCGTTAGTTATAAGTATAGCATCCTTTTCGCAGCTTTGTAAAATATTATAAGCATAATCAAACGGGAAATAATTATCCTGTCTTGTCTGGTATGGGTAAGCAACTTTCAGCATATTGAGTGGAACAAATACAAAAGCTAATCCCATTACAACGGACGCTAAACCTATGCCGAGTTCCTTCTTACGCATCTCACTTAACAATTCGATAATTGCCACAATACCAAGTGATATCCATAATGAAAATGCAAAGAATGCACCAATGTAGAAATAATCACGTTCACGAGGCTGAGGGTCTTGCTGATTCTGATAAAGCGCTGTAACCACACCCATTAATAAGAACATCAACAGAAAAACCATTGCGAGCTTCCAGTCTCGCCGGAAATGATGGAAAACTCCTATTAATCCAAGAATAAATGGAATTGCAAATAATTTTGAAAAATCTACTCCGTCTCCTTGTTGATACCCTGACCTGCCTATATACTGCCAGAAGAGGTAACGATTAAACATTTCATTAATCTGATATTTCCACATAAAATCCATATCACTTGTATAATTCTGCCAGGTTCTCCAGTGCTGTGGTTCCTGTGAATATCTACGGGGCAATACAAGAGGCTGATCACCATATTGTTCACGGTTTAAATAGGAAAGCAATCTTTCCATATTATCAGGATTGTTCTCGTCAAGCGGAAGATCCTGAACTCCGGATCTCTGAAGGACTGTTATGTAAGTGGTATAACCCAAGACAATTAAGAACAATGAAGTAAACACTAAATTTAATGCTTTCGATTGTTTTTGGACCGAATATACTATACCGACAATTATTGCTAAAACTATAATTACAAATCCGACAACGGGTGAAGACTGAATCAATGCGGGCATTTTTTTAACAATTAGCGGGTAAACAAGGAAAAACGATAACATAGAAACACCTACCGCAATAAGAAAAGTTTTGAGTTTATATTCGAATCTTTTAAAATAAAACGCAATACCGAGTAAGAATAGAGTCTGAACTACAAGCAAATGAATACCAATAGACAATCCGACAACGTAAGAAAAGAATAGTATATATTTATCACTGCCCGGTTCATCAGCTTTTTCCCACCATAACATCATCAAGTAAATACACAATGCCATAAGAAAAGTACCGAATCCGTAAACTTCAGCTTCCATCGCATTGAACCAAAAGCTATCAGCAAATGCAAGTGACAGAGCTCCAATAGAAGATGGAACCGCTATAATTAAAATTTCATATAAATTCTTTGGAATACCTCTCCAGTTGATTATAACTTTCGTGCTTACTAAATACAGGAATAAAACAGTAAATGCACTCGATATCACAGATAGATAATTCATTCTCAAACCAACGTCCGTAGCAGTGGGAAGCATTGTGAAAATTTTTCCTACAAGAATGTGCAAAGGAGCACCCGGAGGGTGCGGAGTAGAAAGCGTAAAAGCACATGCAATAAACTCACCGCAATCCCAGAAAGATAATGTAGGCTGAACTGTAATAAAGTAAACTATCAGAGAAAATAAGAATACAAATGCGCCGGTTATTCGGTTAATCAGTTTGAAATTCATTTTTATGTATAAAATTTAATAAACCTAAAAAATTACACGATTTTTATACTATTTTCAAGTTACAAACCCAATAATCTTGCTGAATGCATAAGTATTTTTAGGTATAAAATGCGGTTCAAATTTCACGGATTAAATGAAATTCGAAAATCCAATTTCTAATATGTCATTCTAAATAAGAAAATAATTATCTAACTGTTATATCAAAAATTGAAACCTATTTTAATGTTCAGCAAAACAGAATTCATATTGCTCGCAATTGATGAAATTAAAGGATAATCCCTATTGAGCGGTAGAGGTACAAATCTGTAACCAAGCTCTGCGCCATATGTTACACTTTCTCCTCCTGAATATCCGAATGAAAACTGTGCATTACCCGTCCAGATAGAATTATACTCACTTCTTATGTTTAACATATTCGTCATAGTATTATCGGGATAGATATAATTTTCGTATTCTTCCCTAATAAACATTGGTCCCGCAGCAATTCCAAAAAACAATCCTTTTGCAAAATATGATTTACTTTTTGCGAAAGGAAATAGTTTTATTTTTGCGTTTAGAGGAAATGCGAACAAAAATGGAGGTGAAGGAACATAGTAATAATTAGTTGTTCCAGACTGGTAATAAAATCCTTTATCGCCCCCTGATTTTGAGTGAATAAAAGAAGGAGCGAATTCGATTGAAACTATGTCCGACAGTTTGTATCCTATATGAGGAGTTAATTCCGAATTGAAAGAACTTACCCTGAAATTAAATGCCGGATAAATTTCTCCTACGTCTGAATTGGTATAAATCATTACGGAATAACCAATCCCCGCATAAAATCCCGATTTCTGTTTACTAATATTTTGCGAATATGAATAAGAGAAAGATAAAACTAACAAAATAAATAGAGTTGTTGTTCTTTTCATATTGGTAATGTTAATTTTATAAAATATATCTGCTTAAATCTCTGTTTTTAACAATTTTATTGAGTTTCAAATTAACAAGATTTTCGTCAATTTCTATTATTTTCTTCTTATTTTTATCCGGAACATCATACAGAATATCTTCGAGAAGAATTGACAAAATCGTATGTAAGCGTCTCGCACCGATATTCTCAACCTGCTCGTTTACTTCTGCCGCTATTCTTGCTACTTCTCTAATAGATTCGATACTAAAATTTAATTTTACTTTTTCTGTTTCAAGCATAGCTTTATACTGCTTAGTAAGAGCATTTTCGGGCTGGGTCAATATTCTGAAAAAATCTTCCTCGTTCAAACTGTTCAGTTCAACGCGTATTGGAAATCTACCCTGTAATTCTGGAATCAGATCACTTGGTTTTGAAATATGAAATGCTCCTGATGCAATAAAAAGTATATGATCGGTCTTTACTGGACCGTACTTAGTAATTACAGTTGAACCTTCTACTATAGGTAACAAATCCCTTTGAACGCCTTCTCTTGATACATCCGCACCTGAAGTGTTTTTGTTAGTTCCTGCAATTTTATCAATTTCATCAATGAATATTATTCCTGTATTCTGGACCTTATCTATAGCTTCCTTAATTACGCTGTCCATATCGATGAGCTTTTGAGCTTCTTCCTGAGCAAGAACTTTTTTGGCCTCTGTAATACTGAGTTTACGTTTTCTTGATTTTTTTGGCATTATATTTCCGAACAAATCCTGCAGATTTAATCCCATTTCTTCGAGACCTATTGGTCCTAAAACCTGCATCATGGGCACGTTATCACTCGTTAGGTCAAGTTCAATTATTCTATCATTTAATTTTCCTTCTTTCAGCTGTTTTCTAAACTTCTCCCTTGTTTTTGAATTAAGTTCTTCATCGTTATTACTTTCTGCTTCAGCTGCACCAGGCAACCTGTCATTTTTTTCAAATTTCTTTTTTACTTGAGGAAGTATAATATCAAGAATTCTTTCAAGTGCATTTTCTTCTGCTTTTTCCTGAACCTCATTCTTTTTATCTGTCTTTACTATATTTACTGATAAATCTGTGAGTTCTCGAATCATTGATTCCACATCACGACCGACATATCCAACCTCAGTAAACTTTGAAGCTTCAACTTTTAGGAATGGTGCATTTGCAAGTTTTGATATCCTTCGAGCGATTTCAGTCTTACCAACACCCGTTGGACCGATCATAATGATGTTATTAGGCATAATTTCATCCTTCATATCTGAGACAACCTGCTGACGTCTCCATCTGTTTCTAAGAGCTATTGCAACTGACTTTTTTGCATTGTCCTGTCCTATTATGTATTTGTTCAGTTCATCAACAATTTGTGACGGTGTTAACTGATTTATCGATACGCTGATTATTTGTCTTTGCTTAACCGATTTTTCTGTATTTTCTTTATTCGATATTTCCAATTTTATTAATCCTTATTTTCTAATTGCAGAATTGTTATCTTATTGTTAGTATAAATGCACACATCTGCGGCCTGTCTTAATGCTTCTTCAACAATTTCCTTACCGGTCATTTTTGTGTATTTAACCATTATTCGTGCGGCAACGTAAGCATATTGACCTCCTGAACCTATTGCAACAATGCCATCGTCAGGCTCTATTACGTCGCCAGTTCCCGAAATAATTAGTGTTTTATCTTTCCCCACAACAGCGAGCAATGCATCAAGTTTTCTCAAGTACTTGTCTGATCTCCATTCTTTCGCGAGTTCTGTTGCTGCTCTCAGCAGGTTTCCTTTGTATTGTTCAAGCTTTGACTCAAACCTTTCAAACAAAGTAAAAGCGTCGGATGTCGCACCAGCAAATCCAACAAGTATTGAATCGTTAAAAATTTTTCTTACTTTTTTAGCTGTGTGTTTTAAAACAGTATTTCCCATTGTGACCTGACCGTCACTTCCTATTACTGCGACTCCGTCGCGAATAAGCCCAATAACAGTTGTCGATTTAATATTTTTCCCTGTCATAATTTTATTTTGTAATCTGCCTTCTTAATCTTGCAACAGGAATGCGTAATGCTTCTCTGTATTTTGCTGCTGTTCTTCTGGCAATTTTATAACCAAATTTAGTCAATTGTTCAACAAGGTCGTCGTCTGTAAATGGTTTTGCCGAATCTTCCTCACTTATAATCTCAGCAATTTTAACCTTGACTTCTTTTGTTGAAATATCATCTCCTGATTCATTTGTTATATGATAACTAAAAAAATGCTTCAGCTCAAATATTCCGAAGTCAGTCTGAACATACTTACCTCTTACAGTTCTGCTGACTGTTGAGATATCCATCATTATATCCTCAGCAATTTCTTTTTCAAGCATAGGTCTTAAATTCTTCCCCATATTATCAAAAAAATCTTTCTGTCTATGAAGTATAGCATACATCACCTTTAAGAGCGTCTCTTTTCTCGAACGCAGAGATTCAAGGAACCATTTTGCCCTTTCTAAATTATTCTTTACAAATTCTTTTGCTTCCTTATCGCTTGTTTTCATGATATGACTATACATATCATTTAGTCGTAATGAAGGTATTGATTTATCGTTTAATTCAACAACATACTCATTGTCCTTAAAAGTCACAGTAACATCGGGATAGATGTAAATATTTTCACTTGTTTCGTAAACGTAGCCGGGTTTGGGATTCAAATGAGAAATCGTCTTGAATATTTCATTAACTTCTTCAGTCGTAAGACTGTATTCCTTCATGAGTTTTTCATAGTTTTTTAACCTGAACTCATCAAAGTGATTTACAAGAATATCTTTACACTTTTTCTTCAATATCCCATCTATCTCGCTATCATTGAGCTGTGTAATCAGACATTCTTCCAGGTTTCTCGAAGCAATACCTAAGGGCTCAAAAGACTGTATGAGTTTCAGTACTTTTTGCAGTTCATCCTGAGTAAAAGTTTCATCCTCATACGGTGTGCCAATTTTCTGTTTATCAAGATCAGCAATAACATCTTCCAAATCATCCCTGAAATAACCTTCATCATCTATTGACCAAATTATTTCCTCACCTATGAATGCCTCTTTTTCTGATATTTCTGATAGATGTAATTGAGAAAGCAGATTATCTTTAAGTGTAACCCGAGTTGACCACATGTTTTCATAATTAGCCTTTTCCTCACCTTCGATCGATACGTCGGTCTTATATCCTTCGTACTCTGAATTTACATAATCATCAGTGTCAAATTCTTCGTCTTCTTTTTTGACGGGTTCAAGTACTTCCTCTGACTCAACTAATGATTCTTCCGGATTTAATTCAGATTCGTCTTCCTGCTGCTCTTCAAGCATTTCGTTAACTTCCTCAAGAAATGGATTAATTTCCATTTCAAGCTTAACCATCTGTTCCAAAGCAATTGTCGGTATTGCCAGCAGATTTTGTTTTTGGATAATCTGAGGCATTAATCTCTGAAGCTGCTTCTGATGTTGTGATTGTTTAAACATTATTTAATCAATTTTTATTTTTTCTCTTATTATTTTCTTTATAAAATTCTTCACCATACTCCCTTATAATAGCATCTTTAATAAATTCATATATGGTAATATTTTTCTCGCTGCCCAATTCAAGTGCGTCTTCACAAAAATACGATTTTTCGTAACGTAATTCGTTATAATTATTTCCACCTACCCTGATCGGAAAAAGTTCACAAGATATAGGTTTTTTGAATTTTATTTCTCCGTTATTAAATGCTTTCTGAAAGCTGCATTTTGCTATATCACCTTCATAATAAGAAAAAACACAGTCATTTTCATTAACTGTGTTCATCCAGTACTTTCCATTGTAATAAACATAGCATCCTTCATTATTAATTATTTTTACATTCTTTTTATCAAGGTATTTTTTAGCTGTGTCACTTGATTTCATTATAATCTCAAGCTCACTGTTTTTGAGTGGTGCTCCAAGCGTTCCTTTTACAGTACAACACGCACCCTTACATTTTTTAAGGTCGCAAAAAAACTTTGTTGAATATATTCTCTCATCAATAAACATATAACTTGAATTGTAATTTAATTTATATTTCTTCAGTAAAAAATAAAGTTTTAACTTGAATCAAGATCATCTTTGCTTTAAAAAGTATTTTCCGGGAAGCTGTGAAATAAGACCTTTGAATTCCATAGTTAAAAGATTTACCAGACAATCAGATATATTTAGTTCAGTCAATTCGCAAATTTTATCAATACTAATTGGTTCAGTATCGTTCAGTGCATTATAAATCTTCTGCTCAAAGACATTCATTTCTTTCTGTTCGGTTTCAGGAATTTTATTTGATTTAGTATTTACCAAATCTGATATCTGTATATTAAACTCTGAAATTATATCATCAACACCGGAAACAAGTTTAGCATATCCCTTCTTTATTAGATTATTACATCCTTCCGAATTTTTTGCATTAATATTCCCGGGAATTGCAAAAAGTTCACGGTTTTGGTCAAGAGCAAATTCTGCTGTAATTAATGATCCGCCTTTGATTCTCGACTCAACTATAAGTGTCCCGAGTGATATACCACTAACAACCCTATTTCGTCTCGGAAAGTTTACCTTTTCAGCTTTAGACCCAATATCAAATTCTGAAATAACTGCTCCGGTTTCCTTAATTCTTTCATAAAGGTGTTTATTATCCGGAGGATAGAGATTATCAACTCCGCTCCCGAGTACTGCGTATGTTATTCCTCTCGATTCAAGACATGAATTATGAGCAATAGAATCAATACCTATTGCGAGACCGCTTATTACCGGAAGCCCTCTGTTTGCAAGTTCTTTTGATAACTCTCTGCAGACTTTGCGTCCATAGTCACTTGGTGTTCTTGTACCGACAATGCTGATTGAATACCTGTCACTTTCTCCCAAATTACCATAATAATATAAAATTACTGGAGCATCGTAAATGTTCTTAAGATTCTGAGGATAATTCTCATCAAATATTGTCGCTACTTTTATATTACTTTTTTCAAGTCTTTCTAAAAGTTTCAAATAAGATTCCTCAAATTCGTAAGACTTATTTATTGCACATTCCACTTCTCTTAATGTCTTTTCGGAAATACCGTCAATACTCTTTAGAGTTTGTAAATCTGAAGAAATTAGATTTCCAAGATTATTGTATTTTTCCGCAATTCTCCTTATTCTAACATCTCCAAGACTCGCTATGCTTTTTAGGAAATAAAATAGTTTTAAGTTTTCTGATTTTGAATTTTGCATATTTTTATTTCTTTAATTTCGGATCCAGTGAATCCCTTAATCCGTCACCGATTAAATTAACGGCGAAAACACTCAGCATAATTGCTAAAGAAGGATACAATACCAGACCAAAGTTAGTACCGGTTATTAAATACTTATATCCGTCAAATATCATTTGTCCCCAGCTTGCTGTAGGTGGTTGAACACCAAGCCCCAGAAAACTTAGACTTGCTTCAAAAATAATTGCATTTGCAAGTCCAACTGTTGAGGTTACAATAACAGGAGAAAGGGAATTTGGTAATATGTGTTTAAATATTATTATTCTTCTTCCGTAACCGATTGATTTTGCAGCTTCAACGTATTCACTTTCTTTTAGAGTAATGAACTGACCTCTGACTATACGCGCGATTTCAACCCAGCTTGTTAATCCAATAGCGACAAAAGCCTGCCAATAACCCTTTCCGAGAACTACTGATATTGAAATTACGAGCAGTATTGACGGAAAAGACCATACTACATTTATTAACCACATAATTACTTTATCGGATATTCCTCTGAAATATCCTGCAAGAGAACCCAATAATATACCGATAATAATTGCTATGCTCTGCGAAATTAATCCAACTGTCAAACTGATACGCGTTCCATAAATTAAACGACTGAGTATGTCTCTCCCAAATTTATCTGTACCAAGTAGGTAATGTACTTTATGTACTATATTTTTCCCCACTCCCTCGAAATTTTGGGTTGATTCTGTTTTTTGGTTGTCAAGAAAATCGGTGTATGTTATTTCGTTGTTGTCAATGCTAATAACTTGTTTCACTGGAATTATTACATTGCTTTCCTTTTTTCTGAGAACTTCACTCTTAAAGAAAGCAGGTTTTGAAGTAAATTCCAGAACCTGTTCATCGGGATTGTGTGGTGTTATTGTATTAGCAAAAACGGCAACAAATATTAAAAACGAAACAAAAAGAAACGAAATGAATGCAAGCCTGTGCCTTTTAAACCTTATAAATGAATAGTACCAGAGATTATTTTTATTAATATCGATCATCTGATTTTTACTTTGGGATCAAGAAATGCATAAAGAATATCTACAGTTAAATTAATAATTACAAATACTACAGCACTGAATAATATTGTACCCTGTATCATCGGAAAGTCCAGTTTTAATATGGAATCCATCGCAAGAGATCCTATCCCTGGCCAATTAAAAATATATTCAATGAAAAATACCCCTCCTAGAGTAGCTGCCAACGAAGAGCTCAAAGTAGTTATCACAGGATTAAGAGCATTTCTTAAAGCATGTTTAATAATGACACTGTATTCACTTAAACCCTTTGAACGCGCCGTTCTAACGTAGTCTTTATTTAGCTCATCAAGCATTGAAGTGCGTGTAATTCTTGAAGTTATCGCAAGCGGTCTAAGTGCAAGAGCTATTGCAGGAAGTACTATATAAACCCAGCCGTTAGTTATATATCCTGAAATCGGAAATACTCTTAATTCTGCTCCGAAAACATATATCAGTATTAATGCAAGTACAAACTGTGGAATAGATATTCCTAACAGAGAAAATAAAATAAAGAAATAATCCTTAAAAGAATAAGGCTTTATCGATGATACAACACCTATCGTGATTCCTATGATTGATGAAATAATTATAGCAACAAATGATAGCAACGCTGTCGCGGGAATTTTTTCAAGAATGGTGTCAGAAACATTACGATTGGTCAGATAAGATTTTCCAAGATCTCCCTGTATCGACCTTGATATAAACTTTATGTACTGAACATAAAATGGTTTATCAATTCCCAATTCTGCTCTTACAGTCCTGACACTTTCCTCATCTGCTCTTTGCCCCAGTATAAGTTTTGCAGGGTCTCCGGGAAGCAAATAAGTTAGTATGAAAGAAACTGATAGTACTCCTAATATAGTCAGGAATGAATTAATAATATTTCTAAAAATATATTTTATCATCTCAAAACAAAAAAGTCTCAAACCCATTAAAGAATTTGAGACTTTTACAAACTTGAACTTCTTTACTTATTCTGAAATAACTCTTTTAGCTTTCAGATAAGTTCTTGCGTAGAAGTCTGAATTCAACGATGCTACAATAACGCCGGTTTTTGAACCCGAATGGGCAAAGTATCCATCGCTTAAATAAATACCTACATGAGATACTCTTCCTTTATTCATTGTGTCGAAAAATATCAAATCACCAAATTTCAATTCTTCTTTTTCGACTGACTCGCCTACGTTTGACTGCTCATAAGATGTTCTGGGTAACATAATTCCAAGAGCCTGATACATTACGTTTTGAACAAAGCCTGAACAATCAAAACCTCTTTTAGAAGTTCCACCCCAAACGTACGGGATGTTAAGATATTCAATTACTTTTGACATTACCTCATCGCTGATCATTTCTGATTCTTTAATCGATGATGGTGTGTAACCGATAAGAGAACTTGATAATGATTCGAGACTATTCTTCGAGATCGAAGTCTTTTTAATCAAGGTACTGGTGGCTACTAATTCATTAGAATTTTTGTAAACATTGGTACCTTTAATCCCTGAAGTTAATTCCGAACCGTTATCAGAGAGCTCTCTTACACCGGAACAACCCGTTATCATCATTAATCCTAATAGAACCAATGATAAAAACAGTACATTTCGGTTTTTGAGCATTTAATACTCCCTTTTTAATTAACTATTTTAAAGAACATTGTTGTAAATTAATAGAATTAAATGAATTATTCAAGTACTTATTTAAGAAATCTGTAAATTTATTTCTGATGCCTTAATCAGCAATACTTTCATTTTTTAGATTATTCATATGATTAAATACTCCGTTAAATGATATTCTTTACTTTAAATTCTTTTATTTCCTCTTCTGAATAATCTAATTCTTTCAATATTTCTATTGTATGCTGCGATAGCGTCGGCGGAGGTGTATCAACGTTGCCGTCTGTCTTATCAAACTTCGCGGTAAGGTTAAAAACCTTTATCTTACCGACTTCCGGTGTATCTATCTCAGCAATGGCACTTCTGTGCTGTGCCTGAGGCTGTGTTAGTGCTTCGTAAAGACTAAGAATTTCACCGGAAGGAATTCCCTTTGCGTTCAATGCCTCAGCCCAATAACTCGTTTCCTTTTCTTTAAGTTTAGCTTCAATAAGCGGTGTTAGAAGTTTACGGTTTGCTTTTCTTGTATCACGCTCTTTGAACCTTGTATCTTCTTTAAGCTCTGGAACACCAACCACATCGCATAAATCTTCCCATTGCTCCTGCTTGTTTGCGGCAATGTTTATGTATCCGTCCTTTGTTACAAATGTTCCCGATGGAGCTGCTGTGAAGTTGTCATTGCCCATCAGTACGGGGTGCTTTCCGCCAATCAGCAAGTTAGCAGCTACCCAGCCCATATAAGGCATTATTGAATCAAGCATCGCTACATCAATAAACTGTCCATTTCCGGTTTTCTCTTTGTAATAAAGTGCAGTCATTATCGCAAATGCAGCGTTGATGCCGCCTACCGTATCGCATACAGGAAATCCTGCACGTAATGGGTTCAGTGTCTCGTCGCCGTTTATCGCCATAACTCCGCTAAGACCCTGTATAATCTGGTCATAAGCGGGTTTGAATGCATCAGGTCCTGTTTGTCCGAAACCCGAAATCGCACAATATATAATTCCGGGATTAATTGCACTCAGTGTTTCATAATCAAGCCCAAGTCTTTTCATAACACCAGGTCTGAAGTTTTCAACAACAATATCTGCCGTCTTAACTAATTTTTTAAAAATCTCTTTTGCCTTTTCATCTTTCAAATTCAGAGTGATTGATTTTTTGTTTGAATTCTGTGCCAGAAAACTTGTTCCCATATTCTTCTTGTTGAATTCAGGAACGTTACCAAGCTTCCTTGCAAGGTCTCCCGAGCCCGGAGTTTCAATCTTTATGACCTCAGCTCCGCATAGTGCCAAATGCAGCGTAGCAAAAGGTCCTGCCAGCACATTCGTTAAATCAAGTACTCTTATTCCTTTAAGTGATTTTGCTTTTTCCATTATGATAAAATTTTATTTTTCTAATATACCAACTTTCAATATCTTTCCCGGCAATTCTCTACCAAAAAATGCTTCTGCTTCTTTTGCAATCGATATTACTTTATAAAGGTCAACCTCTTTACATATTCCAAATTTATTAAACATGTTTACCATATCTTCAGTGCATACATTTCCGCTCGCTTTTGCCGTAAAAGGACAACCACCCAGTCCTGCAAAAGCTGATTCAAAATATCTTACACCGTTCTTGTATGCTGTATAACAATTGGCTAATCCCATGCCATAAGTATCATGAAAATGTACTGATAGATTTACCTCCGGATTAATTTTATAAATCTCAGATATCATTTTTTCAACTTGTTCAGGATTTGCATGTCCTGCTGTATCAGCAAGACTTATAATAGTTATGCCGTTTTCAAAATACTTTTCAATTATACCTAATACCCTCTCTAACTTTATTTCACCCTCAAAACCGCAGCCAAATGCTGACTGCACCGATACCTGAACTTTCTTACTTGACGCAATTGCATTCTTTGCCATAGCAATAATTCTTTGCAAAGCTTCATCCGTTGTCATTCCTGTATTCTTTTTGCTGTGAGTCTCGCTCGCTGATACTCCCATGCAAAACATTTCAACACCGACTCCCATTCCCCTTTCTAGTCCTTTTTCATTTAATACAAGACCAGATAAAATCGTGTCCGATGTTTTATTTACAGGATTAGAAAAGTATTTGAATAGTTCATCTGTATCAGCCATTGTTGGTACTTTTACAGGATGGACGAAAGAACCAATCTGAATTATATCAATTCCGGTCTGCATTAACTCTTTTATCCATTTTATCTTTGTCTCTGTCGGAACGGCTATCTGCTCTACCTGCAGTCCGTCTCTCATTCCAACTTCGTGAATGTAAATTTTATCCATGATTAATTATGAATTCAATTTTTAACAAGCAATAATATTTGATTTGATGATAAAATCCCACATAATTTGTGTGGGATTAATATTGAAATAAAATATGAAAAATAAAAATTATTTAATCTTATCTGCAATAGCCTGTGCCATCTCAATCGTTGTGTTTGAACCGCCCATGTCATATGTTTTAACCTTTCCTTCTTTAATAACTTCTGCTGTTGCTTTTTCAATCTTATCTCCCAATTCTTTTTCACCAAGCCAGTCAAGCATCATCTTTGCAGAAAGAATAGTTGCAATAGGATTAACCTTGTAAAGCCCTGCGTACTTTGGCGCTGAACCGTGTGTAGGTTCAAATACCGCTAATTTTTCACCCATGTTTCCCGAGCAGCCAAACCCAAGACCGCCGACCATTTGAGCACATAAATCTGATATTATATCTCCAAAAAGATTTGGAGCAACAAGAACATCGTAATTATGCGGATTCTTTAACAGCCACATAGTAATCGCATCAATGTTTGCATCATCCATCGCGATTTCAGGAAAATCTTTTCTAACTTCTTTTGCCATATCAAGAAAAAGCCCGTCTGTTGCCCTTACTACGTTTGATTTATGAACAACAGTAACCTTCTTTCTGTTAAATTTCTTTGCAAATTCAAAAGCCGCTCTGATAATTCTTTCCGAGCTTTTCTTTGTATTAATCTTGCATGAAATAGCAAACTGGTCTGGAGCCAAATCCTTAAACGGAGCAAAGGGTTTTGATATTTTAGTCAGCAATTGCGAAAGCTCTGCAGGTACTGGATTAAACTCGACCCCTGAATACATCCCTTCTGTGTTCTCACGAAATACAACCAGATCGATATTATCTTTATAGTTAAGAGGATTTCCGTCGTAACCTTTACAAGGTCTTAGACAAGTGTACAAATCAAACATCTGTCTCATCCTCACTATTGGTGAACGATAAACAAGTCCCTTATTCTGAAGTTCGGGTACTAATTCTGACGCAGCTGCTTTAACAGGCTTTGAAGTAATTGCTCCAAACAGTGCAGCATCAACATTCTTTAATAGCTCAATTGTTCTTTCGGGGAACGCATCACCTTCTTTGCACCAAAATTCCCACCCGATGTCACCGTGTATGTATTCCGCAGCAAATCCTGTCTTTTCTAATACTATTTTTGAAGCTTCAAGAACTTCAACACCTATGCCATCACCTGGCAGATAAGCAATTTTGTATTTTGCCATTTATCGCTCCTATTAAATTTTAAGTAAATGAGGAAATACAAAAATATCTAATATAAATCAGGAACTCAATGATATAAATTATCCTCTTTACGCATATTTATTATAATATGTTGAGAGAGTACTTTGTATAGAAACGGATGATATTTATTCCGCTAAACTGAACATCAAATGAACAAATCGTTTAAAAATGTATTTAAAGTGTAACCAAAATCCTCCAAACCCGAAATACCACTTTTTTATGTATGCCTGCGATATGCCTGCGATATGACTGCGATATGCCTGCGATATGCTTACGATATTCAATTATCATGCTATATTACTGAATTAACAGTGTTTCTCTACTCGTGAGCTTATAAGAAGTTATAATTGCATACAATTTAATTCAAGAAATTTTTTTGCCAATTTTTTAGATAGTATGCTCACTTTATAATTTTTCAGCTCCAAATACATTTATTCACAATTTTCTAAAATCAGGTAAAATGTCAGCATTAGTGATAGGAGTTTCGTCTTAGAACCGTGTCAGAAGCGTTCAAGATACGTGTAAAGAGCGGGTAATTAGCGGGAAATGAGCGGGAAATCTATATGAAAATAGCGGGAAATGAGCGGGAAAAGAACGGGAGCTATATCAAATTACTATTTTCTACCAATAATTAATAATAAATTAATCTTAATTCATCCATTTAACTCTGTTCACATCGCTTGGAATTTCTACATCAAAATTTAAATCTTGTTGATTTGTCAAATATGTTTCATTCACAATTTTCATATACTCTTTTGTAAGAGGTTTTTCAATCTCAACTTTTCTCGCAAAATATCCATTCGAAACAGTAACAAAATTACTGTAAATTATCTTCAGATACTCTTTTTTATTAGTGTTTATATAAGCATATTGCTCAACGTATTTTTTATCTGTATTAATCCAGTACTTGATAAATTTGTTATTTTTTCCTTTCAATGTAATAACAATTTTGCCACTGTCCTCTGACATCAATAAAGTATCGTAATCCGAATATAATATTCTTCCGGTTCCCGACATTACATTCATCAGGTCATCGAAAGTACATTTTATCCTCGCTATTGCACCGATATTATTATCGGTTGTCGGACCCTCAATAACCTTATCGTTAAGATTATCAAAATAAATAAAATTATACCTGTTAACGTTTGCTATCACGGCATCCTTGCTAATGAAAGCAAAGCTGCCCGATATTTTGAACCATAAACTGTCATTCTTTTTAACTCTAATATTAATATTACCCGTTTGATTAAGAGATGAAGCTTTTATCTTAACGATATTTTCAGTAGATATAAGATTAATTTTATCGTAATTAAAATTCACTACTCTTATTAAGTCAATCGCTTTAAGTCTTTCCGGTGAGTTAAGAAAAATCTCATTGTTCTTTTCAAATAAGCCAAGCGTATCCTGCTTTTCCTTCAAGGAATCAATTTCTAAACCATTTTCCTGTGAATATACAAAAGAATAGTTACAGTAAACTGATATCAGAAGTAATATTTGTATTATTATTCTCAATGCTAAGGTGTATATTTAGTATCAATTTATTTAATTTAACACGAAAAGGAAACTCATTTAAAGCTATAAACATTGTCATTAGGATTATACATTCATATTCCATTTTGCCGCAGACGATGCAGTTATTGTGACTTCTATCTGACTACAAATATGAATTTAATAAATTCATTTGTAAATTCTGCCATAAAAGAGATTAAATTGTATTCCATACAATTCCATGATGATAAAGTAGATACGATTTATTTCGGGGGAGGTACTCCAAGTTCTTTAAAAACAGAATTTCTATCAGATATTCTTTCAGCGATATTTAATAATTTTAATGTTTCTAAAAATCCTGAAATAACGATTGAATGCAATCCTGAGGATGTAATAGAAGATAAACAAAAATTTCAAATTATTGCTAAGACCGGTATAAACAGAATAAGCTTAGGGATTCAATCATTCATTGATTCAGAACTACTCTATCTTACAAGACATCACAATGCAAACGATGCGAATAATTCAATCAAGATATTACAGGATATTTTTCCTAATTTAAGTATAGACTTAATCTATGCTATGCATAATCAAAGTGCTGAAAATGTTGAGTATAATATAAGAAATATATCACGTCACGATATAAAGCATGTCTCTGCATATACTTTGATTCTCGAGAAAGGAACCTTGATGCACAAACAAATGGAAAAAACAGATCTGATAAAACAAACCAACAAGAATTCCGAGCAATATTACTTTGTAATTTCTAATTTACTTGAAAGTATGGGATATAGACATTATGAAGTATCAAATTATTCATTACCTGGTTTTGAATCCAGACACAATCTTAAATACTGGAATTTTGAAAACTATCTCGGACTCGGACCGTCGGCTCATTCTTTTATCGGTAATAAAAGATTCTCTAATGTAAGTAATCTAAAGTTATATAATAATTTTATTGAAAATAATAAACTTCCCGTTGAGAACGATATATTATTGAACAAAATACAATTACGTAATGATTACTTCATTTCTGTTTTTAGGAGCGGAGGAGTTGAATTTAGTAAATATAAAAGACTTTTTAATGAAGATTTTTTATTAAAGTACCGGAAAAATACTGAAGAATTATTGAATTTAAGATTGGCGAACGTATCGGAAACGCATTTTTATTTAACACAGAAAGGATTTGCTCTTGCTGATGAAATTACACTAAAATTCGTAGACTATTTATAATCAAAATCCGTTAACCATATGTTTATAAATGTATTTTTCACCAACTTTTAGAATACTGAAAATATCAAATCTAATTTCATGATTCTTGAATTCCCTATTTAGTTTCACAAAAACTGACGCTGCTGTTCGAATATTAACCTGTTTCTTTGAATCGATTGCATCTTCGGGTTGTCCGTAATCTGTAGATGTTCTGGTTTTTACTTCTACGAAAACAATTTCTTTTGATGCTTTATCCTCAAAAACCAGGTCAATTTCAAGCTTTTTAAAAGTAAAATTACTCGCAATAAATTTTAGACCCTTCTTAATAAGTTCTTCTTTCGCCAGTTGTTCACCCTTTTTTCCAAAATCTTTACGATACATATTAAGCAAGCATTATATTCTTAAGAAAACTTTTTCTATGAATCGGACATAATCCGTGTTTCTTTATGGCGTTTATATGTTTGTCAGTTCCGTAACCTTTATTCGAACAAAATCCATAAACTGGATACATTGTATCATAATTTTTCATTATTCTATCTCTTGTAACTTTTGCAATAATTGAAGCACAAGAAATTTCATAAAATTTATCATCCCCTTTAATTATAGTTTCATAATTAATACATTTATGATAATCATTTCTAAGCTTTAAGTAATTTCCGTCAATAATAAATTTATCGGGCTTTAAAATCAGATTTCTTATACATTCTTCTATCCCAAGCATCGTCGATTGAAGTATGTTCAAGTCATCAATAGTTTTGTTATCGATAATGCTTATTTTATACTCAATAGCATCCGCAATTATTTTTTCAAAGAGAAAATTCCGTTTTCTTTCCGATATTCTCTTTGAATCCTTCACACCTTCAATCTTTTTAAACGAAGATATTATAACTGCAGCAACTACAACTGGACCTGCCAGTGGTCCTCTGCCCGCCTCATCAATTCCGCAAAATAACATAAAAATTTTATAATATTATAAAAATAGCTATTAAATGTAAAATAAAAACTGAATATAAATTTGTCTCGAAAATTTAATTTATCAAATAACTATTTTGTACCTTATCGGCTTATTTGTTAATATTTAAAGTTTTTGTTTTAATTGTTCGTTTTACTTACAATAAATACAAATGCTTATTCATTTTCTATTAAAAATTAATTGACTAAATTAATTGTTTTCAGCTAAAAATGGCATGATTTTATTTTGAATTCAGATACAAAACTATCAATATTCTTGAAATTTAAATCAAAAAGTAAAATATTAATTACTTTTCTTTTTGTTACTATATTAATAATTCCGTCATATCCAAATAAATCAATTCAAGCTCAAATAAAGATTTTTGAGAGGAATAAAAATGAATTGAACAATGATGAAACTATATTTAAATCGGATACAAGAATAAAAATTGATTTAGGAGGAAGCTGGAATATTTCTTTCGATAATTCTGAAGTGTTTACAAACATAAATGTCCCTTTTGCAGCTGATTACAGAAATTCACTCGTTATTAACCGGAGTTTTGATGTAAATGATTCTCTTCTATCAAAGTATAATTTTATATTTTATGCTGAAAGTATTAATTATGAATCCGAAGTTACAATCAACAATGTCATAGTATCAAGAAATAATGGCGGTAGTAAATTTATCTATAACGACATACAAGAGAACTTAATACAGAATAATAACAATATTTCAATCAAAATATCGGGAGCACTTAATAATTCAAAAACTTTCCCACTCGCTTCGCAAGTAAACTATGCACGAAATTATGCTGGTGTTCTTGGCAATGTATACATTCTTGCAGTCCCGAAGATATACATATCCGAATCACTTATTAAATACACATTCTCGAATGATAATGTAATAGCCTTTACAAATAATATCAGTGTTAACTCACTTTACATTGATACACTGATGCTTGAAGGAAGCAGCTTTTATGTAATATCGGACATAATTAGAATTTCAGACACAGTAAAAATATTCGAAAGTCCAATCACAAAATTTGATCCCAGGAATTATCAGAATTACAAGTTATCAAATATATTAACAATAAAGAATATTGACCTTTGGTCTGCAGAGAATCCAACACTGTACTTGGTCAGAACTTCATTATACTATAAGGATGAACTTATTGATAATGTAATTTACGAAACCGGGTTTAAGAATATCGTTATAGAAGGAAATAGTATTTTAATTAATGGATTAAACTTAGCTATAAAAGGTATTAATTATTTTGAAGATCAACCATTAAATGCAAATGCACTAGATTACAGTTCCGTTGAAAAGGACCTCAAAAATATAAAAGAACTTGGATTTAATACCATCAGAGTTCCTGGCAAATCAGCTCATCCTTTTGTTGTTAGAGCTGCTCAAAGAATCGGGCTTTATTTATTCCAAGAATACCCGTTTAATGAAATACCATCGAGTTTATTAAAGGAAGAAAGTTTTATTAATGAGGGAATAGATTTCTGTTCTAATATAATTAAACGTGATTTATATTCACCTGCAATACTTGCATGGGGAATAGGCAATGACTTTGATGTAACAGTACCCGAATCAGAAAGATATGCGTTAAAAATTAAAGAAGCCATAAGACAACTTGACAACCGACCAATTTATTATACTACAAAAAATCTTACAAACGATAAAATTGCGGGCATTGTTGGTTTTAAAGGTTATAATCTAACTGACCATGATTTTAATACTGCTAAAACAAGCATTGAAAAATTAAGCAAAACAGAACTTGTTTTCATTTCATCTCTGGGAGTTGCGACAGATAACAATAACAGAAACGGGTATGGTGATTTCAGAAGTGCAGAATATCAGGCAAAATATCTTACTGAGATTATAAGTTCGTTGCATCCAAAACAGGGATTCATGATTAGCTCATATGCAGATTTTAATGCAGAAGCACCCTTCATTATTCATTACAACGAATCAGCACCGTCTTTGAAAACAAACGGTATCTACGATTATGAAAGAAATCCAAAATACTCAAATACGATTATGAGAAGAATGCTTAATAATCAGGGCTTTCAGAAAATACCGGAAGGAAATGTTTCATACTCACACTCAAAATCATCGAATTATTTCATAGTATTTGGTCTGCTGATAATCATTCTTCTTTTGTTGGTACTAAGCAAAATTCGATATTTTAAAGACAACATTGTTAGAAGCGTAATCACTCCAAGAAATTTTCTATACACTATTAAAGAACAGAATGACGTACCGTATTTTCATAGTATTATACTGATAATTATCCTTTCTTCAATACTTAGCTTGCTATTCAGTTCTCTATTGTACAACATTAGAATTGAATCAAATTTTGAGTTAATCTTTTCAAAATTAATTGACAATTTTTCGTTAAAAATATTTGCAATTCATATATTGAACAATCCGGTTTTATTGTTTTTAATGCTATTTTTAATTATTGCTATTTTATTCTTTTTAACGTACTTAATGACAAATCTTTTAATAAGACTCTTAAAGAGAAAAGCGATATTGCGTCCCTCATTCGCTGTCACGATCTGGTCATTTGTTTTGTTCGTGATATTTCTTCCATTTGGAATAATATTCAGCAAAATAATTGACACAAATAGTTCGACAATAATACTCTTTACAGTATATCTTTACCTGGGTGTACTAGCTTACTCATTAGTTAAATTAATAAATGGAGTAAAATACGTGTTTGATTTAGGCTTGGTAAAATCGTATTTTTACGGTGTTTTACTGATAGCAATAATATTCACTTTAAATTACTATTACTTTTTTTCTTATAAATCCGTCGGTATTTTTATCGATTTAATTAACAGTTATAACTGATTGTATTTATCAAAACTTGAAATATTCGGTTTTAAATCTTTTCCTGAGAAAACGACTATTGAATTCAGCGGTGGAGTCTCAGCTATAGTTGGACCTAACGGTTCAGGTAAATCAAATATTGTTGATGCACTGAGATGGGTTTTAGGAGAACAGGGTGATAAAGCTCTCAGAAGTGAAAGAAGAGAAGATGTAGTATTCAGCGGAACGAGTAAAAGAAAACCGTTGAGTATAGCAGAAGTAGCACTTACAATCCAAAATAACCGAAACATTCTCCCAACAGAATATTCAGAGGTACAAATTGCAAGACGATTTTACAGAAGCGGTGATACAGAGTACTATCTGAACGGTACAAAAGTGAGACTAAAAGACATAAAAACGCTTTTTCTTGATACCGGAATCGGACCGGATGCGTATTCGGTTATTGAGCTAAAAATGGTTGAGACTATACTCTCACACGTAAAGAATGAGAGAAGAAAAATGTTTGAAGAAGCATCGGGAATAGTTTCGTATAAACAAAACCGAGACCTTACATTTAAAAAGCTTGAATCTGTAAAAGAAACGCTTAAAAGAGTCAATGATATAATTCGTGAGAAACAGAGAAATGTTTCAACTCTTGAACGACAAGCAAAAAAGAATGAAGAAGCTAAAATTGTTTTTAATGAATTAAAACTGCTGGAAATAGTCTTTTACTCTTACGAATATGATAAGATGCATTTCGAGATTAAGGAGATTAAAGACCATGAAAATGAAAACATAACATTTAAAGCAAAGCTTGAATCAGAACTTCGGCTAAGTAACAGTAAATATGATTCCATTCAGCCGGAAATATACGAACTTGAAAGAAGCTCAAGTGAGATAAATGATGAACTTGATGAGGTAAAGGACCGTATAAACAAACTTGAAAGAGATAATCTTGTTAAAACAGAAAAAAGCAAGAACCTAAACTCAAACATTGAAAGGTTAACAGAGGAGATAGACACACTTTCTGAAAATTTGGACAAGAATAAAGCCAAGAATGATGAACTCGAAAAAGTAATATCGGTACTAAAACGCACAATTGAAATTTCAGAAGTGTCACTTTTAGAGAAAAAAGCAAATGTCGATAGAACCATTACACTGATTACAAATAAGAAGACGGAAATTTCAGATATTGGTATCAACGTTAAGGAGAACTTGAAAAAATTTAATCGGCAGAAGACAGAGTATGAAAAGAACAAATTCTCTCAGGAGAATAATCTTGAACGTCTTAAACATATTTCCGAAAATAGCAAAGATTTACTGGAAGAAATATCACATCTCGAGAAGGAAAAATATTCATATCAGGAAGAACTCGAAAGTGTGACTAAAAGTAAACGAAATATCGAAACTGAACTCAGGGCTGAGATTGAAAAAAGACAAAAATTTAACAATAAAATTGAGTCTCTTCGCAGAGAGATGACAGACCTGACGATAAATCTTCAAAATAACAAGAGCAAAACTGAATATCTTCAGAATATTATAGATAACTTTGAAGATTTCGCAGAAGGAATCAAACATATTAAGAATGATAAAACAATAGATTATACTAAAACTGTTCTTGATTCCATAGAGGTAGACGATAAGTATAAAATTGCAGTAGAAACAGCTCTGGGTGAAATCGCTAATTATTTAATTGTTGATGATTCAAGATACCTTAATAAGCTGATTGATAAACTTTCGAACGATGATAAAGGAAAGGTAACATTCATTCTTAACGACAAACTGATGTCGGAGAACAGTTCTTTAATACATTTTGATTATCAATATTTCAATCCTGATTTACTAAAAGACAGCAGTGTTTTAGGTTTTGCCGATAAATTTATTACGTGTAAAAACAAAGAAGATGAATTTCTTTTCCGATATATTCTCGATGAATATGTAATAGTTGCAGATCTTGATGCAGCTTTTAGACTTTCCTCGGATAACTATTACAAGTTTATTACTCTTGACGGGGATATTGTCACACAAAGCGTTGTAAGAGCAGGCGGTAAAACAAAAGAAGAGAATATCAGATTCGGACGAGAAAACCAAATTGAAAAGTTGAGAAAAGAAATGTTTGAGCTTGAAGACAAGCTCAGGTATAGTGAAGAGGAGTTAAACGGACAAATAAGTAATCTGAACCAATTAAATGATTCAGAAATAAAATTAAAGCTAGATGAACTCAATAAATCTGCAGTTAAACTAAATAATGACATTTCTCTGATAGACTTCAGACTGTCTGACCTAAACAAGAATGTTTCAGAAAACGACAATGTATATAAGAAATTGAAAGAAGATAATGAAAAACTTACAGTCCATATTAATGATTTCATTAAGATACTTTCAAAACTTGAGAATGAGCAATCTAATCTTGAAAAAGAACTTTCCTTTTTAACTGAAGAATATACTCAGGTAGACATCGAGCACTCACAAAACCAATCAGATTATAGCACTTTCCTTATAGAATTCAATCGCCTTAAAAACGAGCTCAAAAATGAAGAAAACAATTTAGCAAGAATACAAAATACACTTGAATTTCAGAACGCACAAATAAAGAAAGATAGACTACAGATTGAAAAGAATAAATCCGAACTTGAAGAATATGCTGTATTAATATCTTCTAATATTGATGAGATTCAGAAACTGGGACATGAAAGGAATGCAATAAAGAAGCGACTTGATGATAATGATGAAATATTGAACATCAAAAAATCGGAGAAGGAGATAATCGAAAAAGAGCAAAGGGTTAAGAGACATGAATTTGATAAGGTATCTCAGCTGTTAGTAGAATCACAAATTAAAATTAGAGAATATGAAATCCGCTCAGAGCAGTATACTGATATCCTTTATAAGAAATATGAGATAAACATTGAAAATCCTCCTGAAGAATTATTAAATGATCTTCTTGAAACTAAAAAAAGTTATTTGGACGAAGACAATCATTTTGATGAGGACAAAGCCTTGAAGGAAATAGATTCTTTATCAGAAAGACTTAAAAGACTTGGAGGTGGTTTCCAGCAGATTATTTGGGATGATTTTCTGAACGAGAAAGATGAATTAGATAAGATGATTGTGCAAAGAGATGATCTCCTTGAGTCTGAGAAAGACATTAACAAAACAATAGAGAAAATCAACAACGAAGCGAAAGAAAGATTTCTAAAGACTTTCGAAGAAATAAGACAGAACTTTATACACATTTTCAAAGAGCTGTTTCAGGAAGGAGATGAAGCTAACCTGAAGCTCGTTTTCGATGAAGATGAAAACGGTAAGATAAGTGATGATCCACTTGAAGCAAAAATCGAAATCACGGCAAAACCAAGGGGTAAAAGACCTACATCTATAGAATTACTATCCGGCGGGGAAAAGACTTTAACGGCAATAGCATTACTGTTTGCTATTTATCTTGTCAAACCGTCACCTTTCTGTGTATTGGATGAAGTTGATGCACCTCTGGATGTGGCAAATCTTGGTAGGTTTAACAGAATGATACGAAAGTTTTCTGAAAAAACACAGTTTATACTTATTACACACAATGAAAGAACAATGGAAACTGTTGATACGCTTTACGGAGTGACCATGCAAGAACCCGGTGTTACAACAATTGTGGAAACAAGATTTAAAGACAACTAATAAAATTGAAATACCCTAAGCTTAAGATATTCTGTGATTTTGACGGAACAGTTACAAAGAATGACGTATGGGTTGATGCTCTTGGAAGGTTCATAAAAGATAAAAAAGCTTTCAATATCGTATGTAAAGACTTTGAATTTGGAAGAATTACATCCCGAGAATGCATTAAACGGGAACTTAACCTGATTGAGGATTTCAGTTTGGAGATATTCGATACTTTTATTGAGCAACAGGAATTAGACGATTACTTTCTTGAATTTATTGCATACTGCAAGCAAATGAAATTTGAAGTAATATTACTAAGTGAGGGACTCGATTATTATGTCAACTATGTTATTAAGAAGTTTGAAATAGAACTGAAATATTACTCCAATAGATCAATACTTCTTAATTCAAACGGAAAAGTAAAACTAACTTGTGATTTTCCTTTTTCTGATGAGCACTGTAATTCATGCGGAGTAAGCAAAAGGAATTTACTGATGGCAAATACAAACGAACTTGATAAGGAAATATCTGTGTTCATCGGAGATGGAGTTTCAGACTTTTGTGTCAGCAATTATGCAGACGTTGTATTTGCAAAGAATAAACTTGCTTCTTACTGCTGGAGAAATAATATAACTTATTACGAATACAAAGATTTCAGAGATATTAAGAATAAATTCATGAAAATAATTGAAAATGGAGTTTTTAAGCAAAAGCAAAATGCCAAAACATTAAGAAAAGAAGTTCTTTTAGGAGGATAAAGTGAAGCAACTTGGAAAAATATTATTTAAGTACCGCAGCTACACACCATTACCGTTTATTTTTTGTATGATTCTGTTTATGGAACCAAATTTATTCTCCATAGTGGCAGGTCTTTGTGTTGTTATTATAGGCGAAGCAATAAGAGTATGGTCAGTGGGATATGCAGGAAGCGAGACGAGAACAACATCAGGAGTAGGTGGTTCAAATTTAGTTACACAAGGTCCATACTCGATAATAAGAAATCCACTGTACTGGGGAAACATAATGATTTATTCAGGATTCGGAATAATGAGTAACGCTTTGTTTCCATACCTACTAATAATAGCATTTTTATATTTTGTATTCCAATATTATCTGATTATAATCAATGAAGAAGAATATCTGAAGAAAACATACAAAGAAGAATTTATTGAATACTGCAAACATGTAAAACGTTTCTTCCCTATTTCGAAACCACTTCCGGACAGAATTAGATCTAAACTATTGTTTGATTTAAGAGAGGGAATTAAGTCAGAGAAAAGGTCTCTGCAAGCACTTACTATCGTTTCTATCATAATACTAATAAAGTATATTTTTCTGTAATAGAAATGAATAAAACTGATATATTTGTAATCGCAGGTGAATCATCGGGTGATTCTCATTCGGCAAGACTAATACAAGATATACTTGAAATTAACAAGAATCTAATTATTTATGGTATAGGTGGTGGCAGATTACAGGAACAAGGCGTAAAAATATTATTTAACTATTCGGAAATAAATTATATCGGGTTTGCTAACATTGCCAGAAATTATTTTCATCTAAAGGACAGATTAGAGTATACTGCAAACAAAATTATTGAACTCTCTCCAAAGGTACTAATACTTTGTGACTCCCCCGGTTTCAACTTAAGAATCGCAAAGAAGATCAGAAAAGTATATGGTGGAAAGATAATGTATTACATTACACCACAGGTTTGGGCTTGGCATAAGAAAAGGATTAAACAACTTAAGAAATACATTGACACTTGTTTCACAATTTTACCTTTTGAAGAAGAGATACTAAATAAGGAAGGAATAAAAGCGTACTATTCCGGAAGCCCTGTTTTAAGACATTGCGAAGAGTATCTTGAAAATGCAAATAAAGAAGAGAGGAAGCATAAAGTTGTGTCAATTATGCCGGGTACGAGAAAAGAAGAGATTACAAGAATATTACCGACTCTTAATGAAATCGGGAAAATTCTAGTATTAAAACATGATTGTGAAATAAATCTTATTTGTTCAGAGAATTTAGGAAAAGAATTTTATTCCAAGTATATTAATTGCGACCACATTAAACTTAAACTTTGGACAAAAGAAAGTAATCTTAATACAATTTTTAACTCTGATTTTGTAATAACAAAATTTGGTACGTCAAATCTTGAATGTGCTTTTCTTGGTATACCATTTGTAGCTGTATATAAAGCAAGTTTACTAAACTATTTAATAGCAAAGATGCTTGTAAATCTAAAGTATTTATCTTTGGTAAATATCGTAATGAAAAAAGAAGTCGTTAAAGAGTATATTCAAAATGAATTCAAACCAAACAATGTTATTAAAGAGACAGAGAAAATATTTTCGGACATCGCTTATAAGAATAAAATGCTGAGTGAATTCAGTATGTTAAAAGAAAGATTTGATAAAGAGAAAATTAATCCTGCAGAGTATATTTGCAAAGAAGTTTGAATAATTTAATTGCAATATTAAGATTATTTCTTTTCCCACTTTCCGTAATATATTACTTAATAATAAAATCACGGAATTTACTTTACGACTCAGGTATAATAAAACAAGCAACTTTTAGAACTCCTATTATTTCTGTAGGAAATATTACAACAGGGGGAACGGGGAAAACACCATTTGTAATGTTTTTAACAGAATATTTCATCAAGAAAGGAAAGAAGGTCGGAGTAATTTCGAGAGGTTATAAAAGTTATACAAACGAACTAATTATAGCTCATGATGGTGAAAATGTTACTGCAAATGTTAAACAAACAGGTGATGAGCTTGGGATGATTATCAAAAGATTTTCAGATTTTAAGGAATTGTTCTTTGCTATTGCTTATTTTAATCGTGTAGAAGCAATAAGTAAGATGGAAGCTATGTTTGCACCGGATATAATATTGCTTGATGATGCGTTTCAGAACAGAAAGATAAAGAAGACAGTTGATATTGTTTTAGTTAACAAAGAAAGCGAAACATACCTGGACAAATTATTACTACCCGCAGGGAATTTGAGAGAGCCAAAATCAGCATTAAGGAGAACAGATATTGTTCTCAAAAACTTTAAGTTTTCTAAAAATAGTGGGAGTAAGGATTTTTCATTTAATTACGTGAATGAAGGATTTTACGATATAAAGTCTCAGAAGATAAATAACTACAGCGAAATCAAAGCGATAACAGTATCAGGTATAGCAGATAATAGAAGTTTTATTAATACGGTTAATAATTCAGGAATTGATATTGTAAAATCTTTTACATTTACAGATCATTTTGATTATAGAGAAGGTGATATAATGCAGTTAATGGCAGCATGGTCAGAGAATATGGTATTTATAACAACTGAAAAAGATTTTATAAAATTAAGGGAATTTAAGTTATTTTTTGATAAATGCCCTGTTTATTATTTACGAATTGATATAAATATGAATATTTACAATATTAATGAATTATTTATTAAGAAAAATATTTTATGATAGGAATTACTGTCTGTGAAAATAATTTTGACTTATACCTACAATGGCTTGAGCATTTCAATGCAAAGTATGCAATAATCGATTACAGGGAAAATGACGCATTGGATAAGTTCAGAAGTGTATCGGGACTGATATTATCAGGAGGAATAGATATTTATCCTGAATTATACAATGACTGGGAAAACAGAGTGGATAAAGGAAAATATGATACCAACAGAGACGGTTTTGAATACAAGCTGATTGAGCATGCACTGAAGTATGAAATACCTATTCTGGGAATTTGCAGAGGGTGCCAACTCCTTAATGTTTATTTTAATGGTTCACTCATTTATGATATACCGACAATTCGAAAAGTCGAGCATAGCAAAATTGATAAGAATACAATGCGGATACACAATATCAATGTTTTAAAAAATACAATTTTATACAGCTGCGTAAATAAAGAAACGGGAATTGTAAATAGTTCTCATCATCAGTCAGTTGACAGGCTTGGAGAGGGATTAATGATATCATCTAAAGCGGATGACGGGATAATTGAATCTATTGAATATGCAGATAAAAGGAACAAATCATTTCTTATGGGAATACAATGGCATCCCGAAAGGTTTACTAATTACAATGATGAATTTTCCAAGAACATTTATCATGCTTTTGAGAATTCTATAAAATGAAGTACTCTTTTTATATATCTATTGTTTTGCTTTTTCCAATTTTAACAGGTTTTACTATTTACATTCCAAGAGAAGATCTGCAGAAACAGCTTTACTATTATAAATCTGATTTAAATAGTTATGAGTCAAAAGCAGCTGAATGGAACAGATTAATTTCCATTCTAACAATAAGACAAAAGACATTAGAGAACAGAATAAAAGTTTTATCTGAGTTACTTAAAAACATTAAAACCGGGGATAGTAAGGACGATATTTTAAGACAGGAAGCTGAATTTATAAGCCACAATGAGAAAATAGAGAAACTAAAAGAGGAATTCAAAAAAAGAATTCTATGGCTTTATAAAAAGGGTCCTGATTACCAGTATCAGATACTTTTCACATCTGATTCACCTACTAATTTTTTTGCAAGACTTCAGTATTTGAACAAACTTTCTGAGAAACGTAAAACAGATTTTGAAAGGATAAAATATGAAGAGTATGCATACGAAGAAGGTAAGAAAATAAAGGGTTACAGGAAATTAGACATATTTCGTTACATAAATAAAAAGAAGGAAGACCAAACATTGCTACTTCTTGAAAAAATGAATGTTGAGGATTCAATTTCAATGTTAAGGTCAAATGCTGATAATCTATTGTATCATGCCGAAAAACTGAAACAATTAATTTTTGAAATTGAATACACACTTTCTAATGATCAAGAAGGGAACAAGTACGAACTCAAAACTACACCGGATTATGAATCTGATAGTTTTGATTCACTAAAAGGAGTACTGATTTTTCCAGTGAACAGCACATATATTATAAACGATTTTGGAAAATCAATTGACAGAAATACCGGGTCCATAATGAATAACGAAGGTATAGATGTAAGTATTGCCGAGAATTCAGATGTAAGATGTGTAGCAGACGGAGTTGTTGAAAATATCTTGGATGTACCTTTTTATAGGAAAATTATTATTATCAAACACAGTAACGGATACAGGACTATTTATGGTTTAGTAAAAGATATTAAGATAAATATTGGTGACAAAGTAGCTGCAAGTAAAATAATCGCTTCAACATCAAAAAATCTTGATGGACAAATATTTCACTTTGAAATCAGAAAAGGAACAATTCCCGAAGACCCTAAATACTGGGTTGCAAGGGTAAAACAGGTTATATGAAATTAAACAAAAAGAATCCTACAGTAAGCATTATAATGCCCGTTTATAACAGAAAGAAGTTATTTTACAGGGCATACAATTCTGTAATGAATCAGTCTTACAACGATTACGAATTGATAGTAGTTGATGATGGCAGCAATGACAGATTTCATAATAAGCTGTTTGAGATAATGGAGCATGATTACCGAGTTAAATATATGAAGCATTCTAATAGAGGAACAGCATTATCACTCAATGCCGGGATAAGAATATCACAGGGTAAATATATTACATTTCTTGATTCTGATGACGAATATGGTAAAGAACACATTTCGAATAGGATTAGATATATGAACAGATATAAAAAGGTAGATATAATTCATTCTCCTGCAATATTAATAGGCAGAGATGAGGATATGTATGTTCCCGATGTTAGGAATAAGAAGAAACTTGTACATTTAAAAAATTGTGTACTGGGTGCAACGATTTTTGGAAGAAGAGAAGCATATTACAAACTAGATGGATTCAAGAATATATTTTCATACGATTCAGACTTTATAAATAGAGCAATTAAATTATTAAATGTAAAGAGATTAGATTTTATGACATATTTTTATTACAGGGATACGAGCGATAGTGTACTCACCAAATTAAAGAATAAAATGAATGATAAATGATGATTTGAAATACATGCGAGAATGCCTGAAACTTGCAATAAAAGGAAGAGGGAAAGTCGAACCGAATCCTATGGTGGGTTGTGTAATAGTCAAGAACAGACAAATTATTGGAAAAGGTTACCATAAAAGATTTGGATTTCATCATGCAGAAATAAATGCCATAAATAACGCGTTGAAAGCGGGAAATGACTTAAGAAACAGCACTTTATATGTCAATCTGGAACCGTGCTCACATTTTGGGAAAACACCTCCTTGTACAGATTTTATAATAAAGAACAAGATAAAAAGAGTTGTGATTGGAATGAAAGATCCGAATAAGCAAGTTAATGGCAAAGGTATCACAAAATTACGGAAAGCAGGTATTGAAGTCTGGACAGGAGTATTGAATGAGGATTGCATAAATTTGAATGAAAGATTCATAGTAAATATAACTGAAAAACGTCCGTATGTTACATTAAAAATTGCACAGAGTATTGATGGGAAAATCGCTCTAAATAATTTTAAATCCCAGTGGATAACTAATATACGTTCAAGGGAGTTAACACATCATATAAGAAGTAATTATGATTGTATTCTAATTGGAAAGAATTCCATAGTTCAAGATAATCCAGAGCTGACAGTCAGATTTGTCAACTCGAAGAAACATCCAGTTAGGGTTATTATAGACAAGGATTTACAGTTAACTAATAAATATAAATTACTAAAAAACAACTATCCATTAACTATAATTTATCACTCCAGCAATAAAAATGTATCGGATTTAGAATATCAAAAATACATAAGATTAAAAAGTAAATTTGGACGAATGGAAATAGCTGATATATTAAAAAGTCTTTACAAACTTGGGTATCACTCATTATTGGTTGAAGGAGGAGCGAATATATATTCTCAATTTGCAGATAAAGACTTATTTGATGAAATTAATTTGTTTATTGCACCGAAGATTTTAGGAAAAGGGATATCTTCTTTCAGGGATTATCAAATAAAGAAATTAGAAAATGCAAAGGAAGTAACATTAAAAGAAATTAAAATACTTGATAAGGATTTATTATTAATTTATAAAAATATAAAATAATGTTTACAGGAATAGTAACAGATACAGGAAAAGTTATAAAAACGACATCAAAAGGTGATAGCATAAAATTTCTAATAGCTCCATCAAAGAAAGCTTACTTAAATGACAGGAGAAAAGGTGATAGTATTGCAATAAACGGCGCTTGTATGACAATAGAGAATATAAAAAACAACCGGTTTGAATTCACGACTGTAAAAGAATCTTTGAGCAAGACTAACCTCGGTGACCTAAAAATAGGAAGTTACGTAAATCTTGAGAAACCCATGAAACTTAGTGAAAGCCTTGATGGGCACATAGTTCAGGGTCATGTGGATGCTACTGGAAAGGTTTACAAAATCAACAAGCTAAAGGATAGCTGGGAATTCTTCTTCGAATTTCCAATAAGATTTAAGAAGAATATAATTTATGTGGGCAGTATTTCAATTAACGGAATAAGCTTAACAATTGCTCAAATCGTAAAAGAGACAAAGAAAAGTGTCATTATTAAGGTTGCAATTATACCGCACACATATTCTGCAACAAATTTTAAGTATCTTAAACACGGTGACAGGATAAATCTTGAGTTTGATATGTTAGGTAAGTTTGTAATGCGGATATTAGGTAAGATAAGATAATATTTTAAAAATCAGCAAGTTAATAATTACGAGTAAATTCTACATTTAATCAGAAAACTATTTTGAGCGTTTAGTTAGAGCGTAAATAAGAGTATGGTTAGCGTATAAAGAGGCTATTTTTAAGCATTTAAGGAAGATACAATTTCATTATAGATATCACGAACGTTGATATTTTGCATACAATCGAAAGTATGAATTGGACAGTTTTTTCTTCCGTGATTTGAGCATGGGCGGCATTTCAGACCATTTATTTCAAAGATTTTATCGTTCACACCTATAGGATAAAATCCGAATTCTTTTGTAGTGGAACCAAAGAGAGCAATAACTTTTGTTCCAACAGCATTTGCCATATGCAAAGGAGCAGAATCGTTTGTAATCAGTAGAGAACAATTTTTAATCAATTCAGCTGACTGAAGAATGGTGATTTTACCAGCAAAACTGTAGACTTCATTATTAGTAGATTTTTTTATTATATTTTCACATAATTTTGTGTCATCCTTACCACCTAACAATGCAATCTTCAAGTTACTTTTATCCATCATATTCAGGAGTTCAACGAATTTTTCTTCAGGGAATCTTTTCGTGAACCAAACTGAACCGGGTGCTATACAAATAAGGTTACTTTTACTTTTAATATTGAGACCATTAAAAATTTTTATTACTTCATTTTTGTCTTCATCCGAAGGAAATAATTCGGGTTTAATTATTTTTGATTCAAATATTCCAAGCGGTTTCAACAAGTTGAGAACCCTGTTTATTTCATGTTTTTGTGAATAAGGTACTTTATCTGTGTAGAAATAAGGCAAAGAAGAATTTTCATATGAAACTCTTTTTTCCGCACCTGATAGTTTTGCTATGATAGATGAGCGTGTATATCGCTGGACAGAAATGATAACATCGTAATTATTATTTCTAACTTCTGTGATTACGTTCCGGAATCCTGAAATCCCTTTAGCAGATTCATACTTATCAAAAATAATAACTTTGTTTATGTAAGGATTACCTTTAAGAATTTCAGATGTTTTTGGAATGCACATGAAATCAATGGAATAATCACTTTTATTTTTCTTGAGAACCTGAACAAGAGGCAAGGAAAGAATAACATCACCATAGAATGCAGTTTGAATAATCAGAACCTTCATTGTTTCACATGTTTAAACCTTCTATGAATCCATAGCCACTGATCGGGATTTTCACGAATAGCGGTTTCCAATTTTTGATTAATTCTATCAGTAAGTATTTGTATATTTTCTTCAGTAGTACCTCCAATTAAGTCGTCATATAATATTTTATCAACTTTTATAAGATAGTTATAGTTTTTCTGCCTAACGGGATAAGCAAATATAAGTCCAGTATTAAATTTCAGCGCTATCTTAGCAGGACCAGAGAACGTTGCAACATTTTGACCAAAGAAGTTTGAATAGACTGAATAGTCGGGATTGGCAGACTGGTCCATAAGAAAGCACACAATACCATTTTCTTTTACAATCTTATAAATTTCACGAAGAGAGCTACCAATTTCAATTATTCTATTACCACCGAGTTCACGATAATCATTGATTTTATTATTAACAAGATTATTAGTCTGACTTTTAACAATAATATTAAGTTTTCTACGGAATATTTTCCCGTATGAGAATGCCATAATTTCCCAGTTGGAGATATGTCCGCTAAGAAAGAGGACACCGGTTCTTTTGCGTAACTCCTCGTCAACGAGATAGTAATTACTAATAGAAATAAATCTATCAAGCAAACGCTTCTTCATTCTAGGAAGGTAAAGAATTTCAAAGAGAGTAATACCAAGATTTTTAAAGACACCTTTTACTACGGAGTGTTTCCATTTGTTGTCTTCATTGGGAAAACAAAGTGTGAGGTTATTAAAAGCTACTCTCTTACGAGTCGGAAATAAGACGGGTAATAATAAGCCGAAAAGATTACCAAACTTTTGAACCATCTTTAAAGGTAATAACCTCAAGATGAAAGAAACTAACATTAGTATCGAATATGTTAAGAAGTCTGTCATCAGATTATTTCAGACTAATCTGCAAATAATGTGGCTGAATTTGATTTGACGATTGATGTATTTAAAATATCACCAATTTTGTTATTTCTCATAGAAATGATAACCGATTTATTACAATCTGTACGCCCCATTAGGAAATCATTTGATTTCTTTGAGACACCTTCGAGAAGAATATCTACTTTTTTCCCTACCATACTTTTAAAAATATCTGCTGATATTTTCCTTTGGTGATGGATTACTTCATTAAGACGTCTTGTTTTAACATCTTCAGGCACGTTATCTTCCATTCTGTATGCTTTTGTATTTTCTCTTGGTGAATAAGCGAACGTATATGCACTGTCGTATCCGACTTCGGTCATAAGGTTTAGAGTCATTTGATGTTCCTCTTCAGTTTCAGTAGGAAAACCAGTAATAATATCTGTGGAAAGTCCTATTCCAGGAATGGTTTTCTTGGCATAGTTCATAATATTGAGATACTGATCTATACTATAAAGCCTGTTCATAAGTTTCAGGATGCGCTCAGAACCTGATTGAACGGGAAGATGCAAGTAGTTACAAATATTACCGAACTCTGCCATAGTATCAATGAGTTTTTCTGAACAATCGTAAGGGTGAGATGTAGAATATCTGATTCTCATATGGGGAACTGCTACTGCAACCGATTTGAGTAAATCCGCAAAATCATTTCCTTCATCGTTGAATGAGTTAACATTCTGACCCAGCAAAGTAACTTCTTTAATACCTTCGTCAAATAGCATCTTTGCCTCGTTAACAATGCTCTCAACTTTTCTGCTTCGTTCCCTGCCACGAGTGAATGGAACGACACAAAAAGTACAGAACTTATCACAACCCCTCATGATTGAAATCCAAGCATTAATCCCCTCTTTACGAACCGGAATAATGTCATCGTAGGTTTCATATTTAGATAACTTTACAGCAACACCTCTTTCGCCTGTTTCAAAAATATTATGAATTAAATGAGGAATTTTTCTGTATTCATCGGGACCGACGATCAAGTCAACACATTTTTCCTTTTCGATTAAATCGTATCTCAGTCTTTCAGCCATACATCCGAGAATGCCTATGACTTTATAAGGATTCTTTCTTTTGTGAGCTGAAAGATGTTTCAGCCTGTTATAAATTTTTGTTTCAGCGTTTTCACGAATGGAGCAAGTGTTTAGAAGAATTACATCCGAACTATTAATATCATTGGTTTCATTGTAGCCAAAATCGCTCATAACGCTAAGCACAATTTCAGTATCGGAAAAATTCATCGCACAACCATAAGTTTCGATATAAACTTTTTTATCGTTGTTTTTACGATTAAAACTTTTTCGTTTAGGTAAATTCGAATTGTTGCTTAGTATTAAATCTTCAAACATTTAAAACTTCACTTTTTCTTTTCTAAAATACTCTTCAGTAACTTCTGCAATTCCCTTAGGATCAAGTTTCAAATCTGCATGTAATTCTTCAGGCTTTCCATGCTCAATGAACCTGTCGGGTAATCCATGCAAAAGCAGATCATTTTTAAACCCATATTGTTCAGCAAATTCAGCAACAGCACTTCCGAAACCACCAAGGATAGAATTATCTTCTATAGTAATGACTTTATTAAATTTTGCAAATGTGTTTTTTAGTAAATCAGAATCTAACGGTTTTACAAATCTCATATTGATAATTTCAACATCTATACCTTTTTCCTTTAATAAATCTGCTGCAAGTGAAGCATTATGAACCATGTTTCCAACAGCAAGAATTGCAATATCTTTTCCCTCTCTGACTACTTCTCCTTTACCGATAACCAACTGTTGAAAATCCGTTATCGGGACTCCAAGAGCATTACCTCTCGGGTAACGCATAGAAACCGGACCCTTTTTATAAAGAGTTGCTGTATAAAGCATATTCCTTAATTCATTTTCATCTTTAGGAGCCATTATAACCATATTAGGGATCAACCTCAGGTAAGAAAGGTCAAATGAACCGTGATGGGTAGGACCATCAGCACCGACAAGCCCTCCCCTGTCGAGAACAAACACGACACTAAGCTTCTGGGTTGAGACATCATGTATAATCTGATCAAATGCTCTTTGAAGGAATGTTGAATAAATTGCGACAACCGGGGTATATCCTTCGGTAGCTAGCCCAGCTGCGAATGTGACACCGTGCTGCTCAGCAATACCAACGTCAAAATATCTTTCAGGAATTTCATTTTGTAAGATACTAAGTCCGGTACCATCGGGCATTGCAGCAGTAATACCAATTATCCTTTCGTCTTTCTTAGCAAGTTCAACGAGAGCTTCGCCGAATATTTTTGTGTAAGCAGGAACTGTAGCTTTTTTATACTCTATACCAGTAGTTTTGTCAAAAGGATTTAACGCATGAAGTTTCTGGAAATGTTCCGGAGCATAAGAAGGACCTTTACCCTTTTCAGTAAAGATATGAACAAGAACAGGACCAGTGAAATTTTTAATTTCTTCAAAAGTCTTAACCAGATTTACTACATTGTGACCATTTAAGGGGCCGAAATACCTAAATCCAAGTGCTTCGAAAAGCATACCTGGAGTTAAAACACCTTTTAATCCACCTTCAATTTTTGCTGCCAGAGCACGAAGTCTGTCGCTATTTTTCTTGTCGACTTTACCTGTAAGATTCCAAACTTTGTTTCTTAATTTATTGTATGATTCATTCAACATCAACTCTGTAAAATAATTCTGTACTGACCAAACATTCGGAGCAATAGACATTCTGTTATCATTTAGAACAACGATCATATCCTTTTTAAGAAGTCCGATATTATTCATAGCTTCGTAAGCCATACCGCCTGTCATGGAACCATCACCAATTATTGAAACAACCTTAAATTTTTTCTTTTGGAAATCTCTAGCAGTAGCAATACCAAGGCCGGCGGATAAGGAGGTTGTAGCATGGCCAGCACCAAATGCATCGTATTCGCTCTCAGAACGCTTTAGGAAACCGCTGATACCGTCCTTCTGCCGGATGGTTTTTAACGCGTCGCGTCTTCCAGTTAATATCTTATGAATATACCCCTGATGTCCAACATCCCAAATAAGTTTATCTTTAGGAGTATCGAAGACATAATGAAGGGCCAGAGTGAGTTCAACTACTCCAAGAGATGCACCAAGATGCCCACCAATCTGAGAGATTGTGTCTATAAGATAATCACGCAGTTCATCTGACAGGACCCGAAGATCGAGTAAGTTGAGTTTTTTTAAATCTCTTGGGTATTCAATATCCTTAAGAAATTTTGTGTTATTTAAATTAAATTTTTGTTCATCCATTTATTTTTCAGGATTAATTTTTTCGATTTTAAGTTCAGCCTGAGAAAGTTTATCCCTGCAAATCTTTAGCAGTTTAAGACCTTCCTGATAATTCTCAATTATCGAGTCTAGAGACTTCCGGTCGATATTTTCTTCCAAATCACTAAGTATCTTTTCGAGTTTTCGGAAAGAATACTCAAACGAATCTGTATTAACTTTTTCTTTTGCCATAATTAGATGTAAAACAAAAATAACATTAATAAAATTAATTTATTATTGAAATAAGCGTAGTATTTCAGTTAACAGTTGCATCAACGCTTCCATCGTGAAATCTAATATTCACTGAATCATTGCTGTTCAAATCTATTTTACCTGAAACTATTTTACTATGTTTTGTAATCACTGCAAAACCTCGTTTTAGGGTATTATCCGGACTTAAGTTTTTTAGAATCTTTTCTTTGTAGTCCAAATCGTTTTTACAAAATGTAATTCTATCTTTACACAATGAAGCTAAAGAATCATGCTTTTCTTCTAAATCTAATTTATAGTATTCTAAAGTATCAGAAAAAATCTTATACAATTCATCACTTATCTCATCAACACGAATCTTAACATCATTCAGGATATCTCTTGGCTTATTGAATGCATAATTGGACTGAATTCTATCAAGACTCTCTCTGTAAAAAGCAATTCTGTCAAAGACTAATGACTTTAGGTCGTAATCATAATTGTTAAGGTTGTCCAAAAGCTCCCTTTTATCGGGAAGAATCATCTCAGCAGCGGCAGAAGGGGTAGGTGCCCTTAAGTCAGCAACGAAATCGCAAATAGTATAATCAACCTCATGCCCTACGGCACTGACGACTGGAATTTTTGATTGACAAACTGCTCTTGCCACATCTTCTTCGTTGAAAGTCCAGAGGTCTTCTATAGAACCACCACCTCTTGCAATTACGATAACATCAAAATCGATGGGAAGGTCATTTGCCTGCTTTATTGCCCTGCAAACACTTTCAATAGAGCCTTTACCCTGAACTAATACAGGAAAAAGGTAAAGCATGAAATTCGAATATCTTTTTTTAGCTACTTTTATAAAGTCTTCGATAACTGCACCTGACTCAGAAGTAATAATTGCTACATTTTGGGGAAAATCAGGAATATGCTTTTTTCTTTCCTCATCGAACAAGCCTTCTTTGAGAAGTTTTTCTTTAAGTCTATTAAAAGCTGCCTGCAACTCTCCGATACCCACTTCAGTGATGCTATAAACTTCAATTGCATAGGTTCCCCGCGGTTCATAGACAGTAACTCTACCCCTAATAAGGACTTTCATTCCGTCCTCTGGCTTGAATTTAAGTTGGTTAAATCGGAAACTCCAAAGATTGCAAGAAATTTGAGACTTATTATCTTTAAGGACAAAGTAAGAATGTCCTGAAGGCATTGCTCTTCTGAAACCAGAAATTTCACCTAAAACAAAAACATCATTCAAACGAGTTTCAAGAGTTTGTTTGATAAAGGAGGTTAATTCTGATACGGTCAGAGGATGCTCATCTTCAGTATTTTGGAATAAACTATTCAAATTCATAAGCATTACTTAAATGAAAAAACCCCGCTATTTAACCAGCGAGGTTTTGCTCGAAGAGGGGGACTCGAACCCCCAACCCTTCGGTTAACAGCCGAATGCTCCACCATTGAGCTATCTTCGAATTATCAATAAAAATACCTCAATTTTTTAAAATAGTCAATGACATAAATTTATGATTTCTGTTAAATTTTGAAGAAAATCCAGTGAATTTAATGAGAAATCGTAACAACAAAAGCAGAAATCTTTGAAACTGTTTATTCATTACAAAAATTGAATAACTTGATTATATTAAAACTTGCAAATAATGAAACTATTTAAGTTAATAATATTATCCCGACCAAAACAATGGCTAAAGAACCTATTCGTTTTTGCACCGATTCTGTTTGCGGGTCAAATGATGAATTTTGATTTAGTAATAATGAGTATGCTTGCCTTTGTAGCATTTTCGTTTACATCAAGCATTGTTTATATTATTAATGACATAGTGGACAGAGATGCTGACAGAATTCACAAAAAGAAACGGTTCCGCCCGATTGCATCGGGAGAAGTAAACGTAAAAGAAGCACTTATTTTTGCTTTATTTTTAACGGTAATTGTTATATTAATACTTTTAAAGCTTAATATAGTATTTGCATTGGTGATAGGTGTATATGTGACAATGAATCTGTTTTATTCATTAAAGTTGAAGCATATTGTGATACTTGATGTATTTATAATTTCACTTGGGTTTATGCTCAGAGTTGAAGGTGGAGCGGCAGCTATAGGAGTACCGATCTCAAGCTGGATGATACTGACTACAATTTTTCTATCTCTTTTTCTTGCAATCTCAAAAAGAAGGGCTGAACTTACAGGTTCTGAGAATGACAATTATGAAAATCAAAGAAAGGTACTCAGTCATTATGACGTTGTTTTTACAGACCAGATGAATACTGTCGCTGTAACTGGTACGATTATCTGTTATGCATTATACACTGTATCAAGCAAAGCAGTAAGCACATTTCATACAGAGAATCTAATATACACAACACCATTTGTAATATACGGAATGTTCAGGTATCTATATTTACTACACAGGAAGAACCTTGGGGAAAGTCCTGAACTTATCGTCACGAAAGATATATCTTTAATAATTAACATCATACTATGGTTTACGTTTTCGTTTTTAATAATCTACAGAAATAAAATACCCGGATTTTAAAACGGAATGAATTCAATCATCAGAGTAAAAAATTATTTCTCGAGCAATCCTACACAGTATAAGTCAGAAGTAATATTATTGTTCTGTTCGCTAATATGGGGGTTTAGTTTTCCTTCGGTGAAGATTGCCCTTAACTACATGTCACCAAATGCGTTTATCTTTTTCAGATTTTTCCTGACTGTTATTATTTTTTACTGTTTTTACGGAAGTAGAATAAAAGAATTTAAAAAGGATGATGTAAGAAAAGGCATTATACTTGGTATATTTCTTTTTTTGGGATTTGTGAGCCAAACAATTGGATTACAGCATACTACATCCGCAAATTCAGCATTAATAACGGGAACATATCTTGTATTAATTCCATTCGTTCAAATAATGGTTATAAAAGTTAAGCCAAAGGTGGAGAATCTTATTGGTGTAATAATAGTTATGTTCGGGATTTATATTCTGTCTGATATAAAGAATACAGAGTTGAATTTCGGGGATATCATAACAATGGTATGTTCGATTGCATTTGCATATCATATAGTGTACCTTGACAAATATTCACGCAACAGCGATGCCCTACCTTTGATTTGGGGACAATATTTAGCAATGGCAGTATTAAGTTTATTATCATTGGTTTTTATAGAACATTTATGGATGGATTCTTTTAAAGTAGAGTTTAACTGGTTTTTAGTATTCTCTATTGTCTTTAACGGAATATTTTCTACATTCATTGCATTATTCTTGGCGATAAAGTTTCAAAAATATACAACACCAATAAGGGCGGGACTTATTTACAACATGGAACAGGTGTTTGCTGTAATATTCGGATTCATTCTTTTATCGGAATTGCTTTCGGGAAACCAGATAGTCGGAGCGTTAATAATTTTGCTTGGATTTATATTTTCAGAATTTTTTCAGGAAATAAAGAAAAAGATTATACATGCGGGCAATTAGAATTATAGTTAAAGGACTTGTGCAAGGTGTCGGATTCAGGTATTACTGTTACAGAACTGCAAAAGAATACGGAATTTCAGGTTACGCTAAGAATTTATACAACGGCGATGTTGAGATACTTGCACAAGGAGAAGAAGGGGTGCTTAAAGATTATATTAAGTGTATGAAAATAGGTTCGCATGCATCAAGGGTAACTACATTACGAATAGAAGAAGCTCAGTATGATGATAAAATGAAAACATTTGAAGTTTATTAAAACACTTGTATTTTTTGCTTTTATTGAATATTATTGAAGAAAAAAGGAGTTGAGTAAAGAGGTTAGCTACAAGTTAATAACCAATAATCAGTGATGGAAAAGAAAATAAGTCTAATAGCAGTAATTGCAGCAGCAGTAATTCTTACAACAAATTTAGCATTTACTCAACAACAATACACATACGATTTTCTAAACCTAAATGTTGACGCCCGTTCATCTGCAATGGCGGGGAGTTTTGTTTCGGTTTCAAATGATGTAAACACGATATTCTACAATCCTGCCGGACTTGCGACACTTGAGGGGAAACAGGCAAGTGTTGGATTCTTTAAGTACTTGATGGATATTAATTCGGGAAACGTTGCATATTCACAGAAATATAAAGACATAGGATACTTCGGAGCGGGTATCAGATACATAAATTACGGAAGCTTTGATAAATACGACGAAAACTTTGAGAACTTAGGAACCTTTGGTGCTAATGAACTTGCACTTTCACTCGGTTATGCGAACAAATACAAGTTCAATTTTCATTACGGAGCTAATGTGAAGTTTATATACTCATCCATAGATGAATATAATTCGATGGCTCTTGCTTTAGATCTTGGTGCTATGTATGTTATACCAGAAGAAAAACTGAACTTCGGGATTAGTATATTAAATTTAGGAACGCAAGTTAAAAAGTATATAAACACGAATGAAAAGCTACCTATAGATTTGCGATTAGGCATGACCAAATCCCTTGAACACCTTCCATTGACAGTAAATATCGGATTTTCTAACCTTCTTGATGAGTATGATAAATTCTTTGAAAGGTTCAAGAATATTGTAGTCGGCGGAGAGTTTACACTTAATGATTATGTACTATTAAGAGTAGGTTATAACAATCCACAGAGGCAGAACTTTAAGACAGGGTCTACGTTAGGCATTAGCGGATTCTCGGCCGGTATCGGAATTAGGTTCGGAGAGAGATATAAACTTGATTATGCTTTTAATTCATTAGGGAATGTAGGAGCTGCTCACAGGTTTAATATTGGGTTTGATATTTAGGTAATAACACAACAGAAAAACAAAAACACTGTTCAAGTTGAACAAGGTTTTTATTTAAAAGAATTATTTAAAATCAGAAAAGATTAATTTTCACACCGTCGTTTTTTATCTTGACCGTAAGTTTTTCAACTTCTTCTATAAGTTTATTTAAGTTATTAAAGAATTTATCGTCATAAATAAACTTACCGACTCCACTATTCTGAGTTTGAATATCAGAAACAATTATATTAAGGTTTGAAACGAGTGAATCAAATTTCACAGTTAGAGACTGAACATCCTTAAATGTACTCTTAATCTCTGGTGAAGTATCATCAAGAAGAGTATTAACACTCTTTAGTGTTTTATCTGCATCATCAGATAAGTTATTTACGTTCTTTCGAGAATCGGCAACAAGACCATTAAGGCTTCTGGAAGTAACAGCAAGATTAGAAATGGTATTTTTTAAATCTCCCTGCATTCTTTTATCACCAACTAGTTCATTTATATTGATTAGAACGAGATCAAGATTATCAGCAGTTTTATTAAATTTACCGATAAGGGTTTTTACGTCTCCAGCCATATCGGAAGCAGTTTTCATTACAGTAGAGATATCAGCACCATTAACACCGAACAGAGGTTTACCATAATCGATCTGGTTAGCATCCTTTCCGGGTCTGATATAAACAGTCTTTCCAGCCATAAGTTCGGGGGATGCGATTTCAATAGAATAATCAGTTTTAATAATCACATCTTTTTCAAGAGCGAAAGTTACTTTGACCGAGTCCCCTTCCAATTCGATTTGAGAAACCTTACCTTTCACAACACCGTTTACAGAAACAGGGTCACCGAAATTTAAGCTTGAAACAGACGGGAAATAAGCTACCATATCCCGCTTATCCTTGCCCATAATAAATCCTTTAGTCCAGAAAATAGTAGCGGTAACAATTACGATGGCGACAAAAATAAAAACACCAACTTTAATCTCAGAAAACTTCTTGTAAAACATGACGTTTTATTATTTTTTAATTTCAAGAATTTTATATTCTATAGTTCCAGCGGGGGCAGTAAAAGAAGCCACTTCTCCCACCTTCTTTCCTAATAACGCTTTACCAAGAGGAGAAACGATAGATATTTTATCCTGTTCAAAATCTGCCTCATCGGGAGAGACTAAATGATAAGACAATTCTTCCTTGCGTTTCAGGTCAAAAACTTTTACTTCAGTAAGTACGTAAGCGGTATCATCAGGGATGTCTGAATCCTCTATAATTTTTACCCTTGAAAGAAGATTCTCAAGTTTGCCAATCTTCATTTCAAGATGAGACTGAGCTTCTTTAGCGGCATCGTATTCTGCATTTTCGGATAAATCACCATGTGAGCGAGCTTCGGCAATCTTATCCGCAATATCTCTTCTTTCAACTGTTTTTAATTCTCTAAGTTGATTTTCAAGTTCTACGAGCCTTTTCCTTTTAAGATAAACAATACCCTGTTCCATTTAATTAACTCTCTTTTTAGTTTTTTCCAATAAAATTAGGTGACCTAATTTATCTCTTTTAGTTTTTAGATATCTTACATTAATATGATTAGCTTCAATTTCAATAGGAATCCGTTCAACTACTTCGAGACCATACCCAATCAAACCTATAATCTTTTTAGGATTATTTGTAAGAAGTTTTATTTTCTTTAGTCCCAGGTCACGAAGTATTTGAGCTCCAATACCGTAGTCTCTTAAATCTGCCTGAAAACCGAGTTCAACGTTTGCTTCGACAGTATCTTTTCCTTTTTCCTGAAGATTATAAGCCTTAAGTTTATTAACGAGACCTATCCCCCTGCCTTCCTGTCTCATGTATAGAACTACACCTTTACCTACTTTCTCAATCAACTGCATAGATTTAGTAAGCTGCTCCCGACAGTCACATCTCAGAGAGCCAAAAATATCACCAGTCATGCATTCTGAATGAACTCTAACAAGCACAGGTTTATTTATTTTAATATTTCCTTTAACAAGAGCTATGTGTTCTTTTCTATCAACAATACTGCGATAAATATGAATATTAAAATTCCCGAATTTACTCGGGAGTTTAGCATCAACAAGTCTTGACACGAGAATATCTTTTGTAAGCCTGTATTTGATAAGGTCTTTAATCGAGATTATTTTCAGCTTAAACTTATTTGCAAGCTCGATAAGTTCGGGTAGACGCGCCATTTCACCGTTTTCTTTCAGTACTTCACAAAGAACGCCTGCAGGATAATGACCAGCAAGCTTTGCGAGGTCAACCGCGGCTTCCGTATGCCCAGCTCTTTTCAATACTCCGCCCTCCTCGGCTTTAAGTGGGAAAATATGCCCCGGTTTACCGAGTGAAACAGGTTTAGTATTTTTATCAACAAGAGCTTTAATAGTTTTGTGACGGTCGAAAGCTGAAATTCCTGTTGTAGTACCAACCAAATAATCAACACTAACAGTAAAAGCGGTCTCATGACGTGCAGTATTATCTGCTGTCATCATACCAATTTCAAGTTCTTCAAGCCTTTTCTGTTGCATAGGAACACAAATAAGTCCACGAGCATGACGAACGAGGAAGTTGACGAGTTCGGGTGTTGATTTCTCCGCAGAGAAAATCATATCGCCTTCATTTTCACGATCCTCATCATCAACGACTATTATGATTTTACCTTTTTTAAAATCATTAATAGCAGATTCAATAGAATCCAGTATAGTATTCTTCTTATCCATTCAGGATTTTGTTAAAATTACTTCTTACCCTGGTCAGTTAATCCGATTATAGTAGCAATACCTGTTTTTTCGAGTTTGACTTTAACGCTATCATCAATTTTTACAAGAACGGTTTTATCGTCGAGACCTTCGACAACACCATGAATTCCTCCTGCAGTGATAATCTTATCACCTTTCTTAACTCCTTCAAGAAGTTTTGTTCTTTCCTTCTGCCTTTTTTGCTGAGGTCTAAGAATAAGGAAATAGAAAACTACAATGATTAGCAGAAAAGGTACTATAGTTGATAGTAAATCTGCTCCACCTGCCTGCAAAAAGATACCAAATAAAATGTTCATATTTGTTTGTTTGAATTATATTTTAATAAAAATGTTTGTTTAAATTCTTTAAATCTGTTAATACTAATAGCCATTCTTATGTCTTTCATCAGTTTAAGATAAAAACCTAAATTATGTAATGAAGCAAGCTGTGCACCAAGAATTTCTTTTGCCATGAATAGATGCCTCAAGTACGCAAACGAGAAATTCTTAGAAGTATAAGTTATACATTCATCGTCAATCAGTCTGAAATCGTAAGCATACTTTGCATTCTTGATATTTATCTCTCCATAAGTCGTAAATATTCTGCCGTGTCTTGCGTTACGCGTCGGCATGACGCAGTCGAACATGTCCACTCCACGTTCAACCGATTCAAGAATATCAATTGGTGTACCAACCCCCATCAGATATCTTGGTTTATTAACCGGTAGAATGTCAGTGCAATAATCCGTAAGTTCATACATTAGTTCATTCTTTTCACCGACTGCGAGACCACCTATCGCACAACCGTCAAAGTCATTTACAAGTAGTTCCTCAATACTTCTTTTCCGCAACTCTTTGAAAGTACTACCCTGTACAATACAAAACAATCTTTGTTTGTGACCATACAATGAAGACGTGTTCTTGTAAACTTCAAAACACTTTGATTCCCATTTTATTGTTCGCTCAAGTGCCTTTACTGCTTGCTTAAAAGCAGCAGGATAAGCAATACACTCATCGAGAGGCATCATTATATCAGAGCCAATAATCCTCTGAGTGTTAATAACACTTTCAGGTGAAAAGTAATGTTTAGAGCCGTCAATATGAGAACTAAACTTCACGCCACCATCTTCTACCTTCTTAAGAGAAGAAAGACTAAAAACCTGAAAGCCACCACTATCGGTAAGAAGACTTCTTTTCCAATTCATAAACTTATGAAGTCCTCCTGCATTCTGTATAATAGAATTTCCAGGCCTAAGATAAAGATGATACGTATTACCAAGAATAATACGTGAATCGAGATCTTCAAGTTCGGAATTCTTTATTGCTTTGACTGTTGCGACAGTACCGACTGGCATAAAAACAGGAGTTTCGATTACAGAGTTATCTGTTGTAATCATACCTGTTCTTGCTTTAATACCGAGTTCACTGCTATTTGAAAGAACGTTAAAGAACTTCATGGCTTATCTGATGGGTTTCCATTCTTTAGAGACTGACTTCTTAAAAAGAGTAATCCAAATAGAATTTTTTGCCCAATCGAAAAGGACATATAAATATCCAAATTTTCTGTACCGTCTTGGTGATTCAAAAACCATCAAATCTTTACAGAAACGAATCTTTCCAATTTTATGCAACTTCTTGTACAGCTCAAAATCTTCACCTGCACCAAGTTTTTCATTATAACCATTAACCGTTTCGAAAGCTTTTCTTTTAACAATATGACACTCACCTCGAGCCATACCCATAAAAGCAAAATTCAGTAAACGGACATAATTATTGTAAAAATAATGAAAAACTTTGTCTCTGAGTTTTTCCTCATCCGGAAACACTTTTACAGGAAACGCAAGAGCGTTAACGTTATCATCTTTAAGATACTCGAGAATCTTTTCGAAGAAAATATCAATATCTTTAACATAAGTATCAGCGTTAAAAAAAATCAGAACATTACCCGAAGAAGATTTATAACCCATATTTCTTCCTTCGGAAATGTTCTGCTTGTAATCCTTACTTGGAATCACAATTTTATCAACCTTGCCTTCGATTATTGAAAGAGTATTATCCGTACTTCCACCATCACTGACTATAACCTCAACATCATACTTTGCTTTAACAACATCATCAAACTGTTTAATGGTATTTGCTATCAGCTTCTCTTCGTTAAGTGCAGGAATAATAACACTGATAGATTTAGCCATCAGGAAACTATTTGCTCAACAAAGATTTTAATCCTTTTTTATCGAGTGTTTTAATAGCTTCGGTAGAAATTTTCATAGTAACATAGCGTTTTTCATCTTCAAGCCAGATTCTTTTCTTCTGCAGGTTAGGTAACTGTCTTCTTTTAGACCTGTTGTTTGCATGAGAAACGTTATTACCTGTCATAGGTTTTTTACCAGTTATTTTACAAACTCTTGCCATTTTATCTCCTATCCTTTATAAGGTTTATAAGAAGATTCATAAACTTTCATGTTTTTATCAAGAAATTTTACTGAACCTTTTTCGGTTTTAACTGCTTCGACAAGTCTAACGTTAATAATTCTTGTCTCCTGGTTAGTATCGGGATCGATAACGGTGAAATCATGCTTCCTAGCAAGTTTTGCCGCTTTATCCGCAAACGATTGTACTTTTGCCATTTTGTTTTATTTATTTATTAATTTATTTTCTTTAATTGCTTCTTCAATTTTCTTATTTATTTCAAGACGAGAAACCTGTTCAGCCCTGAAAATCATTTTCTTAATAGCATACGGAGTCGATTTTCCATGTCCAATTATTGAGACGCCGTTAACACCCAGCAGAGGAGTACCTCCCTGCTCCTGATAATCGAACTGCTTAAAAATCTTTTTTAATGTCCCATACATCAAACCCATCCATAATTTTTGGAAAATCCCTTTGTCAGCATATTCTCTAAAGTTATATTTTAGAAGATCAAGAACACTTTCTGCTAGTTTAATGATAATGTTACCAACAAACCCATCGCAGATAGCAACATCAACGGTACCTTTCAGCACATCGCTGCCTTCAATGTTACCTACAAAATTAATGGGAGCTTTTTCAAGCATTTCATAAGCCGAAAGAGAAAGCTCATTACCTTTTGTCTTTTCCTCCCCAACGCTTAGAAGTCCTACTTTAGGAGTCTTCTTCTTGTAAATATACTCAGCAAAAACAGAACCCATGATAGCATACTCAACGAGGTGGTCAGGTCTGCAATCAACAGTAGCACCAACATCAAACACAAGAGTTGAGCCCTTGATAGCCGGAAGTTCAGCACCAATTGTTGCTCGACCAATACCCTGAATTCTACCGAGACGTAAAGTCGAATGTGAAAGAACGGCGCCAGTATTGCCGGCGCTAACCAATGCATCTGCTTTTTTCTCACGCTGAAGCTTTAAAGCAACGTTTAAAGATGAATTTGGCTTGGTTTTGTAAACTTCAGCCGGTAAATCATCCATCGTAACATAATCCTCAGAATGAATAACCTTTAGATTATTTAGAGTTATATTTTTATTTTTTAATACTTCATTGATCTTTTTTTCAGGACCAACGAGAATAACTTCAATATTACTGTTCTCAGCAGCGGCTTCAGCAGCACCAAGAACGGGATTAACAGGAGTAAAATCCCCTCCCATAGCATCAACGGCTATACGAATAATTTTATTACCCTCCTGCGGCATTAAATCTATTTCTTAGGAAGAACAATACTCTTACCATCGTAGAAACCGCATGCAGGACAAATCTGATGACTTGGTTTCATTTCATTGCAATTTGAGCATTTGACAAGAGTAGGAGCGGCTGCTTTGTAATGCGTTCTGCGTTTTCTACCCCTCGTTTTCGAATGTCTTCTTTTTGGATTTGGCATTTTAACTTATTTAATTAATTCTTGTTTAATAATTTATTCCACACAGGGTTCACTTCCTGTTTAATGTCGATTCTAAGGATATCATTAATATCTTTCTTACAAAATGAGCAAATACCGTTATTATCTTCGGGCACATGTCTCATCGGCAAGGAAATTAATATATTTTCCCTTACCACGTTTTTAAGGTCAATGCTGTTCGTTTCCGGAGAAATGAAGAACATATTATCATCATCGCTCGATTGAATTTCCAGATCATTCTTTGAATACTTGAACACGACATCGAAAACAGTCTCGAGAACATAGTCAAAATCATCAGTACATCTATCGCATGGAAATATCAAGTCTGCATGGACTTTTATAATAGCATGTATCTGCATATCAGATTTATCCAGCGTAACATCAACATTAATCCCGTCTTTAGGTTTTAAATCATTGAGTTCCAGATAATCGACGTTTTCATGAAACTCGTAATCATGCTTACCATCAGCAAGATTCGAAACAATAATCTTCATCATATCAGCTCCATAATTAACTTTTTAAAATAGAAAAATAAAACATACTTTTGTAAAACAGGAAAAGTTCTGTTTACAAATAATCTATTCAGGAATTAAATTATGATTAAAATTATTATTAACCTAAAAGTACTTTGTATGCAGCAGCATCCATTAACGCATCAAGCTCTGCAGGGTTTGCTACTTCAATTTTAAAAAGCCAACCATCACCGTAAGGGTCAGAATTGACTTTAGAAGCAGCGTCATTAATACCGGAATTTACCTCAGTTATTTTACCAGATAACGGGCTGAAGACCTCTGAAACAGTCTTAACAGCTTCGATTGAACAGACAACATCGTTAACTGCTACGGAATCGCCAACTGATTTAGTAAAATCAACGAAAATAATATCGCCGAGTTCTCCCTGTGCATAATCTGTAACACCTACAACAGCAACATTGCCATCAACAATAACATACTCGTGATCTTTAGTGAACTTCAAATTTTCGGGAATATTCATAATATTAACTAATTTAATAATTATACAAAAAGTTCTAAGTATGCAAAAAACATATTTTTAGATACTTAAAACCTTATGAATTTGATATATAACTTAATGTAACAACTATAAATATAATAAAAATATGTAGTTTTTACAATTCAAATATTGGGTAGTTTGGGTAACAAGTTCCAGGGCTTTAATTTTTAAAAAAATTGTGATTAGATCCCCGCCAAATGCGAGCGGGGATGACAAAATATTTACTAATAATCGATGATGAATGTTTTATTTGGTTTAACGGGAGGTGGCTCCTGTTTAAATAAACTTTTTTTAGGGATAGAGCCTTTTATGTATATGCCGCCGCATTCCGCCCATTTTTTCATTGTGTTTACAGGACCCTCGGAAACGATTGCCGGAAAAACGAGAACAGTTTTAAAATCATTGAGGAAAGGGAAAGAGTTATCGGCAGTATCAAACGTAAAGCGGGATGTACCCGCGGCAGAGATTTTAAAATCATCAACTTTTTCATCGAGATATATAGCTGCTTTTTTCTGCTCTGATTCAGGATTTACAGGGTCAACGGCATAAATAACAGATACAAAAGTATAGGGCGGTTCAAAATCATGAGTCTGATTCTTGTATAGTTTATTTATTTCGGGGTGCTGAAATTCGAGAGTAAGTTTATTCTTATCAAGTATCACGTTTTTATTTCTGTAAGTGAAATTAGTTGGAAGAATCCTTGCTTCAGAGCTAATTCCCCATAGTTTAATATTTCTATGGTTGAATTTGTATATTTTCAGGTTAGAATAAACACCGGGTCTTTTTGAAAGAATCCAAAGTTGTTTCAATAAAGGAGACTTATTCAGAAAGTTTGCGAAAGCAGATACCTTTGTGAAAAGACTTTCATTTTCCAGTGCTTTATCTGAGAAAGATTTATTGTAAGTCTCATTAAGCCGGTAAGCAAGAACCTTCTTATTTTTAATACGATATACCATATTCCCTACTTTACCAGAAGGTTTTCCGAGAAGACCACCTTTCATTTCCGCCATAAAAGTAAAATTTAAATTTAAAAATTAATGCGTTTAATAATACCGATAGATAAAGCAATAAGCATTCATCGACGATTAATGGGAAGTTAATTGAAAATTCTGTGAATTACAAGTGGAATTTAAGTGGGCTTGAAGTGGACTTTAAGCGGGGTTTAAGAAACCTTTAATTTTTGTTGTTATTTGGATATTTACTTCAAATACATCCAAATAAAACAGATTTTTACAAGATTTATTTTATTTAATCTCGCATATTACAATATATAATAATTTTTTATAAATGTCAAGTAAATTAAATAATTATTTCAAAGAAAGCAGTGGGTAACAAATAATGTAACCATGTGAGTTGAAAAAAATGATGACAGTTTAAAAAGAGTAGAAAATTAAAATGGAGTCCTATTGTAAAATTCAGTAGATTATATGTTTAGTTTAAAAATATAAAAACCCGCGAATGTCTCGCGGGTTTTTGTTTGTATATTTAAAAATATTGGATTATTTATTTCCAATTATTTTACAAGCACCATACGCTTTACGCTTGAAAAATCACCTGATTGGATTTTATAGAAGTAAACACCGCTGCTGAGATTAGAACCGTTGAAATCAACGGTGTAATATCCTGCCTGCTTTACTTCGTTTACAAGTGTCTTAATTTCTCTACCCGTGATGTCATAGATTTTCAGAGATACGAAACCCTGCTTCGGCAACGCAAAGTTTATCTTTGTGTTTGGATTAAATGGGTTCGGATAGTTCTGAGAAATACTATACTCGTCAGGGACTATATTGCTAAATGTTGCAGATTCCTTGTTTTCTTCTGTTTTTGTGAGCAGAATGTCTTCAATTTGCTTTCTGTCTTTTTCTTCTCTCGTTAAAGATTTTGAAGTACGCATTATGGAAACAGCTTTCATCTTTGCTTCATCGTATTTCGATTTTATTCTTGCTATTTCCTGTTTTGCGGTTTCATTGCTGTTAGTTCTTGAAGCTGCATCTTTCTCAATCTTTGAGAATTTTTCTGCTTTTGTTCTATCAAATGATTTCTTTACCATTTTCTTCACAGGGTCGTCGTCAATCTTTCTGTCTATTCTCTTTTTCAATTTCTTATAGTACTCTTCCTGTGTCATGTTTTCTTCCTTGCTTGAAATTCCACCCGAGCCGTTCATCAGGTCTTCTATTTCAGCATAATCATAGCTTGCGAGAAAACTTAAATATTCGTCGGGATGGTAAAGTGCTATGAATTCATACCCCGACATTGCTTCGTAATATTTGGAAATTGACGCCAGACACATCACTGTAATATTGTAAGCGTTTAAATTGAATTCATCGCTGTACAGACCTGATGCAATCTTTGAATCAAGGAAGTATTTCAAGTCGGAATACAAAATATCGTGTGATGTTTGATTTCTTGAGGTATCAAGCTTCTGGTAACATTCATACAGGCTGTACAAACATTCTTCTGTGTATACACTTTGGGGGTGAAGATTAATTAATGTCTTAAATGTTGAAACCGCTCCGTAATTATCGTCGTTCAGCTTTTTTTCAATAGCGGATGAGTATAAACCTTCATCCTCTTCGGGCTGATATCCGGAGTTATTGTCAGTTCTATACAAAGTATCATAGAATCCATTTCCAAGGTCATCAATTTGCCATATTGTTCCTGCATCAGTTGAAATACTACAATTAATATATGAACCTGCGTAATACGGTGTTACAACAGTAGTATCCGAATAATAGTCTCTTAAGGATGAGCTCGGGTTATGGCTGCCATTAAAACAATTGTTTCTTACATAATATACACCTGAGGGTTCGTTTATTCGCCCCTGCAAATGATAATTGTAATAACCTTTCGAAAAATAATTTTGACCCCAGTCCAGTACGACATTTCCATTGTTGTAATAGATATTTCCGTTAGAAGAACTGGTTAATGTGTTTTTGCCGCCTCTCCATACCCAACCTCCGTCAGTGGTGGTTGATATAGGAGCGAAATACGGATATGAATCATTATTCGTTAGGTTCATTATATATGAATAAAACGAGTTTGAAAGCACGTCAGGATTTGCCTGTAAAAGGTCAAGATTCTTCCCGGAGTTGTTTGAAAAAGTGTTATTTTTTATATTTCCGTGTGATAGTCTGTATACAACATTTGTGTTTGATACATTACCGTAACAATTATTGTATTTAAAATTAATATGCGGGTAAGAATTTGTGAACGAAATAAGGGCTGCGGATACAACCCCGTTTGAGATTTCATTTCCCATAACATTGACTGCATAAGTTGGAGAAGCAGACTCTTCGTTGCCTTCGTTTGTATAATACCGCATAAGAATACCTAATCCCTCACCCTGCATCATATATATATGATTGTTTGAAATGGTTATGTTGTTTGTATTTTTTGTTTCGATTACGTAGTGACAGATTGCATCGGTATAGAATGTGTTATTACTAATATTCTTAAAAGCTTCGTAATATCCCGCATCAGTATTCTTCACGAATATTGAACTCATAAGGTTATTAAACGTACAATTTGTAATGGAAGTCTGCTCACCAGCATTTTCAAGAACTATTCCTCTACCGTGGCTGCCTTGAGCAGAGGAAATGGCGCTTCCATTTGCAATCAGGTATGCTCCGTTCTTGAATTCAATTTTTGCGTTCTCGCCAAGCTGGACGATGGAGTTGGGATTAAGTTTTAAGTATGTTCCTGCACCGTCGAATGTTACAGTGGTGTTGTTTCCAACTTTTAATCTTGCATAGCCATCTATTTCAACATGCCCGCTATTATTAATAGTATGCGATGTCCCTAAATATGATAACTCGGAGTTTTGAAAAATATGCGAAAAAGAATTCGGACTCCAGTTCATTATAGCACCATAATCTAAAATTGTACCACCATAACATGTATTCAGTTGTGCTGCAGTTTCTTTTATAAAAACTGAACTCGCAGACAAAACAAGTGTATCTCCGTTGTCAGAGTATTGATTGTATCCGCTAATCCAAAACCTTTTATCGGGCTTAAGAATTATTGTGTCTCCCGGTAAGACATTTATTTTTAAACCTACAATATCTATGTAATTGGGATCATATGAGAAATAAGCAGGAGTAACATAAGTGTTTTTTTCGCTGTTTTCTCCAGATGGAATTGGCGGATTTGAAAAATATGGGAAGAAAACTGAGGCACTATCTATTGTGTTATATCCGTATTTATCTGATAAACCGGTATAATTATAAACCGTATCAAAAATTACCTTTGTCCCAAGTTCGAGCTCTCTAATACTATTATCAATCATTGCACGCGGTGAAATTGGAAACGGTGTTGTTCTGGCATAAAAGTTTTTTTCCATCGGATTATCCTGACCCAGAATCACTTTCCAAAGTTTATATTCTTTGCTTGGTTTTCCATTTGCTAATGAATCCCATGTTGCTATAGTATCTATTGCTATTTCAACAGAATCGTTGTGTTTTTTGCTGAATAATATTCTTCTATTCAAAGGACTTTCAGAAAGATATCTGACATATAGATCTCTGCTATATCCCCCGGTATAGGTTCTGCCATATTTACTATCTAATGAATTTATATAAAACTGATATTTTTCGTTTGTTTCTGCTACCGAAATAGTTATTTTATATTTTGCAAACCCCCAGGATAAATTTTCATTTGGCAATGGAAATTCTATACCCGAACAATGCCCTATATCAAAAATATTTCCATCTGTATCCATCGTCTTTGTCATATAAGCCATGTTGTTTTGTATTGTTGATTGCCCTGGTCTAAAAATCTCCAGTATATCCCATTTTGAATTTCCAGTACTCTATTAACAGGTACATTAAAACTGTCTTTTGGTTCTGTAATTCCTTCGAAAGGAACTGAAACAATTTCAATAGTTGCAGTAATATTAAACCCAGTTTTACCAACGATACAGAAATCACCCGAAAAGGCAGCAGGTTCAGTTGAAGAGAGTTTTTGATTACTCATTATTAAAATGAGTATAGATATGATTGAAACATATATATTTTTCATTGTTTTAAGATTTTAATTTTCATGAAAATCAATTAAGTTCCAAATTGAAATAAGGGCACCGCTTTAATACTTACGTATTAAAGATTCAAAACGTTGGACGCGTTTTCCTTTTATTAAAGGTTGATTTGGTGCCCTGTTTATTTTAAGGAGCCCTGATAATATTTATATTATTTTATTTTAGTAAAATCATTGATTTTGTAATTTTTATATCATCTGATTCTAATGTATATAAGTATATTCCCGAGGATAACCCTGCTCCGTTGAAAACAATTTCATACTCACCAATACTTTTCCTATTATTAACAATTGTATTTATTTTCCTACCCGTTATATCATATATTGAAAGCGTAACATAGCCTTCTTTCTTAACAGAATATTTGATTTTAGTAAAAGGATTGAAAGGATTGGGGAAGTTTTGATATAATGCGATACTCTTTGGTAATACGGTGCTATTTTCGTAAACTTTTACAATCCCCTGAGGATTATAGACCCACACTCCTTCACTTGCACAAATCCATACATTATTATATTTATCTTTTTTAAAATCACCTACCGTTGTAGAATTTGTATCAAGTGCGGTAACCCAGTTTGTATCATTAAAAATTGTAAATCCTCCACCAGCAATTCCTATCCATTTAGTATTCTGTTCATCAAAAAATATACTATATGTATTATTCCATGGAAGTCCGGAGTTTGTTGAAGTATATATTGTCCATTGATTTTGATCTGAATTGAATTTAGCTACTCCGCCAAAACGTGTACAAAACCATTTATTGTCAAAATTATCTATTCCAACTCGCTCTATAAAATCACTTTCTAAAGGTGTATTGTTATGGTTATATATTGTCCAGCTTGTATCGTTAAACCTTGCTATCCCGCCTTGCACAGTGCCTATCCATTTAATATTATTTTCGAATTGAACATCAGTTACAGAATTATCAGGAAGTCCCGAATTTGCCGTATAATATCTTACCCATTTATTTATACTACTGAGATATTTAAGCAAACCTAAGGTTTGACTGCAAGCCCAAAGTGTATTATTGTTGTCAACCCTTAGCCGGTTTATTGCAAGCAATGGATATCCCAAATTAGTATTATAATAAAGCGTCCAGTTTATTCCGTCATACTTAACAATTCCTTTGTTCCTCGTTGCAATCCATATATTATTTTCCTTGTCTTTTATAATGGATTGAATAAAATTATTAGGAATCAATGAATTTGTAGTATCCCATACAGTCCATGTATTTCCTTTAAGTCTTGCAAGCCCGTTGTTAGTTGCAAACCATTTAGCATTTGTACTGTCTATTATTATATCAGGCACAATATTTCCGGGTAGTCCCGAGTTGTTTGGATGATAATATTTCCATTGATTTTGCCCGTATGCAAGATTAGTTGTAGAAAACAAAGCTAATATTAATAATAATAATGCCGGTAGTTTTATGCTTTCCATTTTTATTGATTATTTTAATAAAACAATTCTATGTGATTTTATCTCAACTTCTGTTTTCAAAACGGCAAAATAAACGCCGCTTGCCAAATTACTTCCATTAAATCTGAATTCATGAATTCCTTTATTGTATTTACCATTTGCAAGCATAGAAACCAACCTGCCTTTTATATCATATATTTTTAATGTGATATCAGAATACTTTGAAAGAGATAACTTTATCCTGGTTTCATTGTTAAATGGATTAGGGTAATTTTCAATAATGCTGTAAATAGCAGGTACTATTTTTTCATCGTGTGTTACGCTGACAATTCCGTTAGGATTATAGATAGCTATTCCATTCAAGTTACCTATCAATAAATTATTATATTTGTCAAATTCAAATGCAGTTGGAGTTCCTGCCGGTATTATTTCAAATCCATTGCTTGAATATCTGTACAAAGTCGTCCTATATCGAAAATACGCATTTGAATCGTCTGCTATTACACCATTCACCATATTACTACCTGTAAACCCTAATGAATCAGCTAAATCAAAAGCCGTCCATACGTTTTGTGCTGAATTAAACTTCGCAGCTCCGCCGAAATATGTCCCCACCCATTTATTTCTGCTTTTGTCAATGTATATAGCTATTGCAACAT